>PKUV01000111.1 GCA_003131315.1 Acidobacteriaceae bacterium
ACCAGCAAGCTTGGATCGACAGCAGTTCTTCAATTTTTATCCGGGCACACAACCAACTGGACAGCCGGGGCCTTCGGGCTCCGGCTTTTTTGTGGGCTGTGCGCAATACGATGCCCGCGGTAAGCGAGGGACATGCAGAGGCTTGCACACTTCAGGTGGGCTGTGCGCAATAGTTTGCATGTTACCCGGATATTTTTTAAGAATGTGCTGGTTTCCGCTTGACCCGTGCCTTTGAACGAGCTAACCTCGCCGACACTCCCCCTAAAGCTGGGAGAAGATTGCCCAGCAAGATTCCTTTGGTGAACAGGAAAACTTCGATGAAAATCTCTCAGATCTGCGCAGTAACTTTGCTGCTGGTAGTGGGGTCGGTGATGGCCTTCGCCGACGGGATCAACGATCCAAGAATCGTCATTCACGGCGTCAATGGCGGTAACAGTCCAACGCACTGCCCGCCTCAAGGATGTACAAATGTCGGCTTGAATTTTAAGTTCGGCGTACCCGCGGGCGGGACGGGCACGTTATTTTTCACGAACACGAGCGGAGTGAACTGGACTTCGTTGACGCTGATTGAAAAAGGGCACATGGTGCCGGCGGCCGCCATCAAATGCAACTCAAACCTGTTTATGAGCTGCACAGCAACGGATCTGAAGAACGGTAATGTGGCGATAGTCCTGGCGGGCGTCAAGGGCGGGTTCAATCCGCGTAACGGGATCTTGAACGGGCAGAGCTTCTCCATTTCTTTCTCCTGTGTCGGTAAGAGTTGCTGGCCGGGCGGGTTGGACTTTGGCGGGCATGCGAACGCGTCTTCTGTCCCCGAGCCTGGCACGATTGCGTTCATGGTGACCGGACTGGGTGCGTTGGTTTCGCGCCGCAAGATGTGGAAGAACCGCTGGAAGGCCTAGTGGTTCTTTTTCGTAAACTCGTTCACCAATTGTGAAAACTGCGGGAGGGCCTGGAGCTTCTGAAGCTCGGGATCGTTCCATGCCTCCTGCGCAGCGTAACCCTTCTCTAATGCCTGCCGCAGTGACTTCAACGCTTCTTCCGGTTTACCAATCAGCGTTTTCACTTGGGCTTCTGAGTACATCAGCTGCACATCGTCAGGACTGATGGCGCGGGCTTGATTTGTGTACTGCAGCGCGTTCGCTGCATCGCCCCTCTTGGCATAGAGGAGCCCAAGATCACCCATGATGGTGGCCGATCGCGGGTTTACCTGAAGCTGCTGGAAAGCAAGCGAAATAGCTTTGCTGTAGGCGGGGGCGGCCTGGTCGGAGTGGCCCGACCAGCGGTAAGAGTCGCCGAGATTGCCGAGGAGTATTTCGTCGTTCGGAGTCATCTCGACCGCTTTTTCATACATCTTCGTGGCCTGGTCGTAGTTCTTCAGGAAGAAGTAAGCAGTGCCCAGGTTGGAGTAGGTCGGCGAATCAGGAGCGAGCGTGAGGGCTTTCTGATATTGCGGAATGGCCTCGCTCCACTTACCTTGCCGCAGATACACCGAGCCCACCCCTTCATAGCCCATGGGGCTGTCGGGGGCGATCTCGATCACCTTCTGAAACTCCGGTAGCGCTCTTGCGTTGTCGCCGAGCCCCAGGTAGGCATTGCCGAGTGCAGTGTGATTTGTCCAATAGTATGAGTTGGCGGCGACCGCTTTTTGGTAGGCGGCGATGGCTTCGTCACTTTGACCGCTGGCGCTGTAGGCGTCGCCCAGATTCCGATAGGCTTCATCCGAGTTTGGCGCCAATTCCAGGGCGCGTTTCAGTTCGGCAACTGCTTGGGTGTTCTTTCCGGTCATGGAATAGACGCTGCCCAGCGAGAGATGAACTTCGGGCAGGTTGTTGGAGAGCCGCTCGGCCTGCTGCGCGGCCAGAGTGGCTTTTTGCGCCCAAATGCTCTCCTTGCTTTCACCGTACATGCGGAGGCTGGAGTCGGCGAGTCCAGTGTAGGCCAGAGCAAAGTTGGAATCTTTGTCGATGGCCTGTTCGAACAACCCGACGGCCTGGCGGTAGGAGTTCAGGCTGTGACCATTGCGCAGGGTGTTTCGCCCTTGCAGGTAGAGGTCATAGGCCTTCAGGTTCTCGGTGGGGTGGGCGCCGACGCGGGCTTGCTCTTCGTCGGTCGGCTTGAGGGCAAGGGCGGTGGCCACGGTGCCGTATATCTGGTCTTCGAGGGCGAGCACATCGCCCGAGGCTCCCGAGAACTCCTGGCTCCAGAGGCGCTTGCCGGTGGTGGCATCATCGAGACTGAGGGTGACGCGGAGCTTGTCGCTATTGCCCTGCACCATGCCCTGCAGCACCAGGTTGACGCCCAGTTCGCGGGCGAGCTTGGAGAGAGGCAGATTCTTGGCAACCGCTTTATCAACCGCGTCAGAGGATGCGAGGTGGACTTCCTTCAACTGAAACAGCTTGGCGGCGAGAGCTTCCTCAATGCCGTCGGCCACGTAACCCAGGGCTTTCGGGTCACCGACCTGTTTCAGGGGCAGGATCGCGATGTACTTCCCCTTTTTGAGGGAGGGGATGCCTTGCGCCATCTCGCCGGACGACGTTTCCGATCGATTCAGCAGCGTGCGTCCGGCAAAGGTTGCCAGCACGATGACGAGCACGGCTCCGGCGATCCACATCCAGCTTTTTCCCGGAAGATCGAGGCTGAAGCGCGACGAACGCACGACCGGATGCGCAATCATCTTCGACAGCGTTTCGGCGCTGATGTTGGGGTTGGTTTCCCAGGTCGCCAATTGCTGCAACAGTTCGACTGCGGAGTGATAGCGGTTGGCCGGCTCGCGCTCCAGGCAGCGGCTGACGATCGCGCTCAGGGATTTGGGAACGGAGGCTTCGACGTCGGAAACCGGGCGTGCCTCCTCGCGC
The DNA here is from genome assembly GCA_003131315.1 of Acidobacteriaceae bacterium. Taxonomy (GTDB): domain Bacteria; phylum Acidobacteriota; class Terriglobia; order Terriglobales; family Acidobacteriaceae; genus Acidiflorens. Next base: position 2,859 of record PKUV01000111.1, read on the forward strand.
GTACGTTTCATGAGGCTGGCGATGGCGGTGTCGGCCTCGTAGGGAGCTTTTCCGGTGAGCAGCTCGTAGAAGATGAGGCCGACGCTGAAAATGTCGGAGCGCTGGTCGAGCGTACTGCCCAGAGCTTGCTCGGGCGACATGTATTCGAGCGTGCCGACGATGGCGCCGGTCTGGGTCATGCCGGAATCGCCGAGCGAGCGCGCCAGCCCGAAGTCCATCACCACGATGCGGCCGTGCTTGTCGCGCATGATGTTCTGGGGCTTCAGGTCGCGATGGATCACGCCTTCGGAATGGGCGGAGTCGAGCGCGCGGCAGACCTGCTCCACCACCGCGATTGCTTCCTTGGGCGAGAACTTTCGCTCGCGGCGCAATATGGTGCGCAGGTCCTCGCCGTCGACGTATTCCATGCTGATGAAGCGAATGCCATCGGCCTCACCCAGGTCATAAATGCGGACGACGTTCTTGTGCGTGATGTTGCGGGAGAGAATGAGCTCTTGCTTGAAGCGCTGCAGAATCGCAGGATCGGTCGCCAGCTCGGGACGGATGACCTTGAGCGCGATCAGGCGGTCGAGTTCGCGGTCGCGGGCCTTGTAGACGGCGCCCATGCCGCCCTGTCCGAGCACGCCCATGATTTCGTAGCGTCCACCGAAAAGCACGCCCGGCTGCAGACCCTGAAAGGCGGAGATGTTGCTGGTCGAGGGCGGAGCTGGACGGACGTAAGGAAGTGCTGGCATCGCGCCCGGAATCGGGGTCCCGTGCGGCAAGGTGGGAGCGTCGGAGAGCGGTGCGTTGGAAAGAGGAGGAGGCGTCTGAGCCGCAGCGCCAATATGATCTCCGGGCGCACCGATACCCGGCATCGTCGGGCTATCGGAATCATTGCCCCTGTGGTCGCGCTCATCCATTGGGATTGCCCAGATTCGGAGAGCCAGCGAGGGAGCGCGCCTCGGTCCCGCGACAAAGGCAACGTTCGCCTCAGGTTGTCGAGGGGAATTCGAGAACCCAGCACTCCGATTTGGTAAGGAGTATACCCCCGAAATGGCTTTGGGGAAAGCGGGGGGAAACCCTCCCAGATAATAGTGTTTTTAGGGTCTTGATCGTTTCGCAGGGGCCGAACCGCGGATATAATGCTCCGGACCAGTGTCGTGTCCCGGAAATATGCGACATAAGTTTAGTTTGTCATCCTGAGCGAAGCGAAGGACCTCGTGCATAGCGAATTCAGATACATAGGTCCTTCGCTTCGCTCAGGATGACAGTGTGGATTTATGCCACGAACTTGCAGGACACCACACTAGGACCTTCTCGCGTGGGGTGGGAATATGGGACTGTACTCGCACACGTATTCGCACTATGACGGCGCGCATCACCATCCCGTCAACCGCGCCTTGCACATGATCGCCATTCCCCTGGGCTTCTCGTCGGTGATCGTAGTCTGGTGGCACTGGATCATTGCGCTGCTGCTCATCCCGATGGCCTTTGCGCTGGCCTGGCTGGGCCACCTGATCGAGGGGAACAAGCCCGCGTTTCTGACCAATCCTGCCCACGTGTTTGTGGCGCCGCGGTGGATGGCGCGGAAGATCTTCGGAATGGGTCCGAAGAAGACCGCGTAGTAACTGTCCGCTCCCCAAGCCAACCGGTCGGTTCGAGAATTTCGTGATTACTGCTCGCCGTGCTTAAATGAAAAGTTGGGCGCCAACTTTTGCGCCATCCCCGCGCACGGCATCCCAACATCAATTCAGAACGAACTACAGATCCCTCGCTCCGCTCGGGATGACAAGTCTTAAGCGGAGGCGGGAAGATCCGATGGAGGATCTTTGGACTTCCAGTTGAACGAAGAGCAGTTGCACCTGAAGAAGAGCGTGCGCGAGTTTGCCGAACGCGAGATTGCGCCGAACGTCATGAAGTGGGATGAAGCCTGCGAATTCCCGCTGACGACGATCAAGGAACTGGGCAAGCTCGGCCTGATGGGCGCGATCTTCCCACCCGAATACGGCGGTGCCGGTATGGGCTACGTGGAGTACGTCACGGCCATCGAGGAACTCGCGCGCGTGGACGGTTCGGTGGGAATCATTGTGGCGGCGCATACGTCTCTTTGTTCGAACCACATTTATTTGGCGGGAAACGAGGCGCAGAAGATGAAGTATGTGCCGAAGCTGGCCACCGGCGAGTACATCGGCGCATGGGGGCTAACCGAGCCCTCGGCGGGATCGGATGCAGGCAGCGCACGCATGACGGCGGCGCGGGCAAAGGGCGGATGGGTGCTCAACGGCACCAAGACTTTCATCACCAATGGCCACTATGCGGATGTCGTCGTGGTGCTCGCGGTGACCGATCGCGCCGCGCACACGCACGGACTCTCCGCCTTCCTGGTGGAGAAAAACACCAAGGGATTTCGCCCGGGAAAGAAAGAGAACAAGCTCGGACTGCGCGCCAGCGACACCGCCGAACTGATCTTCGAAGATTGTTTCGTACCGGAAGAAAACCTACTGGGCAAGGAAGGCGACGGCTTCATCGATGCCATGCGTGTCCTCGACGGCGGTCGCATCTCGATCGCCGCGCTCTCGCTCGGCATGGCCGAAGGCGCATATGGGGCGGCGCTGAAGTATTCCAAAGAGCGGCAGCAATTTGGCCAGGCGATCTCGGAATTTCAGGCGATCCAGTGGAAGCTGGCCGACATGGCGACGGAAATCGAGGCGGCAAAACTTCTGACGTTTCGGGCCGCCTCCATGAAAGATGCCGGGATGAAGACCACGCTCGAATCGTCAATGGCCAAGCTCTACGCCAGTGAGGTAGCGGTAAGGTGCGCCAATGAAGGAGTGCAGATCCACGGCGGCTACGGGTTCATCAAGGACTATCCAGCGGAGAAGTTTTATCGCGACGTGAAACTGTGCACGATTGGCGAAGGGACGAGCGAAATCCAGCGCCTGGTGATTGCGCGGCAGTTGCTGAAGGATTAAATCTCTTGCGCCAAATCGCCGACCCGCTATCTGAGTCTTCGCTGAAATGAGTTCGTTGCCCGGACCCAATAGGCGGTTACAGGACAAATCCAATCCAGTGCTTCGATGGCCTGCCGATAGTCCTCTTGCAGGTTTCGGGCGAAGATCGGTTCATGATGAGCCACCCGATTGCGAAGGTTTCTGATGTGATCCAAACGATCAAAAATGGCCCGCCTGTCGGGTTTCTTTAGGTTTGGGAAGCACTTGAAAAGATGAGGTACCCACAAGGACTTTTCATACTTCCTTGCTACTAAGCGGATCCAAAAGCCAAATGTGAGCTCGGCAACAACCCGCCCGGGAGTTACTGTCTTTCCCCACCGCATGATGTTGGATTTCGCTTCCGCTACCGTTCGCGGTTCAGGGGCGGATAGAACGATTCGGTCGTACCAGTCGTCGTGACCCAAATCCGTCTGCATGACGTGATGGATCGAGTTGCGCAGCGTGACTTCTAAAGGTTGGATCACGCCGTACATGCCTTCCGAAACCAACGTGTTGTACTCATATAGCTGCACTGCCGCTTGTCTATCTGCTTTGCATACATTGAGATAGACTGAAAGGCGATCAGTCGTTAGTGTTCGGTCAAGGCTGTCGAGCGCCTGCGCTGAATAGACAAAAGGCATTGACGACCCAAGTCTCCGGCGGTAGAATTCTTATTGTAAGCTCCGGAATCACCGATACCGTCTAAGGATGGCATGTGCTCGGGGTATCGATTTTCAGGGCCACTCCTGTCGGGGTGGCCTTTTAATTTACGGGTCTGGTACGTCCGGCCTTTACATCTTCGTAGCCTCGACGGACGCCCTCGACGGCTTCCGCGAAGTCTTGGCGCTCCCACTCAAGGTAGGTGGCCAGAGCATCGTCGAGGGCCGCGGCAGGGTCTTGTCCGCGCCGCTTGGCGTATTCTTCCAGTTGCGCCTTACGTTCCGGATTGAGTGGGATCATATCCATGCTGGCCTTCGTTTCCTCCCATTTATCGTAAAGACTTCGGCGGCTGAGGTCAAAAGCTATCTTGCTGGCGTTCCCGCAAGCGAAGCGGATATGCGCGGCAGTTGCTGAAGGACTAGCTGGCTGGGTGGGTCAAGTGCGGTACAGGCTCGTTGGTCGGTAGTGTTCTGCGATCATCGGCAGATCGTGGATTATTTTTCGTATCATCAGCGCATTGCGCGGACGACGACCATATGACCATCGCCCCTCGGCTAAATTAAAACCGAATCTCTGATAAGGTCTTTTCTTTCGGGGCTTAGGTGCGACAGTCACTATGTCAAGCCAAGGATTACCTCCCCTTGCCACGAACAGCACATCGTAACCCTCAAGCTGAGCAGCAATCCAGTTGCAATTCGTTGGAACGCCGCCGGGGAGTTCGCTCAGGAAAGCGTACAGAAGATCGCTTAGCTTTTCTCCGTTATCACGGAAGAGCAGCAGTGCGACGATGTGCTTGCACGCCCGCCGGAAATTGCGAACTGGGAACTCTCCTCTCAACTTTGACCAGTCTGGGCAGGTGCACGTGTACGCCAACAGGTCCACTTCATAAAACACCCCCGTTTCACTCATGCTGCGGACTGAAAGGCGTGTGTCACGTTCGCCGGAAAAATCGGGCAGCTCACACCACGGGTGAATGCCGGCCTTGCTGTAACTGTAATCGACGCTAACTTCGGATAGTTTCGTGGGCGCAGCGGCATATGAACCAGAATCCAAAATCGAGGGAGGCACAGCTAGGTCTTCTGTGTTGACCCGGTTCGCGCGAATCACCAACGCCAGAATGATTATGAACACGCCAGCGGCTAGCAGTAGCGCCATTCCTGCGTCCATGGCATAGAAGTATCTCAGGGCTAATGCTGTAGAGCGGTGATCTGCGTCACCAGATCGTGGTATTGGCTAGTGAAAACACCAAGTAGTATCCTGAACTCACACCGCCTGGAGTTGATTGTGGATGGAGGAGCCTTACTTATATGTTTAAGCCTACACACACCGTAGTTGGTATCAGTGAAGACAATTCCTTGTTGAAGCAGGCCGCGATGCTCGGCGAATTTCGACCCGGGATGGAAATCATAGCCTGGTGCACGAACCCTTCTGATGCGGAGATCGTCCGCCGGACATGGCAAGAAATGCATAACGAACAATACTACTTCGTGATCGAGACGAAATCCTAGATGGGTTCGGACTGGCGGCTGGCCCATGCGTAAAGGAGAGCGCGATTGTTTCGTCGCTGATCGGGCTTGGTCGCGAATCGCATGTAGAAAGCCTTTTATCGCGCGGGGCCGCATTGCTTTACACTCGTAGTTTGGATTCTGGCTCACAGTCGCTGATTGCACGTCTCCGCTCCGGCGACGCCCGGGCGCTGGCCCGCGCCATCTCCACCGTCGAGAACCGCGCGACAGGCTGGTCCGAGTTGCTCAAGGCGCTCTTTCCGCATACCGGCAAGGCACGCGTCATCGGTCTGACCGGCGCCCCAGGATCGGGCAAGAGCACGCTGGTCGATCAGCTTGCCAAGCACTATCGCAAAGAAAATCAGACCGTCGGCATCATCGCGGTCGATCCGACCAGCCCTTACACGGGCGGGGCGATTTTGGGCGACCGCATCCGCATGCAGGATCACTATAGCGATCCGGGGATTTTCATCCGCAGCATGGCCACGCGCGGATCGCTCGGAGGGCTGGCGCGCGCCACCGCTGATGCGGCAACCGTGCTCGATGCTTCGGGCCGCGACCTGCTCATGATCGAAACGGTTGGCGTCGGGCAGGACGAAGTCGACATTGTGCGCCTGGCCGATGTCACCATCGTGATTCTTGTCCCCGGCATGGGCGACGATGTGCAGACCATCAAAGCCGGGATCATGGAAATCGCCGACATCTTCGTGATCAACAAAAGCGACCGCGAGGGGGCCGAGCGCGTAGAGCGCGAGATTCGCGCCATGCAATCGCTGGCCACGCGCAACGACCGCTGGACGCCGCCGATCGTGAAGACGGTCGCAAGCGAGGGCGTGGGAACCGCAGAGTTGGCGGAGGCGATCGCGGACTACGAGGCCTACCTGAAGAAAGAGAACCTGGTCTTCAAGAAGAACGTCGAGAACTGGCAGGAACGGCTGGTCGAGATGCTGCGCGATGCCCTGCTGGAAAAAGCGCGCGCTCAAATGGAGACGGACGGCGGCAGCCTGCAGCGTTATGCGGCCGAGATCGCCGAACACAAGCGCGATCCGTATTCGCTGGTGGAAGAGATTGTGCGCGGCGCGGAACGCACGTAGATTCGATGGAGAGACGGGCGTCCTCGCCCGTCCACAGTCGGCACGGGCCGTGAGGTCCGCGCCATCGCTGAAAGGCAATCATGGAATTCAGCATCGATCATCTCGGCATCGCAGTGAAGTCTCTGGCGGCGGCGAAGTCCATTTACGAGAAGCTCGGGCTGAGCGTTTCTCCGGAAGAAACGGTCGAGGCGGAAAAAGTTCGGCTGGTGATGGTGCCCGTGGGCGAGAGCCGGATCGAGCTGTTGGAAGCGACTTCGGACGATTCAACCATCGCCAAGTTCATCGCCAAGCGCGGCGAGGGACTGCACCATGTTTGTATGCGCGTTCCGGATCTGGCGGCGGCGGTTGCAAAATTGAAGAGTGACGGCGTGCGCCTGGTATCGAATGAGATCAAGACGGGCGCGGGCGGGCATCGGTATGTGTTCGTTCATCCACAGAGTACGGGGGGCGTGCTGCTCGAGCTGGTGGAGAGCAGCCATTTGTAATTTGCAATTTGTAATTGGTAATTTGAGATTTGAAAAGCGCAGGTTGGACGCGCAGGTTTTCAAAATTACCAATTACAAATTACCAATTACAAATGTTTCAGCCTATGCTTCTGCTCGCGGTTGACACTTCTGGGAAGAACGGCAGTCTGGCGCTGGCCCGCGTGATGCCGGGTCCGAGCGAAAGCGAAATTCGTGTGCTTGAAGTTGTGCCGCTCGCCGGCGGCGCGTTTTCGGCGCAGCTGGTACCGCAGATTGCCGCGCTGCTCGAAAAGCACGGACACAGCAAGCGCGATCTGGGGGCATTTGCGGTCGCGTCCGGGCCGGGGTCGTTTACGGGGCTGCGCGTGGGCTTGGCTGCGATTAAAGCTCTGGCGGAGGCACTTCGGAGGCCAATCGTTGCGATTTCATTGCTGGAAGCAGTTGCGTGCAGCGGCGCGGCGCGTGGTCGGGTTCTCGCGGCGCTTGATGCGGGCCGCGGTGACGTGTATGTCGGCGACTACGAACTCGACTCGCAAGTTCTCATGCACAGCGAGCGCCTACTGAGCAGGGAAGCGTTTATTGCCGAAGCCAAGGGTACCGACGCGACGGGGAAGGCGGTCGTCACTCCCGATGCCGGTTTGGCTGAGACCGTTCGGGCTGCCGGAATCCAGGTTGAGCGGATTGAGTATCCGAACGGCGGGGTGATCGCCCAGTTGGGTTGGGAGCATCTCCAGCGGGGCCAGACGGTTCGTCCCGAAGAACTGGAAGCCAACTACATCCGCCATTCCGACGCTGAAATTTTCTCGAAGCCGAAGCCGTGAGACTCTCCATGCTTGTGGCCATCCGATCTGCTGCGCTGAACGATCTGCCGGCGATTCTCGCCATCGAGCGGCAGGCGCCGGGCGCGGCTCACTGGACGTCCGAGCAGTACAACAAATTAGTGGGTGGCGGGGTCGTTCTGGTGGCCGAGGAAGCAGGCAGGCTTTGCGGATTCGTTTGCGCGCAGGCGGTCGCGGGCGAGTGGGAGATCGAGAACGTGGTGGTGGCCGCGGAGTTCCTCCGCCGTGGCATCGCCGATGAACTGGTGCGCGAGTTGATTCGGCGCGCGGAGAGCGAGGCGGCGTCAGCGATTTTGCTCGAAGTCCGCGAATCGAATCTGCCGGCCCGCGCGCTCTACGAAAAGCGCGGCTTTCGCGAGGTGGGCCGCCGACGCGTGTATTACCGGGATCCGGCGGAGGATGCGATTCTGTACGCGCTTCGGTTCGCCCGCTGACCTTGGCCGAAAAGCCGCGAGTTTCTGCACCATTTTCTGTTCAACTTCGCATCCCAGGGCCGTCTGCCAGCGGTGGAAATTTCTCTATGAAATCTCATTGAACCCCTACCGATCCCTGTGCTACTTTGTAACCGCGCAGTAACAAACAGCAGGAGGTCTAGCAAGGATGCTGATTCCAAGAGACCAACTCCTGACCGGTCATCATGAGTTCCAGCGACTGGTTCAGGAGCACTCGCAATACTCCCAACGGCTCGAATCCCTCACCCAGAAACGATTCCTCACCGACGACGAAAAACTGGAAGAAGTGCGGCTGAAGAAACTAAAGCTGCGCCTCAAAGACCAGATGCAGAATCTGGAAACGCAGTTCCAGCGGCAGTCTGCCTAGAAACGACTGGCCTGAGCAATCGGGCCCGAATCGCAGCAAAACGCAGGGCCTCACTTAACCCATGCCATCATACCGGGCGCCTCTAAGCGCCTTTTTTTATTGAATTTAAGTGGAATCTGGGTGAAGTCGGCAACGGTCTCGCGGTTGGTCTGGAACTGGTGACAAGATGCCGAATCCGCCCTCGTACCCTCCGCTGAGGCCGCTTCATCCGGATGCCTCCCTCAGTCCCGCAAAACTCGGAGAAATGGAACGTCGCACAACTGACGTTCTGCAAAATTCACTGGTGCCGGGCCAGAAAGACTCCCTGAAAACCAGACCGGACGGAACTATACTCGACGGACATCATAGGATTTATATTCTTCGCGGACGAGGTGTGGAGGTTGATGCCCTCCCACGTGAGATCATCGTAAAAGGGGACTCTTAAGCGATGTTGACGGAACTCTATTGGGTCGATGGCCCCTGGCCCGGAAAGCTGGCCCTGGCCTCGCGTCCTCGCGGCGGTGACTGGCTGGAGGACGAGATGGCGGGCTGGCGCCGGGCTGGAATCGATACCGTGCTTTCTTTGCTGACTCCCGAAGAGGAGCGGGATCTCGATCTCAAGCGCGAGGCTCACGAGGCGCAAGCGCGAGGGATGAAGTTCGCCTCGTTGCCAATCCCCGATCGTCAGGTGCCAAACTCAGAGTCGGAAGTGTCGGCAGCATTGGATCGGCTCGACGCCGATCTTTCGGCGGGAAAGAATATTGTCGTCCATTGCCGGCAAGGAATCGGCCGCACTGGCTTGGTAGCGGCCTGCCTGCTGGTCACCAAAGGCCTAACTCCGGAAGGCGCGGTCAAGACCCTAAGCGCCGCGCGCGGAAACCCGGTTCCAGAGACAGCCGAGCAGCGGCGCTGGATCGACCACTACGCCGCAGTTTTGGCAGGCACCAAATGAAGAGTCGTTCGTCGTTCGCTGCCCGCCATTCGTTGTTCGCTTGAAGAAGCGCAATGAGCACGCTAACCGCGAACAGCGAACGACGAACAGCGAACGGCCAAACGACTTACGCCATATAATTACCCTGATTGAATTCCCATGGTTCGTGACGGCTATTTCTACGGTGCGGGATGTGTGCTTGCCGCGGTCATTGTCGCGTGGCTGGCGGCTTGGCCCTATGCCATTCCTCTGTTGCTGCTGGCAGCTTTCTTTCTGTGGTTTTTCCGGGATCCCGAGCGCCAGATTTCCACGCTCCCCGGCGCCGTCGTTTCTCCCGGCGATGGTAAAGTGACCGACGTATCGCAGGTGGCTTCTGGCGGAACTCCGCGCAACCGGATCAGCATCTTTCTGAGCGTCTTCGATGTACACGTGAACCGCTCCCCGATCGCGGGCGTGATCCGCGACGTGCGCTATCGGCGCGGCAAGTTCCTCAACGCCATGGGAGCGAATTCGGCGGAGGAGAACGAGCAGAACATTGTCACCGTTGAAGGCGACGGCCGTACCGTAATATTCAAGCAGATCGCCGGCCTGATCGCGCGCCGTATCGTTTTCAATTTCAAGGTGGGAGACCACGTAGCCTGCGGCGAGCGGGTTGGGCTTATCAAGTTTGGCTCTCGCGTGGATGTTCTGTTCGATCGCGATGCCGCGATCCAGGTGAAGTCCGGCGATCGCGTCAAGGGAGGAGCGACGGTGCTTGCCTTATTGCCGGTTGCGCAGCCAGTTCATGCCGGCACGGCCGGGGAGCGGGAGGCTCATTGAACATGGAAGAGCTAGCGCCGCGTCGTCGTGATTCGGACCATTCGCGCGGAAAATTGCGCAAGGGCATGTACATACTGCCCTCGCTGTTCACCACGTTGAATATCGCGGCTGGGTTCTACGCGATTTTGCAGACCGTGCATGGCGTCTCGGGTGAAGCCTGGCACTTGGACTTCGCCGCGATGGCCATCGGCTTTGCCGTATTGTTCGACGGTCTGGACGGCCGCATCGCGCGCATGACCCACACCTCTAGCGATTTTGGCAGGGAACTCGATTCGCTGGCCGACGTGATCACCTTTGGCGTTGCCCCGGCGCTGCTCGCCTGGATGTGGGGATTCCATCTGTTGCCGCTGGTCATCGCGCCCGAGCTGCGCCAGAAAATTACAGAACTGGGCTCGGTCGCCTGCTTCGCTTTCCTCATGGCGGGCGCCAGCCGACTGGCGCGCTTCAACATCGCCAAGAATCCGGTGCCTTCGAATCCGGGACGTCCGGGAAAGAAATATTTCGTGGGCATGCCGATTCCGGCGGGGGCGGGAGTCGTTGCGGCGATCGTCCACTACTCCGGCGGGTCGCCTGTGAATTCCTGGTGGACGGCGATGAGCTGGTTGCTGATGGTCGTCGTGGTCGGTTATCTGATGGTCAGCACGTGGCGTTTCTACAGCTTCAAGGATATTGACTTTCATTCGCGACGCCCCTTCCGCCTGATTGTGCTGTTTGGCATAGTAGGCGCGTCGATCTGGTTCTTTTCCCGTCCGGCGCTTTTCGCCATCGCGATTTTATACATGGCTTCGGGCGTCCTGTGGCGCTTGCAGTGGATCTTCCATCGCAAGACTCCGCCTGCACCACCGGTGTACCGGGAGGCATCTCAGAATCCATGACTCCCCTTTCCAAATCCGCCAGCTCGCAGCCCGATCTCCGCGGCACGAACCTTTATCGCGTGGCGATTGTCGGCGCGGTGTCACTCAAGGGAAAAGAGATCGCTGAAATCCTGCGCGAACGGAATTTTCCCGCAGTCGATGTCCGGTTGCTCGATGACGACGAGTCTCTCGGCCAACTGGAAGCAGTCGGCGACGAGATGAGCTTTATCCAGAGCATCCGCTCTGATCAGTTCGAGCGCGTGGACTTCGCCTTCTTCGCTTCCGACCCGCGCTCCACGAGCAAAAACTGGAAGACGGCGCGCGACCAGGGCAATACGATCGTGGATCTCTCGTACGCGCTGGAAGATGAGTCGGGAGCATCGGTCCGCTCGCCGTGGATCGAGCGCCAGACCGGCCAGCCCATTGCCCCGGAGTTGCAACCGGGCCCGGTGGTGGTGGCCCATCCTGCGGCTACGGTCCTCGCGATGCTCGCCTTACGCAGCGAGAAGATCGGCGCGAAGGCTGGCAAAATCGAACGCATGGTCGCGACCGTGTTTGAACCGGCGTCGGAGAACGGCCAGAAGGGTATGGATGAACTGCACGAGCAGACGGTGAATCTGCTCTCCTTCCAGGAGTTGCCGAAGAATTTGTTCGACATCCAGGTGGCCTTCAACATGGTGCCGCGCTACGGACAGAGATCTGAATTGGCGCTGGAAGCTGTGTCGCAAAGAATCCGGAAGCACTACCGGCACATTGCCCGCGGCGCAGCCGAGCCTGCTCTGCAGGTACTGCAGGCGCCTGTCTTCCATGGACACGGCTTTTCCGTTTACCTGGAGATGGAGAAGCCAGTCGAGATCGCAGATTTTTCGCAGGCTCTGGCGGGAGAGCACGTGGTCGTGAGTGGCAGCCCCGAAGATACGCCCACCAGCGTGAGCGCCGCCGGTCAGGGGGACATCCTGGTCGCACCCACCGTCGACGCCAATCACAAGAACGGCGTGTGGCTCTGGGCAACTACCGACAACTTGCGCATTGCCGCTTTGACTGCGGTCGAATGCGCCGAGACCATGACCGCATCCCGGCCGAGAGGTCAGATTCAATGATCTTCGGGTTGAACAGGCTGCGGAAAAATTCGATCNNTTGGGTGGCGCAGCGCTTCAGCGCTGCGATAACTGGCTTGTTTCCATCGTCGGCTTTAGCCGCTGCGGTCAGACTGCTGCGCAGGGAGTACTTTTTCCGCAGCCTGTGACGATACGCTGGGCCGTTGTATTTGCGCTCGCAGTGGGCCTGGCGTCGACATTGATATCGATTGGCTGCGGCTACCACACCGCCGGAAATGCGGTCGAACTGCCCCAGAATATCCACACCATCGCGATTCCCGGCTTCGTGAGCCAGAGCCAGACTTTTCGCATCGAGCAGCTGCTAACCGACGCCGTCGTGCGCGAATTCAATGCCCGCACGCAGTACCGCGTGATCCATGAAGCGAAAGGCGACGCGGACGCGGTGCTGAAGGCGACAGTTTTATCGGCGTCGGCTACCCCGCTCGCTTACGACTCCCAAACCGGGCGCGCAGCCAGCGCCCTGATCACCGTAAGCATACAGGTGACATTGACCGACCGTAAAGGCAAGGTGCTCTTCGAGAATCCTTCTTATCTTTTTCACGATCAGTACGAACTGTCACGCGATCTCCCCAGTTTTTTTCAAGAAGATTCTCCGGCCGTCGATCGCCTGTCGCGGGATTTCGCGCGCACCCTGGTGGCCAACATCCTGGAGGCCTACTGATGGTGATGCGCGCCTTCAGTCAGGCGGACCGCTTTCTCTCCGAACTTGAGTCGCGCAAGCTGAAGCCGGCCTATGTACTGGTGGGCGATGAAGCGTTTTTTCGCAAGCGCTGCCGCGATGCCATTCTTGAGCACATGGTCGCGCCCGACTCGCGTGACTTCGGCTTGTTTGAGTTCGACCTCAGCGAGACTTCGCTGACTGAAGTTCTGGATCGCGCCCGCACGCCCTCGCTGATGGCGCCGTTTCAGGTGTTCTTCGTGCGCGGCGTGAAGACCTTGTTTGGCCGCGGATCGAACGAAGGAAAAATCGGAGCCATCGAAGCGTATTGCAAGAATCCTAATCCCGATGCGCTGCTGGTGTTTGTTGCCGATCACATCAGCATTCCCGCCGACGCCCGCCGCATGGAGATGACGGACAAGGACCGCTACCAGAAGATCCGCGAAGACCTGGGTCCGTTCTGCGGCATTGTCGAACTGTCTCGCGTGCAAGAGGGTCAAGCCGTCCGCTGGATTGGCGAGTACTGCGCCACGCGCGAAGTCAAGATCGACGCCGACGGCGCCCGCGAGTTAGTGGATGCGCTGGGCGCCGACATGATGATGGTCTCGAACGAACTGGAGAAGCTGATTCTGTACGTCGGCGAAAAGGGAAAAATCACGCTCGGCGATGTCGAAACCATGGTGCTGGCCGCGAAACAACGGTCGCTATACGAGTTGACCGATGCGATTTCTTCCAAAGACCGCGTGCGCGCGCTCGAAGTTCTCGATGCGCTGCTTTCGACCGGCGACGGCGAAGAAGCTGCCATCGGCCATCTCTACATGCTAGCCAAAACTTTTCGCCAGATGCTGGTCATCCTGGAGCGCAACGTGCGCGATCAGCGCATGCTGTGGGCGGCATTGTGGCAGGGCTTTCGCGTGCCGCCGTTTGCGGCCGACGATATCATCCGGCAGGCGCGGCGTTACAAATCGAAGCGGGAACTGACGCGCGCCATTCGCCTGGTCGCGAAAGCCGATCTGGCGTTGCGCTCGAATCCTCCCGGCAAGCGGCTGATCCTCGAAAAGCTGGTTCTGGATCTTGCCACCGAGCCCAAGCTTGAAGCAGCGGGCGGATGGATGCAGGAAGAACTGCCGGTGTAGGGACGGGTCTTGCCCCGTCTCGGATTGCTGACAAACTCGTGGCGCGCGCCACAGCTGCCCTCAGCTGCTTTGCAAGCTGCGGAAGAAACTCAATCTCGGGCTTGATTTTGGGTGGCGCAGCGCTTCAGCGCCGCGATAACTGGCCTGTTTTCAGTGTCGGCTTTAGCCGCTGGGGGCAGACTGCGGCGCAGAAGATACTTTTTCCGCAGCGCCTGTTCAGCCGCGCCCGCCAGACGTTCTCTACCCTTTCGCCTCAGCCAGCGCCCGTCGTAGTTCGTCAACATCCGGGAAATTCGGCTTAATCTTCACCAGGCGGTCCAGTTGTTGCCGGGCCAGCGCTGCCTGACCACTCTTGGCGTAAGCGAGTCCCAGGTGATAGTTGAAGAGCGCGTTGTCCGGTTCCTTTTTCACAGCTTCTTTGAACAGGTTAATCGCGGACGTGTAGACGTGTTTGTGGTAGAAAGCCCAGCCTAGCGTATCGGCGGAGTTCGGATTATCGGGAAGCTGGCGACGGGCCGTCTGCGCCATCGCGAAAGCAACGTCTACATTGCCGCCCTGCTGCAGCATCACGTATGCCAGATTGTTCGAGGCCAGCGGATTGTCCGGCTGAATCTCAAGCACCTTCTGGTACTGCTGCTTGGCGTGGTCCCAATCCTGCCTGCTCTCGTAGATGCCACCAGCCAGCAGGTGGAAAGCGATTTCCTTGGGATTGATCTTCGACCCATCCAGACAGGTTTGCAGCGCCCGATCGGTGGCGCCGCGTTCGTTCTGCACCACGCCCAGCTTCACCAGCGCCTCGCTGTTCTTCTTATCCAAGTCGGAGGCTTGTTTGAACTCCTCTTCTGCCCCCGCTAGATCCTTCTTCTGCTCCATCAGCATTTGGCCCAGCATGATGTGAAACCCGACGCTCTTGGGATACCTGGCCAACTGCGTCTTCGCCGTAGCGATGGCCCTGTCCGGCTGCTTCTGCACCAGATCCACGTTGAGCACGCCGCCCAGTGCGTCGGTGGAATTCGGATCTTGATCAAGCGCCTGCTGGTAGGCCTTTTGCGCTTCGGCAAACTGGTTTTGTGCCATCCGCAGGTTGCCCAACTGCACATAGGCGGCGGGATTGTTGGGTTCCTTTTCCAGCGACCGCTTAATGTATTCATCCGCCGTCGAAAACTGCTGGCGATCGATTTCGGCGACTGCCCGCAACAGGTATCCGTCAGGAGCCGCTGGCTGCAAGGCGATGATCTGGTCCGCTTCCTGCGCGAGCCCCCCGGCATCACTCCGGTGGATGGCAACGCCCGCCAACGCCCGGTGCGCTTCCACAATGTCAGGACGCAGTCGAACGGCATCGCGCCACTCTGCTTCTGCCCGGTTGGTGTTGCCCAGTTGGTCGAATGCCAGGCCCTGCTGGTAATGCGCCACGGCGTTATCGGGATCGTTCTTCAACACGGCTTGCAGCGTAGTCACGGCGTCGCTGGCCTTGCCGCTACGAATCTCGATCTCGCCCTTGTAAACCTGGGCGTCGGGGTCATCCGGTTTCGCCTTCACGACTTCGGCATTCAACTTGCGAGCGTCGTCGAGCCGGTCTTTCAGGATCAGCAGCTGAATGTAATTCTTCTTGACCACCATGTCCTTGGCATGGTCCTGATACAGCGCGGCATACTCGGCCGTGGCTTTGTCGAGCTGGTTATTGGCAAAATAGAAATCGCCCAGCATGCGGTAGCCCACGGAATTATTAGGGAAATCCTTCTTCGATTGGCGCAGGAATTCCTCGGCTTGGCCGGGCTTGTTCTCGGCCATGTACAGGCTGGCAAGAGAGAGCCTGGGGTTGGGATCGTCCGCTGCGGTCGCAATCGCCCGCCGGAACAACTGCTCTGCCTCGGGAAACCGCCCGCGAGTCTGGTAGAAGTTCCCCAGCGAGACCAGCGCATTCGTGGACTTCGGACTGAGTTCGACCGCTTTCTTGAAACTCGCCTCCGCCGCGTCCCACTGTTGCCCGTGCATCTGGAGCATAGCCAAATTCAGATAAGAGTCGGAACGGCTGGGATCCAGTTGCAGCGCTTTCTGCATGTCCGCCAGCGCAGCGCTGGTGTTATTCGTGCCAGCGTAGTAGTTGGCCCGCGCGATATAGACGTCGGGGTTGTTGGGCTGTTTTTGCGCGAGCAGGTCCAGATGCTCCTTCGCGTCATTGAACTGACGGCCGAGGATCAGCAGGTTGGCCATGTCAAGGTGCGCCGCATATTGGTCCGGCTGCAGCTGAACGGTAGTCAACAGCTCCTGATAGGCGGTTGGCCACTGCTGCAGCTTCATGGCCGCCAGCGCCAGCTTGTAGTGGGCGTCGGCGAAACGCGAATCAACCTGGATGGCGTTCTCGAACTGAATCGCGGCTTCCCGGTACTGGCCTTTGTCGAAGTAGCGCTGGCCGCTCTCCAGGTACTTCTGCTTGCGGACGTTCGGATCCCGCGAGCAGCCCGTCAGCAACGCCACCAGCACGCAAACCGCCACTGCTGCATACTGAAATCTTGACCCTTTAGCAATACCCATATCTCTGAACGCCTCACATCGCGCAAACTTTGTCTTATCAGTGCCCTACCGCACAAAGGTACTCTCTCGGGTACAAGCCAGAAAAGTTACTGCCGTTATTATCGCAAACTTGGCCAACTGCCATAACCAGATGCGCCCGATCATTAAGCATACGCTCGTGTACAGGCGCTTTCGTAATCTGCCCCCACCGGCCGAAGCATGGCATAGTTCAGTCGGCTATGACCCACTTCCCCCAAACCAATGTCAACCGGCGTTCACCCCGAGTACAACTCCATGGATCGGTCGCGGCCGCAGTGATGGCCGAAGGCGGCCAGCGGGCGCGCGCAAAACTACAATCCATTTCCATCACCGGAGGATTGCTTCAGTTGCAGCATGAGCTTTCCACTGGAGATTTCGTCGAAATCGCTTTCCACACCCGATCGGGTGCCATCCACGGCATGGCCGAAATGCTGCACCCGACGCGCAAGTTTCAGAGCGCGTGTCTTCAGCCTTTCCGCTTCATTGCCCTGGGCGACGAAGACCACCGTAAGCTGCGCATGGCGCTCGATTCCGCGCTGGACCGCAGTTTCCTGGACCCGGTTTCCGAGCAGCTTCAGACGCCGCCAGGATTCTAAGACGCATCGTCACCCGCAGGTTCTGCTTGTCGCTATACTGAGTCCTCCGGGATGACGACCGAGACCATCACTCACTCCGCCGAGGAGACGATCGCTTTCGGACGGAGCCTAGCCGCCGAACTGTCTCCTCCTCTCATCGTGCTGCTGCGCGGCGACCTCGGGGCGGGAAAGACGACCCTCGTGAAGGGGATCGCGGAAGGGTTCGAAGCCGCTCGCGCCGAGGATGTGACCAGCCCTACCTTCACGCTCGTCCACGAATACCGCGGACCTCGCACCACCCTGTACCACATTGACCTTTACCGCATCGATACCGAGCGCGACCTGGAAACGCTCGGCCTTGACGACTTTCTCGCGCCCAATTGCATCTTATTGATGGAGTGGGGGGAGAAGTTCCCTCGCTTGCAACGCGATCGGAACGTGGAAATAACCCTGGAGCGAGTGGGGGAAACTGAGCGCAGAATCCAAGTGACCACCCGTTGAATCCCGGTCATTGTCAATGGCCCCTTCAGGAACCGGGCCCGCGAAACGGATTTTTCCCGCAGTCTTCTACCGGGGACGAACCTTCCGCGTCATTTCCAGCCGCGGGCAGCCTGCCGGCGCGCTCCATTCCCGGACCATCGAGAACAGCATCGCAGCGGCGAAGAAGGTAAACACCAGATAGCGGGAGCGCATTCTGTTGACATCATGACGCGTGATGCCCCGATCTGGCAACCGCGCAGCCTCGCCCCGATGAAATAGCCCCGATGAAATAGAATCAGCATTCGCGCCGCTTGGTTCCGCATCCCATGCTTCCTCATCCAATCAAATGATACCCCCGAGAACCGAAGCAACCATCGGGAAAGCTATAGAGCCAACTGTGGAAGTGGGCCTAATCTGCGCCGATCGCGACGGCAATCGCATTCGCATCGACCGTGTCGATCGCGGCGCTGGAACACTTTCCTACCATTTTCTGAACGACGAACTGCGTGTGCAAGAAGGTATTCAGGAGCGCTCAATCGAGCAATTCCTAGCGGAAGGCTGGTACATGGCAGCCCCAGGAAGGTCCCTGTAGCAGGCTGCGGAGAAGGCAAGCGGCGAACATGAGCCCCCCCCAGCCTTGCCAGGGTTTCAGACCGCATCATGGGATACATTCCGCACCAGCGCCAGCGTCGTTAGGTCGTTATGCGTGGGAGCCGTCCGTGTGAACTGCCGAGTCGCCTGCAGCATGCTCAGGCACAGGTCGCGTGCGCTGAGTACGGTCGCGTCCTGAAAGGTTTGCTTCGCCCTGTCCATCCCGAATTCCGCATCCTCGTAGTCCGCTTCGACGAGCCCGCGTGAGACCACCACAAGAGCCGAGCCTGGCACCAGGTGACAGGTAGCCGCGCTCTGCGTCGTGTGCGAGAACAAGCCCAGCGGCAGCCCGGTTGCCTCGAGCAGCGTGATTCCCGTGTTGTCGCGAAGCAGCGCCGGAGTGTGGCCTGCGTTGGCATAGCACACCGTCCCCAGATCCTCGTTATAGCAACCGATGAACGCCGGACAACTGCGCAGACCGCCACGCATAATGGTGCGGTTCATCTCGTGGCACAGTTCGATCATGGCGGTGGTCTCGTTGAAGCCTTCTCCGGCGAAAAGCTCGGGCGCAAGCGTTCGGAACGTCTTCTGCACCGCGATCAGGATTTCACGCGTGTCCGCCCGTAGGCCGGCGATGTCCAGCAGCACGAATAGCATGCGGGATGGCCCCACCCTCAGGAATTCGTAGAAATCGCCAGCCACGCGCTGCCCGGTGTACACCGCGGCAATCTCAGCGTGACGCAGCACAGGGGCCTCGCAATGAAGCGGGTCGGTGGGACGCGGCGCGACTTCGCGCTTCTTGAACAGCGAGCGCCAGAACCGCGTCGAGGGCGACTTGAGTTCCCCAACGTCAGCCCTCTGCGTCATAGCGCGGCTCCCGAAACATGGGTGCCAGGCGCCTGAGGAAAGGCCGAAATCTGCTGCAAAAGAAAACCGAAGCGAGGAGTATGCACCTGCCAGCGTAATCGGCAGATTGGCTTCGATGCTTTACTGGAACCAGCTCAGTGCGAATGACCTCACCGATTCGTGGCTAATGCGGATTCCGCCTTGAGCGTACTAGCTGGCACGTTCTCAGCGGGCATGGTCGTCGACCCACCTTCAGAATCCCATCTTTCAGAACCCCATGATGTTGTAGCCGCAATCCACGTAGATGGTCTCGCCGGTGATGCCGGAGCTCGCATCGGAGGCGAGAAACACGCCGGTGCTGCCCACCTCGCCGACTTCAACATTGCGTTGCAGAGGCGCGCGCTCGGCGTGCGCACGCAGCAGCTCGCCAAGGCCTGAGATGCCGCGCGCCGCCAGCGTCTTGATCGGCCCAGCCGAGATCGCATTAACCCGGATCTTCCGCCGGCCCAGATCCTGCGCCAGATACCGGACCGTGCATTCGAGCGCGGCCTTGGCCACTCCCATGACGTTATAGTGCGGCACAACTTTTTCCGCGCCGTAGTAAGTCATAGTGATGACGCTGCCCCCGTCTTCCATCAGCGGCGCCCCAGCCCGGCAAATCGCGATCAGCGAATATACGCTCACGTCGTGCGCCACACGAAAGCCCTCGCGCGTCGTGTTCACGAAGT
This sequence comes from Acidobacteriaceae bacterium, assembly GCA_003131315.1. GTDB lineage: Bacteria > Acidobacteriota > Terriglobia > Terriglobales > Acidobacteriaceae > Acidiflorens. The sequence continues at coordinate 22,480 of PKUV01000111.1, forward strand.
CGCCGTTCAGCTCGCCGACCGGCGCGAAAGCCACGCTGTGCACCAGCGTGTGCAGCTTCCCGTAGCGAGCTTTCAGCTTTTCGAAGAGCTGCGTGATTTCTTCGTCCTTCGAAACGTCGCACATGAAAGCTTCCGCGCCCGGCAGCGACAGAATCAGGTCTTTGGCTTCCATCTCCATCCGCTCATTCTGATACGTGATGGCGAGGTTCGCCCCCGCCGCGTGCAGTCCTTGCGCAATTGCCCACGCGATCGAGCGCTTGTTCGCCACTCCGAAGACAACCGCCGTCCGGCCTTTCAAGTCCTCAAACATGAAAAACTCTCCTGGTACGAAGTCAATAAGAATAGCAGGGGATGAAGTCCCCTGTGTTCCCCTGTGCCCCCTGTGGTGAAAGCTTTTCTCGGCGAACGCTGTTCATGCGGGTGCCCCATCCTAACGTCGTGCTGTTCGACGTTAGGGTGGGGTCGTTCGCGTGGTGCTAATCCGCTACCGAAGCCACCGCCTGCCGAGCTTTCATCGGCCAGCAGGCGCTGCCAAATGCCACCGCATACACCGCGGCGATTACGCCAAACCCGGCCGCCAGGCTGATCCGCGATGCGACTGCGCCCACCGTCAGCCCCAGTGCCACCTGCAGAAACGTGCCAAAAAAATAGAAAGTGTTCTGGACACGTCCCATGAAATGCGGCGGCACTTGCTCCATCAGGCTGGTATTCATGGCCACGCCGCTGACCCCGCGCGCCGATCCCATCAGCCCAAAGAGCAGTACGGCAATCGCCAGCCACGGCGAAAATGGCGAGAGCGCCATCGTAAAAGTCAGTAGCAGCATCGAAAGCGCAATCAGACTGCGTGACCCCATCCGCGCAATCAGCGCTGGGGCATAAAGAGCGCTGAGGAATGCGCCCACACCCCATCCCCCGTTCAACCATCCGTAGCCCGTCGCGCCGGCGTGGAAGACGCGATCGCTGAGCGGCGCCGTGACCACTACTCCTGTCATCATCGCGCCCAGAAATAAAGCCCAACTCGTGCCCAGAAAAACCACGCTGCGATGCTCGCGTAGAAAGACGAGCCCTTCGCGCATCTCGCGCAGGAAGCGCCCGACTGCGGTTTCCGCCGCCTCCAGATCGTGCCGAAGTTCGACGGCCCGCGGCACAACATGCCGGCCCTGGCGCACCGCGAAGTAGCACGAAAAGGAAACCACGTACGTGCTCACGTCGATGAGCAGCACCCCGCCCAGCCCAATGTGTTCATAGACAAATCCAACGAGCGCGCCGGCAATCAGCCAGCCGCCCTGGATCCCCGCCAGAAGAAATGTATTCGACTGCACGAACTCGCCCTCGGGCGTCAGTTCCTGAATCAGCGCCGTGATCGTCGGCCAGAACATCCAGAAGCCCGCCGCCACCAGCGTATTCATCAGGTAGAGTTGCCACACCTGCACGCGGTGAAGGAACGCAAGCACAGTTACTGCAAGAATGACGACGGCGCGCCCCGCGTCCAGCATCATCACCAGCCGCCGCCGGTCTTCGCGGTCGATAATGACGCCAGTGAAGGGCAGCATCAGCATGGCCGGAATCGTTTGCAGGGCTGCAAACGTGCCCAAAGCCATTTCGGAATGGGTGCGCTGCAAGATCGTCCAGGCCACCGCGGCGGAGTTCATCCCGCTGCCCAGCATGGAGATCACGTTCGCCGCAAACACAAATCGCAGCGAGCGTTTCTGCAGAATCGAGCGCATGGTTCGAATCTAACATGGAGGGCTTTTGGCTCTTAGCTGTCAGCTTCTGGTGCCTACAGCTTGTTGATGAACTCTAGGAGCTTGTTGAAAAACTTCAGGAATTGTCATCCCGAGCGAAGCGAGAGATCTGCAGTTCGCACGTCCTCTGGATTCAAAGCTGGTGGCTTAATAATTCCGAGATGTCCCGCGTTCTTGGCGGAATGGCGATGTTATGACAGTTGTCCGACGTTGCGGTGATTGTGACACAGCCAAGAGCCGACCTTTGACGGTGGCGAACCGACTGCTTACAATTGCCTCCACCCGCATGAAACGCGCTAATCGAGTACAGGCCGGGGGCAATAAGGGATCGGCATCCCTTTGACGATTGCGCCCGGGTTACCCTCCACCAGGGCTTCGGCATACTCGGCTCCCACGATTTTTTCTGCCACATCGCGCGCCGCGGAAAGATTCGGGATACGGCGCTTTGCGTCGTGAGCGTCGGAGGCGAGGATGTGGACGGCAGCGCGGTCGAGCAGCCAGCGCGCGACGATTTCGGACCGCTCTCCCCAGAACCCCGTCAGCGCCGAGGCCGTGACTTGAATCAGACAGCCCTGCTCCGCCCACTCCAGGATGCGCTGCGGCGTTTGCTGCAGGATCGGGTTCCGTTCGGGGTGGGTCAGGATCGGCGTAAGCCCGCGATCTCCCAGGCGGACGAAACAGTCCTCCAGCCGGGTCGGGACACTGTAGTTGCTGAGTTCAATCAGCAGATATTTGGTTTCGCCAATCGTGTAGGTGTGCGGCTGCTCGAGAACGCGTTCCAGATTCTCGAACGAAAGATGAAAATCGCAGCCCAGACTTAATTGCAATTGCAGCGCGGGACCGGCCTTCTCCCGTAGCTGGCCGAGAAGCCCGGAGAGGTACGCGCGATCATAGGCGTAACGATCGTTGGCGTGTGGCGTGGCGACCGTGTGGGTAATGCCGTCGGCCACCGCCATGCGGCACATTTCGACGGCTACATCCCAGGACTTGGGGCCGTCGTCGACCTCGGGCAGAATGTGGCAGTGGATGTCGATCACGACGTAGTCTTTACTTGGAACACAACTTGGAGCATATCGATTAGAACACGACGATTAGAACACATCCCGCCGCGAAGCATCGCCGGCCTTCTGACGCGCGCCCTTTGGAGACCCTGCGCAGCCTCGCGGCCCCGCCTGCGCATCCAACCCAACGGGTTCCAGTTTCGAAGGTTGCGTCGCGTCGGGCAGGACTCGCACAGGTAAGACTCGCAGTTGCCAGTTCCCGCCTTCTCGTGCACGATAGTGAACACGACCTTTTCGTTCTCACCTTGGATATTGAGGAGCAGGTTCGCAAATGAGCTTTTTGAGGGCGGCGCGTGCCGCACTGGTAGGTCAAATTTGTTTTCGCCGGATTCTTGCGGCTGCGGCCGTCGTCCTGGCCGTACTTTCCCTTTCCTGTGGCAACAGCAGTCACAGTACGAGGGCGCCTAACCATAATGCCTACGTAACCCTGCGAGCGACTGGTCAGGTGCTCCTGCTGCACATCAACGGCGCAACCGGAGCCATCACCCTCGGAGCGTCAACGCCGGTTGTGGAGGGAACTTCGCCCAACGGCCTGGCGTTGCTCCCGTCGAAGAAGTTTCTCTACGCGGTCAATTCCCAAGCCAACACGATCTCGATTTTCAATGTTGCCAGCGACGGGACTTTGACCCTCAGCGGCACTCCGACTCAGGCCGGCGGCTCGGGTCCGGATGCGGCAGTCATCGACCCTTCAGGCAAGTACTTGTTAGTGACGAATAATTTCACTGACGACGTTTCTGTTTTCTCCATCGATGCCGGCAGCGGCGCTTTGACGGAGGTAGCAGGTTCGCCCTTCTTCGCGAATACGGATCCAAGCGAGATTCTGTTCATGCCTTCCGGCAAGTTCGTGTACGTGACCAATCCGGGCGGCTACGGGATGGTCACCGCTTTCTCGTTCTCGAACGGCGTGCTCACTCAGGTGCCTGGGTCTCCGTTCACTTCGGGATTGGGAGCCTCCGGCTTGGCAGTGGATGGGAGTGGACGGTTCCTCTACGTGGCGAATCCTTCGGCAAGCAACCCTCCCCCGTATCAGTCCACCACCGGCAACATTTCCGGTTTCAACATCGACTCTGTCACCGGTGCACTGAGCACAATGCTCGGCTCGCCCTTTACCTCCACGCTCGGCATCGGCCCCACCGCGATCACTGTCGATCCCAGCGGCAGATTTGTTTACGCGGTGACCCCGGGATCGAGCTCCTCCATTTGGTGTTTCACCATCACTCCTACGAACGGACAACTGGTGGCGGCAACCAACTCGCCGTTCAGCTTGGCCGCGGGCGAGCTGTTCGCCCTCATCGATCCCAGCGGCAACTTTTTCTATATCGGAAGTCAGGCTGGAAACGGTATTGAGGGTTATACCTACAATCCATCGACCGGCGCTCTTACGGTCATCGCGGGTTCGCCTTTTTCCACCGGAACGGCGCCCGGGAAGATGGTGCTTTCAGAATAGAAGCCAGCCGTGATTTACGGGGTGGCACTTTCGTGGAATAAGTTTGGCACCCGCGTGCCATTTTCAGATTCGCCGCTTAGTCTTACATTCCCAATTGAGCAGTTCTGGGGGAGGGCTGCCCGGGCGTCCTGGGTTCGCAAGAATCCGGACGCCCGTTTAATTTTCCGCAGGTTGTGTGGCGCGGACACTCTTGTCCGCGAAAAGCGTGCAGCGAATAACTTTCCAGGGACGGAAGAAGCCCGCACAATTCAAAAAGCAACAGCAACGGCCGCGGACAAGAGTGTCCGCGCCACACGTGCTCAATTTGTGGAAATGGTGAAGTTCACCGTGATGCGGGCCTGCGTTTCCACCGGCTGCCCGTTTTGGATGTACGGCTTGAAGTGCCACTGCTTCACCGCCTCGCGAGCTGCGGTAGCCAGGATGCTAGGGCCACTGAGAATCTGCAGCTCCTGGATCGTGCCGTCTCGCGAGATGAGCGCCTGCAAACTGACTGCGCCCTGCACCTTCATCTGCCGCGCCAGCAAGGGATAATCCGGTGGCACCGAAACGCTCACACTCTGCGCCGTTTGCGGCGAGAGCTGCACCCGATCGCCGGCGCTGACCAGCCCATTCGGCGCCGATGCGGGAGCGCTCGATGCAGAAGACGTCGCGCCCGAGCCCACATCCAGATGGATGGCGTTGCTTTTCGCGGGCACGTTGATGTGGCGGTTCCCGGCTACGACTTCCACCTGCAGAGGAGGTAGCGCTGCGCGCTCGGTGGTTGCCGAGAGGGGAACTTCGGCCGCCGCGGTTGCCAGGGACTTGGCGGGCTTGCGTTCACGCGCGGGAGCCGCCGGCGTGCTCGCCGTTGGCGCAGTCCCACTCCTGTTTTTGCTTCGAACGGCAGCTTCCTGGAATTCACCGCCCGGCGGAAACCAGAAATCCCAGTCTTTCAGAACCACCGCCGCCAGCGCCACCAGCAGGATCCCCAGCGCGATGAGCATCCGCTTCCGCTGCACTTCCGCATCCTGCGCCGCGGGTTGCAAGGGGAGCTGCGTCGACCGCTCCAGATGGTTCTCGGGCTGGGTTTCGTCTTGAAACATGGGCACGGGAGCGTCCTCGGAATCGTAATCGGTTTCGGGGAGTGCTGAGCTATTGCTGAGTTAGTATGCCCCTAAACCCGCGCCCATGCCAAGCGAATCCCGGCCTGGTTGCACCTTTTGCTACGGTGGGCCGTCGCGTGCGCACGTCACGTCCAGATTGTTAAGGGCCAGATTGCTAAAGGGAAGTGCGCCAAGTCGCTCTTCCCCTTTTTCATGTGTGCCGAACATGTTCGACAGCTTGGGGGTGAAAGTCCCCTGCCCAACCTGGTGGAGGTGAAGGGCTAGCGAAGCGCAAGGGCGTCGTCGCGAGGTGGGGTCTGAAAGCAGCGTGGAGCAAAGCCGCGGCCCGATGGACAAGAACCGGATAACGAGGCCTACCCGGCC
>PKUV01000059.1 GCA_003131315.1 Acidobacteriaceae bacterium
AACTAATGGGACGATGCACTAGATCGTCCTGAAAAAACTGCTGAGGTCCTACGCTGGGGCTGGTATAACACAGGCGACATTGCTGCGATGGACGAGGATGGGTTCGTCCGCATCACTGATCGCATGAGCCGGTTCAGCAAGATTGGCGGAGAAATGGTTCCTCATATCAAGGTCGAGGACAAGCTCCACGAAATAAGCGGCGCAACCGAACAGATCTTCGCCGTAACGGCTGTGCCCGACGACAAGAAAGGCGAACGCCTGATCGTGTTGCACACCTTGCCAGAAGACAAATTGCAGGGATGCCTCGCCCAACTGAGCGAATCAGACCTTCCGCCACTTTGGAAGCCGCGGTCCGATCAATTCGTGCACGTGGAATCGTTGCCATACCTTGGCACTGGAAAGCTCGATCTGCGGCGCTTGAAAGAAATCGCGGCGGGAGCCTCGGCATGAGCGGAGCTGCAACTCAGGATGAAGTTGCCAATGATTACCGGCGAGATCGTAGCACAGAATTCGTTTCGCTTTCAGCCCCCGCACTCGCACCTCCACAAAAGAAAATCGGGCAGATCAGGATACCTGTCTGCCCGCGATCCCGCCATCCTCACCGAACTTACCCACCAAACATTACGGCTGCGAACTGACCTCCAGCAGCAGGTGATCCTTGAACTCCGCCGCCAGTTTCGCCACACCGTTGGCCGCCGCGTCCACCGTGCCGAGTTCTTTGGCCTCGCTGTAGTCACTCACCCGATACTTCCCGGGCTTCAATCCGCGCAGTTCGACTTCGCCTTCCCAGCCTGCCGTCGATGCGAAAAACGCGTAGTACATTTTGCCGTCTTTCGCGATCGCATATCCCTCGGGCGCGTCGTAGCCGGTCACATAAAGGTCCCTGAACTCGCCCTTCGAAAGCATCTTCTCGTTGTACAACCCGATCCACTTCTTCCAGCGCTCTTCTTTCGCAGCGGTCAGATTGACGTCCTTGAATTTTGGACCGGGATCAGGCCAGACGAACTTTGTCCCCACCACGCCTCCGGCTCCAATCGTGGAAGCGAAATCATCGCCATGTTCTTTCCAGTCTTTCCCCACTTTGGTCATTGCAGACAGTTCGACGTGATCGCCGTAGACCGCAGATTCGGGCCCAAGCAAAGCCTTATACATTTTGATCCGCCGCCGCACCTGCACCGCCCCCACCGGATCGGCGGTCACCGCCTGGTCCATAAACGGCAACCAGGCCAGCGATGGCGGCGTGCCGCAGGGACAGCTCTGGGTCACGCTCTGCGGCTTCAGCGCGCGCGTCGTCTGGAAGATTTCCTTGTAGACATCCCCCATCGCATTCACCGAATCCTGCGGCGACTTGTGATGGTGCGCCGGGTTGTAGCAGGCCGGAACGCTGTAGATGTTGTCCAGCTTGCTGCCGTCGAATCCCCAGTCGCGAATGAATTTTTCCGTCAGCTGCTTATGATACGCCCGCACCTCCGGCACCGCCGGACAGAGCGCGGCCAGACCACGTGTGATGTGAGCGTGCTTGCCACTCTTGTCGAGAATCAGCCAGTCGGGATGATCCTGAACAACCTTCGAGACAACGTACTTGTGGGATTCCCACCGCCCCTCGCCATCTTCCACGCCGAGCGGCAGCCACCAGATCTGCGCCAGCATGCCTTCCTTATGGAAATCATCGGTCATCTTTTTGATGGAATCGCCGGGGAAAGTCTCGTTGCGCGGGTTCCAGTCGCCATAGGTGTCGAACCAGCGATCGTCGAGCGTCGCCCACTTGATGCCCATCTCCTTCAGCTTGGGAATTGTTCCGGTCATCTGCGCGGGCGTCACGTTGAACTCGTATCCCCAGCCGCACCAGCTCACGTTGTAGGCTTCGCTCGACGGCTTCGGCAGTTCCCAGCCTTCCTTCTGCAGCACGCTTGACCAGATCCGCAGCGGTTCATAGAAGTCGCCCGCAAAGACCGAGACGAAACTGCGCGGAGTGGAGTACGTCTCGCCCGGCTTCAGCGTGATGTTGGCGGCAAAGTCCACCTCGGCATTCACGCGTCCATCGATTCCCACTTTTGCCGGGATCGCGGCGGAAATCGGAATCGTCTCCACGTGCCCGACCGCTTCGCCCATCTGGCGCGTCCAGAAAGCCACCACCGGAATCCCGCCACCATAGCCGCCTTTGACCATTTCTCCCATGACGTTTGGCTGGGAAAAAGTCGGCGTCAGCTTCACGACATCATCCTTTCCCCAGTCGTAGCTCGCGCCATGAAATGACCACATTTCCCACGGCTTTGCCTTCGCGTCGCCCAGCCGCGCGTTCAACCGGCGCCGCTGATTCACGCTTTTTTCGATTGTGACTTCGCTGGCGCCCGTGTTCTTGTATTCCACCGTGCTCAGCAAAATGTTCGGGAACTTGTCATAGACTTCGAGCGCCAGCACGCGCTGCAAATCCGTCCCCGATGGCCCGAGCAGACGCGCCGGAATCTCCACCCGCTTCCCGGCTCCCATCTTCCCGATCGCTTCGTGCACCTGCGCCTGCTGGAAATCGAGAGTGAAATGCACATCCTTGCCCCCAACGCGCACAAAATCGCTGTCGGCGGGAGCGCCGACGTTGGGCTCGTCGAGCGAAAGCTTCTGCCCGTCTTTAAGCAAAGACGCCTGCACATAACCATCGGGCGTCACCTGAAACTCGGCCGCGCTCGTCGTCAGCACCACCGGCCCGCCCGCCTTAACCTCCACCTTGATCGCGGAAGGCTGGGTGGGCTCTGGCTTGGCGGTCGCAATCTTCAGCGACGACTTCAGAGGCGACTGCGGCAACTTCGAGCAAGCCGTCAGCAGGAGTGTGAGACCGAGCGCCGTACAGACCAGCGCAGTCCTGTGTTTTCTTGCGATCATGAGTAACCTCTTTCTTTGATGTCCTACCATCCGTGGCTCCGCCAGCCTCTGCAACCGCGTTTCCGGCGGTTCGCCAAAATATCGCAGTTGACAAACGCTACCAAACGAAAGTAAAAGTAATGGTTCGTAATATTACACCGAAAGCTCGTAGTTCCAGCACCCGAATTTTCGCCTGGCTCAACCAGGCCGCTGGCGAACATTCGAGTTTAGCGCCCAGGAGCCTCGCCATGTCCATCCTTGTCCGTCGTCTGCAAACTCTCTCGGCCCTCTTTCTTCTTATGGTCCTTACCGTCGCCACGCCGCTATGGGCGCAAAAAGATGCCGGAGCCATTGTAGGCCTGGTGCGCGATTCGAGCGGCGCGGTCGTCACCGGCGCGAAGGTCACCGTGACCGACGTGGAGCGTGGCATTCAGTCGACTTTCACCACCAATGAGGCGGGGGAATATGTCGCCAGTCCGCTCCGGATCGGTCGCTACACTGTCACCGTCGAGAAGCAGGGATTCAAGAAGGAAGTTGCTGGCCCGGTGCAAGTGAACATCCAGGATCGCGTCGGCGTGGATCTGAAGCTTGAGGCGGGCGCGGCAACGGAAGTGGTCACGGTCACCGGCGAAAGTGCCCAACTCGAAACCGAGACCTCCGAACTTGGCCAGGTGGTGGACAGCCGGCGCATCAACGCGCTTCCCCTGAACGGGCGCAACTACGCCCAACTCGCGCTGCTCGGCACTGGCGTCGCTCCCGCCGAGCCCGGATCGCGTGTCGAAACTACGTTCGGATTCAGCGCCGGCGGCGCGCGCTCGCTGCAAAACAACTTCCTGCTCGACGGCGTCGACAACAACGCGAATCTGGGCGACGTCCTCAACGGCTCCGCTTATGTGATCCAGCCTGCGGTGGACGCCATCGCCGAGTTCAAGGTCGAGACCAATGCCTACAGCGCCGAATTCGGCCGCGGCAATGGCGCTATCATGAACGCCGTCATCAAGTCCGGTACGAACCAGCTTCACGGCGACGTGTGGGAATTTCTGCGCAACGAAAAAGTTGATGCTATCAACCCCTTCGACCAATTCGGGCAGCAGCCTTACAAGCAAAATCAGTTCGGGTTTACGCTGGGCGGACCCCTCGTCAAGAACAAGATGTTTCTTTTCGGGGACTACGAAGGCCTGCGCATTCGCCAGGGGCTGCCGCAGCTGTCCACGGTTCCTCCGCAAAACGAGATTAACGGTCAAGGAGATTTCTCCGCGCTCCTTTACAACACGCCCTCGGGCAATCCTACGTTTGCGCAGCAGATTGATCCGACTACCGGGCTCACAAACGGGATCACGGCCGTCGACTGCAACGGCAACCCGACATATTTGGGAGAGATCTTCAACTCGCGCCAGGCAAATTTTAACGCGGGAAATGCCAACGGATACTGCGGCGTCCCGATCGGAGGCTACGCCTCCGGCGGACTGCCAACCAATATTCTCCCGGCTGGTATCGCATGCCCGCCCACGGGCCCGTGCATCAACCCGACGCTGGGGGCGAATCTGGCTGCGCTGTTTCCCGCGCCCAATGCCCCTAAGTTCGGCCCCCAAGCCTTCCTTTCCGACCCCAAACGTACCGAAACGGAGAACAAGTTCGACACTCGCTTCGACTACACCCTCAGCCACAAAGACAATTTCTTCGCCCGTTTCAGCTACGGCAACGACAGTACTTTCCTGCCCTCGCCCTTCAGTAACTTTCTCGACGGCGGCGGCTTTCAGGATGGCTACAGCCAAAACACGGCCGAGGGTCTGGCTGCCAGCGAGGTCCACAGTTTTAGCAACAACCTCATCAATGAAGTCCGCTTCGGCCTCAACCTTCTGCATTCTCACCGCTTCAATCTGAATTACAACGTTGACGTCTCGAAACAACTCGGCTTTCCAGGAGTTCCGTTTGGTCCCGAACTCGGCGGTCTGCCTTCGATCGGCATCAGTAATGTCGCAGGCATTGGCGCCTCCGGATACCAGCCCTCCAAGGAACAGCAGCACAGCTACGTTTTTACCGATAATCTGAGCTGGATCCACGGACGCCACGCCGCGAAGTTCGGCGCCGAACTGCGCTTCGAGCAGTTCACCATATACCAGCCGGCTCAGGCTCGAGGCAGCATGAGCTTCGGCAACGAGTTCACCGACAATCCCGCCTCACCCGGATCCGGCGGCGAGGCCGTCGCCACCTTCCTGCTCGGCATTCCCGACGGAGGAAGCATTACCAGCCTCCACAACGTCATCTATAACCGGCAGATTTACGCGGTCTATGGTCTCGACGACATCAAAGTAACTCCGCGCTTCACATTGAACCTGGGTTTGCGCTACGAACTCTTCACCACCATCAAGGAGGCGAACGCCCAGGCGGCCACCTTCGATTTCAACTCGCTCTCACTGATCGTTCCCAGCGGACAAAACGCTCAATTAACGCCCACCCTCGGCACCGAGCTCACCATGCAGCGCAACGGTTCCCGCGGACTCATCCGTCCCGACCTCAACAATTTCGCGCCCCGCATTGGCTTCTCTTACCAATTGAGCGACAAGCTCGTTCTCCGCAGCGGCTATGGCATCTTCTATGGCGGACAGGAAAACGGCCCATTCTCCAATCCCAGCCCCGGGTTCAATCCACCATTCTTTTCTTCACAGGTGTTCAACCCGCCGTGTAGCGTGCCTTTCGCAAATTCGAATTTTCCGGCCAGCGATTGCTCAATCTCGACCGCGAACTCCGGATTGCCGTTGAACGTCCTGGCGAATGGCTTTCCCGCGAACTCGCTCAGCGACCCAAATTCGCCCAGCCTATACTCCATCGACCCGCACCTGGTCACGCCCTACATGCAACAGTGGCACCTCGGTCTGGAGTACCAATTGCCCGCCAACACCGTTCTCGAAGTCTCCTACGCCGGCTCTCGCGGATTGAAGCTCTTCGCTTTCTACAACGGGAACCAGCCCACTCCCACCACGGATGCATCGGAGCCCAACGCGCCGCGGCGCCCCGCCCACAACAACAACTGGCCCGGCGCTAATGGCCCTTGCGATGCGAATCCCACGAATAACTACGCGGATGCTGCCAATTGCAACCCGGCGCTCGATACCGGTATCGCCACCTTCCGCTCGAATACGCAGTCCAACTACAACTCACTGCAGGTTCGCCTGGAGAAACGCTACTCTCATGGACTCCAGTACGAAGTGGCTTACACCTTTGCGCATGCTCTGGATAACGCCTCCAGCGCCAGCCTGGGATCGGTGAACAACGGAGATTTCCGCGACCAGACCAACCCCAACCTGGAATACAGCAATGCCGACTTCGACGTGCGCCACCGCCTCGTGTTCAGCTATACCTACGACTTGCCCTTCGGTCGTGGACGCATGTTGGCCAAGAACGCTTCCGGCTTCGTGAACCAGATTCTGGGCAACTGGCAAATGAACGGCGTCTTTTCCGCCGCCACCGGCAATTACTACACCGCTACCGACACCTCCGGGGTTTCCAATTCCGAGTGCGGCGGTTTTGTCGGCTACAGTTGCACACGCCCCAACCTGGTCGGCAATCCCAACGCCAGCCCGTGCATCCCCGGAACGCTGTTCAACACCTGCGCCTTTGCGCACAACACGGCCCAGGGAACATTCGGCAATGCCGGGCGCAACATCATCCAGGGCCCCGGATACAAGACCTGGGACACCGCTCTGGTCAAACAGTTTCCGATTTCTGAGCAAAAGCATTTCGAATTCCGCGCGGAAATCTTCAACGTGCTTAACCACGTGAACTATTTGTTTGGAAATTTTGGCGCGATCAGCGTCGAGCCCACGCCCGTGGAACTTGATCCGAATAACATCAATACTCTGGCTAACCCTCGGGCGAGCAACTTCGGATACCCCTTGGCTGCGCGCGCGCCGCGACAGATCCAGTTCGCGCTAAAGTTCTATTTCTGATAAGAGGATTCGAAGAACTGGAGGGTATTTCATCTTCGGGCCAAAGCTGGGCTCGCTGTTCCCAGCCATTCAGACGATGCGACCGCAATCCCCTTGATTGGTTTCGACTTTGTTACGTTTTATTTCGAGATGTATATCGGGCTTGCGTTGGCCACTCGCTAGCGGCACGGAGAAGATTCCCGGAGGCAGGCCCGACATGATAAAGGGGATCGTAATGACAGCTCTGCTCCTGGCTTTCGTCTCTGGATCAGAGGGTTCTGCCCAACAAACCGGCATCGGCTACAAACCCGCCACCGATGCCGACAGCAAGAAGACCATCCTGCTCAAGGACTTTCACCCCGAGCCCGCGCTTCATGCCGCAGCGCACGAAATCCGGCGCGCGAAGTTTCCCGTGATCGACGTGCACACCCACACCAACGACGCCGTCGGCATCGGAGACCGAGTCGATCCCGAAGAAATGGTCGCCCGCATGGACCGCCTCAACATCAAGACCATCGTCATCCTCACCGGCATGTGGGGCGACAAACTACAGACCATCATCGATGACATGGTCAAACCCTATCCCGGACGGTTCTTAGTGTTCACGCAGTTTGACTGGTCCAAGATCAACGATCCGAATTTCAGCCAGCTCATGGTGCGCCAGATCGACGATTCCGTTGCCCGCGGCGCGCGCGGGCTGAAAGTTTTGAAAGAACTCGGCCTCGGCGTACGCGATGCGAGCGGCAAGCTGATCCCGATTGACGATCCGCGCCTCGACCCGGCATGGGAAGAATGCGGGAGGCTTGGCATCCCCGTGTTTATTCACGTGGCTGATCCGGAAGCATTTTTTCACCGCATCGACGCTCGCAACGAGCGCTACGAAGAGCTCATCGATCATCCGGATTGGAGCTTCTACGGCCCGCAGTTCCCTTCCCTGCAAGAGTTGCTCGCCGAGCGCGATCGAGTGTTCGCCAAGCATCCGCATACCACGTTCGTCGCTCTGCATTTTGGCAACTGGCCGGAGAGCCTGGATTTCGTCGAACAAACGCTGCAGAAGTTTCCGAACGTCATGATCGAAACCGGCGCGCGCGAAGGTGAACTCGGACGCCAGCCGCGTCGGACACGCGAAATCTTCATGAAGTATTCCGACCGCATCATGTTCGGCACCGATGAAGGCGCGGGAGAGGCAATGTACCAGAACTATTTCCGCTGGTTCGAGACCGAGGACGAATACTTCCCTTACGCGCAATATCCGCTGCAAGGGCGCTGGATGATTTACGGCCTGGGTCTGCCCGATGACGTGCTGGAAAAGGTATACCACCGCAACGCGGAGGCGCTGTTTGCGCGGCTCAAGGGTGCGAAACAGGGCGCTGGGCGAGGCATTTCGGGCGAAACAACCGCCGGGATGCGCGCCGCTAAATAGCCCTTGACAATTCCCGCGGCCATCGACGAAAGTTACTATTCGAAACAAATCGAAACATCATGCCTTCGAACGGTCTACTTAACGAAGAACGCCGCCGTGAAATCCTTGCGGTCCTGCACCGCGATGGACGCGTGCTCGTCAAAGACCTCGCCCGGCATTTCCGTATTTCGCAGATCACGATCCGTAAAGACCTGGAGTTCCTCGACGGACAGGGCGTCATCCAGCGCACCCACGGCGGCGCGCTGCCCGTGCAAGCCGGGGCCCTGCTCGATCCAACGCTGCGCGAGAAAGAGAAGCTCCACCGCAAGCAGAAAACGCAGATTGCCCGCGCCGCAGTCCGCCTGGTGGAAGAAGGGCAGTCCGTGTTGCTCGATTCCGGAACGACGACGACGGCCATTGCGCGCGCCCTGAAAGGCAAGGCGCGGCTCACCGTGATCACCAACGCGATCAACATCGCGGCGGAGTTGGCTGGCACGCACATTGAAGTGATCCTGACCGGAGGCACGCTGCGCAAAAACTCGTTTTCCCTGGTCGGTCCCCTGGCCGAGCGAACTCTGCGCCAACTCAGCGCCGACATCTTGTTCCTGGGCGTCGATGGCTTCGACACCAAGGCCGGGCTTTTCACTCCGAATTTGTTGGAGTCCGAAGTGAACCGGGCTATGGTCGAAATTTCCCGCAGGACGATAGCGGTTTGCGACTCGAGTAAGTTCGGCCGTCGCAGCCTGTGCAACATCACGCCGGTCTCGGCGGTCCATCAAGTGATTACCGACAAGGAGATACCGAAGGCAGATTTGCACGCGCTGAAAGAGGCAGGAGTGAAGGTCACGCTGGTGTAGGCGGAACAATCGTAGAGCTTAGAACTAGTTCGGAGTTGAACAGACCCCATGAAATCGACAGAAATCACGAAACATGGCCAACACACGCTGAGCGAGATTTTTTCCCAGCCCCAGTGCTGGAACGCGTGTCTCGCCCAGTTGGCAGCCAGCGCGGAACTGCGTGCGGCCATTCAACTCGCGCGACCCGGAGCGGAGTGGATTTTTGTGGGTTGTGGGACCAGTTACTATCTCGCGCAGGCTGCCGCATCGAGCTTCAACTATCTCAAGTTACCGGCACGGGCTGTCCCCGCTTCTGACTTGCTGATGTATCCCGCGCTCACTCTGCACGCCGGACGGGATTATATTCCGGTCGTGATTTCGCGCTCCGGCCGCACGTCGGAGACAGTCCGCGCCGCGCAGATGTTGGAGAAGGATCACAATCTTCGCACCATGGCCATCACCTGTGCCGACGGCCAACCGCTGGAGCCGGCATGCAGCGTGACATTGAAACTTCTCGACGCCGACGAGCAGAGCACGGTCATGACGCGATCGTTCACGTCCATGCTGCTGGGGCTGCAATACCTCGCAGCAACCGTCTCTGGCAATGATGCGTACCGTCGCGCGTTGATCGATCTCCCGCAACAGGTCGAGCCGCTTCTAAAAAATGTTCCGCAGCGTCTGCGGTTGTTTGTCGAGTCTCGCAGTTTCTCCGATTTTGTCTTCCTGGCGCAGGGCCCCTTGTTCGGCATTGCCTCGGAGTGCATGTTGAAGGTGACCGAATCCTCGTGCACCTATGCCCAGGTATTTCATTCTCTCGAGTTCCGTCACGGTCCGAAATCGATCGCAGGTCCGGAAACGCTGATCACGTTCCTTATGTCGGGAACCTCCTACGACGCGGAAGTGGAGTTACTCGAAGAAATGAAAGCTCTTGGGGCGGCCACCATGGTAATTGCGAATCGCGTCGAAAGCCGGGCCCAGCGTGCCTCCGACTTCGCCATCGAACTTGGCCTCCAGTCGCCCGAGTATGTGCACCCCGCGGCGTTCACGATTTGGGGTCAACTGTACGGCGTTTACTACGGCCTCGAAAAGGGCCTCAATCCCGACTCGCCGAAAAACTTGACGCGCGTGGTCGAACTCGCGGACGTCCGCTAAAACCAGCAGTTAGCACTTAGCATTTGGCACTTAGCGCCAAGAGGCTTGCTTTATGTCCACGCTCGATATTGCGATCGCCGGGGAGATTAATCTTGACCTGATTCTCTACGGCCTGCCTGAGCAGATGGCCACGGAGCGCGAGTTGCTCGCCAGCGGCTTTACCATCACGCTCGGCAGTTCGTCGGCCATCCTGGCGCATAACCTGGCCGCGCTGGGCAGCCGCGTGGGGTTTGTCACCAAGGTCGGCGGCGATTCTTTCGGAACCCTGGCCATGGAACGCCTGCGGGAACGCGGTGTGGACCTGGCGGGCGTCGCGCGTGGCGCCAAGTCCGGCGTAACGCTCATTCTGCCCCACGGACCCCAGCGCCACATCCTCACCTATCCGGGCACAATCTCCGAGCTGCGCTTTGAGGATCTCGACCTGGATTATCTGGCATCCGCGCGCCACTTCCATATGTCGTCGCTGTTTTTGCAGCGCGAACTGTTGCCGCATGTGCCCGAACTTTTTCGGCGGATGAAGTCGGCCGGCCTGACCACCTCGCTCGACACCAACGACGATCCCGACGACCGCTGGGACAGCGTCCTCGGAGAGATCCTGCCTCACGTGGACATCCTGCTGCCGAACGAGCGCGAAGCAATGAAGATGTCCGGGGCTGACGATGTGGAAACCGCGCTCTCGCGGCTCGCACAAAAGGTGGGAACTGTCGTGGTCAAAATGGGCGCCAGCGGAGCCGTTGCTATTCGGGATGGGCACCGATTCAGCGCACCAGCCGTGCCGGTAACGGTCATCGATCCGATTGGCGCAGGTGACAGCTTCGACGCCGGGTTCCTCCACCAATTTCTGCGCGGAGCGGATCTCGCGACGTGCCTGGCCTACGGAAACCTGTGCGGAGCATTCTCCACCACCGGCTGTGGCGGCACGGAAGCGTTCCGCGACGCAGCCCGAATGCAAGAATTTTTCCGCCGGCACCACGCCGGCAATCAAGCGGGATAGATTCTTGGCTCTGCACAAGAATCTGGACTCATGTGCATAGTATGCGGCTTTCTGGAGAACGGGGAATTCCGTCTTGTTAGCCGCCAAGCGTTGCGCTTTCAAGAGCAAGACAAACTCTCTACTGCTCGTCGACAGGGATATCGAAGCTGACCAGTTCACCACGAAATCCGCGCGTCCGCACCGCGCCGTAGCCTAAGCCAAGCAGCATCGAGGTGGCACCCAGCATATTGGCGCGCGGGTTTAAGTTCCACCACAAGAGAAGACAGATTAGAAATCCCATCACGGGGGGGATCAGATCGCCCAACCGTTTTGTTTGCGAACGGATGTAGTAGTGAACCAATGACGATGCATTCACTCCCATGAAAGCGATCAGAGCACCGAAATTCAGTAGATCGACGCCGCGTGCGAAATCGATTGGGAGGGCGCCAATAAGGGCCAGCGCTCCGGAGAAGATGATGTTGTTTCGTGGAATCTGGCGCTTGGCATCGATGGCACCAAAGAATTTCTTTGGAATGGCGTTTCCCCGCCCCGTGGCGTACAGCAGTCGAGCCGCTCCGATTTGCGATCCCATACCCGAACCCACGGTTGCGACGAGCAGAGTTCCGTTGACCAATTGCAAAAGCCAAGGGCCGCCCGCCAGTCCCGCAACATGAACAAATGCGGTTACCACATTGGGGAAAGGGCGGGCAACGGGCCAAACCAACTGCGCCGCATAGACCTCCAGCGCTGCTAGTACGCCTGTGACCAGACACACCAGAACGGTCGCCAGCAAAATGTGCGCCGCGGGTTCTGTGCTTCTTCTGAAAGAGTCGAGATGCCATCGAATCCGATGTAGGTCAAGACGGCGAGCGAGGTTCCACCCAAAACCGATTTCACTTGAAAAGTATTGGGATCGTAGAAAGGCCGGGCGAAAAACCAGCTGGTGTCGTGAGAGTGTCCGAAGACGTAGTGCGCCGCTACCACGAAAAAGACCGCAATCACCATGCCCATAGCTATGGCCAGACCTTCGTTAATACGCGCCGTCGTCTGGATTCCAAAGAGGTTCAACCCGGTAAACAACATTGCAAACAATGTAGCTGCCACCACATAGGGAAGTCCGGGAACAAAGTTGCGCGCCAACTGAGCGCAGAGAATGGTACAGATCAAAGGATTGAGCAGGTAGTCCATCACCATGCCCCACCCGGTGACAAATCCGAGCGCCGGATGAATCTCACGCCCGACGTAGGTGAACGCCGATCCCGCGCTGGGATAAGCTCGCGCCATTCGTCCGTAACTGATCGCCGTAAAAAGCATCGCCACCATGGCGATGAGCACTGCCGTGACGACGTGTCCGTTCGCGCGCTGGCTCACCACACCAAAAACCGGCATGGGAGCCGTCGGCTGGATAACGACGATGCCGTACAAGACAAGATCCCAAAGCCCAAGTGTCCGGCGCAGCGTTGGCACAGATCTGGAGGTTACATCCGTCATTCATCTCTCTCGAAGCATGAAGCGAGGGCGCATTCTTACTTTGGCAGTGTGTTACACGACCAATCCGAACGGTCAATATCTTCGCCATCGCCTTCCGCAACCTGGGCCAAAACTTCTCCGGTCGAAGGGTCATAAGTTGCAAACGTCTTGCCCGAGGCTGCGTCCACCCATTTGCCGTCGATCAGCATTTTCTTGGAGCCGCTGAGAAAGGCGGTGACTCTACGGTCTATAACCGGCTGTGCGAGTACGGTGGTCATGACTTGGGTTCTCCCTGAAAAGTTGCCATGCGTCCATTTCTCTTAGAGCAATATTGGTTTGATCCCGGTCAATTCGCAGAAATCCGCCAGCGCGGAGTACAGATGCGTACCGTAGCCGAGACACGCATATTCATTGGTCCAGTTCTGCAGAAGCGCTTCCATATCGCAATGCACGGCAACAAATCCGTGCGGCCAGAATGGGATGCCGCATTCTTCGAGGCGCTTCTGGACCTGTTCGCGCGGCGGCTCGAAAATGCTGGCGCGCGTGATGACCATGCGGAACTCTCCGTTTACTCTCCCGAGCCGCGCAAGGACACCTTCTCCAACTTTGCAGATCAGCTTGACCGAAAGGCCACCCGCATCGCCCTCTGTCGGAATGCCGTGTTCCGCGAATCCGGCAGGACCGAGGTTGCTCTGCAGGGAGGGCGGACAGGCTCCATCGCCGATGATCTTGATCTCTTTCTTCTTCTTGTCGATGTGCTGAAGGTCCCCGTAGTACACCCGTTCGCTGCTCAGCTTGGTGAGTAACAAAACCGTGAGTGCTGTGTTGAAGTCGCCCAGGGTGGAGGTCCCATAGCCGTCCTCTAACATCATGCTCTGAGCAAAGCAGGTGGCGGAATAGTTGTCGCCGAGTCCCGGAAATGACTGGATGGTATAGAAGTCAAACTTCTCTTTGTCGACCATCTTCTTGAGGGCGAGATAGAGACGGATGGATCGCTCGTTGACGGCGTTACCTTCCGGCGCGGCGCCGAAGAGAGCTTTTAGACGCGGCTGCAGTGCGGCAATTTCCTGCGGGGTTACATTCTCCGCAGTGCGCACCAGTTCGGTGGTATCGCGGTAGTCAATGTCGACTCCGAACATGCGCATCCATTGCGATGGATCGGCGGCGCCGCAGGTCTGCCCCATTCCGCGGCCCCCGAACGCACCAAGTGTGGACATATTCAAAAGGCTTTTGAGATGAGCCGCACGGGCGAAGGCTGTGATCTTCTCCATCGTTTCTGGTTCCGCTGCTTCGCCGTACACAAATTTGTGGGGCACACCGATTTCGAGCAGGCCTCCGTGCATGACCAGACCACCCACGGGCCGCCATCCCTGCGAACCGGGATGCGTCCAGAGCAGCAGACCTTTTCCGGTCGCGGAGTAATCGCGGAGGGCACCCACCAGATGCGCCGCCCACACCCAAGTGCCGGAAAAGAGAATGACGGCATCGACCGCGTCGTCGTCCTTCATCGTTTTCATGGCGACGCGAGCTTCTTCTTTGCTGGCGATTACGATGGGGTACTCCACCAGTTGAACGCCGCCGGCGGTCAGGGCTTTCTTGGCGTTTGCTACGATGGCGGGATCGATGAAGGGTTGGCCCATGGGATCTTTGAGGCCATCTTTGTGTACGCCGTAAACAATGAAACCCACTCTAGGTTGAATCACTCGTCCTCCAATATTTCTGCGATGCTGAATTCTTCTTCGTGCTGGACTTAGTTGTCATGGATGTCGCTTAACGCTGCGCGCACCACGCGGTATTGCCGAACCTGACGTGCATAACTCGCGGCGAGGGCCGCATCCGGAGTTACCACTTCCCCTTCGTGAACCAGCCGGTCCACGGCTTCGCGAATGCTTGCAAACTCGCCGATGGCCAGCCCAGCTAGAATTGCGCCGCCGAGGCACACGGCCTCCTGGCATTGCATTTCGTGGAGACGGCAGCCGGTGAGCGCCGCCCGCAGTTTGAGCCCCAGAAGCGAGCGCGTGCCCCCGCCAATCACGCGGATGTCTTGAAATTCTCCGACTGTTTTAGCCAGCAGGTCCGTCATCTGGGCCAACTCACAAGCGACGCCCTCGAGGATGCCTTTGTAAATTTGAGTGCGTTCGGTACTTGGATCAAGACCTGCAATGACACCCCGGGC
This sequence comes from Acidobacteriaceae bacterium, assembly GCA_003131315.1. GTDB lineage: Bacteria > Acidobacteriota > Terriglobia > Terriglobales > Acidobacteriaceae > Acidiflorens. Next base: position 14,795 of record PKUV01000059.1, read on the forward strand.
GTGGGGGTTGAAATCTGGATTACAGGTGCCAATGAGGTGAGGCGTGACGCACAGACCCGTTGGTCCCGGGGGTGCGTTAGCTTCCAGAAATGCGTAGTGACCGGCTTCCCCGCCGTTCTGTTTTTCTTGTCCTGCGCGGGCCGTGGCGCTATTGCCGTACAGAAGATCGTGAAACCACTTCATCATGATGCCGGACGGAAAGTAAGCGATGGTTACATATCTTTCCGGGACTACATGGCAATAAGTGTTGAGGGAAGCGGCGAGCGCCGCATCTTGCAGACTGGGCGCTTCCGTGGCGGCCAGGACGCACTCGTAGGTTCCAATCGAATCCATGACGTGTCCTGTTTCCAGAACGCCCGTGCCGAGAGCGCCGCAAGGCTGATCATGTCCGCCGATGACAACCGCGATCCCAGAGGTCAGCCCGAGCTGGCCGGCTACCGTGGCGGTCAGTTGGCCCGCTACGGTGCCCGCAGGGACAGGGATGGGCAGACGTTCTTCGTTGAGTTCCGCTGCAGCCAGGATTTCTTGCGACCAGCGGCGGGCGCGAATATCAAAGGCGAGAAAACGCGAGGCGAGAGAATGGTCGATGTACGGAGGCAGGCCGAGCTGCAGCAGGATGTAATCCGTTACGCTCACGAAGCGGGTGGCGGCGGCAAATACTTCGGGCTGATGCTTTCGCAGCCAAAGAATTTTCAGGAGAGTGTACGAAGGATGTGGAACCTGACCCGTGATTTCGAAGAGCTTTTTTCGCCCGAAGATTTTTTCGATCCAGGCGGCCTCGTTGGTGGCGCGGCCATCCATGTTGAGAATTGCGGGAGCCACCGCCTCGCCGCAAGCATTGACCGGGACAAAAGTCTCGCCGTGCGAGCTGAGACACAGGGCGCGGACCGGATCGCTAAGGTCTTTCGCAACTTGCTGCACGCAGGTGCAAACTGCGCGCCAGAAATTCGCGGCATCCATTTCGGCATGGGCGGGGTGAGGAAATTCCGCCGTATAGCTGACCGCGGCGCTGGCCAGAATCTGACCGCTGGCGGCAAAAACGACAGCCTTGCACGCACTTGATCCGATATCGACAGCCAGCAGGCTCATGAGATTCCGCTTGGAACGCTTCCCTTACTGCTTCTGGACTTCGAGCAGGAGATGATCTTGAAAGTGCGTGGGCAGTTCTCCGCGCGCACCGTCCACGGTTCTCAGTTCTTTGCCGTTTTCGTAATCTTGAACATGGTACGTGCCCGGCTGTAGCCCGCGAAGCTGGAGCGTTCCCTTCCACGGGGAGGTTGCGAAAAAGGCGTAGAACATTTTCCCGTCTTTTTCAACGGCGTATCCCTCGGGCATGTCGTAACCGGTCGTGTAGAGGTTGCGGAACGTTCCCCGGGAAAGAGCTTTCTCGTTGTAGAGATCGATCCATTTTCTCCAGTACGCTTCTTTTTGCGGCGTCATCTCTACGGATTTGAACTTCGGGCCATAGGCAGGCCAGGTGAACTTGGTCCCAATCACGCCGCCGGTTCCCAGCGTCGACGCGAAGTCGCGGCCGTTGTCCTCTTCATGCTGGGTGTTGGCTCCCACGATGCGGGTGAGTTCGACATGGTCACCGTAGACGGCGGCGTCAGGCCCCAGCAGTGCCTTGTACATCTTGATGCGGCGGCGTACCTGCACCGCGCCCACGGGATCTGCGGTCACGGCCTGGTCAATGAAGGGCAGCCATGCCATGTTCGGCGGTGTACCGCAGGGACAGGCTTGCGTAACGCTCTCCGGCTTGAGCCCGCGAGTGGTCTGGAAAATGATGTTGTAAATCTCCCCCATCGCGCGGGTGGAATCCTCCGGGGACTTGTGATGGTGCTTGGGGTTGTAGCAAGGCGGCACGCTGAACGAGAAATCCAGCTTGTGCCCGTCGAATCCCCAGTCGCGTACGAATCGCTCCGTGAGCTGGCGATAATATTGCTGGACTTCTGGAATCGCCGGACACAATCCAGCAAAACCCGAGGTCAACTTGGCATGCTTGCCGTTCTTGTCGAGAATCAACCAGTCTGGATGGTCGCGCACTACATCGGAAAGTTTGTAGGGGCGCCCATCGAGAATGTCTTTGCCCTGTCCGTCTTCGGCGACGATAGGAATCCACCAGAGCGTGAGTTTGATCCCCTCCTGGTGGAATGTATCGACCATTTTCTTGATGCCATCTTCGCCGATGTCGGGGCGCGGCTGCCAATCTCCGCGATTGTTGAACCAGCCTGCATCGAGTGTGGCCCACTTCAGTCCCAGTTCTTTTAGCTTGGGAATGGTACCCACAATCTGCGCGGGCTTGAATTGAAGTTGATAGCCCCATCCGCACCAATTTGCTTCGTAGTCGGCGTTTGTGGGGGCCGCGTTTTTTACACCTTGCGCGGCCAAAGCTCGGGAGTAGAGGCGGAGGGGCTCGTAAAAATCACCTCGGTAGACGGCTAGGAACGTCAGCGGGGTGGAATAGGTTTCTCCCGGCTGTAAAGCCATCTTCGGATTCAGTTGGACTGAGGCATCGGTGCGGCCGTCGGCTTCCGTGCGGACCGGGATGGACAAGATCAGCGGAAGAGTCTCCACGTGTCCGATCGCTTCACCAATGTTCTTACTCCAGAACGCAACTACAGGGAGGCCGCCACCGGTGCCCGGGGAACCCTGAATGATCTGCTCCATCGGATTCGCCCGCGAAAAACCCTTCCCAATCTTTATCACATCGTCCTTACCCCACTTCTCGCTGGAGCCGTGGAAGGACCACATGTCATAAGGAGATGCCATGGGATCCGTGAGTGAGGCGCTCAGCCGGTGCGCTTGCACGGTCACGGCGTCGAACGCGGCGGGCTTGGATCCGGCATTCTTGTAGGTCGTCGTGCTGAGCGCAAGCGCCGAGAAATCGTCGTAGAGCTCAATTGCGATCTTCTTTTCAATCTCCGGACGAGAAATACTCTTGCCCGTGATTTCAACTCGCTTGCCGGTTGCTCCAAGTCTGTGACTCGCTTCGGAGATTTTGGCGTTCGCGAGGTCGAGCGAAAAGTCATTGAGTTCTTTGCCGTCGATGACAACCGATTCCGCGCTGCCAGTGCTCGTGGGATCATCCAGCGTGAGCCGCTCGGTCCCGCTCTTGAGATAGCCCCGCAGATAGCCTGTCGGCAGAAGGACGAACTCCGCATCTGCGGAATTAATTTCGATCTCTGCGGATTCGACGATGGAAACTGTGATCTTTGAAACAAGCGGTGGCGCAGCCTGAGGAGTGCGATGGTCCTTTGGCTGATCGTGAGTCTGGCAACCGAACGCAATGGAGATTACGCTCAGGAGCAGAGCCATCGGCAGCGCCGTTGTTTTTCCCGAGTATGCCGACGTCATGGGCCAAATCCCCTGGTACCGTTTCCAACAAGATCAGAGAAACTTTTTCACCGGCAGAGCGAACTTGCGGCCGCTCTTGATTTCAGTGACCACAGCCTTCTTACCGTGCAACGCAAAGCCCGCGACGCCTTGAAAGCTGGTTGGCACGTTGAGCAATAGAATCATGAAGCGAACTTTGGCTTCGGCCTTCGCCGGCAACCAGCGATAGGTCGTCTCGCCGAATAGCGGGCCTTGCGTCACGGTCTCGCGCCGCGGAATCGCGAACGGCGTTGAGCTGAACTCGAGTCCCCGGCAGAACGTGCGGCCCCGCCACGGTGCGCCTTGCAGGTAGAACCGCTCTTCCCAGTTCCCCACCCAAGGAAAGTCCCTGCGGCGAAATGCATAGACGACCAGCAAGCCCAGCCGGGCGTTGCAGGCTGCGACGAATCCGATTTCCAGTCGTGGATCGACAAGCTGCGCCGTGTAGTGGCTGAAATCACGGTCCGGGGTTGTACGCAGATTCGCGTGGCCTTTGCCTTTCAGGGGCGCCAGTGGCCAGCGAAACTCCGCCTCGGGACGGATAGACATCGACGAACTGTAGCTCGCGGGGCACACCTTCGCCATCGTGGCGGCCATGTCAAAAGTCGTGACGCCGCTCTCGACAAACGGCGGACCGAACGTCACATGCTCGTTCCAGGAAATCGGACGATCCAAGGTGCTGAGACTTACCGCGCTCTCCTCGCAATAAACCACCGGGTCCAACGGATCGACGGAAAGCGTGCGGATGAAGCGAATCTGCGACTCCGGGAGTGTAACCCCGTATTTCAACGTGGGCGGTGCGTTGATAATCTTATGCACTTTCCATTTCAGAGCCGGAGCTTCCCCGTGCGTGCTGTGGCCCGCAGCGGTCTCTTCCGCGGACGGCGGACCGAAATGATCGAAGCTCAGGTTGTGGCCGGCAATGCCCGCCAGCAGGCGGCCGTCCGGCATCGGACCATAGGTACGCTTGTGCTTCCCAGCCTTGTAGTCGGTGGGGTCGATAGTCTTCCACGGCGGCTTCCAGAGCGGATTCACCCCATCATGCCGGTTCGAGATGAGTTCGCAGATATGACCGCCGCCTTCGAGCACGGATATGTGGCCCCAATCGGCGGTGATGCGGTACCCCGCGCGTCCATCCAAGACATCCGCTCGGCGAGAGACAGGCTTGTTCCGTGATTGGATCACTTGCACCCCTATCCCTTGCACTGCTTTCTATCTTCCGTCTTATTCAAGATGGCGCGAGCCTGTTGCAGGAACCCGCCCATATCTTCTGACTGGAAGACGTTGCGCCCGAAGAAAACTCCAGCGGCTCCGGCAGCCATGGCGCCGCGCACCACATCGAGAGCGGCCGCGTTCCGGCTGCCGCCTAAGACAAGTATCGGAATGGGGCAGGTTGCGATCACCGAACGCATCAATTCGACATCACCCGCATAGTCCGTCTTGATCATATCGGCACCCAGTTCGGCAGCCATGCGCGTATGCGGGCTCAGCCACTTGGGATCTGCAGGATTTGCGACATTCTTCCCCCGGGCCAGCGTCTCGACGATCAAAGGGATTCCCGCACGCTCACACTCGCGCGCTACTTGCGCGTTGCGGGCAATTTCCTTGGATTCGAAATCCGCGTCTCCCGTGCCCACCACCATATACGTTAGGACGGCGTCCGCGCCCGCCCGGAGCGCCTCTTCCGGGGTTGCCAGCATACAACTGCGCAAATCTCCGCTACCGCCCTCCGCCAGGCTGGTCCATACAGTGGTCCAGTCAATGCGCGCAATAATCGCGGGCGTGCGTCCCGGGCGGAAGGCCCCGCAACACTGGGAACACTGCCGTCGCGATGTGACGCATAGGTTCCTTCTTAGCCCCGATGGATCGTCCCGGGTGGCACGGGCGGCGGGAGGCTTCCGCTCCCTTCCGGCCGTCCACGCACCTGAACTCGCTTCAGTTCCTAGAACTCGAACTTGAGCGCAAACTGCAACTGACGAGGCGGACGAGCCGCGGTGAGCGTCGCAAAACCCGGACCATCACGGACGGTTGCATTGTTAGCGTTTTCCGGTCCCGACTTCGCAGTCTGCGGATTCGTGCGATTGAAAAGGTTGAAGAACTCGCTGCGAAACTCCACCCGAGCCGTCTCGCCAATTTTGAAGTGCTTGAAGATGGTGAAGTCCCAAATCTGGTATCCGGGCCCAGGAATCGTGTTGCGCCCGGTATTGCCAAAAGAGCCAGCTGGTGGATTGGCAAAGGCGCAGGGATTGAACCACGTCGTCAATGTGTGAAGGTGATCCGCTGCCGATCCGCCCTGCGAGATCGTCTTCTGACACGCGGGATCGGGGTTGGCCGCCACCGGACCTGCCACGAACGGATTCGCCACTTGATCCGGACGTTGCGAGCTGCCAACGTTCCCGCCATTGTCAGAATTCGAGAACCCAAGCTGATCCGTAACCGTGAACCAATTCCCTATCGAAAGGGACGTAATCCCCCCTAGTTGCCAGCCGCCGATCATCGCATTGGTGACGCCGCCGGCCTGACCGGCGAACTTCTTCCCGTGTCCAAACGGCTCGCTCTTTGGACCCGGGGCCGCCCGTCTTACGCGAGGCCCGACAAAACAATCATAAACGATCCATATCGTACATATATACATTACAAACGAGCACGACTTTAATGACAATATGTCTCTTTGTCAAGCAATAGTTTCTCCGCCGTCCCGTGGCGGTGTTATGCTGTCAGGCTGGAACCGATTGTTTTCACTTTGGAGTTTTTTATTCATGCTGGCTGAAGAGCGCCGCTTCCGCATTCGCGAAATGCTTTCGGTCGACCGCACGGTCAATGCCTCGGAACTGACGAGGACACTGGGGGTTACAGCGGCTACCGTCCGGCGCGACCTGGCTGCTTTGGAGCAGGAAGGCGTTCTGGTACGCTCCCATGGTGGAGCGGCGTCTCACGCTCCGAGCACGAACTTCCAGCCCTCTTACGAGGCCCTCGGGCGCGTCAACAAAGAGGAAAAGCAAGCCATTGCCCTCGAAGCCGAGCGCATGATTCTGGATGGTGACACGCTCTTTCTCGAGGGCAGCACCACGGTGTATGAGCTGGCCCGGCGCCTACAACATCGCAAACGCCTCACTGTCGTCACCAATTCGCCGCTGATTCTCTGCCAGTTGCAGCGCTGCCCGAACATCAATCTCATGTGTACCGGCGGAGATCTCCAGAAGGATGTTTTCTATCTGTCCGGTCTCTGGGCACAGAGGTCGATTAGCGAGATTCGAGTCGACAAGGCAATCCTGGGAGTGAGCGCGATCGATCCCACCTACGGCGTCTCTACTGCCAGCTCGGCTGAAGCCCAAATCAAGAAAATGCTGCTCAAAGTAGCCCGGGTACGCATCGCCCTAGCGGATCACAGCAAGTTCGGCAACCAGGCGTTTGCGTATGTCGGGCCCGTCACTGATTTCAACACCTTGATCACCGACTCTGGAACCGATGCCAAACACGTCGATGCTCTGCGCGAGAGTGGCGTCGAAGTGGTAGTGGCAGAGCAGGCGCCAGCGACAAAGGAACCGCGGGTTCCGCGCAAATCGCGCTAACGCTGGCGCTGGGCTTGGTTGGCCCCGCATCATCATGTTGTTCAACGAGGCTTTCGGCGCGCGCTCGGATCTTCCTTTGGTCGGTCTTTAATTCCTTAATCGTCCTTGCAATGCCTTCCAGTTCCTTCTGAGGCCTTCTGGTGCTCTCGCGAGCCTCGGTGTCCCTATACATATCTGTAAGTGCTCTTTTGTTCTTCTTAGTCGCTCTTGTTCTGGATACTGCGGAAGCAGACAGCATCGGTTTCGATTTCGAACGTGTGAGCACAAAGTCGTTCACTGTGCTCGTGCCCACCTTGAGGCCACAAGCTTTCTTGAGCACCTGTGTGATTTCTCGATAGCTGTGGCCGCGCTTTCGCATCTCGGTGATTAGCTCACTGTGGGGTTCCAAACGCGAGCGCGACTCCTTCGCTGGCAGGCTGTTGAGTATGGCTTCGAATCTGGTGTCCACGATTTCCTCCGAATGCGCCTGGAGAGATGGATTCCGGCGAAAGGCCGTTACCGATAACAGACGCCGAACAGGAGCCAAAGGGATGGCCGGACAATCGCCGGATATGAACCGGATGTGCGCCGGGCGGCATTTCAGGTCGCGCTTGCGACACCGGACCTAACGCGGAGCGTTAGGGATGGTGTCTCTTTGGAAAACGAAGTGCTTTTTCTGGACAGCAACTGCGGCGACGAATCTGCATCAGTCGTGAATGGCCGACGCACAGGGCCGAGCGCCGAAAATGCGTGCACTGGTGCACAGTTTCATGCTACATTGACGTTGTGAAGCGCCTGCTTCAATTTCGATCGTCATTACGACTCCGTCGATCCCGACTGAGTTATTAACTCCTGCACAATTTCTAGCTTCAGGCCCGTGACGGAACTGGCATACGTAGCTGCCTCAAGAACAGCCTTTTGTGGGTTCGACTCCCACCGGGCCTGCCACAGTTCTTTGACAATTCAACGGAGAGTGGGCCGGACGGTAAGGCACCAAGTCTGCTAGTCCTGTTGGTTAAACCCAGGCTCTCGCAAGAGGCTAACGGGTTCAACTCCCGTACTCTCCGCCATGCGGAAGGTACTGCTGAATGGCCGGCAACTGGTCTTGAAAACCAGGGCATCGTGATGAGCGATGGGCGTTCGATTCGTCTACCTTCCGCCAAGTTTGCACAGGTGCGTGAGCCAGGCTGAAACGAACCGGCTGTAACCCGGTTTCCCCAAGTGGGACGCGGAGGTTCAAATCCTTCCCTGCGCACCAGAGTGCCAGCGTGTGCGAATTGGAATAGCAGCCTGTCTTAGAAACAGATGTTTGAGAGTTCGAATCTCTCCGCTGGCACCAGACTTTTCTTGATCGATAGTGCTTGGTTGTGGGAGTCTGCAGCCATCCGAATTTGCTCCGTGTTTTGGCGACTCTCCATTAAACCACCTGCACCTCAGGTGGCCGCCGGACTAGCTTCCGAATGGCCGACAATACATCCGGAATTCTCATACCTTGGGCACCGAGGAGCGGGCAAAATCCGGGTTGCCATATGTAAGCCCGTTATCCGTCCATGTGACTCGTACCTGAGCGCCATGGGCGTCGAATGTGGCTAAGCTATTCAGAGGCAATGACAATCGGTAGTAAGAACTGGCCCGGATTCGCCGGGTCTTGGAGTCGAATAACAATTCCGCTGTCGGCGATCACCAAGTCCGGCTTGTTGTCGCCATTCATGTCGCCAACGGCCACCCAGGCGATCACGCCGTTTCCCGCATAGTTCATCGCCGGCTGAAACCTCCCCGAGGTGAGAGGATCCTGAAGCAGCACCGAGACACTGCTCCCGCTGAACTCGCCGCTGTTTGCAACTGCAATGTCGGACTTGCCATCTCCGTTGAAGTCGGCCGCCGCCACGACACTCGAGCGGATACCGCTTGCGTAATTTGTGGCTGGGAGAAAAACTCCCGGGGCGACAGGACTCTGGAGAAGAACCGAAAGACTGGCCGTTGAGCCGTCATCGGGGGTTCCAAGATTCGCGATGGCGAGATCCGGGCGGCCATCGCCGTTGAGATCATGGACGGCTATGAAGATAGGCTGTGCGCCCGCAGCATAATTTGCCGGACTGAGAAAACTTCCTGGTGATGTCGGATCCTGCAGATAAACGCTGACACCGGAAGTCGTAGCTACCAGATCAGCCTTGCCGTCTCCATTCAAGTCGGCAATCGCGACCGCCGATGTCCCACCGGATCCAACACTGATGGTGCTGGCCCCCAAGAATTGTCCCGGCGCAGCGGGATTCTGCAAGAGAATTGAAATGCCAGTGGTATCCGCGACAGCCAGGTCTGGCTTTCCGTCACCGTTTAAATCCCCAATGGCTACAGCCACCGGCGAAAAACCTGTTGGATAGCTCGCTGCGGAAAGAAAATGGCCCGGATTGGCGGGATCCTGCAAAAGAACCGAGACGCTGCTTGATCCCGTGCCATCTACGTTCATGATTGTGTTGGCAGTAACGATGTCTAAATTACCGTCACCATTCAAATCGCCAATCGCGAGCGCGACCGGATCGTTCCCGACGTCGTAGGTCACAGGGGAGAGAAAATTCCCGGGACTGGCAGCATCCTGCAAGTAGATCGCGACTACGCCTGGGTGAGGTGGCGGGCCCGCCATCGTCGAATAGGACGCAACAATGTCGAGTTTGCCGTCACCGTTCAGGTCGGCCACAGCCACGGACCAGTACATGTTAAATGGCGGCAGCACGACGGTTCCTCCGCCGGCGCCCGCACCGCAAGAAGCCAGGCCTCCCAGGGCGAGGATAGCGATAAGCATGACGAGCATGTGAACCGGCCGGAATTGCGACATATTCAGACCTCCCATGGATACAAGTTGCTTCTTACCGAAACAGCAACGCTCTCCACCACGGCACAAGACACTCTCCGATGAAGGTGCTCCGCCAGCCACTCACTCTGACGAGCCAACTAATATTTGGCTGTCTCTGCACGTTCGATGTCTTCACGCAGAACGTGGATCATGTCGAGCTTGACGGAAATGTCCCACTCTAAGAGTTTCGTCCAGCCGCTACTCAGTTCTCATACCACGCTGGATAAAACATTCCGCCAGGCGATTCGCGTCTTCGGTGGAATGCTCCGGGAAACATCACCGGTATCGCGCGCTGAAAAATGTGCCGCGTGATGCCCCGGCGCCGGGCATTGCGCGCCAAAAGGCCGGCCAACATTCTGTGGGCTCTCTGACGGGGCCAACAGAACAGATAACTCCACGCGATCTCAGAGGAAAGCTGCGCCATCGGCTCGTCTGAGCCCAGCCGGGGAAGGAAGTCAAAGGTTCGGAACTTCTCACCCGTGGAGTCCCACATTTGCGGTTTCCAGTATGGTGTTCCGGGCAGCGGAGTAAACGGGATAAAGAAGATCTCGTCCAGCGGCAGCTGCTCAGCACTTTGGAACAACGACCGCACACTTTCTGCTGTGTCCCAGGGAAGACCATAAATGAAACTTCCGATCGTAACCACCTCGGGATACTTCGCATACAGAATCTCTAGCGCACGAGTCGCCTCGCCGTTGAGATTCCCCTTGCCAAGCCGAGCAAGCTCTGAAGGTTCCAGTCGCTCGATCCCAAGATAAGCTTCGTTCCACCCAGACTGGCAACAGAGTTTCAGAGCACCTGAAGCATCGTCTCGAAGGACGTAGTCTGCTCGGACCCAGGCACTCTGCCCAATGATTCGATCTTCGCGCAACAGAAGTTCAGACAGACGGGCTGCCGTCCGCGGGTCGGCATTGAAGCACGGATCCACCCAGCCCAGATACCGCCGCTGGAATCGATCCATGAGAATGCGGACCTCCTCCAGCAGACGCTCAGGAGATTTGACACGCAGGCAGGGCACTGCATGATCGGCCTCAAAGCGCCCCATCTGTCTCCACAGGACACAAAATTGACAGGCGTGAGAGCAGCCGCGTCCCAACTCGATGGCGGCAAGGCTCGGGTGATTCCGGCTCCTGCCTCCGTATCTTTCTACCGGGAGGAGGTCGTAAGCGGGAAACGGAAGCCTATTAAGATCGGCCAGGAGTTCGCGCTGGCCGGTAAAGATAACTTCTTCACCCTCCACAAAGGAAATGCCCGCGACCGCGCGAAGCGCTTTCGGATTATTCTCCTGCAAGGCCTGCGCCAGTTCGACGATAGTCAGTTCGCCTTCGCCGTGAACGACAACGTCGATCAGGCCGGTGGCGAGGACCTGGGAAGCTACATGGGAGAAGAAACATCCGCCCGCTACCACCCGTGCTCCCAGTTCTTTCGCAAGCCTCGCGATCCGAAGTCCCTCGACGCAACTCACCGCCTCTTCTCCAATTCCGATGTAATCCGGCTGCAACTGTCGTAGTTGTTGGGTAAGCGTACTCCACCCCATCGACAAGGCGGGAGCGTCCAAAATTGCGACGCGCAAACCTGGCACGTGCTCTCGCAGTGCGGCTGCGAGTGAGGCGAATGCCAGCGGTGGCCAGAACGCTGTGCTGGGACCGTTGAAAGGCCACAGCGGGCGAGGCGGGCGCACGAAGAGGAATAATGGCTTCATTCCGATTGAGTGACAGATCGCGAGCGAAGTGTCCGAAATGTTCCGGGAAGAACAGCGAGATTCACCGCGGTGAGCACGCAAAGAGCTGCGAATCCGAGAACTCCTAGGCCGGTTAGGACAAGAGCTGAAAGACCGCCGCCCAAGCGCACCGTTAAGAGCAGCAGCGGGAGCAGAGTTGCGATCAGCAACAGGTAGGCTCGGGTTCGCCAGGCGGTGTCGGCTTTCCAAGCTTGCCACGCGGTGAACGGGTTCAGCGCGAGATAGTAGACGAGCCCGAAGCCAAACAGCGCCCCGGTCAAAGTTCGCGTCAGACCGCCGTGAGCGACGAAATGAAATCCAAACGGAATCATGACAAGCATGAAGATGCCGTGAACCCAGTAGAGGAATACAGTGGGGCGCAGGCGAAGAATCAGGATCAGGATCAATGCGCAGAATGCACCGACGTACAATCCGGCACACCTCTGACAAAACGGCAACGTCTGGCCGCCGAGCACCCAGCAGTGTTGCTGGCCGCAGATATGAGAAAACAGTTCTCGCAAGAAAATCATTGCTGTACCTTCGGTACCGGAACAGCAGCAGCCGGCTGGCGGGGGATCGGTACTCGCTGTAGTGGCCGAGCAGAGTCGCGCAGGTCGATGAGGAACAGCGCCCGATCGTGATCGTCGAGAGTTCCTTTGCCGAGTACGGCGGGCGTAGCGGCGATCCAACGGCCGTCCGGAGACATTGAAATCGGCATGCCCAGCCGGAAGATGGTCTCGAAATCGGCGTTCAGCTCACTTCGAATGGAAGCAATTTTCGTCAGGCGGGCACGGCCTCCGTCTGGGGGAATTTCGGCGAGCCAGTACTCCAAAGCATCTTTCTGCTCGCCAGTCATGAGCGCGGAGGCATAGAGCGTTCTACCGTCCGCCGACCAGATCAGATTTCCGAGTTTGTAAGGTCTCGCACCCAGGTCGGGAGCGAGCGCACGAACGATCCCCTTGTTTTCCTCCGCGAATAATATCTTGTCCGAATCTCCATCCTTCCCCACTCCGATCATCGCCACGCCGGATCCGTGGGGCCAGAGAATTGGATGTGCATCCTGAACACCGAGCGCGGCCAAGTCCCGGGCCCAGAATGTGAAGGAGGGCTTTAAGGTAAAGTTCTCAAGCTGGAGTTGGCCGACTTCGCTGCCCTCTTCCTCCTTGTCAGCGTCACTGACGTTGCGTGTAACCTTTCGCTGGTAATAAATCTGACCATCGTGCTCGGAGAGTGCGACCCCATTGAATTCGGAGAGTTTGGCGGGGAGTTTAAACTCCTGTGACTCAACTTCCCCCGTTTCCAGGTCAACCCAGCGCAGGTCCTCGCCTGCGAAGTACACCTTCCCGTTCACCTGGGGATAGGAGAAGAGGCAACCTTCCGTGAAGCCCAAGTTGTAGACCTGCAAGGGCAGGCTCGACTTAACAGGAATCGAGATCAGCTCGCAGCCGCCATAGGAGGAGCCACCTGGAATGATGCGGTAGATCCCGACCAAGGCTCGGGTGCCGTCGTTTTGCCATTTCGGGTACAGCGCCAGTTCTCCTTCTTTGGTCGTAGGCTCGGTGAGGATGGTTGAGACAGCACCGGTTGCGCGATCATAAAGTGCGACGGCGGTTCGGGAGTTCTCGACGTCGCGGTACGCAAACAGGATTTGTGAGCCGTCAGGACTCCAGGCAGGACCTCCAACACAGGCCACGATGAAAATCATCCATCCCGCCAGCCCGACAACCAGAAGAATCACGTGAAGCCATCGAGCAGACTCACGTCCGAGACTTTGCGAGGAAGTTGCCGGAGAGACGTACCTCGTGCTGTTTCCCTCACTCATGAGGCCACCTCGTATTGCGCCCGATGAGGCGCGAGGAAGAGGCAGAAACGGTTTACCAATACAAGGGAAGGAGCGTCATCTGTTCTGCTCAACGCTAGATCGCTTCCCGACAGCTGGCTGTGATGATGGTCACACTGCGCTCTGCCACTCGCGTCGCGAACTTTCCGTCGTGCATCCCTCGGAGCGCGATTCTGTTGTCTATGTGGTCGGAAATGCTCGGAGTGTGACATGTGGCGAAATGTCGGAGATGCAGCCCCAACCTCGGACTCATGGAAGAAGTTTGGGCTCACAAAGTCACCACGGTTCGCCTTCTGCAGAGGTAAAATGAGCTGTTTAGCACAAAGCCGTTGCCTCCCGTGCCGGAGATGGCCACCGAATCTACTTCACCGGATATTGTCCCGACGAAAGAAGAACGGTTAGTCGTACGCATTCGGGGCGGTGGCCCGGCTGCCGAAGAAGAACTGGTCAATACCTACCGGCGTGCGGTGCTCCTGATTGCAACCGTTCGCACGCGTGATCGCGATGCCGCCAACGATCTGAGCCAGGAGATTCTGATCGCGGTGCTCAAGGCACTGCGCGCGGGTCAGATCCGGGAGAGCGAGAAGCTTGGCGCCTTCGTTCAGGGCACAGCTCGCAACATCATTAACAACTATTTACGAAGTCGGGCGCGGCATCCCGAAAGCGACCTCGCCACGGTCCAGCTCCGGGCTAGCGACCCGATCGAGCAACTGGAATCCTCCGAACGGCAGCGCCTGGTTCGACAAGAACTGGCAAAACTGAGCATAGCGGACCAGCAGATCTTGCTACTTTCCCTGGTCGATGGCCATTCGCTCGCCGAGGTGGCCCACCGCCTCAACCTATCACACGACGCTGTACGTGCACGTAAGTCTCGGATGGTTAAGAGGATGATAAATAAATTTGTGAGGGTGTCACAGAAGTGCGGTTCGTGACCACTTCACAGTAGTGCACGGGTTATGAACTGCCAGAATGTCGGCGAAGACGGAATCGCGGAAAAGTACCTGAAGGGTGAGCTGCAAGAGCCCTTGCAGGACGAGTTCGAAGTGCACATTCTGGAGTGTGACCGGTGTCTTCAGCTGGTCGAAACGCTGGATGAAATGCGCACGACTCTGGCCGATCGCGCCCACGAAATTCGCGCTCGGTCCACGCAGCCGGTGTTCCGATTTCGGTTCTGGACTTTAGCGACCGCTACGGCAGTGATTGTTTTCGCCGGGTTAGGCACGGTACAGTGGTTCAGAGTACATCACCAGGCCAGCGGGCAGTCAGTTGCGCAGCAACCGCCGACACCGAATGAGAACCGGGAAACTGGTCGCGTGAATTCGTCTCTGCCGGGCGAGGGTCCCCAGGAAACCCGTGAGAGATCCGTTTCTGCCGCCAGACCGCAGAAGACTCCCAGCCCGGGAGGCGGGGCAGCGCCCCGGTCTGAACTGGACCTCGGTAAGCATGAGCCGGAGCCCGCGGTGCCGACTCCCCCAGCCGACCAGATCAAGCGCCCTCCACCTGACAATCAAGAAGCCAAAGTTAGCCCGGCACTGCCTCGCGGCAGTACGCCCAAGGTCCGGGCGCCAACCCTGTCACCTGAGCAAGCGGTCGAGCTATACAAGCTAGGAATGGTTGAGGCGCCGCCCTACGCATTCTCCGGCTTCGCCTCGTCTGGGAAACAACCGAGGAAGATCACATCCGAGGGTGCAGCGGCCGGCGGTTCCCCGGCTAGCACTGGTCGAGCGTTATTCCAGAAAGCTATGGTCGCCTATGTTGAGGGGCGCTATCGCGACGCAAGCGATTCGCTGGAGGGCGCGGCCGAAGGAGAGCCCAAGGCTCCGGACGTCAACTTCTACCTTGGTGTTTGCCGGCTTCTGCTGGGACATCCCGACGATTCGATTCAACCTTTGAAGAAAGTAATCGACGACGCTAAGTCGCCGCTGCTTCAGTCCGCGCATTTCTACCTCGCGAAAACTTACTTGCAGAAGGCTGATCTAAAACAGGCCGAAACTGAACTTCAGGCTGCCAGCGATCTGCCGGGTCGATTGCAGACTGCCTCCAAGTCTCTGCTGAAGCGCGTGCACAATCTCCGCTCGGCGTTGGAAGGACCGCACCAGCCTACCGCGCCGCGGTAAGCGGCAACGCCGATGCCCTTCGCGGTTACTGTTTGGGTGGACTTTCTGAAACCGGGACGGTGTAATGTGCTGTCTGCGACCACGCGGACGCAGCGAGTGCAACCAATACGACCAAGCTTTCGAGCTGCCGACTGGGCCTACGCATGTACCGGCCCCTCAATGCTGAGCGGTTCAACCTGCCTGGGACCTTGCTTTGTCAGTGCCGGCTTTACCTCGAAGTTCCACTTCCAGATTGCGAAAACCGGCGGATAAATAATGAGTTCCATCAGGAACGAGGTGATGATCCCGCCGATCATGGGAGCAGCAATGCGCTTCATCACGTCACCTCCAGCGCCGACAGACCACATGATCGGCAGCAGTCCGAATAGCATGCAGGCCACCGTCATCACCTTGGGGCGTAGACGTTTGACGGCCCCTACCACGATGGCTTCCCGCAGATCATCCCAGCTGTTCATTCGCCCCTTGCTGATGGCGTCGTGGTAGGCAAGATCCAGGTACAGCAGCATGAAGACAGCGGTCTCAGCGTCCACCCCGAGCAGCGCGATGAGCCCGACCCATACTGCAATACTCATGTTGTAGTTCAGGAGGTAAAGGAACCAGATCGCGCCAATCGCTGAGAACGGCACAGCGAGGAGAATGATGAAGGTCTTCACCGTGGATTTGGTGTTGAAGTACAGCAGCAGGAACACGATGAAAAGCGTGATCGGTACCACCATCTTCAGGCGCTCTTTCACGCGCTCCATCGATTCGTACTGGCCGCTCCAGACCAGTTGATAGCCGGCGGGGACGCTAACCTTTTCCGATACGATTTTCTTGGCTTCTGTGACATAGCTGCCGATGTCGCGCCCCGAGACATCGACGTAGACATACCCACTGAGCCGGCCATTTTCATCGCGGATCATACCGGGCCCGGTCTTCAGCGAGATGTCGGCAATCTGCGCCAGTGGGATCTGTGCGCCGGAAGGCGTATTGACCAGCACTCGCTGCAACGCATCGATGTCGCTCCGGTAGTCACGTAAGTAGCGGACATTGACCGAGTACCGTTCCCGGCCCTCAATCGTAGTGGTCACCGGCTCACCGCCCACGGCGGACATCAGAACGTCATTGGCATCGTCCACAGTCAATCCGTACCGTGCGAGCTGATCGCGTTTGAGGTCGAAGTCCAGAAAATACCCGCCGGTCGTCCGCTCAGCAAACACGCTGGTTGTACCGGGGATGTCCTTCAGCGCCATCTCGATTTGTCCGCCGACTTTCTCGATTTCGCTCAGGTCGGAACCGAGCACCTTGATGCCGAGCGGCGTGCGCACACCGGTGGTTAGCATGTCGATACGCGCCTTGATCGGCATAGTCCAGGCATTCGCGATCCCCGGCATGGTCAGCGCATCGTTCAGACCTCCGGGGCCATAGATCAATTCCTGAGTGGTCTTGTGGTCCGGCCAGAAGCGACCGAGTGTGCCCTGGAACCAATTGGGAGCCCACTTCGAGTACCAGCGTTCGCGCTTCGGCCAGTCGGTTTGGGGCTTTAGGATAATCACGGTCTCCATCATCGAGTAAGGTGCAGGATCGGTGGCACTCTCCACACGCCCGGCCTTACCGAATACGCGGTAGACCTCAGGGAAGCTCTTAATGATCTTGTCTTGCACCTGAAGCAGCCGTGAAGCTTCCGTTACGGACATGCCGGGCAAAGTCGTAGGCATGTACAGTAGAGTGCCCTCATCGAGCGGCGGCATGAACTCCGAGCCGAGCTTGAAGAACACCGGCACGGTCAGCGCCATGGCAATGACGGCGGCGGCAATCGTCTTCCACTTGTGCTCCAGCACGAACTCGACTACGGGGTGGTAGAGCTTCATCAGCGGACGGCTGATTGGATGGTTGTCCTCGCTGTGGATCTTGCCGACCAGCACCGCATTGACGATCTTCGCCAGCCAACGTGGACGAAACTGAAAGTCGTCCATGCGGGTGAACAACAACCGCATGGCCGGATCGAGCGTGATGGCCAGCACTCCCGCGATCGCCATTGCAAAAGTCTTGGTGAATGCCAGTGGCTTAAACAGGCGACCTTCCTGCGCTTCGAGCGTGAACACCGGCAGGAAGGCGACGGCGATGACGAGCAGCGCGAAGAAGCTGGGCCCGCCGACTTCCTTCACGGCCGAGATCACGACTTGGCGATAGTCGCCAGGCCGCCCTTCCGCATTCCAGTGCTCAAGCTTCTTGTGTGTCTGCTCGACAACTACGACTGCCGCATCAATCATGGCTCCGATCGCGATGGCGATTCCGCCGAGCGACATGATATTGGCGGACATGCCGCTCATCTGAATGGGAATAAACGCCAGGATCACGGTGACCGGAATCGTAACGATGGGAATGATGGCACTGGGGAAGTGCCACAAAAAGATCATGATCACCAGGCTGACGATGATCAGTTCTTCGATGAGTGTGTGCTTCAGGTTTTCGACTGAGCGATCGATCAGGTCGGATCGGTCATAGGTGTTAACGATCTTCAGTCCCTTTGGCAGCGTGGGCTCGATGTCCTTGATCCTTTGCTTGACGCGCTCGATCACCTTCTGCGCGTCCTCGCCGAACCGCATGATGACGACACCGCCGACCGCTTCCCCTTGGCCATCCAGCTCGCCAACGCCACGCCGAATGTCGGGCCCGAAGGTCACTGTGGCAAGGTCCTTCACCAGTACAGGCGTGCCGGTTTGCGGGTTCGACATCACGACGACGTTGCCAATGTCATCGAGCGATTTGATGTAGCCGCGCCCTCGCACCATATACTCGCGACCAGACATTTCGACCAGCCGGGCGCCGACATCGTTGTTGCTCTTCTGAATGGCGGCCACGACCGTATTGATCGGGATCTTGTAGCCAAGCAGCTTGTTGGGATCGATGTTGACCTGATACTGTCGAACAAAGCCGCCCAAGGGCGCCACTTCCGCGACTCCGGGCACGGATTGCAGCGCGTAGCGCAGATACCAATCCTGGAAACTCCGTATCTTCTCAATGCTGTATTGTCCAGTGGTATCGACCAGAGCGTACTGATAGATCCAACCGACGGCGGTCGCATCCTTTGCCAACTCAACGTCGACGCCTTTCGGCAGACGTGGGACGACGGAATTCAGATACTCAAGCGTGCGCGAGCGTGCCCAGTAAATGTCCGTGCCTTCCTCAAAAATGATGTAAACGTAGGAGTACCCGAAATCCGAGAAGCCGCGGATATCCTTCACCTTGGGCAAGCCCAGTAACGCCGAGGCGATCGGATACGTAACCTGATCTTCCATGATGTCCGGGCTGCGGTCCCACTTGGAGTACACAATTACCTGCGTGTCCGACAGGTCGGGGATCGCGTCCAGCTTCGTGTTCTTCAGCGAATGCCAGCCAAGCAGCACGGCCGCGCCGGTGAAAAGGAGCACTAAGAATTTGTTCTTTGCGCAGATGTCGATAATTCGATCAATCATTGCAATTGGGCCTCCGCCAGCACCTCTGGTAGGCTCCGCAAAACGCCACCGTTCTGGGCCAGAAACGCTTCTGCTGCTTTTCGGTCGCTGAACGCGAATGTGCCGGGGGAGCAGCGATCGAATGCCAACTGTTCCGCGTGCTTGGATTCATCCATCTTGGACATGTCGTGTTGGCACGCAATCACGCGGCTATCCTCGACAAACCACGCTCCTTCTGGGCTCACCATCTTTCCCGTGAGATAGTCCGTCACTTCGATCAGCCGTAGTGGCTTCTTCTCCTGTCGTGCCTCCGTCACCGCACAGTGCGCACAGCAGACGTTACGCCGCTTTCCGCCGACTTCAGCCACGACATGTGCTTTCGGATTGATGTGACGTTGGCAGAATCCGCATTCCGTCTGCGAGCGGTGGTTCATAAGCAAGTAACCGCCCGCAAACAGGCCCGCGACTACGATCACGGCGATCGCCGAATAAATCGAAGCTTTCTTTGCCATAGCAATCTCCTTAGTGCTGCATCCCGCTCATTGCGCTCTTCAGACGGCTCTCGGAATCAATCAGGAAGTTTCCAGAGGTCACGATGGTCTCCCCTGCGTTCAGGCCAGACAGAACGACCACGTTGCCTTCGAGCTTCGCGCCCATCTGGATCATGCGCGGTTCGAACACGCCGCCGTCGTGGACGACAAACACGTACTGTTTGTCCCCGGAATCCATGATTGCCTCCTGGGGTACCACAATCTGCTTGCCGTAGTTGATCTTCAACTGCACGTTGGCGAACATTTGCGGCTTCAAGTCGAAATGTGGGTTCGGAAACTCGATGCGTACTTTTACGGTGCGGGAAACGGGATCGACGGTCGGGTAGATGTAGGCGATTTTCCCGGTGTAGGTCCTCCCAGCGTAGTAGCTGAGCTGCATGTCCGCTGTCTGGCCCACTTTCACAAACGGCACTTCGTACTCGTACACGTCCGCGTTCACCCATATCGTGGATAGATCGCTGATCGAATACAGATCCATATCCGGGGTGACGGCGGTTTGCGGAAAAGCCTTGCGGTCGGTTACGAAGCCACTGACGGGCGAGTAGAAAGTCAAAGTCTTCGTGACCTCACCGGTCTCGTCGAGCTTTTTGATTTGCTCGTCGCTGATGTCCCACAGTTTGAGGCGTTCACGGGTGGAACGCAGCAGGGACTGGGATCCCTGCGAAACTTCGGGGAATTGCGAGGTGCCCAGATCCTTCGCGCCGCGCTTCGCAATCAGGTATTCCTCTTCGGTGGCCACAAGGTCCGGGCTGTAGAGCGTGAAAAGTGGTTGGCCTTTTTTGACGAGTTGCCCGATGTAATCGACGTAACCCTTGTCGATGTACCCGTTGACCTTCACGTGGACATGCGCAAGCTTGGTCTCATCGCTTGTCAGCTGACCAGTTGTACGCACGGTTCGCACCAGAGACTTCCGTTCGACAGTCCCGGTCCTTACGCCGATCAGTTGCTGCTTGTCGGGTGCGATTTTGACAGAGCCAGCGGGCATCGCCGCTGCGCTTGTCGCACTGCCCCTCTGAGAAGTGGCGTCCTCCGCGTATTGGGGCACCAGGTCCATTCCATCCGGCGCTTTTCCGGGTTTGTCGTAATGATGCTGCGGATTCATCGCGTCATACCAATAAAGAACTTTGTGTGCGCTTCCCGCGGCTGTCGTCTGTGAGGCGGAATGCTGGTGTTGGAAGATGGCTGAAACCCTTCCGCCGAAGGTCACTGCCACCGCCAAAGCGATTGCGGCCCCGAGTGCCAAAACTCCTAGAACTTTGCGAGGCATTGCTTTACTCTCCTCCTGCCGGGTGCTGGTTGCCAGGCTGCACGACCGTCGAAGTCAGTTCCACCCCGACCATGCTCTCCATGCGTGCCAGCGAAGATTGGTAGTTCGCCAGCTCGCGGTAATAATCGATTTCGTAATTCAAAACTGTCGAGAAATTTCCTATAACGCTGAGGAAGTCGACTGTGCCAACCTGGTAGGCAGACATCGAAGATTCCAGCGCCAACGATGACTGCGGCACCACGCCCTGAGAGAACAAGCGCAGAAGTTCATCCGAGGCCTTCGCCGCCAGGTATTGCTGTTTGAGTTCGAAATTCAACTCATTCTGCCGATTGTCGCGACTGCCCTCGGCTGAAAGTCGCTCTTCCGTGGCCTGCCTCACTGCCTCGCGTTGCTTGCTCTTGTAGAAGACCGGGACGTTTATGGTGAACGTCATCCCGTGCATGTCAGGCATCATGGGACGCTGCTGGTACATGTATCCAACGCTCAAGTCGGGATAGTAATCCTTCTGTGCCAAGTTCACTGCGAGCTGGTTGCGCTCAATCATCTGCTGCTCGCGGTGAAGGCCGGGATCATTCTGCCGCGCTAGTCTGTACAGGTCGTCAAGCGAATAGTTCAGAGGGGACCGCTCGATATTTTCGGCTGGTGGGAGTAGTGCTTCAGGACTACGTGCCAGCAGGGTGTTCAGGCGTGCCTGCGAAGCATTTCGTTGCTGTTGCAGCACGGTGAGCCGCTGTAGCAGTAGTGAAATCTCGACTTGTGATCTGAGAACGTCCTGCTGAATGCCTTTGCCAACGCGATAACGGGCTTCGGCGATTTGGGACAGCTTGGTTAGCAGATCCTTGTCCTTCAGAGTGGTCTGAATCGCTCTGTCATAGAACCAGTATTCGAAATAGGCCGTCTTTACATTTACCGTTACGCGCCGTCGAACGGCCTCAAGGTCCGAAGATGCGGCATCGGCCTCCTTCGAAGCAATCTCACCGCGTAGCTTCAGCTTGCCGGGATAGGGCAGCATCTGCATTGCGCTCACCTCGCGATAGCTTGAGGGGTCTCCCGTTTGAATAGAGAACGGTCGAATGTTGCCCATCCAGCCGACGCCGACACTTGGGTCAGGTAGCGCCTTGGCTTGCGGTACGCGTCGCCGCTGCGCTTCCACCGTATGAAAAGCGCTCTGAACCGCCGGATTCTTTTGCAGAGCTTCGCGAACTAGGTCTTCGAGGCCGACGGGTGACGGTCCAGCAGGTTGTGTGGGGGTGCCGGTCGCAGGTGTTTGGAGAGTTACCGCGACCGGAAGCTGTTGTGCGCCACTGAGGCCCGGCCATAAACAACCGAACGCAATCAGAGTGAATACTTTCCTGATCATAAGAATGCTTCCTCTTGCTCTGTCAACGCTAGGAATACATGTTTGATCCTAGGCAATCACGATTGAAAGGGGGTGAGCAAAAAACGACAGACTAGATCAGAAAAGTGCAGAAGACGGACTGGGGGGAGGGACACGATGCTCGGGCGAGCGGATCAGGCGGTTCGGCTTTTGTCAGAACTGTTGGGATATCCAGAGCCGAGGCGATGAATGTTGGAGCCACGCGAGAGCTACTATCGCTTGGAGCCTGAGGCATCGAAGCGGGCGTCGGTCTGGCAGCAGAGACTCGGCAACAGGAGCCATTTGCGGGTGCTTCTTGAATGGTGACCGAAGGCGCATGCCCGCTCATCATCGGGCAATGGGGCCTGCAATGCTCGGCCGGCGCCATGTGCAACCAGCACGAAGCCACCGCCGAAACTGGCATAACGAATACAACCACTACCAGCGCCCAAGCGACGAGTTTGAACCGACACGTCATGCTGTTATGAAGGATACTACTGGCGGCCGCCCTCCCTGGCTGTGACGCAAGTCACAGCCGCGTGTCGGGGCAGCCTGCACCGCACACCACTTCATACGCAGTGGCCCACGGCATATGGGAGGCCGTACCGATATGGGCTGAGCGATGCAAACCCACGTCTTGACGGTGAGGAATTGAAGAGGATTCGCGATCAATCATTCTTTTCTCACTCCAAAACCTACATCGCGAGCCCCGTTTCAACTCCGGCTATGGGGATGCGTCAGATGAATGCACTGGAACCCTAATGGTGAGGAACCACGCCAATTCGGAGACATTGTCTCAGGCGTGTTCACGCCCGTGCTCGCGAAGCACTCAAAGTCGTTCTCACTTATCGACTGCATCTCGGTCGGCGTTGACCGGATGCAGCGAAACTTCGAGCCGATGCGAAAGCAGGTGGAAGCATGGCAGGGAAGTGAACTCACGGACGTCACCGTCAAGGTGGTCATCTACGAGGCGTTCATCGAGGGCACGCTCGAAGCTCCAAAAGACCTTGCGCGTCGAGTGCATGACCTCTACTTCGAGCCAAAATACGAGGAGTTCCGGCCGCGAACGATCCGGAGTCTTTTCAAATGCGGTTACGCCTTGAAAGAACTAGATCCCATCTCACAATTCAAGGCTACGGCCAAGCTCGGGCGGTTTCTTGAAGGTGTGAGCGCGTGGTGATCCCCGAAAGCGGCACCATGAAGAACGCTTGTGAACCCGTGCCCCAGCCCTGAACATTAATGTTTGTCGATCAAAACCCCTGGGCTCCGGTGTGAACCACTTTTCCCTTTGTATAGCTATTCTCAGAAACAGATTGACAACCATATCTCTACTGCCCTAGTATCATGCCCACCATGACTCCGCTGACCCATCGCCATCACCATCATCACCATGCGATGAGCGTGTCGGCGGGGGACCACGGATAACCAAGAGCACTTATAGGAAATCCAAGCCCGCTGGCGCAGAACTCGCGCAGCGGGCTTTTTGCTTTTGTGCGAGCGCTGAAAATCTGACACCGAGATTAGGAGGGTTCGATGGAGATCGACTTCGACAAGATGCAGGGCCTGGCGCCTGCGGTCGTTCAGGATGCGGGCACCGGGGAGCTGCTGATGGTGGGCTTTATGAACCGGGAAGCGCTGGATAAGACTTTGCACACTGGGTTCGTGACGTTCTACAGCCGCACTCGCCAGACACTGTGGACCAAGGGAGAAAGCTCCGGCAATCGTCTGCAGGTGGTTGCCGCCTGGACCGATTGCGACCGGGATACCGTCCTGCTGCGCGTCCGTGTGCTGGGCGAGGGCAAGGTCTGCCACACCGGGACGCGCTCCTGCTTCACGCAGGAACTTCCTCTGGGAGCCGCGCTGGTTGGGCAAGAGAGGGCTGAGCGATGAAACTGCGACTGGGCATCCCCAAAGGAAGTTTGCAGGAAGCGACGTTGAGCCTGTTCACGCGCGCCGGACTGCGCGTGTATACCAACGCCCGTTCTTATTTCGCCTCCACGGATGATCCCGATATCGAATGCCTGCTCATTCGTGCCCAGGAAATGGCGCGGTACGTCGAACATGGCGCGCTGGATGCGGGCTTGACTGGCCTGGACTGGGTGCTCGAAAGCGGCCTCGATGTAGTCAAGGTCCGCGACCTGATCTATGCCAAACAAAGCATGGGCAGGGTCAAGTGGGTGCTGGCTGTCCCGGAGGATTCGGGCTTCCAGAAACTCGAAGACCTTGAGGGTCGAATCATTGCCACCGAGCTCGTCAGTTTCACCCGCAATTATTTCGCGAGCCGGAACGTTCCCGTTCGGGTCGAGTTCTCCTGGGGCGCAACCGAAGTCAAGCCACCGTTACTGGCAGACGCTATAGTCGAGGTCACGGAGACGGGTAGTTCACTGCGCGCCAATCACCTGAGAATCCTCGAAACAGTTCTCGAGTCCAACACGCAACTGATCGCGAACAAGGCCGCCTGGGCCGATCCATCGCGGCGGGAAAAGATTGAGAACCTGGCCGTCATGCTCAGCGGGGCTATGGCCGCGCATGGGCGGGTGGGCCTGATGCTCAACGTGCGCAAATCAGACTTGCCCGCGGTTCTCGGTCTTCTGACCGCGCTGAAAAATCCGACCGTCGCGCCCCTGGCCGATGGCGAGTGGGTCGCGGTGAACACGGTGATTGAGGAGCACACCGCCTGGTCGCTGATTCCGAAGCTGAAGCAAGCCAACGCTCAGGGCATCGTCGAATATCCGCTGAACAAGGTGGTCATGTGATGCGCAATGACAACGACGTGATGCGCATTGTCGAAGGCCCCAAGCAAGCTCGTCTTGTGACTGCGCTGGCCGAGCGCGGTGCGACCGATCTGGCAGAGGTCGAGCCTGCAGTCCGCCGCATTGTGCGTGACGTCCGGCGTAACGGCGATCGCGCAGTACGCCGCTACGCCACACGTTGGGACGGATTGGGCAAGAGCGAGCCGCTCCGCGTTTCCGAGGATGAACTCCACGAGACTTGGGAGCAAACTGATCCAGATCTGCAGGACGCGATCAAGCAGGCTGCGGGCAACATTCGTCGCTATGCGGAGTGGCAAGCGCCCAAGGACAAAGAATGGCGGCGCGAAATTCAGCCTGGCGTCTCGGTGGGCCAATTGGTGCGCCCTCTGGAATCGGTGGGGTGCTATGTCCCGGGCGGCCGCTATCCTTTGCCTTCTACTTTGCTCATGACCGTGATTCCCGCGCAGGTCGCCGGTGTCAGGCAGATTCGCGTCGCGTCTCCGCGCCCGGGCAAGGCAACCTTGGCGGCGGCGGCGTTCCTGGGCGTGCGCAAGTTCTACCGAGTCGGCGGCGCACAGGCCATCGCTGCCCTTGCCTATGGAACTGAAGACATCCCGCGCGTGGACAAGATCGTCGGTCCGGGCAACCGATACGTGACCGCGGCCAAGAAGCTGGTAGCTTTCGATTGCGCGATTGAATTCCTGGCTGGTCCTACTGAAGCTGTCATCATCAGCGAAAGCGGCGATCCGGCTTGCATCGCTTCCGACCTGGTGGCGCAGGCGGAACACGATCCCGACGCGTTGTGCATCTTCATAACAACTTCACGTGCGTTAGCGAAAACAATCCAGAACGAAGTGCGGACGCGCACGCGCGCCAATCCGATTGCCGCCCAATCACTCTCCCGCCGCGGCGCCATTCTTCTGGTCGCCTCTCTTGAACAGGCTGTCGAGATAGCGAATCGCATCGCGCCCGAGCATCTCACACTCCCGGCCGAGCTGGTGCCGCTAGTGCAGCACGCGGGCGCGGTTTTCCTGGATGAGTTCACGCCCCAGGCCGCGGGGGATTACGTCTCCGGACCGAACCATGTGCTGCCCACGGCTGGGATGGCCCGTGTGCGTGGCGGCCTCAGCGTGCTCGATTTCGTCCGCGTCATTGCCTGCCAGCAAGTGTCCCGCGCAGGAATCCGCCGCATCGCGCCGCCGGGCATTACGCTGGCCAATGCCGAAGGCTTGACGGGACACGCGGAGGCATTCCGAGTGAGGCGCTCCCATGCTTGAGGCTCGCGAAGCGGTAAGAAATCTGCACGCTTATCGGCCCCCTTTGGCTGGCCGAACGGGACTGCGTCTCGATTTCAACGAGAGCACAGTGGGGTGTTCGCCAAGTGTGTTGGCCCGGCTGCGGTCGCTCGATTCCGAACTGCTGGCTCGCTATCCCGAGCGCGAGCCGGTTGAAAGCGAGATCGCGGGTTTTCTCGGACTCGATCCGGCGCAGGTTCTGCTCACCAACGGAGTCGACGAAGCGATTCATTTGCTTTGTTCCACTTATCTCGATCCCGGGGACGAAGCCCTCATCGTCGTGCCCACCTTTGCCATGTACGCGATCTTCGCTCAGGCCGAAGGCGCGCGCGTTGTCGAAGTGCGTGCAGGCGACAACTTCACATTTCCGGCAAAAGACCTGCTCGCTCAACTCAGCCGGCGCACGCGGCTCATCGCGGTGGCGAATCCTAACAATCCGACCGGAGCCGCGGTCGCAGGCAATGTCCTCATTCAGATTGCCCAAGCAGCGCCGCAAGCTGCCGTGCTCGTCGATGAGGCGTACTTCGAATTTCACGGAGAAACGCTGATTGACCGCACTCGGCAGATCCAGAATCTTTTCGTGGCGCGAACTTTTTCCAAGGCCTACGGACTCGCCGGTTTGCGAATTGGCATTCTTGCGGGAGAAACCCGGCAGATGGCGATGGTCCGCCGCGTTGCCTCGCCGTACAGCGTCAACGCGGCCGCCCTCGCAGTGCTGCCGGAGGCTCTTCAAGATCAGGAGTATGTCAGCCGCTATGTCGCGCAAGTGCTAAACAACCGCGAGAGATTGCAGCAGGAACTTGGCCATCTCGGATTGCATTACTGGCCGAGCCACGCCAATTTTGTGCTCGTACGCATTGGCTCAGCCCATACGGATTTCGTTCGAGCCCTGCGCAACCGCGGAATTCTGGTGCGTGACCGGCACTCCGACCCAGGCTGCGAAGGCTGCGTCCGGCTGACCGTGGGATCGGACGAACACACGCAGACTCTCATCGCTGCTCTGCAAGACGTGGTTGAGCAGCTGGGGCTGCAATCTGAGGTGCGGGCGTGAGGAAAGCCAAGCTGCATCGCAAGACCGCGGAAACAGAAATTCGAATTGCCCTCACCATTGAGGGCCGTGGCAAGTACGAAGTCTCCACGGGAATCCGTTTTCTTGACCACATGTTGGAGTTGTTCACGCGGCACGGTGGGTTCGACTTGAAACTCGCCGCTCTGGGCGACTTGGATGTGGATCAGCACCACACTGTGGAAGATGTCGGAATCAGCCTGGGTGAGGCGTTCGACCGCGCACTGGGCGACCGCCGCGGCATCCTGCGAGCCGGCTATTTTCTGATGACCATGGACGAAACTCTCGGTTTGGCGGCAGTGGACTTTGGAGGCCGCGCGGTGGCCGTGGTTCAGACCAGGGTCCGCGCGACGCGGGTCGGCGACCTGCAAACGGAACTGGTGTGCGACTTCTTTGAGGGTTTCGCCCGCGGCGCGCGCGCGAATGTTCATGCGCGTGTGCTTTACGGGCGCTCCAGCCATCACAAGATCGAAGCGCTCTTCAAGGCTTTTGCACGCGCTCTGCGCGTGGCCTGCTCCCGCGACCGCCGCCTGGGACACATGCTGCCGAGCACCAAGGGGCTTCTATGATCGCCATCGTGGATTACGGCGCGGGCAACCTGAATTCGGTGAAGAAGGCGTTTGACTATCTCGGCGCCGAAGTCGTCGTAACCACGCAACCTGAAATCGTGACCACCGCGGACAAGATCGTTCTCCCTGGCGTCGGGCACTTCTCCGCGTTGATCGGCCTCGACAACGCGGGCTTGCGAGACGCCTTGCTGCGAGGCGCGAGTGCCGGCAAGCCATTCCTAGGAATCTGCCTGGGAATGCAGTGGCTGTTCGAGGGCAGTGACGAGGCGCCCCAGTTCGCGGGGGCAGGAATTTTTGCCGGTAGATGCCGGCCGTTTCCGTCATCGGTGAAATCGCCGCACGTCGGATGGAACTCGCTGGCGGTCCGGGAAGGCTCGCGCTTGCTGCGTAACGTCGCACCCGACTCCTTTGTCTACTACACCCATTCTTTTCAAGCGCCGGTGGTTGCCGCCACCACGGCGGCGACCGAATACGGAGCGCAGTTCTCCGCCGCCGTCGAACAAGAAAATGTTTTCGGAGTGCAGTTCCATCCGGAAAAATCGTGGACCGTGGGGCTTCTCATACTCAAGAATTTCTGCGAGGTTCGATAAATGCTGACCAAGCGCATCATCGCCTGTCTCGATGTGGACGACGGCCGCGTCGTGAAAGGAGTGCAGTTCGTGAATCTGCGCGACGCCGGGGACCCGGTGAAATGTGCCGCTGCTCACGCCCGCGATGGCGCAGACGAAATCGTTCTGCTCGACATCACGGCCACCAGCGATAAGCGCCAGACGATGCTCGATGTGGTCTCGCGCACGGCGCGCGGTTTGTTTATTCCGTTCACGGTCGGCGGAGGAATTCGTGAACTCTCCGACGCCGAGGCCGTGTTCGAGGCAGGCGCCGACAAGATCGCCATCAACTCGGCCGCGGTGAAGGACCCGACGCTGATCGGAAAAATCGCTGCTCGTTTTGGCTCGCAGGCGGTAGTGGTGGCCATCGATGCCAGGCGGGTGAATGGTGGTTTCGAGGTGTTCGTTGCCGGAGGGCGCATTCCCACAGGCCGCGACGCGCTGCTATGGGCGCGGGAGGCTGCCGCTTGCGGTGCAGGAGAAATCCTGCTCACTTCAATGGACCGCGACGGGACCCAATCTGGTTTTGATTGCGAGTTGGTGCAGACGGTGGCCGACGCAGTTTCCATTCCTGTGATCGCGTCGGGCGGTGCCGGGTCGGCGCGAGACTTCATTGACGTGTTCCGCAGCGGGCGCGCGGACGCGGCTTTGGCCGCTTCCATTTTCCATTTCGGTATCGAGAACATTGCACAATTGAAACGCGAACTACACGCTGCCAACGTGCCGGTGAGGTGGCCATGCTGATTCCGTCGATCGATCTAATGGGCGGCAAGATTGTGCAGTTGGTCCAGGGGGAGAAGAAGAAACTGGAGTTCGACAACTTCGACTACTGGATCGAGCGCTTTTCCAGGTACCCCATAGTCCAACTCATCGACCTGGACGCAGCGCGCGGCGCCGGTGACAACCGGTCGTTGGTGAAGCAGATCGTCGGCCAACTGAATTGCCAGGTTGGCGGCGGCATTCGCAGCCTCGAAACTGCACAGGAACTTCTGAACCTGGGGGCGCGCAAGGTCATCATCGGCTCCGCGTTGTTGACCGAAGGCCGGATCAACCAGGAGCACGCTCGCGCACTGGCCGACACGCTCCCGAGGACGGCACTAATGTTTGCTCTCGACTCCCGAGGAGGCCGAGTTGCGATTAACGGCTGGCGGAAGCAGACATCCGTCACTGCCTTCGACATGATTCGAGAATTAGAACCGTTCTGCGAAACCTTCCTCTATACCCACATCGACACGGAGGGCTTAATGGGCGGAATTCCGATGGAGGCGGTTCATGTCATCCGGCGCGCCACTACCCGACACCTGGTGGTCGCCGGCGGTATCACCGAACAGCAGGAAATCGACAGCCTCGACGCGCTGGGAATTGACGCCGTTGTGGGAATGGCGTTGTATGCCGGAAAAATTCGCGGTTGAAAAGCTGTAGTTTGCCGGAACTGAAGACCGCCATGTTTAGTTCTAAGCCGCTCGTTGTGATTTCGGGAAAACGCACCAGAGGCTGCCGTGCGAGGCGAGTTGCTCGCCCCTCCTCGGTGATTTCGCGAGCTCTAATCGGATTGAGACATGGTTCTCCGCCAAGACCTAAATGATGAAACAGAAAGCCGAGGACTCCAGGCCGGAATCACTTCACGCCGCGATCGTGTGGCGATGATGCAGCCCACCGAGTCGAGGCAGGTGAGATGATCTTGCTTGGGCTTGGTGGCGCCGCAAGCTTGCTTCTCCCTGCTGGCGTGTCCTTCGCGAGTCCGAGATGAATCCGGTCGTCGTGGTAGTAGAGCACGTACTCAGACATCAGCCGTTTGAGATGCCGATTATTCAGCACTATGACGTGGTCAAGCGGTCAAGCAAGTCTCGTCGGCAACTTCCAACCCAGCGCTCAGCAACGCCGTTCTGCCACGGACTCCGAACGGCAGTGCGGATTGGCTGGCTTCCGATGTGCCTCACAGCCGAAGCCACATCGGCTCCAAACTTTGAGTCTCGGTCGAACAGCAAGAATCGGTGCGGCTGTTTGTCGGTCCACGCTTCTCGCAATTGCTGTGCAACCCAGAGAGCATTGGGATTTCGCGTCACATTGAAGTGCAGGATCTTACGCCGGTCGTGACCAATGACGAAAAAGCAATACAGAACACCAAACGTGAGCGTTGGGACTGTGAAGAAGTCCATCGCAGCGATTGCCTCGCGATGATTCCTGAGGAACGTCAGCCATCGCTTCGCGGGATCTGGATCTCGCGGGGCTCGCCGAACCCATCGCGAGACACTCCTTTCCGACAGATCGAAACCCAGCTTGAGCAGTTCGCCGTGAATGCGCGGCGCTACCCAGGTCGGATTCTCGGCAACCATACGAAAGATCAAGCCGCGAACCTCTTTGCTGACACGTATCAGCGGTATTCCCTCTACTTGATGGCAATGGGGCAGATTCAGGACAGCTTCGCGAGAATCGAGAAGGCGCGGGAGCTTGATCCGCTCTCGATCAGCATCAACTTCAGCCTGGGGTGGCGTCTCTACATGGCCCGCCAATACGATCACGCCATCGAACAACTGCGCAACACGCTTGAAATGGACCCCTCTTATGAGCTTGCCCATCTGGTTGTAGGGCAGGCTTACGAAGAGAAGGGGGAGTACGCGCTCGCGATTCCCGAATTGCGTAAGGCGGTTGAGTTGTCCCATGGAACACCGTTGATGATTTCAGCGCTGGCCCATGCCTATGCTCGTTCCGGGAACAGGACGGAAGCGGAGAAATTGCTCGCCGAACTCGTTACCGAGTCGAACAAACAATATGTCTCACCCTATTACTTCGCAGTAGTGTATGCGGGGTTAGGCAAGAACGAGCAGGCGATCAACTGGCTCGAAAAAGCGTTCGCGGATCGGTCCAATGGACTCGTTTTCATGAGAATGGAGCCGGAACTCGACGGACTGCGTTCCAATCCGCGTTTCATTGCCTTGCAGCAAAAGCTCAACCTGCCCAGGTGATCGGGTGATCGTGCCGAGTCCGGCAGTAGACGCGCCCGCCCTCGCCGATGGTTGCGAGGAATGCATGGGCATCGAAATCGCGCCTCTTCTTGGCCGCTACACTTGGACTTATGGCTTTACGTTCTGTTTGGAGTGTCGGTTCGATTGGGGTTGGGCGAGCGACTTTCCTTCTGCGTGGAGAACCGTTGGGTTGGCGAGCAGGAGACATAGGCACCTCCTTCGGGCCGAAAACAACGATTCCACTTTACCACTTTCCTGGACAGCGTAAATATCCGCGCCGAACGGCCGGTTACGACACAAACGCCGTCGCAGCGAGCGCTCGTCCCGTCTAAATTGTTGGGAGTTTTGGTGGACCTGGTCGGGATCGAACCGACGACCTCTTCCATGCCATGGAAGCGCGCTCCCAGCTGCGCCACAGGCCCACTGTTTCAATTCTCGCTTAGGTTTGTCGCGGCGTCAAACTCGACTCGGGTCGTCGAACTCAACTAGGATATGGTTGGCAAAACACTAAGGAGACAATCGGAGCCCCATGTCGAACTCGCGGAATATTCTCGTTCGGTCACTTTTCTGTTTCATCGCTGTGCTTGCGGCGGCTACGGCGGGCGCGCAAGACGCGCAGCCGCCGGTCGCTTATGCGTCGGTTAGCGAACTGAACGGCATCCTGACGCAATTGAAGCAGACGGCGCAGAGCATGCAATCCGATCTCGGAAAGACGCGCATCGAGAAATGGAAGACCGACGGTGCGACCAAGCGACAGACGCTGGCGAATGTGGAGTCCATCCAGCGCAACTTGCAGTCGGCGCTGCCGGAAACGATTGCGCAACTGAACAACGCGCCGGAAGATCTGGGCGCGAGTTTCAAACTCTACCGCAACCTCGATGCGCTGTATGACGTCTTTGGTTCGGTGGTGGAATCGGCGGGAGCATTCGGATCCAAAGATGAGTTTCAGAGCCTGGGCAACGACATGACCGGACTCGAGAGCGCGCGTCGTGCGTTTGGCGAGCGCATGCAGAAACTGGCCGCCAGCAAGGAAGATGAGTTGACGCGTTTGCGCGCGCAGGTCAAGACGCTGTCCGCAGCGCCACCTCCGCCACCGAAGAAGATCGTGGTGGATGACACCGAGCCTCCGAAGAAGCCGGCGAAAAAGAAACCGGCGAAACCGAAGTCGCCGGCGACAACAACGGACGCTCCGCCGACGGCTTCGCCGACGAAGTGACGAGGGGCGGCATTTGGCACTTGGCTCGCGGCGGCGGGAAAAGTCGGATGTCGATGCCCAGCCCCTGTAGGGGCGGTCTGATTTCGAAGAACTAGCGGCATCGCTAAAGCTAAAGCGATGCCCTGATACGAAACCCGAGTTTTTCCGTAACCCTGCTGGCGGGCTGCTGAAAAACTCGTCTTGCTGACTCGGTGACGACTCAGCGGCAGCCCCGGCAGAGGACGACCACGGGGCCTAGAGGCCTCGTCTGAGAGCGCCGAAACGCGGCCCTGAAGGGCCGCTCTTCCACGGTGCCCCCATCATTCTGCGGTGGCGAAAGGAACGAAGCCGAGCTGCGCTCGGCTTGGACGGGCGGGACGCCCGTCCCTCCACGAAGCATTTGTGTTGCAAATACTGGACTTGCCACTGGAACTCTACGGGGCGCTTCGGAGTCTAAGTAATTAGGCGGGGAGGGTCGTCCGGCGCAGCTTCTTCAAGAATTAAGATTCCCGCCTGGGGCTCGAGTGACTCTATAATTGAGGGCAACGCCACCATGGCGGGAGCTACTACATTGGGCGATCTTGCCAGCGCTATCGGGGCCCGAACTGAGGAATCCGCCGTCATTGCTGAACTGAAGGCGGGTTCGGAAGAGGCCTACTCCTGGTTGATCGGCGAGTTTCATCAGCCGATCTACGGGCTCATCTACCGCATCGTGAATGATCCGTCGGACGCGGCGGACACTACGCAAGATGTGTTTCTGAAAGTCTTCCGCGGAATGAAACATTTTCACGGCGAGTCGAGCCTCAAGACTTGGATTTACCGCATCGCGCTGCACGAGGCGGCCAATCGGAGGCGCTGGTGGTTCCGGCATAAGGCACAGGAAACGCCGATTGATCCCGTCGCAGCGGGGGAATACGAATATTCCGGAGAAGAGCGACTGGTCGACCGGGGCGAGTCTCCGTTTGAAAAGTTCGCGCATACCGAGGTGCGCGCTGCCGTGGATCAGGCTCTGCAACAGGTGCCTGAACCGTATCGGACTGCGTTGATTCTTCGCGATCTGGAAGAAATGTCGTACGAGGAGATCTCTGAACTTTTAGCGATTTCGCTGGGAACGGTGAAGTCCCGCATCACGCGCGGGCGCGCTGCGCTGCGCAAGAAATTAACGGGATATGTCCGGGAAGTGGGTCCGGAGTTAGGGCTGGCCGTTCCTGCCGACGAGCCTGCCGGCGAGCGGCAGAACGGCGCAAGCCAAAGTTCGCGTGAAGGTTCGCGTGGTGGCAGAGAGGTTGAGGTGACGCAATGAACTGCGCTGAGATCAAGAAGTTGTTCTCGCCGTATCTCGACGGCCAGGTGAGCGGGTCGGAAATGCGCGCGGTCACGCGCCATGTAGAACAGTGCACCGGTTGCGCGCGGGAATATGCCGCGATGCAGCGCACGCAACAGTTGCTTTCGAGTCTGGGTCCGAAGAAGGCTCCGGCCGACCTGGCGTTAAAGTTGCGGGTGGCGATTTCGCACGAGGCGGCACAAGCGCGGCGTCCGCGGTTTGAAGGTGTGCTGGTGAGGCTGGAGAATGCTCTCAACGCATTCATGGTTCCGGCGACGGCGGGGTTGGTCAGCGCGGTGTTGTTTTTCGGACTGCTGCTTGGCTTCTTTGCCTTGCCGGCAGAACTGCGGGTCAGCAGCGGAGACGTTCCGCTGATGCTGTACACCGGGCCTCAACTCGAACAGTCGGCGTTCGGCACATCGCTCGGCAATATGGGCGACGATGCAGTGGTGATTGAAGCCTACGTGGATGCCAATGGCCGAGTCGAGGATTACCGCATCCTGTCGCAACCGGACGACGCCCAGGCGGTGCTGCCGCAGTTGAAGAACCTGCTGATTTTCACGACCTTCCATCCGGCGCTTTCCATGGGACGGCCGACGGCGGGGACGGCGGTGCTGTCGTTTTCTAAGATCAGCGTCAAGGGGTAGCGAAAGAAGTCGATTGTCGATGCCCAGCCCCTAAAAGATTGTGCGCGAGGACTGGGCCGTCCCTCCGGGACTTGAATCCTCTCTTCTACTTTCCCAGCGCTGAAGCGCTGGGCTAAACTGGCTCGCCCCTCCGGGGCTGGACTCTGGATTCGCTCTGGCGTCAGGAACTGCCGCAATATTCCATCCAGGACGAGCAGAGTCGTGCAATCTCCCCACATCTTCAGTACATCTTCGGTACTATTCGGTTTGACCGCGAATTGACCAGTTCGTACACTATTTTCTAGCTCATCCATCTATGCCTGAGATCAGAAGTGGTTTCCTGGGACAACGGGTTCGACTGGCGTTCGCTCTAAGCCTGGCGGTCGTGCTGGTGGTGGCGTCCGGCTTTGCGCAGAATAGGCCGCAGGTGTCTCTGGAAACCAGCGAGACGCTGTTCACGGTGCTGACGGCCATCAACACTTGCGGCTATGACCAGGAGCTGAATTCCTCCGACCCGCTGCGCACGCAAATTCGGTCGGAAGTTGCCAAGGCGGTGGAGAATACCGCCAGAGTTCAGGACGTGGTCGGTCCGATGTGCTTGTTCTACCGGCAGCACCAGATAGGGGATGCCTCACGCGAGCTGTCCCAATTTGTATCGCTGGCGCTCTATCTGGAGGAGCCGCCGGATTTCACGTTGAAAGTGAAGCAGGCGGAGCTGCCACCCGACGCCGCAGTGGTGGCGGGCATGGTGCCGCTGATGCAGGCCTTCTACGAGAAGATCGGATTGCACGCCATCTGGGAGCGGCACCGGGCGCGGTACACGGAGTTGACCGAGATCTATCACGCTCCGCTGGCGAAGATGACATTCGACACCGAGATCTATCTGAAGCTGCCATCGGCGGGGTACCTGGGACGGCAGTTCACCGTCTATCTGGATGCGATGGGCGCGCCGGCGCAGACCAACGCGCGGAACTATGCGTCGGATTACTACGTGGTGATTTCGCCGACGTCGGGCACGGCGATCAAGATGCAGCAGATCCGGCATACGTATCTGCATTATCTTCTGGATCCGCTGGCGATGAAAAACGGCGGCTCGTTCAAGCGGCTGGAACCGTTGCTCGACGACGTGAAGACCGCTCCCATGGACGAAGCTTTCAAGAGCAACATTTCGCTGCTGGTGACCGAATGCCTGGTGCGGGCGATTGAAGAGCGATTGACCAAGATTCCGGAGGCGGAGCGAGCCCAGAGTATCGACGAAGCCGACAAGGAGGGGTACGTCCTAACGCGCTATTTCTACGACGCGCTGGGCAAGTTCGAAAAAGATCCCGCGGGCATGCGCAACGCTTATGCGGACCTGGTCGGCTCGATTGACGCCGGCAAAGAAAGGAAGCGGGCATCGCTGATCCAGTTCTCGGGTGAGGCGGCGCCCGAGCTTCTGCACCTGGCTGGCCGCCGGAACGAGCACCTGCTGCTGAACGCGGAGCGGCGGCTGGCGGCTGGCGATCCGGAAACTGCACAGAAACTGGCGCAGCAGGCGCTCGATGAGCAGGAAGAAGATTCGGGACGCGCGCTATTTATTTTGGCGGAAGTCGCCACCGCGAATCGGGACATGGATGGGGCGCGCACCTACTTTGAACGAGCGCTGCAGACGGCCCATGAACCCAAGGTGATCGCGTGGTCTCATATTTATCTGGGACGCATTTATGATTTAAGAGAGGATCGGTTCGCCGCCCTGGACCAATATCGGGCGGCGTTGAACGCGGTGGGCGGAGCGCTTCCGGAAGCGAAGCAGGCGGCGCAGCGGGGGCTGGAGCAGCCGTATGAGCCTCCCGTGGCGAAGCAGCCGGAGTGAAGCAGGTTTCAGAGTTTCAAGGTTTCAGGGTTTCAAGGTTGCTGGCCTGTGCAGGCTGCGTAATAGTTCGATTTTCGATGCGCGGCCCCTGAAGGGGCGGCTGATTTCGGAGAATTAGCGGCATCGCTAAAGCGATGCCCTGATACGAAAACGGAGTAGGGCCGGACAGCCGAGGGCGGCTGTCCCTACGTGATTAAATCTGACGTACAAAATTTTGCATTATGGGAGACAGCATGAAGCGAGCAGCAGTCATTCTGGGGATACTGAGTTTAGGGATACTGAGCATCGCGGTTTGGGCCGAAGCCCAGACGAGCGGACAGCCGGCGCAGCAGAATCCACCGGCAGCGGGTCAGGCGGCGCCAGCGCAGGGTACGACTCAGAGTGGCACGACGGCGCCAGCGGGAAAACGTCCACCGCAAGCCAAGACCCAGCCGGAGTTTGATGCCTGGAAGGCGGCAGCGGCAAGCACCGATGTTGCCGCGCTGGAGAAGGCGTCTGACGATTTTGCTACCAAGTTCCCAGACAGTGAACTTCGCGTGCTGCTCTATAAGAACGCGATGCGACTCTACCAGAATGCCAACAACGCTGAGAAGACCGAGGCCATGGGCCGCAAAGTGCTCGGCTTTGACGGGGACGATCCCGAGGCTCTGGTAATCGTCGCCGAGGTAATCGCCGAGAGAACGCGCGACTCGGATATCGACAAAGATCAGCGTTTCGGCGAAGCAACCTCGAATGCCCAGAAGGCCACGCAGACCGTTGACACCGACGTCCAAGTCCCGGCGGGCACGCCGCAGGAGAAGATCGACGCCTACAAATCGCTGCTGCGCTCGAACGCGTATTCGATTCTCGGTACCATTGAGTTCAAGAAAGAGAATTACCCGGCAGCGCAGGAGAATCTGCAGAAGTCTATCGACGCGTTCCCCAGTAACCCGGACCCCGTGGTCGTTCTCCGCCTGGCGCTGTCGCTGGATAAGCAGCAAAAATATCCGGAGGCGCTCAAGGTGGCCAACCGCGCCGTGGAAATGACGCAGGACAACACCGTGATTGGAACTCCGGCGCGCCGGGAACGCGACCGCTTGCAGCAGCTCACCGGAGGCGCGGCCCCGGCCCAACCGCAGAGCCCGCCGAAGAACTAACCCCTAGCAGGGTGCGGAAAAAGTCGATTGTCGATGCCCAGCCCCTAAAGGGGCGTCTGATTTCGAGGAGATTACGGCATCGCTAAAGCGATGCCCTGATACGAAGCCCGAGTTTTTCCGCAGCCTGCCAGGGGCCGAAGGGCATGGCCCCGCTTAGTGATGAAGTCACGCGAAATCATGGCGCTGGAAGAAAGCCTGGGTCACCACTTCCAGCGCCGGGAACTGATCGAGCAAGCGCTTACCCACAGCTCGCAAGCGCGCGAGGTGGAGGCGCTGGGCGCGGGCAGCGGTTCGTCTGGCGGCGGGGATAACGAAATACTCGAGTTTCTGGGAGACGCCGTGCTCGGGCTCGTCACCAGCGAGGCGCTGTTCCACCGCTTCCCCGAATTTCAGGAAGGGCACCTTTCCAAGCTGCGTGCTCATCTGGTAGGGCAACGGCATCTGCTGCGGGTGGCCGAGCAGCTTCAGATTGGTCATTACATGCGTCTGGGCCGCGGCGAAGAAAAAAGCGGTGGCCGCAACAAGGCAAGCCTGCTCGTGGACGCACTGGAAGCGATCCTGGCTGCGCTCTATCTCGACGGCGGATGGCCGGTGGCGCGAGACTTTATCGTGCGCGTGATCGTGGGGCCGGAACTGGCCCACATGAAACTGGAGACCAGCGCCATTCCGGTGATGGATTTCAAGTCCGCGTTGCAGGAAGCACTGCAGGCCAAAGGAGGACCGCAGCCGGTTTACGCCCTCGTGAAGGAGGAAGGTCCCGAACACAAGAAGACTTTTACGGTCGAGGTGAGACTGCCGGAACCTGAGATGGGGCAATTCGTGGGGCGCGCCCAGGGCGCGACCAAAAAACGGGCCGAACAGGAAGCGGCGCGGCAGGTCCTGGAGCACCTGGCAACGTTGCCCGGGGGACGGCATCCGAATGCCGCAAAAGACGACGGCGCGTCGTAGTCCTGTCTTAACAGGCTGCGGAAGAACCTAGGTTCGTATCAGGGTATCGCTTTAGCGATATCGAAAGCTCTTCGGAGTCAGACGCCCCTTTAGGGGCTCGGCATTGAATGCCAATTGTTATGTCATGGAGCGAGAAGATTTCCGTTGGGGATTGGCCCGCGACTATTCAGTCGGTCGCGGGAACGATCGTGATCGCCGTTTTTGTGGTTACCTTCCTCGTGCAGGCGTTCACCATCCCTTCGGAATCCATGGAGCAAACGCTGCTGATTGGCGACTACCTGCTGGTGGATAAGTTTTGCTACGGCGACAGCGGCGGGTGGAACCGTCTGGTACCCTACCGCAACGTCCGGCGCGGTGACATCATCGTCTTCCATTATCCTGTGAATCCTGCGCAGGACTTCGTGAAGCGAGTGGTGGCCTTGCCCGGAGATCGCCTGCGCCTCATCAACAAGCGCGTCTACATCAACGGCGTTCCCGTGCAGGAGCCCTACGTGCAGTACCTCACCGCGCTCCGCAATTTCTATCGCGACGACTTTCCGCGCACCGATTCTCCCGACTACGGAGTGGATGCAAAATGGTGGAAAGAAATGCCGAAGCTGGTGGAAGACCACCAGTTGATTATCCCCGAGGGCCACTATTTTGTGCTGGGTGACAATCGCGATGACAGCCAGGACAGCCGGTACTGGGGATTCGTGCCGCGCGAAAATATTATCGGGCGGCCGCTGTTGATCTACTGGTCGTCGGGCAATGTGAACAATGATCTTCCCGGATCGCCAACCGTGGGTGATAGACTTTATCACCTTGCCTACGCGGTAACTCATTTGTTCCAGATAACGCGCTGGGAACGTACTTTCAGGCTGGTGCGCTGATGCAGATTCGCTGATGAAGCTCGCTGAGAAGAAATCCTCTAGACGGATGGCAAACGTGCCGAAAAAAGAAAAAGAAGAAGTCGTTGTGGACGAAAAGCCGCGCGAGACGACGGTGGAATTTCTGGCCTCGCTGGCGGGAGTGCTGGTCACCGGCCTGTTCATCATCACGTTTGTGCTGCAGGCGTTTGAGATTCCCTCCAGTTCCATGGAGGACACGCTGCTCATCGGCGACCACGTATTCGTGAACCGGGAGCAGTTCGCGCCGGCGACGCGTTGGATGGGGCCGCTGATGCCCTATCGCGATATCCGCCGCGGCGACATTGTTGTGTTCCTGTCGCCGGAGGAACAAGGTCTGTTTGTGGTGAAGCGGATCATGGGCGTTCCTGGCGATCGCATCCACTTGCGCGATGGCGTCGTCCACCGCAACGGCGAGAAACTGGTTGAGCCGTACGTCCAGCACAAACTGGCGGATTACAACCCCTACCGCGACAACTTCCCTGCCGTGCCGCCTTCGGAAATGTACGGGGTAAGAAACGAAAAATGGCAGCAGGAACTGCCTTCGCATCTGGAGGGCGGTGACATCGTCGTGCCTCCGGACAGCTACTTTGCCATGGGCGACAACCGCGATGTGAGTTACGACAGCCGTTACTGGGGGTTTATTCCGCGGAAGAACGTCATCGGACGTCCCATGTTCGTTTACTGGTCATTTATCACCCCGGCAGACCAGTACCAGATGCGCAGCGCGGGCGACCGGCTGGGCTTCGTGGCGCACATCATCATTCACTTCTTTGATGAAACGCGCTGGTCGCGAACCCTCAGGATCGTGCGGTGAAATTTCTGCGGTCCGAATTTCTGCGTTCCAGGCGCGGGGTAGCTGCGGTCGCGGCTCTCGTGCTGATCCTGTTTCTGTTCCGGCCCGGCGTGTACAAGTTGCGAAACCGGATTTCGAGTTCTATCGGAAGCGCTCTGGGGCGCAGGGTCGAACTCGACAACGTGCGTTTGCGTCTTCTGCCGCGGCCAGGCTTTGATCTTGAGGGGCTCGTCATCTATGACGATCCCGCATTCAGCGCGGAACCGATGATCCGCGCGCAGGACGTTTCCGCGGCGATCCGGTTTCGTTCCCTGCTCCGCGGGCGGATCGAGATCGCCACCCTGAGCGCGACCGAGCCCAGCATCAACCTGGTGCGCAACCACGAAGGCCACTGGAACCTGGCGAGCCTGCTCCTGCGCAACGCGCAAATTCCTGCGGCTCCGACCGAAAAACCCGCTTCCGAGCGCCGCCCGGCATTCCCGTACCTCGAAGCCAACGGCGCTCGCATCAATTTCAAGCTGGGACAGACGAAGAAGTCCTACGCGCTCATGGATGCCGACGTCGCGCTCTGGCAGGATTCGGAAAATTCCTGGAGCGCGCGCATCAAGGCCGAGCCCGTGCGCACCGATTTTAATCTCACCGATACCGGGCTGCTCCAGATCAACGCCACGTGGCAGCGCGCTTCCAGCTTGCAGTCGACCCCGGTGCAGATCGCCGTGCAATGGCAGAATGGGCAACTCGGACAGATCACCAAGTTGCTGAGCGGAAAAGACCGGGGCTGGCGCGGCGGAGTGAATTTCGCGGCGAATTTGTCCGGCACTCCGGAAGCACTGCTGATCGAGAGCCAGACCGCAATCGAAGATTTCCATCGCTACGACATTGTTGGCAGCGAGAACGTGCGCATGGCAACCAGTTGCTCGGGACGGTACAACGTCGTCACCAGCACACTTGCCGACCTGCTGTGCGAATCGCCGGTAAGTGGCGGGACCCTCCGCCTGCGCGGAACTTTTGCTCTGGTCGCACAACTACCCACCTATGATCTGACGCTGGAGGCCGAGAAGGTGCCGCTGACCTCCGTGGTTCGATTGCTGCGTCAGGCGAAAAAGCAGATCCCCGGCGATCTCACTGCGACTGGATTGCTGAATGCGGAGTTCCGCGCAACGCGCAACGTTACCGGGGCCGCAGGGCACGACTTATTGCAGCAATGGAGCGGGAGCGGCTCGGCGACCAACGTGCACCTGTCGTCGAATGTGGGGAATGCGGGGAAAGATGAGGTTGCCTTCGGCACGATTCCACTGGCCCTGGTTTCACGGACCATAGTACCCGCCGATTCGCAGCGGGGCAGGCCCGGTCATCCGAGGACACAAGAACAACAAAAGGAGCAGGAGCCTGCGGAACCTCACCTGCGGATTGGGCCGGTCGAACTGGCGATGAACGCTTCCGCGCCGGTGAACGCCGGCGGGTGGATGTCCACTGCCGGCTATCGTTTTTTTCTGCGCGGCGACGTGGAGCTGAAAGACCTATTTCGTCTGGAGAACGTTCTGGGCTTGCCGGTAGCTCGCCCGGCGGCGGAAGGCGCGGCCAAGTTGGATGTGAGCGTCTCCGGGCCGTGGCAGGGATTTGCACCTGCCGTCACCGCTGGGACCGCTCAACTGCGCAACGTGCGCGCCGAGATGCACGGCCTGAACACGCCGATTGAGATTAGCTCGGCAACCATGTCTCTCGCTCCGGACGTGGTGTTGATGGAGAAGATTTCTGCCCGTACTGGAAACACGCATTGGAGCGGCGGGATTACAGCGCCCCGCCATTGCGCCGTTCCAACTTGCGTGTTTCAGTTCGATCTCACGGCCGACCAGCTTTCGACTGGAGATCTCGCCGAATGGTTCACACCGCATCCTGCCAAACGTCCGTGGTACCGCATCTTGAATTCCAGCGAGCCGCAGGGCGGCTCGCCACTCCTCGCGATTCAGGCGCGCGGCAACCTGCACGTCGGGCGATTAGGATTGAAGAGGGTGTTCGCCACTCAGGTTGCAACGCAAGTGGAAGTGGATCACGGCAAGGTCACACTGACTGCTCTGCGCGCACAACTGCTGCAGGGCACGCATCAGGGGAACTGGACGATTGATGTGTCGAGTCACGACGCGTCCACTCAGCCCGTGCGCTATCACGGCACCGGCACGTTGCACGACATTTCGCTGGCGCAGGTGGGCACGTTGATGAACGATGAGTGGATTGCCGGAACGGCCGACGGGAATTTCGATCTGGAAGGATCGGGAGACAGCTTTCGTGAGCTACTGGCGCACTCCGACGGCAAGTTGCAGTTCGTGATGCGGAACGGCAGCCTGACACATATTGAAATTCCGGGCTCGCCCCTGCCTCTGCCGGTGCATCGGTTCGCCGGAGAGCTGCATCTGAAGAAAGGCGTTTGGGATCTCTCCGCAGGAAGACTGGAATCGCGCGACGGCATTTATCGGGTAAGCGGAACGGCTTCCCCGAGCAGCGGTTTCGACTTCGT
This sequence comes from Acidobacteriaceae bacterium, assembly GCA_003131315.1. Classification (GTDB taxonomy): domain Bacteria; phylum Acidobacteriota; class Terriglobia; order Terriglobales; family Acidobacteriaceae; genus Acidiflorens. The sequence continues at coordinate 57,391 of PKUV01000059.1, forward strand.
GTTGACGCGCGGTGACGTGCAATCGTGGACGCTCACCGGGACGCTCGCTGAGCCGCGCGTCGCGCCGTTTGATCGAACGGAAGCCAAGCGTGCGGAAGCGGACGCGAAGACCGTCAAACCATAGGGCGGCTGTCGGCTCCTAAGCTTTTAGCCTCACCGCTCAAATTCTCGACATTTGGCTTGTCATCCTGAGCGAAGCGAAGGATCTGCTGTCTTTTGCAGTGAGAAAAAAGCAGGTCCTTCGCTTCGCTCAGGATGACAATGTGGGTTATGCCACGAACTTGCGGGACACGACGCTACGGTGTGTAGCCCGCGCCTCGCAACACTTTTCCCGGCAACGCGCCGGTCATCTTTCCGTTCTCGATCACGGGAACTCCGTTGATGAGCACATACTCCATGCCTTCCGACAGCCGGTTCGGATCGTCAAAAGTTGCCAGGTCACGCACCGTCTCGGGATCGAACACAACCACGTCTGCCCACATTCCCTGCTTCAGCACGCCGCGATCCGTGAGCCTCATGCGCTGGGCGGGCAGCGCCGAGAACTTGCGGATTGCCTCCTCCAGAGTCAGCTTCTTTTCTTCTCTAACGTATTTACGCAGGATGCGCGGGAATGTGCCGTAAGCTCTGGGGTGTGGGTGCTCCTCGCCGAGGATGCCGTCGGGCGACGTACCGGAAGAGTCGTTGTCCACGGAAACCCACGGCTGCTGCAGGGCCAGCGCAACGTCGGGCTCTGACATCCCGAATACCGCGCAATCGGTGAACGCCTTATCTTCGATGAGCAGATCGAAGAGCGTGTCCATCGCATCTTTGTTCAGAATCTTCGCGACTTCCGTGAGCCGCTTGCCCTGAAACTTTTTCAGCGCGGGATTCTGGACCACACTGATCATCACGTCCTGCGGCCCGCTGATCTCGTCCCACTCGTTGTCCCAGTCTTTGGACGGCGTCTCCATGTCTTTCCGAATGCGGGCGCGGGTTGCGGGATCTTTGAGCCGCTCAATCAATTTGGCATCGCCGCCGTCATGCGCCCACGCGGGCACGAAGGCCGACATGCTGTTGAACCATGCGGTGTAGGCGTAGGTGTCCGCCTCCACGTCAACGCCCTCGGCGCGCGCCTTGTTAACTCGCGCCACCAACTCGGGCATGCGTCCAAAGTTGGCCTTGCCAGCCACCTTGAAATGCCAGATCTCCACGGGAATGTGTGCTTCCCGACCGATGCGAACGGCTTCGTCGATCGACTCGAGGACGCTGTCACTCTCGTTGCGCATGTGGGTCGCGTAGATTCCGCCGAACTTCGAAGCTTCCGAAGCCAGCGCAATAATCTCTTCGGTCTTCGCGTAGGGCGCGGGCGCGTACATCAGCGACGTCGAGACTCCGACGGCCCCGTCGCGCATGGCGTCTCGAACCAGAGCTTTCATTTTTTCGAGTTGCTCGGGCGTGGGCTGCACATCGGCGTCGCCCAGCACCATTCGCCGCACCTGAGTCGCGCCCACGTAGCTGGCGAGATTGATGCCCACGCCTTGCTTTTCCAGGCGCGAGAAATATTGACGGAACGTCCGCCAGTCGGGATTGATCTTGTAGTGTTCGTAGCCGGGGCGATCGTTCGCAATGATCGCATCGTTTAACGGAGCGGCGGATCCTCCCTCCCCGGTGATCTCGGTGGTGATGCCCTGATAGATCTTCGAAGGCAAGCGCGGATCGACCAGGATCGTCGTTTCCGACTGGCCGAGCATGTCGATAAAGCCGGGAGCAACGACTTTGCCCTTGGCGTCAACGGTACGCTTACGTGCGGCGGTAGAAAGATTGCCGATGGCGGCGATGCGGCCGTCGCGGATTCCGATGTCGCCTGAGTACCAGGGAGAGCCGGTGCCGTCCACGATGTGTCCGTTGGTGATGACAAGGTCGAAGGGCGAGTCGGCGGCCCGATCGGCGGCAAAGGCAAAGGTGGAGACGATCAGCAAAAGTGCCAGCGTTAGACGGCGAGTTGCGGTCATGAGTTTCTTTCCTCGTCAGTTTTTCCTGTCGCAAGCTGTGTGCCGCGCGGGCGGCCAATCAACGTGCCAAGGATAATCCAGAGCCCGAGCACAAGCCACTCCCAGCCGGAAAAGTGTCCCGGCACAAATGGCACAAACTTCATCAGCACCATCGCCAAACCAACCAATGCGCCCAGCAGAGCGATCAAGCAGTCGGCGATTCGGGGCCTCATCCACAGATAGGCGGCGCACACCGCAAACCATCCGGTAGCGGAAGCGACCGATCCGACCTCAGAGATCGGAACCAGAATCGCGCTGCCGAGAAACATGCACAAAGCGGTGGCGACGCCAACCCAGACGACCGCCGCGGCAGGGGTTTGATTCCGCGGATGCACGCTGGCCAGTCGTGCATCCACCAGCCCACGCCGTCCCATGGCAAACAACAAGCGGCTGGCGGCGATAAAATTTCCGTTGAAAACCTTGAATAGCGAAAGCAACGCGGCACTCAGAATGATGCTCACGATCCAGCGCGAGCCGACGGCATGCTGAAAAGCAACCGCAGTCATGAATGGTTCCCCGGTCAGCGAACGCCACGGCGCGACGAAGCCCACCGCCGCGATCACAATGATGTAGAACACGGCGCCGACGATGATCGCCGCGAAGATGGCGCGAGAAAATCCTTGTGCGCGAAATTGGGGATTGGCTTCCTCGGCAGCCTTCGTCACCGATTCATATCCCGTCATGTAGTAAGGGACGATCTGCAGCACCAGCAAAATGGAGACGAACGGAGTGTGCGTGAATAAAGGCGGAAAATTGGCTGGCGATCCGCGCGTGACGCCAATGGCGACGAAGATCACGAAGAGCGCAAGCGTGCCGAACGTGCTCCAGTTTTGAAAGGTGGCGCTCAGCCGGATGCCACGATAGTTCACCACCGTGACCAATGCCGTGAGCGCGAGCCCGATGGCCAGGTGCGGCAAGTAAATGGGCTTTCCCGCCACGCGGTACAACTCGATGGAATCGAGCGCGGGGAAGATGTAGCCGGCGATGCGGCCGACGGCCACGGCCTCCCACGGGCAGACGATGAAGTAGGCGAGCAGCATCATCCATCCGGTAAAAAAGCTGACCGGCCGCGGGAAAACTTTCGCGGTATAGGCCACCTCGCCCGATGCGTCGGGCATGGCCATCACCAACTTGCCATACACATAGCCGATGGGCAGCAGAAGAACACCGCCAATCGCGAAACCAAGAATGCCGCCCAGCGGGCCGCCGCGCAGCAGCCAATCGTCCATGACGACCAGCCAGCCCACGCCCACCATCGTTCCCCAGCCAAGGGAGAAGTAATCGGTGATGCGCAATTTGCGGGCGAGATGCGTCATCGGCTGGGATCAAGAATTTCGAGTGTCCAAGAAAAGAACTGGCGGAGGTGTTGCTGGTGTGGAAATGAGAATCCAAAAGACCCGGCAGGCGGCTTCTGAACAAAATTCAGCTGACAAACCTGAGACCTAACACCTGAGACCTGACAACTGATGTTGGGCTCCATGGACGCGAATTATAAAGCATCGCGCCCGTGAGTCCGGCTTACTCAGGCGACCGCGAAGCGCGGCGGGCATTCCTTCCCCCGCAAAATGCAGATTGCTTCTTTCAGGGAAGAAATCTCAAACACCGATGTGAGATGCGTGGCCTCGAGCATTCTGCGGAAGAAAACCGGCGGACTGACCAGCTTCATCGTCGCCGAGTTCTGCATTGCCCAACGGCGCACCTGCAGCAGGGTTCCCAAGCCACCCGCATCCAGTTGCTCGACCTCGGAAACATCCAGCACCAGCACCCGGACACGCTCGAGTTGCTCGATCCGGCGCCGGAACTCGTCGAGCGCTGCCCCGCGCACCATGCGTCCCGAGCAGTTCACGACCGCCACATCCTGCAAGCATTCGATTTGATATTGGAGTTCCATATGTCTATTCATACGAACCAGCCTTGACGTCTGTTGATACGAACCATCCCAGGAAAAAGTTCCGTGATCTGCTGTCCTTCAATTGGACGTGGAAAAGGGAAAACAGTTATCAGCGGCAAAGCAAGTCTTTGAATGTTGCGGACACGTAAATTCATCACACGGTTGTCATCCTGAGCGAAGCGAAGGATCTGCTTTCTTGTCAGTGCGTGAGACAGCAGGTCCTTCGCTTCGCTCAGGATGACAAGTGCGATTTATGCCACGAACTACAACCCGGCTTCAATCCGGGATCTTGGGTCTAGAAGGTCGCGCAATGCATCGCCGATAAAGTTGAAGGCCAGGACCGCGAACATCACCGTCACCGCCGGGAAGAGCACCAGATGAGGAGCATCGAAGAGGTGCGAGCGAGCGTCGTTCAGCATCGATCCCCAACTCGCGGTTGGCGGCGGCACGCCTAATCCCAGGAAGCTCATCGTCGCTTCGGCCAGAACCGCGCCCGCCATTCCGATTGCCGCCTGCACAATCACCGGCTGAATGATGTTGGGCAGGATGTGCCTGGTAATGATGTGGAGATCTCCGGCGCCGAGCGCCCGCGCCGCTTCGACAAATTCGCGTTCGCGCACCGCCAGCACCTGTGCGCGCACCAGGCGGGCGTAGCCCACCCATCCTCCAATCGACAGAGCAAGAATGAGGTTGAAAATGCCAGGGCCGCGGAAGGCCACGAAGGCGATCGCGATGAGAATGCCGGGGAACGAAAGAAACGCATTCATCAACACGACGTTGACGAAGCGGTCGATGCCCCCGCCGTAGTATCCGGCAAGGCTGCCGATGATGAGGCCGAGCAGAAGCGAACACGCCACCACGCTGCTGCCCACAAACAGAGAAATACGCGCGCCCCAGATCAGGCGAGAGAGGATGTCGCGTCCAAGTTCATCGGTTCCGCACCAATGCTGCGCCGAGGGCGTTTGCAAGCGGTTTGGAAGATCGATATGGGCGGGATCTTGCGGAGCAATCCAGGGCGCGAAAATCGCGGAGAACGCGAAGACGGCAAACAAGATGACTCCGACGGCCGCCAAGGGATTGTGGCGGGCGATGCGGGTGGTACGGCTCAGTTGCCAGTTGCTGGTTGTCAGTTGTGCGTTGGTGACCATCGAATCTTGAATTCTTGTCTCTGCTGTGTGCGGTCCCTTTTCCGCTGCGGTCTTGAAAGGCGCCGCTGGTTGTTGTCCGTGGGGTTACCCCCTCCCCCCCTCCCGCTCGGTCTATTGGAATGATGATGTTAGCGGGAATTTCCCGCCAAAGTCTTCAACGAAAATGACTTAGATGCAAAGTATTGAGCGAGTGGGAGTTAGCAGCCAAGAAACGCCTGCACAGGCGACTGTCGCTTGTAAAGTATTCATTCCAGATACATTACATTCACAGTATCGAAAATAAACGGTTTATCGTGACAGCCTGTCTCTCTTCTGGCGCATGACCTCGCCGGGGTCTCGCGGGGAAAGATGTCAAAGATCGCTGTTGGTGCGCCGCCTCCTGAGAAGCGGAAAGCTGGCAGAAAACTCGTTTGCTGTATTTCTATTTTAGCAGGCGGAGTCAAGCTCTAAATCGGCGTGGGCTATGCGTCGGCATCCCACGTCTCGAAAATCGAAACGTGGAACCCGGCAAGACACCCAGAGCGTGATGGCGTGGCTTGATGGGCGAGAGATCGTGTGCAAGTATCGCTCTATGGCACAGGTCCCTCTGGATTTTCAAGCCATCAGGAGAATTGCTATCACAGCCCTGTTTTCTGACGACGTTCTGTTCGAAAAGGTGGTTCTTAAGGGGGGAAACGCCCTCAATCTTGCGCTGGGCTTGAGCGACCGCACATCGCTGGATTTGGATTTCTCTATCGAGAATGATTTTGAGGATATTGAGGACGTGCGAAAGCGCATATCCGAAGCTCTCCGTCGGCGTTTTGGCTCAGCAGGATACGTAGTGTTTGATTTTAAGTTCGAACGGAAGCCCAAGGAATTGCGAGAAGGGGCCAATCCGCGCTGGGGCGGGTACATGGTCTCATTCAAGTTGACGGACCAAGAGAAATACGAAAAGCTGGCGGGTAATATTGATGCACTCCGTCGTGATTCGCTCGTTATTGGGCCGAATCAACAGCGCGTTTTCACTATCGACCTGAGCAAGTGTGAATACGTCCAGGGCAAAAGAAAGGTAGAGATCGACAACTACTCTGTCTACGTTTACTCATCTGAGATGATCGCAGTGGAAAAACTTCGTGCGATCTGTCAACAGATGCCCGAATACGCACTGAAACCTTATCCGACTCCACGAGCCAGGGATTTCTTCGATATTCACCTAATCGTCTCGCGGACAGGAGTGGATCTAACTTCGGCGGAGAATTTGGAACTGACACGTCAGATCTTTGCGGCGAAAGAAGTGCCACTGCGTCTATTAGCAAGTATAGGTGCGTTCCGAGAATTCCACCGTCCGGATTGGGAGAGCGTGAGAACTTCCACTAAGGCGCACTTGAAGGAGTTTGACCACTACTTTGATTTCGTGGTTAACGTCGTCAGCTCAATGAAATCCCTTTGGAACGTATAGGCGCCAGTCGGCAATGTATTCTGTGTCTCGCAAATCGTAGGTTAGGTAGAAGTCGTATTGCAGTCCGAGGTCTTTCAGTCTGCTGTATAGCTTCTCTGGATACCCCGCCCTCTGCATGTAAAAGCCGATTGCCTGATGATATGGGTAAACGTATGCGAGTTTCTTGAGCGTGGCTATTAAAGTTCCGATTGAAACTTGTGATTGTGCGCGACGGTAGGCCTCCAATACCTGAAATACGCCTCCCGAATAGTTTGGCCGAACCACGATATCAATGAGTGTTCGCTCCAAACTGGTAACCGGCAGCTTGGCTCCCGAATAATCTAGCAGTGTCACTTCGAGTTGGCCGGTATTCTTGCCCCAAAGCACCACTGCCTCGTGGTCGTTGAAGCGGAATACGAAAGTTGATTCTCGTTGTTTGTGGGCGAAGGCCCTATGAATGCCATCCTGGGTGAGTATTCCTGAGGATGTCTTCGGACTTTGTTCTGCATTTACGAAAATGCGGGAGGGTATTTGCTCAGCTAGGCCGCGTAGGAACAGAGCGGTGGCATGGCAAAGATAAGCTTTTCGCTTTAGGGAGAGCGCAATTTCGTAAGGAGAGGCTTGTTTCCAAACGTACCTAATGGCGTTGTACGCACTGTGATGCGTCGCTAGGAGATCAACCTTCGTCATGGGGGTTTTGTCGAGAAGAAATCTCAGGAAGGCGGCGGTGCTTGTGTTCTGTGCTAGTCGCCAGAACTGACGATGTTGAGTGAGAATGCTAGAAATATCGCTAGGCCAGAAGACTCGATTGGGCGCGTTATCGAACAGAGCGATTATGTCCTTCTTAGCGATTTGAAGTCTGGTTGCCATTCTCGTAGTGTCGTTGGTATGGGACTGGATTTGGTATATATACCAAATCCAGTCCCATACCTTCCATTCTAAAGTATGCAAGGCAGTTGTTGCAAGTTGTGTGGGTTTCGAGCCTCACGGATACACCATCTCACTTGGTATATATACCAAGTGAGATGTACGACCGCATGAGACTCTATCCTCGTGCAATCCATTGGGGTTAAATCCAGATACCTTGGGACGGTTCACTGTATTGCTTGGTATATATACCAAGCAATACGTCGACACCGCCCCAAGCTCTTCCTTTAGTTCCCGTCCAAGCTCACTGCCGAATCCTCGGGTTCACCGCCGAGTACAGCAAATCAGTCAGAAAGTTCACCGCAACATACGTCAACCCAATCGCCAGAATGCATCCCTGCACCAGGTAGTAGTCGCGGTTGGCGATGGCTTGGATGGTTAGGCGTCCGATGCCGGGCCAGGAGAAGATGGTTTCGGTTACGATCGCGCCGGCTAGCAGCGCGCCGAATTGTAATCCGAGCACGGTTAGGATCGGGATCATGGCGTTGCGCAGGGCGTGACGATAGACTACGGTGCGCTCCGGCAAGCCTTTGGCGCGAGCGGTGCGAATGTAGTCTTGTCCTAACTCTTCCAGCATCGAGGTTCGCACCATGCGGGTCAGGATCGCGGCCAGCGCTCCGCCCATGGTGATTGCTGGAAGCACCAGATGGGCTAAGCTGCCGGAACCGGACACGGGGAGCCATCCCAGCTTGACGGCGAAGAACAGGATCAGCACCGGTCCCAGCGCGAAGTTTGGGAACGACAGGCCGAAGAGGCTTACTACGCTTAGTGCGCGGTCATCCCATTGATTGCGGCGCTGGGCCGAGCGCACGCCTGCTGGAATGGCCAACACTATCGCTACAAATAATGACGCCAGCGTTAGCTGCAAGGTGAAGGGATAGCGCTGGGCGATCAATTTAGTAACTCCCTGGTTGAAGCGCAGCGACTTGCCTAGATCTCCGTGGAGGACGCCTTTCCAGTAATTCAGGTATTGCTGGCCGAGCGGCACATCGAGTCCATAGGCGTGGCGGGCTGCCTGGATGTCGCCGGCGGCTGCGCCCTCTCCTAGCATTTGCTGAATGGGATCGCCGGGAACGAAGTGGATCAGCAGGAAGACGGTGGAGACGACTAGCCAGATGACTGGCAGGGTGTAGAGGACGCGGGTGATGATGTAGCGCGGCATAGGGAACTAAGAAGCTATCTCACAAATAAGTCTTAGGCCGTGATGTCCGGCCCTCAGGGGCTAAAGAGTGTACGTGAGAACTGGGTCGTCCCTCCGGGACTTGAATCGTTTCTCCCCACTTTTCCCAGCGCTGAAGCGCTGGGCTAAGCTGGTTCGCCCCTGCCGGGGCTGGATTCACTTGTACCACGGACTGCTAGTCTCCGGCCCGCTGCGCCGTTGCTGTCGACGCTGATGTAGCCGACGACGGCGGCGCGGGCACGGGCTCGATCCTAACGGTCGCCACGCGATGGCCGTCCATTTTTTCGACGACAAAACGCCGCCCCTCATAATCGAACGCCTCGCCGCCCGTGGGCATCTTCTGCAAGCGTGAAAGCAGGAAGCCGGCGAGAGTTTCGAAGCCTTCGTCCTGTGGAAGTTTCAGCTCGTATTGAGTTTCGAGGTCGCGAATGTTGACCGCTCCGTCGAGCACGAGCGGCGCATTCGCGTCGGTAACCGCCGGCTGCGTGGAAGCGACGTCGAATTCGTCTTCCAGTTCGCCGACCAGTTGCTCCAGCACGTCTTCCACGCTAATCACTCCCGCCGTGGAGCCGAATTCGTCGACCACTACAGCCAGGTGCCGCCTGCGCTGCTGGAATTCACCGAGCAGGTCGAGCAATGACTTGGTCTCGGGCACCACCAGCACATCGTGCATGACCTGGCCGATCTTCATCTGGGAAATGCGCATGGCAGCGGGAGGAGCAGCGGAAGGAGAAGGAGCAACGATGAGGCCGAGGCGCAGCCTTGTCCAACGCATCAAGTCCTTGACGTAAAGCACGCCAACAATATGTTCGGGACCGCGCTGCGGATCGTACACCGGGACGCGCGAATGCTGTTCTTCGACCACTCGCGACAGCGCTTCGTCCAGGTTCAGGTCGGAGGGCAAAGAAAAAATTCTGGTCCGCGGCACCATCACTTGACGCGCGGTAATGTTGTCCAGTTCGAGCGCATTCAGCAGCATTTCTTCCTGGGCGGGAGAGAGCTGTCCGGAGTGGTGGGCGTTGGTTACGATCAGCTTGAGTTCATCGGGGGAGTGGACGGAGCCGTGCCGGATCTCGCGTGTCCCGAAGGCGCGCAGGACAAAACCAGCCGCGCGGCTCATGCCAATCGTCAGGGGCGCGGTGATGGTCAGGAAAACGTCCATGGGCGCCGCAACCGCCAGTGCGACGCGCTCGGCCCGTTGCAACGCGAGCGACTTCGGAACCAGTTCACCCAGGATCACGTGCAGGCAGGTGATCATCACAAATGCCACCGTCACGGCGGTGGCATGAGCGTAGATCGCCGCATACGGCACGCTTCCGATCCAGCCCTCGAACAGTCGCGCCAGCACCGGCTCGCCCAGCCAACCCAGGGTCAGGCTGGTCACGGTGATTCCCAGTTGCACGCCGTTGACGACGCGGCTGAGTTGCTGGTGAAGTTTGAGGACGGTGCGGGCGCCCACCCGGTGGGCCGCGATCAACTGCTGGATGCGCGTCTCGCGCACGCTGACGAGCGCAAACTCCGCTGCGGCGAAGAAGGCATTGGCCGCCACCAGGAGCAGGATGACGAACACCCGCAGCAGCACGTATGCAAGCATGGAACTCTAATTCTAACATTCCAAAGGGATAATCGTTCGGAGGATGAGAATTTCTGGAGCGCGGATCGCGGGCTTTTGGAACTCGCTGGCGGTACAATCAAAATGAACCCTTGATTGCCAGCGCAAACTGATCGCTTTCTTTTTCGCTGTCGGACGGTCTAAGTATGTACAAGATGGCTGAGCCGGCTGCGAAAGAAGTCGAATATCGACGCCCAGCCCCTAAAGGGGCATCTGATTTTGAAGAACTTGCGGTATCGCTAAAGCGATGCCCTGATACGAAACCTGAGAATTTTTGAGGAACTATTCCGATGTTTCTCCCGTAACAACAGGTGAATGCCGGTTCTAAGATTTGAAATCAAGCAGGAGGCGGTCGTGGAAGGTAACGGTAATGGCAAGAAAAAGCGGCGTAAGCGAATCATCTATGGCTCGATAGCGGCCGTTCTGGTTCTGGTAGTCGCCGGCGTGCTGATCGCAGCCACCAGCGGCGGCACCAAGATCGACCCCTCGAAGCTCGCCAAGGTCGAGAAGGGAGACCTGGCGAAAAGCGTGGTGGCCACCGGCAAGATCGAGCCCATCACCAAGGTTGAGATCAAGTCCAAGGCCAGCGGCATCGTGAAAAAGCTCTATGTCGATTACGGCGACAAAGTTAAGAAGGGCCAAGTGCTCGCCGAACTCGACAAGGAAGAGATTCAGGCCCGTGTCGCCCAAGCCCGCGCGCAGTTGGAGGCGTCGAGCGCCAGCTTGAACGGCACGCGCGCCGACCTGGAGCGCGCCAAGGTCGACGCCGAGGGCCCCGACGTGCCGCTGCTGAAACGCGCGTACGTCCGTGCCCAGGGTATGGCGAAGGAGGGCGTAGTTTCCGCTTCCGCGCTCGACGACGCGCAAAAGAATTATGAGATGGCGCTGAACAAGCAAAATGTGTCCAAGGCGCAGTTGCAGGTTTTGCAGGCCAAGATTGGTCAAGCCCAGGGGCAGGTGGCGCAGGACCGCGCTAACCTGAAACAGCTGGAAGAACAGTTGGGTTACACCACGGTTGAGTCACCGATTGACGGGATCGTTCTTTCGCGCGACGTGGAAATTGGCGATGCGGTCAGCTCCATCCTGGTGCTGGGTTCCTCGGCCACGCTGGTCATGACACTCGGCGACACCAGCGAGGTTTACGTCAAAGGCAAAGTGGACGAGAGCGATATCGGCAAGGTTTATTTGGGACAACCCGCCCGGATCAAAGTCGAGTCGTTCAAGGACAAGACCTTCACCGGCAAAGTGACGAAGATCTCTCCCATGGGCGTGGAAAAAGACAATGTCACTACTTTCGAGGTGCGCGTCTCGATCAACAACCCCGAGGGTATCCTGAAAGCGATGATGACGGCCAATGCCGAGATCATTCTCGAAGAGCACAAGAATGTGCTGCAGATCCCGGAAGGCTCGATCATTTACGACAAGGATAAGAAGGCATCGGTCGAAGTGCCGGACCCGAAAGCCAAGGAAGGCAAGAAGAAACTCGCCGTCAACATTGGCATCTCGAATGGCGCCAAGACCGAGTTGCTGCAAGGGCTGAAGGAAGGCGACCAGGTAGTGCTGCAGTGAGAAAGCGGCTTTTAGCTTTTAGCTTTTGGCTCTTAGCTTGGGAAAAATGCGCTGACCTGACACGCTAGGCTTACTTATGGAGTTAGACCGCTATGACAAACACTTTATTGATTCGACATCGAGCCGTTAGAACGCTGATTTTTATTTTGGCCAGCTCGCTGGCCGGCTTCGCCTCGGTTATCGGAACCTTTGACCGCTCGTTCCAGGTCAATGGCTCCGTCGACCTTGAAGTGCTGACTCGCTCCGGCGACATCACCGTCCGTAACGGCGCTGCGGGCTCGGTCTCCATTCATGCCAAGATCCACTCGGGCAATTCCTGGTTCGGCGGCGACCACAAGGCGGAGGTGCAGGAGTTGCAGAAAAGTCCTCCAATTCGCCAGAACGGCAACAGCATCCGCATCGACTACGTGAACATCAACAACATTTCGATCGACTACGAAATCACCGTCCCAGAGAACACCGCGATTCGCGCGCATACCGGCAGCGGCGATCAGAAGGTCGAAGGACTCAAGGGCAACGTCGATCTTGAGAGTGGATCGGGCGACATGCAACTGGCGCGCCTCACCGGCGAAATGCGTTTCCAGACGGGCTCGGGAAACGTCCGTGGGCGCGAACTTTCCGGTCCCGCGCGGATCAAAGCGGGCAGCGGTGACATCGAAATCGAGGAAACGGGAGCGGGTGACGTGGACATCCGCACCGGATCCGGCAACATCACCGTAAACGGAATCAACGGTGGATTTCATGCCGAGGCGGGCAGCGGCGACATTCACGGCAAAGGCTTGCCTAAGAACATGTGGAGCGTCCGTACCGGCTCGGGAAACGTGAACCTGAGTGTGCCCTCCGACGCCGCCTTCGACGTCGACATCTCATCGAATTCTGGAACCGTCACGCTGGGCCATCCCGTGACAACCACCGTCCAGGGCCGCATCCAGGAGTCGAGGAAGAGTGTGGTGGGCAAAGTGCGCGGCGGCGGTCCCACGGTTTCGGTTCACACCGGTTCGGGCGACGTGCAGGTAGACTAACGGCCAGGTGAACACAACGTCGCGCTGAATCGCGTACTCTTACCGCTGGAATTACGGTAGCGTCCTAAGTTCATCAACCACCAAGGACACGAAGGAGCACGAAGGAAACCCTTCAAGGGATTCGTACCTTTGTGTGACTTCGTGTCCTTCGTGGTTAAACGGCATTGCGGAATTACGCGCGCACCTTGACGTGCCATCCTGCGACGTCCGATACTTCGTTGGGGCCCCTGTAAACTTGCAGGTTCAACGAGGTAACGATTGGCACGCACCGCGATCATCACTCTCACAACCGATTTCGGACTCAACGATCATTTCATCGGCGCCATGAAGGGGGTCATGCTGGAGATTGCCCCCGAGGCGCAGATCATCGACATCAGCCATGCGGTGCAGCCGTTCGACATTCTGGACGGCGCGCTGACCATTTCGCAGGCTTACTCCTACTACCCTTCCGGCACCGTGCACATGGTGATCGTCGATCCTGGGGTGGGGACGGCGCGGCGGCCCGTGATTATGACCGGCGAGCGGCACCTGTTTGTGGCTCCCGACAACGGCGTACTTTCTCTGATCTACGACCGCGAAGAGCGTATCTCCGTCCGCCACGTCACCGCCGAGCATTATTTTCTGCAGCCCCGCAGCAACACTTTCCACGCGCGCGATATCTTCTCCCCAGTCGCGGCGTATCTGGCTAAGGGAGTCGATGCCGATCGTTTCGGCGAAGAGATCACCGATTATGTCCGCTTTGGCGCGCCACGGCCCAAGCCGGTGGATGAGCGGACCTTACGAGGAGTGGTGCTGAAAGTCGATCGTTTTGGCAATCTCATCACCAACATCACTCCGCAGGATGCGCCCCAACTTTTCGGAGCCACGCCGCCCGCCTTCAAGATCGCGATTGGAAACAAGGCACAGGCAACTCGCATGTGCACAAGCTATGCGGAAGGCGCTCCCGGCGAAGTCTTCGGAATCGTCGGCAGCATGGGTTTTCTGGAAGTCGCAGCTAACCGCGGTTCAGCCTATCAACTGCTGGGCGCGGGCAAAGGCAGCGAAGTCAATGTTGTGATGGAAGGCCGCTGAGACGCACAGCGATCGGGCCCGAAACCATCTCGAATAGTTAGGGAACCATCCACTGTAGCCAGTAAGCTTGGGCATAAGCTACAAGACTCAGCATTGCCGCAAGCAGGATGCTGTGCCAGAAAGTCCCACGCAAGATTCTGCCTTCCTGGCCGATCAGGCCGACTGTCGTGACCCCGACCGCTATGTTTTGAGGTGAAATCATTTTCCCCGTGACCGCTCCCGAAGAATTGGTAGCAGCCATCAGCACGGAGCTGAGATGGAGTTGGTGAGCCGCGGCCACCTGCAGATTGCCGAATAGCAGGTTGCTGGCGGTATCACTGCCGCTGAGGAAACATGCCACCCAGCCCAAGTAGCTGCTCAGCAAAGGAAAGGCTGGGCCCGTCCGGGCCACTGCCGCCCCCAGCGTGTAGGCCATTCCGGAATAGTTGTAGAGGTAAGCCAGACCGACAATCACCATGACGGTCAGACCGGGAAGTCGCAACTGGCGGAGCGTCTTCGATCCAGCCCTCCAGAAGACCTGGCCACGAACTCCAAAGCAGAGCGCGGTGAGCGCCGTCGCCGTGAGGACGGCGGTCCCCGGCCCAAGAGGCTGAAAAGAATAAAGAGCCGCGTAGGGTTTTTGGTAAAGAGTGATAAGAACGCCATTGTGCAGGTGGGGAATTGGGATTGCGATCTGCCACTTCTGCAGAAGCTTAAGGTAAGACCACAGAATCATCACGACGGAGAGCATGGCCCACGGCAGCCAAGCTTCAAAGGCCTGTCTTAAAGAGAGTGCAGGCGTAGGATCTGCAACCGCAAGCGGGACGCGAGACTCATCGCGCAACCGTCGATGGTCCGCACGACCCAGGTCTGCACCACCGGGAGTCCAGACGCGAAGAAAGGTTACCAAGGCCGCGATCGAAACCAATGCGGCGACAATGTCTGTGGCGTAGGGCCCCCAAAAGTTCGACGCCAGAAACTGAGCCAGGGCGAAGGTGGTGCCAGCAACGAGCGCTGCCGGCCAGGTTCGTCTCAAGCCTTGGCCGCGCGCGACCACCCACACAAGGTAAGCCGGAAGGATGAACGAGAGAAACGGAACTTGTCTGCCTACCATGGCAGAGAGCTGTGAGAGGTCAAGCCCCGTTACTCCGGCCAGCGCAACGATAGGAGTGCCCAACGCACCGAACGCTACGGGAGCCGTGTTCGCAAGCAGCGAGACGATGACCGCTTGGCGTGGTTCAAAACCGAGGCCAACGAGTAAATAACCGGTCACGGCGACCGGCGCTCCGAAGCCCGCAGTGCCCTCCAGTAGCGCTCCGAAGCAGAAAGCCACCAGAATTGCCTGGATGCAAGCGTCTCCGGAAGCGTGCACTTCCATCCAGCGGCGAAGCAGTTCAAATTTGCCCGTTTCTAGCGTGAGGTTGTAGAGCCAGAGGGCGCTAAAGACAATCCAAAGAATCGGCCAGAGCGCGTAAATGAATCCATAGACAGCGCTCCACACAGCAAGTGCCAGCGGCATGTGCCAGACTAGGACTGCCAGCAATCCAGCCGTGCCCAAGCCACATGCCGAGGCCAACAGACCGCTCTTACGCAGGCCTCCCATCAAAACGAGCACGAGGATCAGGGGAAGCGCTGCCACGAGCGCGGAAAGCGCCACGGAGTGGAGCGGGTCAAGCGGCTGCGGCCAGATCAGAACAAGCGCAAAGCTCATGGGACAATCCCCGCACTAAACACTATGTCCAAGACTGTTCTTGGGATATTTCTAGAGGTTCTTCGCCCCCGGATGGACGTAGCGGTCCATCTCCGCTGTCCACTTCAGGAACCGCCACAGGCTGGTTCGCTCGGTCCACAAGAATTCCCAGAATTCCAGGAATCCAATCTGGGTCATTTTGACGCCGGTGAAGGTCTCGATCCGCCATAGAAGATAGGGACTGCGCCAGGGCGCAATCCGGTGGCCACGGGTGGAGTTCCAAAGAAAGCGCAGCATCGGCCGCATCGGGTTCAGTATAGCGCCGGGAGATGGCGCACAGCTCCGCAGCCCCTTATCTTCTGGAGTACGGCGCCTCGCAGGCCTGAAGGGGTATCTGATTTCTCGTAGAGACGGGGCAAGCCCCGTCTCTACAGACACACGAACCAACTTCTTACTTCGTAATCTCGACGCTGGCGCGGGTGTTTTCCCACTCCATGCGCAGCGTACATTTGCTGCCTGCCTGGTCGAAAGCGATCAAGAAATTCTCCACCGGCGCAGTTGTTTTGGAAACACTCATCGGCATGCGCACCAAATCTTCTTTCTCTCCGGGATACGGGATTCCCCATTCTCCCGTCTTCTTACTGATGATCAGCGTCCAAGCGTCCGCTTTCGGAATCGTAAAGATCGTATAGCTGCCGGCCGGCACGTCCTTGCCGCCCACCGTTACATTCGCGTCCGTAACAAACGTAGTCGCTTCATTCGCGCCGGTGCGCCAGACGTCTCCATAAGGAACGAGCCCTCCAAAGATCTTGCGCGGCTGGTGAGTTTTGGGATCATTCGTGCGCGGGCTCGAATAATCCACCTTGATCGTTTTGCCATCTGAAAACTTGCACTCCGCACTGGCCGGCGGACTGGGTCTCTTGGATTTGTCCTGCGACATGCCCATCTGCGCCGAGGCGAGAGTTGCAACCGCGAAGAGTGCCACTGCGATTAAGACAAACTTCTTCATGACTTGTTCCTCCTGAAATAGCTTTTAGCCATTAGCTTTTAGCTCTTAGTTTTTAGCCAAAACAATTCGTAGGTTGCGTCGGGTTTCCGAGCACGCCCCATTCGCCTGGGATGCGGGTTCGTTTAAGCTAACGGCTAAAGGCCAAGAGCTAAGGGCTGAATTGCCAACGCCAAGAATTATACCCACATCCCCCGTTACAATCTGTCCATGGCCGTCTTCAATGAAAAGCAGGAAGAACTCGAGCACTACGAAACCCGCATGGGCGTGCCTCGCGGACGCCTCGCCGTCACCATGGACTTGGTCACCGACGCCATGGCCCTCGTCGGGCAGCATGGCGTCTACTGCCAGAGCCAGCGCTGGCCGGGCAAGCCGGTCATGGATGTGCAGCTCATCATGAAAAACCTCACCGACGCCAAAGAGTTGATTCAAAGTGTGATGGAAGAACTCCGGCCCAAAGCCTGATTTCAGCGGGCGACCATGTACGCCCCGTAGCACCGACTCTCTCCAGCCGGGATCGTAACTGGCGGGAAAGACTTACAATCCAGATATGGAGCGCAAGATCTTCTGGATCTCCTTCACCGTGCTCGGGCTGTTCGCCGATTTCGTTCTGCCGCTCTGGTGGGCCCTGGGCGCGACTATTCCCATCGTGTACGTCTCGTGGTGGCTGGCTTACCGCAGCGGCTGGTTCGAGTGAGCGGGGCAAAACTCCTCAAGGTACAACTCAGTGGCCTCCTTCAGATTATCGACCTCTTCTTCAACCGTCTCCCCTTGACTGACCGTGCCCACCTCCGGGCACTCGGCCACGTAGAGGTTGCCTTCCTTGTGCAAAACGGCGGTGAACGTACTCACTGGCAGTGGTTCGCCTCCAACATCAAATCACGTACTTCCCTGCCTCGATCGTCTTCTGCGCAATCTGCTGTCGCAGCGCAATCGTGTTGAACGGCTCGTGCTTGGACAACCGCCGCACGATCGCCAACTGCGTCCGCAGCATGTCGCCTTCCGCTACATCGGCAATGACCTTCTTTGCCGCCGCTTCGACTTTTTCCAGCGCTTGCGTCAGATACACTCGCGTCATTGCAATCGGCAGCGCAGCCGACGCTTCGCCTTTCCGCTCGACCATCTTCTGCGCGCGCAGCACGGCCGATTCCATGGCGTAAATCTCGATCGTCATATCCGCGATCGCGCCCATCACCTCTTGCTGCTCCTGGATCGCCTGCATATATTTCTGCGTGGCCGCGCCGGAGACGAACAGGCCCAGCTTCTTCGCCTGCGCGACCTGCTTGCGCTCTTCCGCCAGCACACCCTCGATCTCCTCGCCGGCAGACGGACCGCTGAGCACTTCGTCCATCAACTTCTTGATCGCCGGCAGCAGCGGCAACTGGCCGGTCATCGCGCGCTTCAGCAGGAATCCCGTGATGATCAGCCGGTTGATCTCGTTCGTGCCCTCGAAAATGCGGTTGATGCGAGCATCGCGGTAGGCGCCTTCCGCCGGATACTCTTCCACGAAGCCGTAGCCGGCATAGATCTGCAGCGTTTCGTCGACGACGTAGTCGATCATCTCCGAGCCCCAGACTTTGAGGATCGAGCACTCCACCGCGTATTCTTCGATCGCCTTGCGCTGTTCTTTGGCGGCGCCGGAGCTCGCGGAGTCGATTTCCGAGAGCAACGCGTCCATCATCCCGACCGTGCGATAGACCAGCGACTCGCCGACATAGATCAGCGTTGCCATGTTCGCGATCTTTTCCCGTACCAGCCCGAACTCGCCGATCGTCTTGCCGAACGCCTTGCGCTGCTTGGCGTAGGCCACGGCACTCTCGATCGAAACCCGGGCTCCGCCCACGCACATCGCGCAAAGTTTGAAACGTCCAACGTTCAAAATGTTAAAGGCGATGACGTGCCCCTTGCCAATCTCGCCGAGCAGATTTTCGACCGGCACCTTGCAGTCATTCAAAATAACGGGGCAAGTGGAAGATCCGCGAATGCCCATTTTGTGCTCTTCGGCGCCGGTGGAAAATCCGGGAAAAGTTCTTTCGACCAGGAACGCCGAAAACTTCTCGCCGTCAATTTTCGCGAACACCGTAAACAGGTCGGCAAAGCCCGCGTTGGTGATCCACATCTTCTCGCCGTTCAGGATGTAGTGCTTGCCGTCAGGCGAAAGCACGGCACGGGCGCGGCAATTGAGGGCGTCGGAGCCGGAAGTCGCTTCCGACAAAGCGTACGCGCCAACCATTTCTCCCGTGGCCAGCCGCGGTAAATATTTCTTCTTCTGCTCTTCGGTGCCGAAATAAACGATAGGCAACAAGCCGATACCGCTGTGCGCGCCCCAGGTGGTGGCAAACCCGGCGTACTTGGCGATGTGGTCGGCGATGATGGCGGCGGTGACTTTGTCCATTTCGAGGCCGCCGTAGGCCTCGGGAATCTCAACCCCGCTGAGGCCGAGGTCGCCGGCTTTTTTCAGCAGATCGCGCGAAATCGAGAAATCCTTGTGTTCGATCTTCTCGGCCTGGGGCAGAATTTCGTTGATGACAAACTCTTCGGTCGTCTGCCTGATCATCTGGTGTTGCTCGGAAAAATCTTCTGGGGTGAAGACGTCGGCAGTCTGCCGCTCTTCGAGCAGGAAGCTGCCGCCGGAAATCTTGGTTTTCGGGATTGCAATCGTCGCCATTTCAAGTCCCTTTGAGTAGAAACCGGCAAGTAGGCCGAGGAGGTTAGGATCAATCATTAGAAGTCTATGAGAAGTCCGGGCGGGCGTCCACTGGGTTTCAGCGAAGGCAGCGAAGGGCCCTTTCAAGCACGATACAGCCCCGCAATTGCGGGTCTAAAATTTCCTGTTTTTGATGTCACGTCAATCCCGTCAATGGCCGATATTCCATTGGAGGATGGAACCAACATGACCGTTTCGACCCCGGCTTTTCGCTGGACAGAAAAGTACAGCGTGAACATCGCGGCCCTCGACCATCAGCATCAAGGTTTGTTCGCGACCATCAACGAACTCAACGAGGCACTCGCCCACGGTGAAGGCAGAGCAGTCACCGACGCGATTCTGCAGAAACTGGTCGAGTACGCACTGACCCACTTCGCCGCCGAAGAAGCGCTGATGGTCGAGTACGAATTCCCCGGACTCGCCACCCACTGTATGGCGCACCAGAAGTTTGTCCAGGCGGTCACAAAGTTTCTGGAAGACTACTACGCCGGCAAGCCGGGAGTTCCCGTCTCGCTTCTGCTGTTCCTGCAGACCTGGTTGAAGGAGCACATCCTTGTAGCCGACAAGGCCTACAGCAGTTTTCTCAATGCCCGGGGAGTGCATTAACTCTCACGGCAGTCGATAATTCCCATGGGGCGCCGCAGTCAATTCAGATTCTCAAAAATCCCCGCCGCGCCCATCCCTCCGCCGACGCACATGGTTACCATGCCATAGCGTCCCTTGCGGCGCTTAAGTTCACGAATGACGCTGGCCGTCAACTTCGCCCCCGTACATCCCAGCGGATGGCCGAGCGCGATCGCTCCCCCGCTCGGATTCACGCGCTCGGGATCAAGCCCGGCTTCTTTGATCACCGCCAGCGACTGCGCCGCAAACGCCTCGTTCAGTTCGATCACATCAATATCCGAGAGCTTCAACCCAGCCAGCTTCAGCGCCTTCGGAATCGCAAACACCGGCCCCAGCCCCATCTCTTCCGGCTTGCATCCGGCGGTGGCGAACGCGACGTAGCGCGCCAGCGGAGTGATGCCCAGAGCCTTCGCCCGCTCGGCCGACATCACCACTGCCGCCGCCGCGCCATCCGACATCTGCGAAGAATTTCCCGCCGTGGTCACGCCCTTCACGTGAAACGCGGCCCTGAGCGCGCCCAGAGCCTCAATCGAAGTATCGGCGCGCGGACCCTCGTCCACTTTGAAAGAAATTTCCTGCCGCTTCGGCTTCGATCCATTCGGAGTAGTAAAGCTAACCGGCACAGCGACAGTCTCATCCTCAAACTTGCCCGCCGCAATCGCCGCAATCGCCTTCCGATGGCTACGCAGCGAAAACGCGTCGCACGCCTCGCGCGTGATGCCAAAGCGCGCCGCCACCCGCTCCGCCGTCAGGCCCATCGAGAGATACGCATCCGGATAATGATCCACCAGCCACGGGTTGGGCGAAATCTTGTTGCCGCCCATGGGGATCATCGACATCGATTCCGTCCCGCCCGCCACCATCACCTCGGCGCCGCCCGCCAGGATGCGCTCGGCCGCCATGGCAATCGCCTGCAAGCCGGACGAGCAGAAGCGATTGATGGTCACCGCCGACACCTCGACCGGCAGCCCCGCGCGCAGCGACGCGATGCGGGCCACGTTCATCCCCTGCTCGCCCTCGGGCATCGCGCAGCCCAGGATGACGTCTTCAATTTCTTTGGGATCAAGTTGCGGCACGCGATCGAGCGCGCCCTTGATCGCAACAGCAGCCAGTTCATCAGGACGCGTAGCCCGCAGCGTACCCTTATACGCGCGGCCTACCGGAGTGCGGACGGAAGAAACCAGAACGACTTCACGCATGGGACGATTTTAACCGCAGAGGGCGCAGAAAGCGCGGAGAAGATCGGGCCGTGAACATCTTGAACGGAGGCACCGTCAGATCGTGATGTATTCGGTCGTCGCGTTGGGAGCGGGGATGGGATCGCCGTGCGTGCGCATGCCTTCCAAGTGAAACTCAACCGCCTCGCGGATGAGAACCTTCACTTCGTCGAGCGTTTTGCCCGCAGCACCAAGACCAGGCAAGTCGGGAGCGTATGCACCCCACCCTGCGGCTGATTTTTCGTAGACGACCAAATACTTCATTTCAGCCCCGCCTGTTCTGCCCACTACCCACTATCCACGGCTCTTTTTCAACTGCTGCTTCCACCCCAGCACCCGCGCCTTGTTCCCTTCCGCCTCGGCCTCTGGGACCATTCCCTTTTTCTGATACAGGATCGAGAGGCTGGTGTGCGCCAGAATGTCGTCGGGATCGATTTCTGAAATTCGCGTTGAGATTTCGATGGCTTCGTCGAAGCGGTTGAGATCCTGCAGCGCCCGGCTCAGACCATGCAGCGCATCGGTGAACTTGGGATCAGCCGCCACCGCCTGCCGGTACTCTTCGACCGCTTGCTCGTGGTGGCCTTCGAGAACAAGGTCGAGCGCGGCATAGTAGTGGTCTTCGGCCAGTTGGCGGGCGCTTGCGAAGCTGGCCGGATCGTCAGACATAGGGTTGGACTTAGGTGATTCTAGCAAGCAATACGCTACGCACAACTGCGGATTCGTATCAGGGCATCGCTTTAGCGATGCCAAAATTCGTGAGATCAGATGCCCCTTTAGGGGCTGGGCGTCCACGTACGACTCTTCCGCAGCGTTTGTGCCGGTGCCAGCGGCGGGGCCGAGCTGCGCTCGGCTTGGACGGGCGGGGACGCCCGTCCCTCCACGAACTAAGGTTCCGGCTTCCAGCGCAGCACTGGTTTGCGCGCCGCGGCGGTTTCATCCAGACGCGAAATGCGTGTGTTGTGCGGGGCGTCGAGCACGAACTGCGGATCTTCTTCCACCTCTTCCGCGATTGACTTCATCGCCTCGATGAACAGATCCAGTTCTTCTTTCGGCTCGCTCTCGGTCGGCTCAATCATCAGCGCGCCCGCGACGATCAGCGGGAACGCGGTGGTGTAGGGATGGAATCCGTAATCGATCAGGCGTTTCGCGAGGTCCATCGTCTTCACGCCTTTCTTCGACTGCAGCTTATCGCTGAAGACGACCTCGTGCATGGAAGGCGTCGAGTACGGCAGGTCGTAAACTCCTTCGAGTCCTTTGCGGATGTAATTCGCGTTGAGCACCGCGTCTTCCGTCGTCTGCCGCAGGCCGTCTGGCCCGTTGGCGAAGATGTAGGCCAGCGCGCGGATGAACATTCCGAAATTTCCGTAGAACGCGCGCACGCGCCCCACCGACTGCGGACGATTATATTCGAACCCCAGCGTGCCATCCGCCTTGGTCACGACGACCGGCGTCGGCAGGAACGGCGCGAGAATTTTCTTCACCGCCACCGGGCCCGACCCCGGACCGCCTCCGCCATGCGGCGTCGAAAATGTTTTGTGCAGGTTCAGGTGCATGACATCGGCGCCAAAGTCCCCCGGCCGGGCTTTCGCGACCAGCGCGTTCATGTTGGCGCCGTCCATGTAGAGCAGCCCGCCCTTGGCGTGCATGAGTTCGGCGATCTTGTGAATCTCCTGCTCGAAAACACCCAGCGTATTCGGATTGGTCACCATCAGCGCCGCGACGTCTTCATTCATCTGCGCCGCCAGCGCCGCCACGTCCACCATGCCGCAGTCGTTCGATTTCAGATTTTCGACCGCGTAACCCACCGTGGCCGCCGTCGCCGGATTCGTCCCATGCGCCGAGTCTGGAATCAGAATCTTCTTGCGCGCGTTGCCTTTGGACTGGTGATACGCGCGCACCATCAGCATTCCGGTAAGTTCGCCGTGCGCGCCCGCGGCTGGTTGCAAGGTGATCGCGTCCATGCCAGTGATTTCGAGCAGGCAGTCGCTCAGCGTCTTCATGATGCGCAAAGCGCCCTGCGAAATTTTCTCGGCTTGATAGGGATGCCCGTTCGCGAGCCCTTCGACGCGCGCCACAAACTCATTCACCCGTGGGTTGTACTTCATGGTGCAAGAGCCCAGCGGATACATTCCCAGATCAATGGCGTAATTCCACGTCGAGAGCCGCGTGAAGTGACGGATGATTTCGATCTCGCTCACTTCCGGCATGTCGCCGAGATCCTTCCGCTCCTGCTTGCCCAGCAGCTTCGCCGTATCGACTTCCGGAACATCCAGCGGCGGCAGCTTCCAAGCAGCCTTCCCCGGTGACGACTTCTCGAAAATCAATCCCTCGTTCTGGCTGATGTGACGCGTCGCTTTGCGAGTCATGTGCTTCATCGCGCCACCTCCTCGGGCTCGGCATCTTTCATGCTTCGCACCGAGCGTTCGCTCTCGGCAACTAGGCCGACCGCGGTATCGATCATCGACCGTGTCGTCAACTCCGTGCAGCACCAAAGCGCCGCGTGGCCAAGCTCGGGATAGAACTTCTTCAGCGGAAATCCGCCAACGATTTTGTGTCCGAGCAGCCGCGAGTTGATGGCGTAAGGATCTTCGCTGGTCTCGACCACGAACTCGTTGAATCGTGGCGCACCCGCGAACAGCACTTCGGCATGTTTACTGAACTGGTCGGCGGCGTAAGCCGCCTTCGCCAGGTTCTGCTTCGCCAGTTCCCGCAAGCCGATCTTGCCGTACACGGTCATGAAGATGTTCACCATCAGCGCGACCAGCGCCTGGTTGGTGCAAATATTCGAAGTCGCTTTCTCGCGCCGGATGTGCTGCTCGCGAGTAGCCAGCGTCAGCACGAAACCGCGTTTGCCGTTCTTGTCCACGGTCTGACCGGCCAAGCGGCCCGGCATCTGCCGGACGAATTTCTCTTTCGTGGCGAGCACGCCGCAATAGGGACCGCCGAATCCGAGCGGCACTCCGAACGACTGCGCTTCCATGGCCACGATGTCGGCCGTGCGCGGCGGCTCCACAATCCCGAGCGACACCGCTTCGGCGATCGAGACCACCAGCAGCGCTCCGCGTTTGTGGGCGATCCCGGCAATCGCTTCGACGTCTTCAATCGTCCCAAAGAAATTCGGCGACTGAATCAGGACGCACGCCGTATCGTCGCCCACTGCCTTCTCGAGTTCCTTCAGATCGATTTGTCCCGAGTCCGTGAACGAGACCGTCTTCAGCGGAATCGCCTGGTGCGTCGCGTACGTGTTGAGCACCTCCCGATACTCGGGATGGAGGTTACGCGCGATCGCCGCCGAATGCCTCCCGGTGATGCGGACCGCCATCATCACGGCCTCGGCAGCGCCCGTCGAGCCGTCGTACATCGAGGCATTCGCCAGGTCCATGCCCGTGAGTTCCGAGATCATCGTCTGAAACTCGAAGATGGCCTGCAGCGTGCCCTGCGCAAACTCCGCCTGGTACGGCGTGTAGGACGTCAGGAATTCGCCGCGTTGCACCAGCGCATCGATTACAACCGGCCGGTAATGGGAGTAAGCTCCGGCTCCCAGAAAACTCGTGTAGCCTTCGCCGTTTTCTTTCGCGCGCTGTTTGAACCAGTCCACGATTTCCGACTCCGCCATTTGCCGGGGGATATCGAGATCGCGCGTCAGGCGATACTCGGCCGGAATCGGCGAGAAAAGATCATCCACGGAGTGGATCCCGATCGCCTTCAACATGGCGGCGCGATCCGCGGGAGATTTAGGCAGATATCTCATAAGAACCTTTGATTGGATATAAGACAGCTAAAACGATTGCAGAGGTCAGATTGCAGAGGTGAACCCCTCGGCCTTCAGCGGTCATCAATGAGGCCAGGTTTTTACCTCTGCAATCTGACCTCTCACCTCTGCAATCGTCTTCAGTGTGCCGCCTCTTCGCTCACAAACTTGTCATAGTCCGGTGCTGATAGCAGCGCATTCATCTCGGACGGATCTTTGACTTTGATCTTGACCATCCAGGCGCCATGCGCATCTTTGTTTACTTGTTCCGGCGCCGTGGCGAGAGCTTCATTCACGCCCGTGACGGTCCCGGAAACCGGCGCGTACAAATCGGACACGGCTTTCACCGACTCCACCGTGCCGAAGGACTTGCCAATGGTGATCTCCGTCCCCACCTTGGGCAGTTCCACGAACACGATGTCGCCCAGCGAGCCCTGGGCGTGGTGCGTGATGCCGATCATGCCATCGGCAGTGATCCACTCATGTTCTTTTGTGTATTTGCGGTCGGTTGGGTAAGGCATGTCGGCTTCTCGCTCCTGGCTTTTAGCTCTTAGCTATTCGCTGATCGCTTGTCGCTATTCGCTTTTCGCTGCTTTCTTCGGACGCTTATAAAACGGCGTCGGTATCACCTGCGCTTTCACGCCCTGTCCGCGGATATCGACTTTTACCATAGTCCCAACCGCAGCCTGCGCGGGCGGGACGTATGCCAATGCAATATTCTTCTTCAAGAACGGCGCCGGAGAACCGCTGGTAACGTAGCCAATCTCACGCCCGCCCTCGTCCAGGACCTTGTATCCGTCGCGGGCGATGCCCCGGTCAATCATCTCGAGCCCGACCAGAGTTCTCTTCACGCCCTCGGCTTTCGCCTTCTCCAGTGCCGCGCGCCCAACGAACTCCGGCTTCTCCATCTTGCAGAAACGATCCAGTCCCGCTTCCCACACATTGATCGTGTCCGAAATTTCGTGCCCGTAGAGCGGGAGCTTGCCTTCGAGCCGAAGCGTGTTGCGCGCACCGAGGCCGCAAGGGACAGCGCCAAACTCTTTTCCCGCCGCCAGAATTTCGTGCCAGACCCGCGCGCTCGTCTCCTCGTCCGGTGGGATGTAAATCTCGAAGCCGTCTTCGGCGGTATAGCCCGTGCGGCCCATCAAGATATTCTTCAGGCCGCATACCGTGCCGCGCGTCACCCAGTAGAACTTCACCGCGCTCAGGTCTGCATCGGTCAGCTTTTGCAGCACGTTCACACCCTTTGGCCCCTGAATCGCAATCTGCGTGAAATCGTCGGAGAGATGCTCAACCTTACAGTCAAACTGGCGGGTATTGTCGCGCACCCAATTAAAATCCTTCTCCCGTGTGCCCGCGTTGATTACGAGCAGGTACTCGTCCTCGCCGAGACGGTGGACGATCACGTCATCCACAAACGTCCCTTGCGGATAGAGCAGCGCCGAATACTGCGCCTGGCCAACCGCCAGTCGCGACGCGTCATTCATCGAGATATGCTGCACGGCGGCCAGCGCTTCACGCCCCGCCAATCGGATATCCCCCATGTGGCTGACGTCAAAAATGCCGACGCCCGTACGCACCGCCATGTGCTCGGCCACAATGCCGCACCCGATCGAGGCAGGGTATTCCACCGGCATGTCCCAGCCGTTAAACTCCACCATCTTCGCGCCCATCTGGCGATGGACGGCGTTCAACACGGTCTTGCGGACAACGGGAGTTGCTTCGACTACGGACAAGAAGAACCTCGGTCAGACATCGTTCAGACAGTGGCTGGGCTGCCGGAATCTGGAACTGATTAACTTAACACCCTGGCGGGAAGGGCGGCAAATTGGTCAGGTCTCAGGTCTTAAGGTGTTAGGTGTCAGGAAAACCAAATTGGAAGATAACAAAGTTGTACCGGAAGCGCGGAGGTTGCTCTTCCTGAGACCCGAGACCTAACACCTGAGACCTGCTTCTGGGTGACTTCCGTTACGTTCCTTCCCTGCCTCTGCCAAACTAAACTCCAACCATGTCCTCTAGACCAAGTGTAAGCCGCATCGTCTGCGCCCAATGCGAGCGGCCTGAAGCGGGTTGCGGGTGCGAAAAATACTGCGTGTACTGCCAGTCCCAACTCGAAGTGCGCCTCTGCACCGACGGCCTCTTTTACTGCGAAGCCTGCCGCTCCGCCTGCGATTACAAACTGGCGGACTGCCCCAGCCCCTAGAGGCGTGCCTGATCTCCCGTAGAGACGCGGCAAGCCCCGTCTCTACAGGTGGAAGAAACTTGCGGCATCGCTAAAGCGATGCCCTGATACGAAACTTGAGTTTTGCCGCGGCCTGCTAACGACTAACGCCGGCTCAAATCACCACCGCTTCCTTATATTCTCCGTACACCTTTCGCATCGCGTCCGAAATTTCGCCCACCGTGGCATTCGCCTCCACTGCCGCCAGTATCCGAGGCATTAGATTGTCTCCCGAGCGCGCCGTGTCTTCGACCGACTGGATCGCGGCTTGCCAGGTCGCGACATTGCGCTTGGCGCGCAGCGCACGCAACCGCTCCACCTGTTTCGGCTCCAGCGCGGGATCAATCCGCTGAATCGGCACCGCCTTCTCTGCGTCCACCTGCACCTGGAACCGGTTCACGCCGACCACCACCGCCTCCAGTCGATCCACCGCCTGCTGATATTCGTACGCCGCGTTCTGAATCTCCTGCTGCACATATCCGCGTTCGATCGCTTTGAGCATCCCGCCCATGGCTTCGATTTTTTCGAGATAATCGCTGGCTCGCTTTTCGATTTCGCTGGTCAGCGATTCGACGTAATACGACCCCGCCAGCGGATCCACCGTCTGCGGCGCGCCCGACTCAAACGCGATCACCTGCTGCGTGCGCAGCGCGATCCGCGCCGACGCCTCGGTGGGCAATGCCAGCGCCTCGTCAAACGAATTCGTGTGCAGAGACTGCGTCCCGCCGAGCACTGCCGCCATCGCCTGGATCGCCGTCCGCACAATGTTGTTCTCCGGTTGCTGCGCCGTCAGCGTGGAACCGGCCGTCTGCGCGTGGAAGCGCAGCATCCACGATTTTGGATTCTTCGCCTTGAACCGGTCGCGCATGATCTTCGCCCACATCCGCCGCGCGGCGCGGAACTTCGCGACCTCCTCGAGAAAATTACTGTGGGCATTGAAGAAGAAGGAGAGCCGCGGAGCGAACTGGTCAACATCGAGGCCCGCCCGAATCGCCGCTTCCACATACGCGATCCCGTTGCCCAGCGTGAAGGCGACTTCCTGCACCGCCGTCGATCCCGCCTCTCGCATGTGATAGCCGGAGATCGAGATCGTGTTCCACTCGGGCACGTTTTCCTTCGACCAGGCAAAAATGTCGGTGATGATGCGCATCGCCTGCTGCGGCGGATAAATATACGTTCCGCGCGCGATGTATTCCTTGAGCACATCGTTCTGCACCGTGCCGGAGAGCTTACGAATGTCCCTGCCCTGCCGCCGCGCCACGGCCACGTACAACGCCAGAAGAATCGACGCCGTAGCATTGATGGTCATCGATGTTGAAATCGCGGTCAGGTCAATGCCATCGAACAGCCGCTGCATGTCTTCGATTGAATCGATCGCCACGCCGACTTTGCCAACTTCTCCCACGGCCAGCGGATGGTCCGAATCCAGCCCAATCTGCGTCGGCAAATCAAATGCCACCGATAGCCCAGTCGTTCCGTTCGCGAGCAGATATTTGTAACGCTTGTTCGACTCCTCGGCATCGCCCATGCCTGCATACTGGCGCATCGTCCACAGGCGGCCGCGGTACATCGTGGCCTGCACGCCGCGCGTGTACGGAAACTCCCCCGGATACCCCGCATCGCGCTCATAGTCCCACGCCGCAAGATCCACGGGCGTGTAGAGGGGGCGTACGGGGATGTGAGAAGACGTCTCTTCGTTCGGGAGGCGGGCTGCCCGCTTGGTTGTGGATTCGACCGTCTTCAGTTCCGTCATATTGCCCTGCCCTTCTTAGCTCATGGCTCTTGGCTTTTGGCTCTTAGCTTTTAGCTCTTCGCTTTACTCGCCAGAACGAACTCAGGCCGAACCAGGTGAACGAAGCCGTGAAGCATATCGCGAGCACCAACCGCCCCGGTCCAGTCGCGTGGCCAGCCTGGTACTTCCCGTACTCGCGCATGCCAGCCAGCGCCCCGATCCCGGCAATCGCCAAAAACATGAACCCGGTCACTTCCAGCCAGAGTTGGTGCAGCACCCGCTCGAAAGAACGCGCCGTCGTGCGGATCGCCGTCAGCACCGCCCGGCCCGTCCGGCTGCGCGCCAGCATGTTGGCGGCCACACGGTAAATCAGCTTGATTTTTCTCGCCGCTTGGCCGTCGATCATCTGTCGATTTTAGCAGCGGCCGGGCGTACAATGACGATGGGCGGGATCACCACCACTTGTGATGTCCCCCATCAGCGGCGTCCGATTCCAGGGGGACTCGTGGATCAGCAACTGAAGCAGCTCATGAAAGAACTCGGAGAAGCGATCAACGAGTCTCTGTCCGATTCCGAATCGATCGCCGAAGTGGTGGGCCGCATCAAGGAAGGCGGCTACGACATTTTCCTCGTTCTCGAAGCCACCATCGGCGTCAGCAAGCAAGGCGAACACACCACCGACAAGACTTCCCTGGTCTCCACCCTCAGCACCAATGCCGAACTCAAGATCAGCGATCAGGATCTGAAGTTTCTCAAGTCCCTCCGCATCAAGATCGACGACGAAGGCGAGTAGAAATGGTCCGACCCTCAGGGACTCAAGAGGGAGAACTGGGCCGTCCCTCCGGGACTTGAATCGTTTCTTCCATGTTTCCCAGCGCTGAAGCGCTGGGCTAAGCTGGTTCGCCCCGCCGGGGCTGGTTCTGAAAACTCCCCCTGAGACCCTCCCGCACTGTGCTACGATTTTGCCCGACCGCCATGAACCGCTATTTCCCTCTCGCGCTTCTGCTCTTGCTCTGTGCCGCGCTGCTCTTTGCTTCGCCGCTTTGGGCCCAAGCCGTTCCCACCTTCGTCGGAGTGCGCACCTTTCTTGGCGCGCCTTATGTCACCAACCTCGAAAAGCTCGATGCCGACTTCGCCGTCCTCGGCGTGCCGTTCGACGAGGGCACATGGGGACAACCCGGCGAACGTTACGGCCCGCGCGACATGCGCGAAGCCTCGCAGGAATATAACCACGATCTGACCGAAGGCTTCTACTACATCGACGGCGACCGCACCGTACTCAAAGGTAAGCGCTGGGCCGATGTTGGCGATATTGCGATCATGCCCACCGTGCCGGCGCAGACCAACGACCAAGTCACGGCAGCGGTAAAGACGATCCTCGCCCACAAGGCGTTCCCCATTGTGATTGGCGGCGATCACAGCATCACCTACCCGTCGCTGCGCGCCTTCAACCAGCCTCTCACCCTCATCCACATTGACGCGCACCTCGACACCTGGAACGGCGCGCCGGGCAACCTCGATCACGCGTCGTGGGTTCTGCGCGCCGCTCAACTTCCGCATGTCACGAAGATCATCCAGATCGGCATGCGCGGCCTGGCCAACGATCCCGAGGCCGTGGGCAATGCCCGCAAGCTGCACACGCAAATCATCACCGCCGAGGAACTGCACCGCCGCGGCGTCGCCTGGGTCCTTTCCCAGATCGCCCCCACGGGCAACATCTACGTCACCTTCGACGTCGATTCCATGGATCCCACGCTTGCCCCCGGCACCGGCACGCTCGAACCGGGCGGACTCAGCTTCGCCGAGATCGACGACCTCCTGATGAGCATCCCCACCAAGGGAAAACTGGTTGGCCTCGACATCATGGAAGTCAACCCGCTACGCGATTCGAGCGGACGCACCGCGCAAACTGCCATCCGCTTGATGGTCGACATGCTCGGAGCGGCGTTTCACTGAGAAGCGTAGCCTTCTGGGAAGGTTCTTTTTTCGTAGCTCGAAGCTCGTAGCTCGCCGCTGCCGAGCTTCGCTCGGCTGGACAGCCGAGGGCGGCTGTCCCCACGTGTTTCGTTCTGATACCGGCGTTCCGAGCAAAATTTTCCGATTTCCCACAAAATTTTCCCCTTCCCCAAATAGGAAAAATCTTGCAGGTGAGGTCTTTCGGTCTGTTAGAATAGATTTTTCCTCACCTAAGTGGCCGCTTAGCAGCATCTTAAGAGTGTAGCGCCTTCGTCGAAAATGGCCTTCGGCGTGCACTTCAGGAGTCAGAAGTGTTCGTCCTTCGGCCCGTCTCCCGCGGTCTTTAAAGTGCTAGTTCGTGGGACTGACTACTTCTTTTGGCAAGGCTAGGCAGGTAGCTACATGAGGGTGCCGGACATGGATTTCCAGGCTTCACAATTGACGCTAGGCCTTCTTCCCGAGCCTCGTACCCGTTGGGAGAAGTTCGTTCTCAGTTATGGCGTGCAGTCGATAGTGGTGGCGTTCTTCGTGATTGCTGCCATCGTATACCCCGAAGTTCTTGTGTTGCCGGTGCACGACTACCACTTCGTAAGTCTGGTCAGCACTCCGCCCCCGGTTCCACAGGCTCCGGCGCCGGTCAAGCATTTTGCCGTGCCAAAGATCGTCGAACCGGTAACGCCGCGGCCCGAAGCTATGCGCGTTCCCTCCGAATTGGTCCGGAAAAAGCCTCCAGTTCCCGACGAGGCGCCCAAGGTCACGCTGGCTGCCAAGAAAGAACTTCTGCCGGACGCGAAGCCGCTGATCCCCAGGCCGCCGGTCAAGACGAATGTGTTCTCCACAGGCAGCTCGGCAACGCCAACCATGGCGGCCGCGCCGCAGAAAGTACAAACGGGTGGATTTGGCGATCCCAACGGCGTGCCCGCTTCGGATAATCACGGCCGTCCGATTACGATCGCGCAGGCAGGCTCGTTTAACATGCCCTCCGGCCCAGGCTATGGCAACGGCACCGGCGGAGCGCACGGCGCCCGCGGGGTGGTTGCGAGCACCGGGTTTGGCAGCGGCGTCGCTACCGGCAACAGTTCCGGCCCGGTTTCCGGCTCGCGCGGTACGGTTCGCCAAGGCGGCTTCGGAGACGCCGACGTCGCAGCCGCTTCTCAGCCCAAAACCAAGTCCGCCGAACCCGTCGTCAAAACCTCGCCGGCTGAGATCACATTCAAGCCCCGTCCGGTTTACACTGATGAAGGGCGTCAGCTTAAAATTGAGGGCGAGGTTCTGCTCGAGGTTGTGTTTTCAGCGACCGGGCAGATTCGCGTCGTGAAGGTGGTGCATGGTCTCGGTCATGGGCTGGACGAGTCGGCGGTTCGCGCCGCGGAAAAAATTCAGTTTAAGCCCGCCCTGAAAGACGGCCACCCCGCTGATTTCGAGGCGGTGTTGCACATCGTGTTTCAACTCGTATCGTAGGTCACGCATCGTAGGTAGAATGAAACAAACAAAAATGTTGCGCTCCCGATTCGTACTCTTTACGCTCTCCCTGGTCTGCTGCGCCTCGTCTCTGTTCGCTCAGACTCCGCCGGAACCCCAGCTCTCCACCCGCGACGCCGCCGCCACCCAACAGGCTGCCGCCGCCGCCAGCAGCTTCGACCAGGTTGTCGATCGAGCGGTTGAGCGCGAACATTTCTTCATGGCCCAGATGAAGCAACTTCATCCCCTGGTGGAAACTTATCTCCAGAATCTGAAGGAAGACAAAGACCTCGGCGCTCCCGTCCCCACCAGCGACGTGTACTTCCTTGGCCGATTGGATATGAGCGAGGGTACCGATGACCGCACTTTCACCTCGCCCACCACTGCCGGCCTCGGCAAACGCATGCTCAGCAAACTGAGCGACGTTTATTCCATGAAATTCCTGCCCCTGGGCTTTGCCCAGATGGTGGTCCTCGATCAGGATTTTCAGCGCAGGTATTACGACTTCACTTTCGTCCGCCGCGAGTTCCTCGGCGAAGTACGCTGCGTCGTCATGGACGTCGCCCCCAAGAAAGACTCCGGCAAGGGCCGGTTCCTCGGCCGCATCTGGATCGAGGACCAGGACTACAACATCGTCCGCTTCAACGGCACTTACTATCCTCATCCGCGAGCCAGTTATTACCTGCACTTTGACAGCTGGCGCCAGAACCTCCGCCCCGGCGTCTGGCTGCCTTCGCTGATTTATTCCGAGGAGTCCGATCTCAAATATCGCCTCGGTCAGACGCTTCACTACAAGGCGCAGACGCGGCTCTGGGGCTACAACCTGAAGGATCTCCGCCGCAACTCTGAGTTCACTGAGATCACCGTCGACGCTCCCCAGTCGGTCCATGACCAGAGTCAGAAAGCCCAGGATGCTACGCCCATCGAAGCCCAGCGTGCGTGGGAACGTCAGGCTGAAATCAACGTGATTGACCGCCTGCAGCAGATCGGCCTGATCGCGCCGGAAGGCGAAATCGACAAGGTGCTACAGACCGTCGTCAACAACGTGATGGTCACCAATAACCTCGACATTCAACCCGAGATCAAGTGCCGCGTGCTGCTGACCACGCCGCTCGAGTCCTTCACCATTGGCCACACCATCGTCATGAGCCGCGGCATGATTGACGTGCTGCCCGACGAAGCAGCCCTGGCCATGATTCTGACCCACGAACTGGCGCACATCGTGCTCGGCCATCACCTCAATACCAAGCTCGCCTTCAACGACCGCATGTTCTTTCCCGATGAACGCACCTTCGAGCGCATGGATTTCGCTCGCGATCGCGGCGAAGAAGAAGCCGCCGACAAGAAAGCCATCGAACTGCTCAACAACTCGCCCTACAAGGACAAGCTCAGCAACGCCGGCTTGTTCCTCAAAGCGGTCCAGGCCCGCGCTCCGCAATTGAAGAACCTGATCCGGGCGCACCTGGGCGACAGCCTGCTCAATGGCAACGCCACCAGGATGTCGTCTTTGATGACCGCCTCGCCGCAATTCGACCCGAAGAAGGCCGACCAGGTCGCGGCGCTTCCGCTCGGTGGCCGGGTCAAGGTCGACCCGTGGAACAATCAACTGGAATTGATCAAGACCAAGCCCGTCGCCATCACCACCGCGGCCGAGAAGATGCCCTTCGAAGTCACGCCCTTCTTCCCGTTCCTCACCAGGCTCGTCACCACCGCTCCAGGAAAAACGGCTCCGGCGCCGGAGAAAACGGAGGCAGCTCCGACGGGGCAGTAAGAAGGCTTTTGGCTTTTGGCTTTTGGCTGTCAGAAATGGGTCGCATCGCCGTACACCCAGCACTCACTTCTGGCGTTTTTCAACCAACTGCCGGCACCAGGAGGTACAAGCTAAGAGCCAAAAGCTAAGAGCCAATTGGCCTCGATCATGGCACGCAGATAGTCGAGCGGCAAAAATTCAAAGCGGGAGAGAACGGCAGAAAAAATCAGGGAAAGCCCCCTGCCAGGCGCAGCGGGGCTTGATCTTGCAGGCTATTGCGGTTGCGCCATGCTGCTTCCGACTTGCGAAAATACGTTGTTGGCGTTGCCGCCGATCAGTTTGACCGTGCCAATGACGATCACCAGGATTACCGCGAGCATCACGGCGTATTCGGCGACATCTTGCCCGCTCTCCTCAGCCCAAAGTTGACGGATTGCTTTAATCACTGTTTGCCCCCTCAATCGACGACACGCCCGAGCTTTGCTGATCTCCGGTACAGTACTTCGCCGTCGTGTGATTATAAAAGTATCGTGAACGGTCCCCTCTACCCAATAGCACAGCGGTGACCTGGGATAGCACTATCGTGCCATGAACTCAGGGGTTCCCCTTAGATCCCGCCAACCTGTAGATTACACAATCGTTTTCAGCGGAAGCCCCTGGTTGACGGCGAACAGCGCCAGCTCCAGGCGGGTAGAAACCCCCAGTTTGTCGAAGATATTGCTGAGGTGGTGCTTCACCGTATCCTCGCTGATTTTGAAGTACTCGGCGATTTCCCGGTTGGCATAGCCTGCGACCACTGCGGAGACGATCTCCAGTTCCCGCGGCGTCAGCCCGAATTTCTTCTGTTTCGATTCCTCGTTCGTACTCTGCATGAGGTTGCGCAGGTACTGCACCAGATTCGAGACGCTGTCCCGCCCCACCCAGTACTCCCCGGCCATCACCGCATGAATGCTCTTCAGCAACAGTTGCGTGGCGGAATCCTTCAGCACCACGCCGCGCGCTCCCAACTGCAACGCCTCCACCACCTGCTTCTTTTCCACCGCCGCCGTCAGCAGGATGATGCGCACCGCCCCGGCCGCGCCACCGCTCGTGTTCAGGTCGCGCAGCGCATCCAGTCCAGTGTGGTGCGGCATGGCCAGATCGAGCAGAAGAATGTCGGGCTTGATCTCCGTCGCCAACTTCACCGCCTCGTGGCCATCGCAGGCTTCGCCCACCACTTTCATATCGTCTTCCGATTCCAGCAGGCGCCGCAGCCCGTCGCGGAAAATTGGGTGATCGTCGGCAATCACAATGCGTATGGGACGAATGCGTTTATCCATGATCCGTCTTCCTCGCCGGCGGAATCCGTACTTCCAGCCGTGCGCCGTGCCCCGGAGTCGATTCTATCGTGAGTTCGCCCGCCAGCAGGCGTACCCTTTCCCGGATCACCACCGGCCCCTTACCGGTCGTCTCCAGTTCCGCATCCGACAGCTTTCCAGAAAAAGAAAATCCATTGCCGTCGTCCTCCACCGTCAATTGCAGATTACCCGCCCGCTGCGCCAGCCGTACCAGCACATGGTGCGCTCCACTGTGCTTGCGCACGTTGACCAGACTCTCCTGCACAATGCGCGCCAGTTCCCGGCACACTTTCTGCGCCAAATCCACCCGCTCCAGTTCGCTGACGAACTCCGCTGCGATTCCCGTCTCCCGCCGGAAGCGCTCCACCGTGTCGGAAATGAAGCCCAGAAGCCGGTCCGCATTCACCTCAAACGATTTCATCGCCTGCATCAGTTCGCGCAACTTCAGAACTTCTTCGCGCAGCAGTTTCTGGATCCGCCCCAGCTCCGCGTTCACCACCGGCGCCTGCGTTCCCGACTGGCGCCGCAGCACATCCAACTGCATTTCCACTGCGATCAGCGATTGAATCGCTCCATCATGAAGTTCGCGCGCGAACCGTCCCCGCTCCAGCGCCCCTGCCCGCTCCCGCAGCCGCCGCATCAGGTACACGTTGTAGATCGCCGGACCCACCTGCTGCGCGAACTCCTGCAGAAACCGCAATTCCTCTTCCGGCTCCCCCATCATCTCTGGATCGAACAGGAACACCCGGACCGACCACTCGGTCCCGAACACCAATGCCACCGAAACCATCGCGTCAAATTTTTCCACTCGCGCCAGCGCATCCAGAAATCCCGTGCTTACATCGCGCAGCCGCGCCCCGTCGCGATCCAGCAGCACCGTGTGAAAACCCTTGGCACTGCGCGACGCGTAAATCGCGTCCGCTGGCGAGTCGAACAGATACGCCTTTTCGCTTCCCGGCAAAGCCTCGCGCCAGCGCAGCGCTTCGGCGCCCTCGGCGCCACGCCTCACCTCGGCCAGAAATACCCGGTAACTGTTCGCTTCCTGCGAGGCGCTCAGCACCCGGCACGCGCCGTAGATGCTCGTCACCTCCCCAAGAATCTGCTGCATGGTCCCGGTCAGTCCCGCCTCCACCCGCGTCGAACTGAGAACGCGCGTGATCACGGCGCGCTCCGCCCGCACTTTCTTCTGGTTCTCCGACATGTAGCCCAGCAAAAATCCGAGCACAATCAGATACACCGAACTCATGAACAGCTGTTGCGGATCCAGTTCCCGCACGCTCACACCCAGCCGCGGCAGATGCATCACCCGCAGCCACTGATCCGCCGCCGGTTCCAGTCCAGCTCGCACCGCGAACGCTTCGGCCCACAGCAGTGCCACCGCCGTGCCCGCCGTACCCACCGTCTCCCACAGCCCCCAACGATACGCCGCGGCCGCCATCACGAACACGAAGAATAGAAAGAATGGCCCCCGCTGCGCCGTCGCGAACATCGAGATCAGCACCGGCCACACGATGTCCGCAGAATGCACCACTAGACGAAAAGCCTGTGTCGACTGCGGCCGGAAGCGCAACAGCAACATCACCACCACCGCATGCACGAAGTACACCGTCAGCAGCCAGTACAGCCAGCGCGAATACACAAACCCGCGCACCGGCTCCATCCAAAGAGTAAGCACCGCCACAATCGTCAGCGCCACCCGCGCCGACGCCAGCCAGCGCTCCGTGCGCCGGATTTCGCCCGCACTGAGCGGCGCCCGGAAGCGCCATAGATCACGGTATCGAGGGATCATCCAGGACAAGGGACTCTCGTCGTTACGCGACTAGAACGCTGCGGAAAAAGTCGATCTTCGATTCCAGCCCCTAAAGGGGCATCTGATTTCGAAGAACTTCCGGCATCGCTAAAGCGATGCCCTGATACGAATCCCGAGTTTTTCCGCAGCTTGCTAATTCTAAAGTTAAGCGCCTAATTCTAAAGGCAATCTCAGCCAAACTCCATGAGCTTCTTACTTTCGCAATTTCCCACTTCTCACTCTGCACTATGGGTTACTCTAGTAACCCCGTCAACCCCACATCACGCTCTAGAATGGAGTCGGAGTAGTTTGCCTTGGCCGCACTCACCAAACTCTGGGTCTCCCTGCTGGTAGCGCTGGTTCTCGCCCAGACGGCGGCGTCTCTGCTCATGCCAAGAGGCGACGCCCTCACCATTGCCAGCGACCTCATCCAGGGCAGTCTCCTGCTGGTTGCCACCGCCGCCTTCCTGCCCAATATCTCGCGCTCGCGCTGCCCCACTCTCCACATCCGGCTCTTTTGGATCCTCATGAGCGTGGGCATGCTCTTCTGGCTAACTTACCAGGGAATGTGGAATTACTTTGAAGTCGTGAAACGTCAGGACGTGCCCGACCCCTTCTTGGGCGATATCGTTCTGTTCTTGCATCTGGTGCCCATGATCGCCGCTCTCGCCGTGCTTCCTCATCTCCGGGAAGACGAGCGGGACGAACGCATCCGCATGCTCGACTTTACCCTCCTGCTCACCTGGTGGATCTTCATTTATGTATACGCCGTCATCCCATGGCAAACCGTGCAGGTCGATGAAGCGGCTTACAGCGCCAATTTCAACTTTGCATATCTGACCGAAAAACTCGTGCTCCTGGTCTCGCTTGCCGTCCTCGCCTACACCGCTCACGGCGGCTGGCGGCAGCTGTACGGACAGTTGCTCGGCGCCAGTGCGCTCTACGCCTCCAGTTCCTATGTCGCCAACTATGCCATCGGTCACAAGCTTTACTACAGCGGCAGCATCTACGACATCCCGCTGAGCGTTTCCATCGCCTGGATGGCTGCGGCTCCCTTGCTCGCTCTCCGTCTCGACCTATCCTACGCCAAGCCGTCGCGCCCTGTGCTCGGCGTCTGGATCACACGCCTGAGCATGCTCGCTCTGTTCAGCCTCCTCTGGGCCGCCCTGCACTCCGAACTGGACCCGGCGCTTCCGCCTTCGGTCAAGGCCTTCCGCATTACCGTGAGTCTTGTCACCATGGTCGTGATGGGCATCGTGGTTTTCTGGCGCCAACGCCTGCTCCGATCCGAGCTTTCGCTGTTTCTCGAAAGGTCCCGACGCTCTTTCGACGACCTCAAGGATTTGCAGGAAAAGCTTATTCAATCCGAGAAACTGGCCTCGCTCGGCCAGTTGGTGGGCGGAGCCGCCCACGAGATCAACAACCCGCTCACCGCCATGCTGGGATACTCCGACCTGCTCAGCGCGTCCAACTTGCCCCCCCAGGAACAACTCCAAGCCGCGCAAATCGGCGAGCAGGTCCGCCGCACAACCACGCTGGTTGCTAGCCTGCTCACTTTTGCCCGTCAAGCTCCTGCCAGGCTTGCCGCCGTCGACATCAACTCCGTGCTGCAAACCGCCGTGCGCCTGCTTGCTCCCCAACTGGAGGCGGAAGCCAATTCGATCCGACTCGAACTCGCTCCTTCGCTTCCGCCCGTGCTCGCCGACTCCAACCAGATTCTCCACGTCTGCATGCACCTTGCCGGACAGATCAGCGCCCATCTCGATCGCGAAATAAACTCCACCCTGTTCGTTCGCACGCACAGGCTAGGCAACTTTGTCCTGGTTGACTTCTCGTCTTACGATCCTTCTGCCGATCCTTCTGCCGATCCTTCTTCGCAGCCAGTCTCGTACCCGTCGCTGCTCAACTCCGAAGGCGCGAACAAGCCTGCTACCCTTTCGCTGAGCGCCTGCTGCCGCATCGTCGAAGAACATGGCGGCCGTCTCTTGCAGCCGTCGACTCCCGGTAACCCCGCTTTCCGTGTGGAACTGCAGGTCGCGAATTCCGCAAGCCGCTCCTCGCTCGCCGTGCCCAACCGGGCCGCGGCCCGCAGCGGCTCTTAGGATCAAAGTTTCAAGGTTTCAAAGTTTACCCTCAACGACACACGCCTTTTCCTTGAAACTTTGAAACCTTCCTACTTGCATGTTATAGTACAAGTTGTATAATCATATTACCGTGAAGGACGTTCGGCGCACACCGGCAGAGATTCACTGGGAGGGAGATTCGAAGGAGGTTCTGAGCGGATTCCCGAGAGACGTGAAACTGAGCCTTGGCTACTCTTTACGCAGGCTGCAGAGCGGTGAGTTCCCAGCGTGCGAGACGCGATCGATGGCGTCGATCGGAAAAGGTGTCTGGGAACTCAAGGAATCGGATGAGCGGGCTTGATACCGGGTAGTTTACTTAACGAAGATTGGCGGCGTGATTTACGTACTGCACTGCTTCGAAAAGGAAAGCCGAAAGACGGACAGGCGAGATGTCGCGAGTGCGCGAGCCCGGCTGAAAAAGGTCTTGAAGCGTATTCAAGAGGAGAAAAACAGGTGAAGTCCGAAAATAAGCCAAGCCACATCACGAAGGGAGATGTGTTTGACGATCTCGGATTGTCACGTTCCGAAGCGTCTGCGCTGAAGGTCAAAGCGACGCTGCTCGATGCTATTCTCCGAGAAATCGAGAAGCGGGGCTACACGCAGAGCCAACTTGTTGAGATTCTCGACGAATATCAGCCTTCGGTCAGCAACCTGACGCGAGGAAAGATAGCCAAAGTGAGCGTGGAGAAGCTGCTGACCTATTCCGATCGGCTGAGGATGAAGACCACACTCACGGTGCACGCCAGCTCCGGCGCGCACCGCAACAATCGTAATGACAATGCCCGAACGCATTCCCGTTTGGCTGCTCGTTCCCCTGCGCGCGGTCGCTCGGGCTCACTCCGTGCTCGTCGGCAAGCTGCGACGATTGGCTAGATTAAAACCAGGCCGGACATCACCGCCGCGTGCAGCGGTTCGTAGGGTTGTGTCCCACAAATTCGCGGCATAAGTTTGGGTTGTCATCCTGAGCGAAGCGAAGGATCTCGTGCATAGCGAGTTCAAATACACAGGTCCTTCGCTTCGCTCAGGATGACAACGTGGATTTGGACTCACGACCGGGCGCCGCTTCCACCGTCCTCTTCAACTGTCCGCACGCCGCGAAAATGTCGCGTCCTCGCGGCCGCCGCACAAATGCCGGAATTCCCGCTGCCACCAGAATCCGCTGGAACCGAAACACCCGCTCTTGCTCCGGCGTCCGGTACGGCAACTCCGTTCCCGGATTCAGTGCAATCAAATTAACTTTTGCCTTTATGCCCCGCACCAACTCCACCAACTCGCGCGCCTGTTCCGGAGCGTCATTCACGCCCGCCAGCAGCACATACTCAAACGTAAGCCGCTCCCGCGCTCGCAACGGAAACTCCCGTGCCGCTTTCATCAACTCCCCCAGGTTCCACTTCCGGTTCAGCGGCATCACTTCGCTGCGCAACGCGTCGTTCGATCCGTTCAGCGAAATCGCCAGCTTTGGCCGCACCGCTTCCTGCCCGAAATCGCGAATCCGCGGCACGATCCCCGCTGTCGACACCGTCATCCGCGACTCCGGAATCCCCACGCCCTCGGCCAGCAGCCGCACCGACTTCATGAAGTTGTCATAGTTCAAGAAGGGTTCGCCCATGCCCATGAACACGATGTTAACGCGCTGCAACGGAGGCTCCACTCCCTGCTCCCCCAGCACCGCCGCGATCTGCCCAACGATTTCTCCCGCCTCCAGATTTCGCTTGACCCCAAGCAGCGCCGTAAAACAGAACTTGCAATTCACCGCACATCCCACCTGGCTCGATACGCAAATCGTGGCCCGACGCCACCCCACCGGAGCAGTTCCACCCTCAATCTCGTCACCCGCTTCGCTTCCGTCGCCGCTCTCCCCGCCATCTCCCTCCGGCATCCAGACCGTCTCCACCGTCTCCCCGTCGGCCAGTTCCACCAGATACCGCACCGTGCCATCGCTCGAAACAAACTTGCGCGCAATTGCCGGAAGCCCCACTCCCCAGCCTTGCTCCGCCAGCCGCACGCGATATTCGAGTGGCAGTGTCGAAACCCGATCCAGCCGATCGATCTTTTGCCGATATACCGCATCGAATAATTGCTGGCCCCGGTAGGCAGGCTGCCCCGACCCAAGCGCAAGATTCGTGAGTTCCTGCAAGTTAAGTCCTAACAGCGAATTGGATGGCTGGCGTTGCATTTGGCACGGTGGAGCGACGGGCGTCCTCGCCCGTCTCTGAGTGTAATCCGTAAAATACAGGAATCGAGCTGCAGGGACTCCGACCGCTCAGCTTTCCATCGGAGAAGGTTAACCAAGCGTGTCCTTAGCTTTCCATGTCTTTCGGGGCGGGAGCGAACCGGCGCAAAAGCGTAATGGAAAATACCAAAATGAGGATGAGCAGTCCCAACAAGCCAAGCTCGGTCATGCTAGCTCGAAATATGCTCGCACCCTCGGTCGACCACGTTCCACCCTTTGTGAGGGTGGCCGCTTCCAAGGTAATCACCAGGACGCGCCGAATCGAGGCAATCAGGCCCACGACAAGGAATGGTTCGGTAACCAGAAAATGCGAGCGGATGGAGATGCGCACCGTATGCAGAATCTCCACCAGCATCAGCACAACGAGCAGTTGGTCCAACACCAGCAGGGTCTCGGTGGCAATCGTCCAGTGACCGAGGCCCTCCCAGAGCATTTTGCCGGCGTTTGCAATCGTCGCGAGCGCCGTTATAAAAAGCAACACAGCAAGGACGGAATAGATAACCACTTCGGCTTTACCCAGATAGTCGCCAAAGTGGACGCGGAGCTTCTCTTCGGCCATTTGGGGTCACTCGTAAAATCGCTCTGGTTCGCGCCTCTTCACAGGCAGAGTATAACGATAAGTCGCTTATGGAAAAGTGAGAACGTGGATACGTTGCCGATTACGGGCGAAAAATCCCCATTCCCACGGCGCCATCGAAGGCGGCGTCACCTACGTCGGCATCGGCAAACTTCGACAACTAGACATGGCCGTGCCGGCAAACCGGAGATCTGTCCATTTCGTAATACTGAGTGCAATACCGAAATTACGATGCCGGAGAATCGCCGTAAGTCACACAAAAGACAGACTAAACTTCAACCGCCGTCGCTTCTCCCCGGATTGTGGGAGAATAGTGCCAGCAACCCGCCCCGGAATTCATACGTGGACCCGAACGTCATAGTAGGAAATTCATGGTAAGAACCTAATGGTAAAAGAGACGCGCAGCATTCGTCGTCAGATCCTGCCGAACGGCCTAACCGTCATCACCGAGCAGATGTCCCACATCCGCTCCGTCGCGATCGGCATCTGGCTCAAGTCCGGCTCCCGCGACGAAGGTTCCGAATGGAATGGCATCTCCCATTTCATCGAGCACATGGTGTTTAAGGGCACGGAAACCCGCTCCGCCGAAGCCATCGCCCGCCAGGTCGATTCGATCGGCGGCAATATGGATGCTTTCACAGCGAAGGAATGTATCTGCTTCAACATCAAAGTCCTCGATGAGCACCTTCCGCTCGCCATGGATGTCCTCAGCGATCTCGTCCTTCATCCCGTCTTCGATGCCGGCGATATCGCGCGCGAGCGCGGCGTCATCCTCGAAGAAATAAAAATGGACCAGGACAATCCCGACTACCTCGTCCACGAAATCTTCACCCAAAGTTTCTGGAAAGACCACGCCCTTGGTCTGCCGATACTGGGCACGCGCGACACCGTAAAAAAATTCGAGCGTCCCGTCGTCTCCCGTTTCTATGGACACCACTTCGCGCCCGGCAATCTCATCGTCAGCGCCGCCGGTAACCTCGACCACGAGCACTTTGTCGAACTCGTCGCTAAACATTTTGAAAACGTGAAGCCGGCGAAAAACGGATTGCACTCGCCCCAGCCCAAAACTTTTTCCCGCATCAACCTGCGCAACAAGAAATCGCTGGAGCAGGTCCAGATCTGCATCGGCGTCCCCTCGCATCCCATGGCCCACGAACGCCGCTACGCTTCCTATATCCTGAATACGCTGCTCGGAGGAGGCATGAGCTCGCGCCTGTTCCAGAACATCCGCGAGCGCCAGGGGCTCGCCTACTCCATCTACAGCGACCTGAACCCCTACCGCGACACCGGCTCCATGTGCGTATACGCGGGCACCTCGCGCGAGTCGGCCATCAAAGTTGTCGAGTGCGTCATCGCGGAATTCCGCAACCTGAAAGCCACGCCCGTTCCCGAAGAAGAACTGCGCCGCTCCAAGGACCAACTCAAAGGCAGCCTCATGCTCTCGCTCGAATCCTCCACCGCGCGCATGTCAAACCTCGCCCGCCAGGAAATGTACTACGACCATTTCTACGGCCTCGACGAACTTATCGAGCGCATCGAAGCCGTCACCATCGACGACCTTCAACAAACCGCCGAAGAATTTTTCCGCACCGAGCAGATCGCCGTAACCATCCTCGGCAACCTGACCGGCCTAAAACTAACTCGCGACCAGCTAACGTGCTGAGTGCGGCCTCCCGTAGATCCACGGCCTAAATCCACACTGTCATCCTGAGCGAAGCGAAGGACCTGCTGTCTCTTGCACCGACAAGAAAGCAGGTCCTTCGCTCCGCTCAGGATGACAACTTTTGGAATTATGTTGCGAATTTGCGGAACCCGACGCTGGGGCGGGAATCATCCAAGCCCCAGCCTCCCCATCCCTGCGTGTTATTCTGTTCGGCTGTTATCAAACGGATTCCCCAATGTCCTTGCGCATCCTG
The DNA here is from genome assembly GCA_003131315.1 of Acidobacteriaceae bacterium. GTDB lineage: Bacteria > Acidobacteriota > Terriglobia > Terriglobales > Acidobacteriaceae > Acidiflorens. The sequence goes on from PKUV01000059.1 coordinate 101,327, forward strand.
GGCTTCATCCTGGCCGCCGTGCTCCTGGTCGGCTACCGCCTAATCAAGCCGCGCACCCATGCCTCCGACCTGCCTGACCGCTTTAATCTCTCCGCCCTGTTTCTGGCGAGCGCTCTCACCCTCTTTGCGGAACTCGCCCTCATCCGCTGGGTCGCTACCGAAGTCCGCGTGTTTGCCTATGTAAAAAACCTGGCGCTGCTGCTCTGTTTTCTCGGCTTCGGACTGGGCTGCGCTCTGGCTAGCCAACGCCCACGCTGGCGGACCGCCGCCACCGCTCTCGTCGGATTGATCGTCATCGTGCGCCTGCCCTGGCGCGGCCCGCAGATCATGGAGAGCCTCTCGCAATACCTCGGCGCGGCGCAGGACGTCGAGATATGGGCCACTCGCGCCGTGCACGACACCCCTGGCCTTCTTTTGGCCGTGGCCGTCACCGCCATCCTGCTCTTACTCATCACTTACATTTTCATCCCTATCGGACAGACTGTAAGCCGCCAGATCGAACTGGCCCCGCGCACGCTTTATGGCTACTCTTGGAACCTGGCGGGCAGTCTGGCCGGCATCCTCGCATTCTTTGCCGTGTCCTGGTTGGCTCTGCCCCCCGCGGTATGGTTCACCATCGTTCTGGCGGGCATGGCGCTGCTGCAATCCAACCGGAGCGACACCATCCGCCTCGCCGCCGCCGTCTTGCCCGTAGCGCTCCTGCTCGTCGATCCTTCCACTCCCCACCACTTCAACCTCTGGACTCCCTACCAGCAGATCGAAGTCGAGGATGAGAATTTTCCCAACGGCGAACTCTCCCGCACCGAGATTCGCGTCAATCACACCGGCTACCAGGTAGTTGTGAATCTCTCTCCCGACTTTCTGGATCGTCACCCAGGGTTGTTGGACGAGGCGCCGGACGAAAATCCCTACAATCTGCCCTTCCGTTTCACCTCCCCGAACCCGAGCGTCCTGATCGTCGGCTCGGGTACCGGGAATGACGTTGCCGCCGCTCTGCGCCATCGGAGCCGCGCCGTCGATGCCGTGGAAATCGACCCCAAAATTCTCGACCTCGGACGCCGCCGCCACCCCGAGCATCCCTACGACGATCCGCGCGTCTCCGCCCACCTCACCGACGCCCGCGCCTTCATGAAGCGCACCACTGCCCGTTACGACCTCATCCTTTTCGGATTGCTCGATTCCCACACCCAGCTCTCCGACTATTCCAACATGCGCCTCGACAACTTCGTTTACACCGAAGAGTCTTTCCGCGAAGCTCGCGCACTGCTCGCACCGAACGGCGTCCTGTTCCTTAAGTTCCAGATCAATCACCCTTTCGTGGGACGACGCCTGGCCGAAATGCTGACCCGCACCTTCGGTAAAGCTCCAGTGGTTTTCCTCGCGCCTTCTAGTTACACCGCGGGCGCCACCTGTTTTGCCGTCTCGCCCTCAGCACAGGTGGAAGCAAGCCTTGCCGCCGATCTTCGCTTGCGTCAGTTCGTCGCGGCCCGGCGTCCAGCCTTTCTCGCCTTGCCCGAAGTCGCCGTCACCACCGACGATTGGCCCTATCTCTACCATCAGGGACACTGGATCCCGGGCATCTTCTACCTGCTCAGCGCCCTCGTCATTTTGCTCGCGGCCGTCTTCTATTTTAAGATTCCGGAAGCCCGCACCCGCGTTCCTTCTCTCTTTTTCTTCAGCATGGGCGCCGGATTCCTGCTGCTCGAAACGCAAGTCGTCAGCCGGCTGGCTTTGTATTTTGGGACCACATGGCAAGTCAACGGCATCGTGATCGCCGCCATTCTCTCGGCGCTTCTCCTCGCCAACTTCGTCATCGAAAGACAGAAACAACGCCCCACGTGGCCACGCTCCTGGACTCTGATCGGCATCCTCGTCGGCATCGCCTGCGCCTACTTCGTACCCTTCAACCGTATTCCCGGCTCGGCGGCCATGGTCGGCTCCTTCGCCGCCCTGATCTTCGCCATCCCGGTTTTCTTTGCCGGATTGTTGTTCGCCTCTGAATTCCGCTCCGCTGACTCCCCCGCCGCGGCCCTCGGCGCCAACATGCTAGGAGCCGTCGTCGGTGGCCTCCTGGAAAACCTGTCGCTGATCGTCGGGATGAAAGCGCTTCTCGTGGTCGCCGCTCTCTTGTATTCCCTGGCCGCCCTAGGTTTCCTCGGACTCCCATTGCCCCGGCCCGCCGCCTCAATCCCGCCAGATCGAAGCCAACCGTAGAGACGCGGCTTGCCGCGTCTGAGACGAGGCAAGCCGCGTCTCTACGGGAAGATGATCCAAAGAAAAGCGGAAAAGCGACAGCAGCGATCGAAGAAAGCGCCAAGCGCTAGCAGGCGGCCGAAAAACTCCTGTTTCGTATCAGGGCATCGCTTTAGCTTTAGCGATGCCGGAAGTTCTCGAAGTCAGACGCCCCTTTAGGGGCTGGGCATCGAGAATCGACTTTCTCCGCAGCCTGCAAGAAAAGAAAAACGAGTGGAAAAGAGAAACGTAGCGAGAGGCGAGTTGGGTTGTTCGCCAGAAGCTGAAAGCTGACACCGGAAAGGCGGCCTGCCAGCGCGATCACGTTCGTCAAAAAACGCCCGAAGCCTTCACCAGCGCAGCCCAACCGTGATTGGCATGACGATGGTCTTGCCGTCGCTGTGATAAGCGCGATGGTAGCGGCCTTCGATGTAGAGCTTGGCATTACCCAGATGGTTCAGACGATAGGTGACTCCGCCGCCGTAGTTGAAGCCGCCCGCATCCTTGGAGTTCGAAGACATGGTTTGCGGGGTGATAGGGTTGCCGAAGATATCGCGGTTAATGTCCCACCATCTCCACGCGGGCTCGTAGACTGTGCCGGCTTGGAGGGACCGGCTGGGCACCGAAACGCTGCGCCGATAGAAACCCACGCCGAAAATTCCGTATGCGCCCAAATTGCCCAAATGACGCGGCACGGTGACGATGCCGTCCAGGCTTATCGACTGCATATGTCCGCTTTGGCCCGACAGCGACTGACTCTGGATCACGTTGGGCCGAAAGTTGAGGCCGTAGTACATGTATTCGGCATCCACCCCGAACAGGCGGCTGAAGTTGACGCCACCTCCGACCACACTCTGAAAAGAGTTCCCGACAAAGCTGGCGACATCGCCGCGGCCGACGCCAGGTCCGCCGCCGGCGGTAAAGTTAAAACGATTGAAATTTGATTGTGCCGAAGCCGATGCGACAAGCCCGCAAAAGGCAAGTAAGAACAGTATCCGATTCCTCAATCTCGATCTCCTGTTTCGTAGAGCCACGCTCGTAAAACCATAGTTCTGCCACGACCGCTTTTCTTCAACTTAGATGCGCACGCACAAAAGGAAAGCCAGCCTTTTTCCCGGTCAGTTGTGTCCGGCGGTCGGCCGGGACACGTGGTGGATCTTCCCGTAGAACACCGGCCAGTACTCGCGGAGCATGTTTCCACCCGCTCGTTGTGCCACATCCAGACCATAGCGCAGGAATGTGTCTCCGACGGTGCGGTTCCGATCCGGCCAGTAGACGTTCGCCAGTCCCTCGGCCATAAGTGGCCCTACCAACCCGGACCAGTTGGCGACGTCGCGACCGTCATCGTTGCGCGTGACGAAGACCCGCTGCACCGAATACTTCACCGCGTGGGAGAAGGTCGGTTTGACCTCTGGATAAAAACGCGGATCCTGGTGCAGCGCCGAGGCCAGCAAAAACTCCCCGAAGAAATTGCTGGACGCCTGGCGCCCCATGGAGGACCCGAATCGCTTGGCATATGCATCCCAACCCTGTCCGAAGCCAGTGGGCGAGTTCTCCGCCTGGTTGACCGCCGAACCCAGGGCCGCCCATGTCAGCGTGTGCAAGGAAATGCTGTTGTCCACGAACAGTTGAAATTTCTGCCCTGTCGAAAGTCGCTCCGTACTGGAAGCGATGTCGGGGAAGAAGATGGACTTCTTCTGCAACTGATCGTACAAGGCCACGGGCGGAATCTTCGCCGGAGCACTCGGAGCTTGCCCGGTCGATGAAGCGCCGGTCTGAGTCTGCGGCTTCGGCGTTTCCTGGGCGGGTGCTGCACTTGTCCAGCCGAACGCGATCGCTCCGAAAAAAATCAACGCGCACAGGGGCGGTTGCAGAGAGAGCGCCTTGTTGGACTGCCTGACGGGCGCAGTTCCATAGATGCTGATTTCCTGGCGAGACGGCATCGCTAGAGATTACTCAATCGCCAGCCCGGCGGCAAACGCTTAAAACCCCAAAATCAGGTTTCAAGGTTTCAGAGTCTCAAGGTCTGAACTAGCATCTGGCATTGGCGGAACCTTGAAACCTTGAAACTTTGAAACCTGGCTCGACTTCAGACAACTTCTCCGGCCCGAGCCGCCAGGTACTCCAGCAGTTCGCGGACGGTCAGGCCCGACTGCAGCAACTGAATCATCTGATCTGCACTGACTCCTATTTGTTCGCCCAACGCAACAATCTTGGCGACCGCGCGCTGCAGCGCTTCTTTCTGGGCAAAGGTGAGCGGCTCGGCTAGGCCACGGCTCACGGCTGCATTCCGATGCAGTTCTGTCGTCATTCGAGTCTCCACGTCTTTGCACAACGCTGGCTTGGATTCCATGCCACCCCGTCGTTCCCGGAACCGGAATCCGGCCAGGATTACCCACTTGTAGCGCCGACTTGTGGCATGATCCGCCAATCCAGTCGGTCTGCGCTGTGATGCCGCTTACTTGTAATTGTGATGAAATTGACGGGCTGGCTCCCCGATGGACGGACGGGACCAGTCAAGGCGTTCTCCGGCTTGCGAACCGAAGGCAAGAGACGCGGCAAGCCGCGTCTCTACACGACGCTAGCAGGCTGAGGAAAAACTCAATCTCGGGCTTGATTTTGGGTGGCGCAGCGCTTCAGCGCTGCCATAACTGTTCTCAGTGTCGGCTTTAGCCGCTGGGGTCAGACTGCGGCGCAGAAGATACTTTTTCCGCAGCCTCCTAGGGTTTACTCATCAATTCCAGAATCGCCGCCATCTCGACTTCGATTCCCGTCTTTAGGCTGGGTTCGCGGTCGGGCGCGAAGTAGGGGGAATGCGGGCCGGGAAGCGCCCCTCCACTCTTCATTGCCTCCGCATATTTCGCCGGGTTGACCGCGCCCAATTCGAGCATGACGCTCGGAACTCCCCCGAAGCGATATTCGGCAAAATCGTCGCTGGCCATAATCGGACGTCCGAGTACGACGTTCGCATCTCCCATGACCTGCTTCAGCCGTTCCGCGACACGGTTGGTGATTTGAGGATCGTTGTACACCGCGCCGACGCCTTCCATGAGTTGGACGAGCGGCTTTTTGGGAGCGCCCGCGGCTGCGGCTTCCGCCACCGCGATCCGCTCGATGGCCGCCAGCAGGTGCTTGCGAACCTCATCTTTGTAGGAACGTACGGTCAGCTGCATCAGAACTTCGTCGGGAATGATGTTGTTCTTGGTGCCGCCGTGGATCGTACCCACTGTGATGACAGCCGGCTCTTGCGGATCGATTTCGCGGGAGACGATGGTCTGCCAGCTCACGATGGTTCGCGCGGCGATCACGATGGGATCGACCGTCTCCTGCGGGGCCGAGCCGTGTCCGCCGACACCGTACACAGTGACGTTCACGGAATCGGCATTCGACGCGCTGAAGCCGGGCGTGTAGCCGACTTTCCCGGCGGGGAGTCCGTTGCTGTCGTGCACGGCGAAGGCGAAGTCGGGCTTGGGGAAGCGGGTGAACAGGCCCTCTTTGATCATGGCCTTGGCGCCGCCGATGCGCTCCTCGGCGGGCTGACCCACATAGATAAAGGTTCCGCGCCAGCGGTCTTTATTCTGCGCCAGCAGCGCGGCGGTTCCGATGCCGATCGCCATGTGCAGGTCGTGGCCGCAAGCATGCATCACCGGCACTTCGACGCCGCGGTCATCATGCGTGGTGACGTGGCTGGCGTAAGGGAGACCCGTTTTCTCCGGGACCGGCAAGGCATCGAGTTCGGCGCGCAACATGACCACGGGGCCGGAGCCGTTCTTGAAAACGCCGACCACGCCGTTGCCGCCAACTCCGGTGGTGACGTCGTATCCGAGCTTGCGAAGCTGGTCGGCGATCTTGGCCGCAGTCTTCTCCTCGTGATAGGAAAGCTCGGGATTGCGGTGCAGGTCGAGATAGAGCGCTTCAACCTGGGGATAGACGGCATCGATCTGGGTGGACGGAGCGCGCCAGGGCTCGGCGGCCCACGACGCAACGGAGAGCGAGAGGAGAAGAAGCAGGAGACGTTTCATAGCGTTCATGTGGAAGTTTTTCCGTGAACGGCATTAGAACACAAACGGCCGGAGGAACGCAGACGGGCGGGAGACGCCCGGCGCTCCATTAATTATTTCTATGCCCGTGTGGGGACGGGGCTTCGCCCCGTCCCCACACGGGCTAGCGAACCGTCGTGGCTGCGCAGTGCTGATCGAAGGCGGCTTTCAGGTCGGAGGCGATGGCGGAGGCTTCGCGGGTTTCGATCTGATGGCGCTGCATCATGTAGACCGGCTTGCCGTCGCGCAGAATCGCGATGGAAGGCGAAGATGGCGGGTATCCGGTGAAATAGGAACGGGCGCGCTCCGTCGCTTCCGTGTCCTGTCCGGCAAATACGGTCGCGATTTTGCCGGGCTTGGCCGCATTCTGCAACGCCAGGCGCACGGCGGGACGCATGCGGCCGGCAGCGCATCCGCAAATGGAATTCACGACCACCATGGTTGTGCCGGGTTCGTTCTGCACAAACCGGTCAACGTCGGCGGCGCTGCGTAGCTCTTCAATTCCCAGACGCGTCAGTTCTTCACGCATCGGGATCACCATTATTTCGGGATACATGGACTCTCCTGTATTTTAGGGCATTGAGTCATTGAATCATTGAGGCATTGAGTGATTCAATTCCAATGATTCAATGATTCAATGATTCAATGACTCAATGATTCAACCCTACTATAGAGCGACATTAGCCTCATGACGATTCAGGAAAACGTTCCGCTGGCGCCATTGACCACCTTGCAGGTGGGCGGGGCGGCACGCTACTTTGCGGAATTGAGGAGAGAAGACGACGTTCGGGAGGCCGCGCAGTTCGCGAAAACCCGCGAACTGCCGCTGTTTGTGCTGGGCGGCGGAAGCAACCTGGTCATCGCCGATTCCGGCTGGCCGGGGCTGGTGCTGAGAATCGCGATCGGAGGAATCACCAGTCCAACTACGAATGACGCCACCGGCAACGCCGTGCTCTTCAGCGTGGGCGCAGGCGTCCACTGGGATGACTTCGTCGCCCAGGCGGTCGTGCAGAATTGCGCCGGAGTCGAGTGCCTGAGCGGTATTCCGGGCAGCGTCGGGGGCACGCCGGTGCAAAACGTTGGCGCCTATGGGCAGGAGGTCGCCGACACGATCGAGTCGGTGCGCGCGCTCGACTTGAAAGAAGACCGCATTGTGGTGTTGCCCAAGCCGGCGTGCGGGTTCCGCTATCGCGCCAGCATCTTTAACAGCACAGAACGCGGACGGTACATCATCTTGCGGGTGAATTACCGGTTGAAGCGGGGTGGCGCTCCAAGTTTGAAGTACGCCGATTTGCAAAAGCACTTTGCCGAGCGCCTTGCGGGGCACACTGCCGAAAAAAAGACGCCGCCATCGCTCGCCGAAACCCGCGAGGCGGTGCTCGAAATACGGCGAGGGAAGGGCATGTTGATTGTCCCCGGAGACGACGATTGCCGCAGCGCCGGATCGTTCTTCAGGAATCCCGTGCTCAGCGAGGCGCAATTCAAAGACTTGGCCGAGCGCGCCGAATCGAAAGGATTGGAGATCCCCAGCTATCCCGCTCTCGATGCGCAACGCAAAGTTTCGGCGGCATGGCTGGTGGAACACTCGGGGTTCTCCAAGGGATATGCGGCGGGAGCGGCCGGGATCTCACGCAAACATGCGCTGGCGCTGATCAACCGCGGAGACGCGAAGGCGAGCGATATTGTCGGGCTGAAAGATGAAATCCAGCACGGCGTGCAGGAAGCGTGGGGGATTCTGCTCGAGCTGGAGCCGGTGTTCGTAGGATTTTGACCGCGCTGCGGTCATCGATTTAATGCTTCAATGCCTCAATGTCTAAATGATTCAATAAAAAAGGGCGGCGCATCCCGGAGCGACGAAACCCCCATGCCGGCCCAGAGGTGTCCGTTACCGCGGGATCCGCCCCGTTGATTCCTCGGCCAGTTCGCGTGCTCGCTTGAAAATCTTTCGGAACATCTCTTTGGTTAGCTTGCCCGTCTGCGTGTTTTGGTTGGAGGGATGGTAGGAAGCTAAGAGCACGCGTCCATCGGGCAGGACGTATTCGGCGCCGTGGCGGAATTCATACTCGCGCTTGCCGGCGATCAGCTTTCTGCGCTTCAGGTAATTGAGATAGGCTTCGAATCCGATTCTTCCCAAAGCAACGATGACGCGCAGATCTTTCAGTCCTTCGAGTTCGCGCTCCAGAAACGGAGCGCAGTTGGCCAGTTCCTCGGGTAGAGGCTTGTTGTCGGGCGGCGCGCAGCGGGCGGCGGCGGTTATGTAGAGACCGGTTAAGACCTGGCCATCGTTGCGGGCGGTCGCGGTGGGCAGCAGGGCGAATCCAGTTTCGTGCAACACCGGGTACATAAAGTTGCCGGAAGAGTCTCCGGTAAACATGCGGCCGGTGCGATTGGAGCCGTGGGCGCCGGGAGCGAGTCCGAGAACGAGGACGCGGGCATGGGGATCGCCGAAGCCGGGAACGGGCTTGCCCCAGTACTCGCAGTCGCGGTAAGCGCGGCGCTTCTCGCGGGCGATCTGCTCGCGATACACGACCAGACGCGGACAGCGCGTGCAGGCAATGACTTCGGCGTTCAAAACCTTGAGCCAGTTGGGGATAGGCATTTTGTAATTTTGTAATCGAGTAATTTTGTAATTTGAAACCAATTGGGGTTGAGATTACAAATTACAAATTACCAAATTACAAATTCTCTTGCGCCACGGACACAGGAACTTGACTAGTTTTGTGACTATGGTTAATATTATGGTCACGTAAGGACGCCGTCGGCGGACTTGCCAGGTGACGGTTATGAACGAAATTTCCATTTCAGAATTTAAGGCCAAGTGCCTTGGCTTGATTGAAGAGATCCACAAGACGCGGCAGCCCTTACGCATCACGCGTCACGGAAAACCGGTGGCCGAAGTGATTGCGGCCGGCCCGGATCGCACCCGCAAATTTGTTGGCGATTTGGTGGGAACGGGAAAGATTGTCGGAGACATCGTATCGCCCGCCATCGATCTTGAGGAGATGGAGGTCTACCGGAAGTGAACCTGCTTCTCGATACTCATATTTGGCTGTGGAGCAAATTGGAGCCGAAACGCCTGGGGCGGCGGGTGAACACCGAACTCTCCAACGTCGACAATGAACTCTGGCTGTCGTCGGTAAGCGTTTGGGAAGCGCTTGTGCTGATGCAGAAAGGCCGGGTTCGTGTCGAGAATCCGTTCGCATGGGTAAAGCGGGCCACGGAGCAATTGCGGGAGGCCCCATTGACGCACGAGATTGTGACCAGCGGCTTGGCGCTTGGCCTTCCCCATGCCGATCCGGCTGACCGCTTTTTGGCGGCAACTGCCAAGGTGCTGGGTCTAACGTTAGTCACGGCCGATCGCAATCTGCTGGATTTGAGCGAGATCGCTACTCTTCCCAACCGTTAGGGGCAGCCACTTCACCAGAAAGAATGGGAGAGGGGCTTCCTCAGGACATCCCCTTCCGCCGTTTGACGTTGCTCTTCGGGAGTCTTTACACTCAAGGTTGCGGCACATGCGTCGCAGCCGAGCAATTCCCTGCGACTCTGCTGCCGCTGCCGCTTTGGAAAGGTAACTGTGAGCCCCACTGAAACCAAAGAAAGCACCACCAAACGCGAGATTCAGGTTGAGATTCCGGTCGAGGATGTCAACCGGCAGACCGATTCGCTGATCCAGAAATATCAGAAGGTGGCGCGCATTCCCGGCTTCCGGCGCGGCCATGTTCCGGCGTCGATTATTCGCCAGCGTTTTTCGGAAGAGATCAAGACCGACATGGTCGAAGCGCTGATCCCCCGCTTTTTCAAGCAAGAAGCTGAGCGGTTGAGCCTGCATCCGGTATCGCAGCCGCGGGTCACCGACCTGCACCTGCACGATGGCGAGCCGCTGCGGTTCAAAGCCGCCTTTGAGGTGCTGCCGGAAATCAAGCTGGAAGGCTACAAAGAGCTGCGCGCCGATAAACCGGAGATCGCGGTTTCCGAGGCGGATGTGGAGCAGGCGCTCGCCGATCTGCGCGAGCGTCATGCCAGTTTCAATCCGGTGGAGGGCCGCGCCCTCGCCGATGGCGATTTCGCTCAGGTCTCGCTCGATGGCAATCCCAAGGCCGAACAAAAGTCCGACCAAGGAAAGATCGGCGAGGGCCAGCCCGTGCACATGGATGAAGTGCTGGTCGAAATCGCGGGCAAGGACACGATGCCGGAATTCACCGAACACCTGCGCGGGACCAGCCCCGGAGACGATCGGACCTTCGACGTGAACTATCCGGAAGACACGCAGGACAAGCGCCTGGCGGGGAAAACGTTCAGTTATGCGGTGAAGGTGCAGTCGATCAAACAGAAGAGCCTGCCGGAACTGAACGACGAGTTCGCCAAGCAACTCGGAGAATTCCAGACGGTGGACGATCTACGGAAGGCGATTCGCGAGCAGATCGAATCCGAACGCAAGCACCAGGCGGAACGCGATGCCAAGGAAAAGCTGGTGGTAGAACTGATTCAGCGGAACGATTTTGAAGTTCCCGATTCGTTGATCGAACAACAGATCGACATCCGGCTGGAGCGGGGACTGCGCGCGCTGGCGGCGCAGGGCCTGACCGCCGAGCAGATGAAGAAAATGGATTTGTCGCGTCTGCGCGTGGGACAGCGCGAGCAGGCGATTCACGATGTAAGAGCTGCGCTGCTGCTCGAAAGGGTGGCGGAGGAAGAGAATGTGCAGGTCAGCGATGAAGAACTGGATCGGGAACTGGAATCGCTGGCAAGACAATCAAAGCAAACATCCGAAGCAGTACGCGCTCGTTTGACACGGGATGGGGGCCTCGATAGAATCCGGACAAGAATTCGCAACGAGAAGACCCTCGATTTTCTGTATCGCCAGTCCGCGTAATGACGATGCGGACCATTTCGATCCTCCCCTGAGCCGACGAGACCGCCTTCAGGGCAGGAGTGTGGAAAGGGTGAACTGATGCTGGTACCGATGGTAATCGAGTCGACGGGACGGGGCGAACGCGCCTATGACATTTACTCCCGTCTGCTCCGCGACAACATCATCTTTATTGGCACGCCGATCGATGACAATATCGCCAACCTGGTAATCGCCCAGATGCTGTTCCTGGCGCAGGAAGACCCGGAGAAAGACATCCAGCTCTACATCAACTCGCCGGGCGGGTCGATCACGGCGGGCATGGCGATCTACGACACGATGCAGTACGTGAAGAACGACGTGACCACGATCTGCATCGGTCAGGCGGCGTCGATGGCGGCGCTGCTGCTTTCGGCGGGCGAAGCCAAAAAGCGGCTGGCGCTGCCCAATTCGCGCATCCTGATCCACCAGCCCTCGATGGGCGGGCTGTCCGGACAGGCGACCGACATTGACATTCATGCCCGCGAGATTCTGCGGATGCGGGAGATTACTAATCAGTTACTGGCCAAGCACACCGGCCAGAAGCTGGATAAAGTGGAGAAGGACGTGGAGCGCGACTTCATCATGAACTCGCAGCAGGCCAAGGAATACGGAATCATCGACGATATCATCTATAAGACGAGATAGAGGGTATGATCGGCAGTTCGTGACGCTCAGTGCCAGCAGACGACCAGTACGAGCGGACGATCGGTGCCAGCAGGTCTCGGCGTTAGCGGAGCCGGCCGTGGGTTGAGAAGCAAAGCCTGGAGAAGGAATCGAGCAGCGGCCAGGCCACCAGAAAAGGAGTTAGGCCGAGTGAAAACCAGATCGGGATCGGATGAGATGTTGCGCTGTTCGTTCTGCCATAAGTCGCAGGACGCGGTCGCGAAACTGATCTCGTCGCCGAGCGACTATCCCCGGGCATACATCTGTGACGAGTGCGTAGCGGTCTGCAACTCGATCCTCGAAGACGACCGCACCGCGACTCCCTCGGCTGCGGTTCCGAACCAATTGCCGAAGCCGCAGGAAGTAAAGACGTTCCTCGACGAGTACGTCATCGGACAGGAACAGACCAAGAAGAAGCTGGCTGTCGCCGTCTATAACCATTACAAGCGCATTTACATGAACCGCCAGCGCACCGGCGATGGCGTGGAACTGACCAAGTCGAACATTCTTCTGATCGGGCCGACCGGAACGGGCAAGACGCTGCTGGCGCAAACCTTGGCCCGCATGCTCGATGTGCCGTTCGCGATCGTGGACGCGACCACGCTGACCGAGGCCGGTTACGTGGGCGAGGACGTCGAGAACATCATTCTGAAACTTCTGCAGTCGGCCGAGGGCGACGTGAGCCGCACCCAGACCGGCATCATCTATATCGACGAGATTGACAAGATCGGACGCAAGGACGAGAACCCGTCGATCACGCGCGACGTGTCGGGCGAAGGCGNNGGGCGCAAGCATCCGCACCAGGAGTTCACGCCCGTCGATACCACGAACATCCTCTTCATTTGCGGCGGCGCCTTCGTAGGCCTGGAAAAAATTATCGGGCGGCGCGTCGGCAAGAAGGCTCTGGGCTTCCGCATGGGTGAAGATACGGAGACCGAGGCGGGCCTGGCCGCGCTGCGCAGCTTTGAGCTCGTCTCGGAAGCGCAGCCGGAGGATTTGATCAAGTTCGGGCTGATCCCCGAGTTTGTCGGGCGCCTGCCGGTGATGGGAGTGCTGCAGAACCTCGACGAAAACGCGCTGGTGGAAATTCTGACGCGCCCGAAGAACGCGATCGTGAAACAGTACCAGCGCCTGTTCGAGTTTGAGAACGTGCGGCTGAAGTTCAGCGACGACGCCAACCGGGCGATCGCGCGCCAGGCAATGGCGCGTAAAGTTGGAGCCCGCGGTTTGCGAATGATCCTCGAAGAGCTCATGCTGGAACTGATGTACAGCCTGCCCAGCCAGAAAAAGGTTAAAGAATTTGAAGTGACCCGCGAGATGGTGGAGAAGCGGAACGTCTCGCTGGCGATGATCGAGAAAGCAGCAAGCTAAGAGCAGCAGGTAAAAGCGACCAGAGACGGGAGACCGCGTTTGTCGAACCCTAAGGAAAAGTTCGAGAGCAAGAAACTGCCCATGATGCCCATCCGGGACGTGGTCATCTTTCCGTACATGATGACTCCGTTCGTGGTGGGCCGGGAATCGAGCGTGCGTGCGCTCGAAGAAGCTCTGGCCAGCGACAAGAAGATATTTCTTGCCACCCAGCACGATGCCAGCATCGACGAACCCAAGGCCGGGGACATCTTCCAGGTCGGCACCATCGTCAACATCGTGCAGAGCCTGAAATTGCCCGACGGCAACATCAAGGTGCTGGTCGAAGGCATCGAGCGCGGCAAGATCCTGCAGGTGGTCGAGACCGAGGGCTTTCTGCAGGCCACCGTGCGGGTCGCGCGTTATGCCACCGAGACCACGGCGCAGATTGAAGCGGGCATGCAGCGCGTCACCGGGCTGTTCGAGCAATATGTAAAGCTTTGCCAGTCGCTGAACTACGAAACCATGATCGCGGCCGTGCGTATGGAAGATCCGGCGAAGCTGACCGACACCATCGCCGCCAACCTGCAGCTCTCGATCGAAGAAAAGCAGGGGCTGCTCGAAATCTTCGATCCCGCCGAGCGCTTGAACCGGATCGGCGACGTGCTCGACGTGGAAATCGAAAAGCTCAACATGGACCGCACCATCCAGTCGCGCGTGAAGCGGCAGATGGAAAAGGCGCAGAAAGAGTATTACCTCAACGAGAAAATCAAGGCCATCCAGAAGGAACTGGGGCGCGGCGAAAAGAGCGAATTCGACGAACTGAAGAAGAAGGTCGAAGCCGCGGGCATGCCAAAGGAAGTTCGCGACAAGGCGATCCAGGAACTGAAAAAGCTGGAAGCCATGCCCCCCATGTCGGCGGAGTCGACGGTCTCGCGCAACTATCTCGATTGGCTGCTGGCGGTGCCGTGGAAGAAGCGGTCGAAGGAAATCCGCAACATCACGCGTGCTGAGAAAACTCTGAACGAAGATCATTATGGCCTCGAGAAAATCAAGGAGCGCATCCTCGAATTTCTCGCCGTTCGCCAGTTGGTGAAAAATCCCAAAGGCTCGATTCTGTGTTTTGTCGGACCTCCCGGCGTGGGCAAGACTTCGCTGGGGATGTCGATCGCCAAAGCGACCGGCCGCAAGTTCGTGCGCATGTCGCTCGGCGGCGTGCGCGATGAAGCGGAAATCCGCGGCCATCGCCGCACCTACATCGGCGCCCTGCCCGGCCAGATCATCCAGATGATGAAGAAAGCCGGGACCAAGAACCCGGTGTTCATGCTCGACGAAGTCGATAAGATGTCGATGGACTTCCGCGGCGACCCCTCGGCGGCGCTGCTCGAAGTTCTCGATCCGGAACAGAACTTCATGTTCGTCGATCATTACCTCGACGTCGAGTACGACCTCTCGCAGGTCTTTTTCATCGCCACCGCGAACGTGATACACACCGTTCCGCCCGCGCTGCAGGATCGCATGGAAGTGCTGCGCCTGCACGGCTACACGGAACCGGAAAAGGTCGAGATCGCGAAACAGTTCCTGGTGCGGAAGCAGATGTTGCAGGCGGGGTTGACGGAGAAAAACGTGCAGTTCTCCGACGACGCAATCCGGCAGATTATTCGCGGCTTTACCCGCGAAGCCGGGGTGCGAAACCTGGAGCGGGAAATTGGCAACATCTGCCGCAAAATTGCGCGCAAGGTGGTGAAAGAGGGCGCGGACTTCACGGCCGCGATTCAGGCGGAAAAAATTGGCGACTGGCTCGGCGTTCTGAAGTTCCGCGACACCCTGGCCCACGAGAAGAGCGAAATTGGCCTGGTGACGGGCCTGGCCTGGACCGAGGTGGGAGGGTCGATCCTCAGCACTGAGGCCACGGCAGTGGACGGCAAAGGCAAGCTCACTTTAACCGGCAAGCTGGGCGACGTGATGCAGGAATCGGCGCAGGCTGCCATGTCGTACATCCGCTCGCGAGCAGCGCGGCTCGGACTGCCCCGCGATTTCTACCGCAACCTTGACATTCACGTGCACGTTCCCGAAGGCGCGATCCCCAAAGATGGCCCCTCCGCCGGCATCACCATCGCAACCGCTCTGGCCAGCGCGTTGAGCCGGATTCCGGTGCGCCGCGACATCGCCATGACCGGCGAGATCACGCTGCGCGGCAAGGTGCTTCCCATCGGCGGATTGAAGGAAAAGCTGCTCGCCGCCCATCGCGCCGGATTGTTTGAAGTGATTCTGCCGCTGGAAAATGAAAAAGACGTTGCCGAGGTCCCGGAGAACCTGCGCCGGGAAATGAAATTGCATTTCGTGGACAACATGGACCAGGTGCTGGCCGTAGCGCTCGAAGGCCCGCTGCCGCAAATGCCATCGGACGCGGAGACGACGATGGCTCCCATCGTGACTCCGCCCGCCCCGGAGATTCCTACAGCAAGGCAGTAGGCTAGGATTGGCCTCAAAAATGGCCTTGGGGTAAATGGTTTTGAGAAGGGCACGGCTTCAGCCGTGCCACTACAGGCCAATAAAAATGCGGGCTTTAGCCCCTGAGGGAGAATCGCGCATGCAAGTCAACCTGCCCCCCGACCTTGAAACGTTAGTCAACAAACGCCTTTCCAGCGGCGGTTATACCAGCGTCGAAGATGTGTTCCGCCGCGCTCTTGAAGCTCAGGACGCCGAGGAGAGCTGGACCGACGAGGAACGACAGGCTTTGACGGCCCATATCGAAGAAGGATTTTTACAGGCTGATCGCGGCGAACTGATTGACGGTGCTCAGGCCCGCCGTGAAATTCAGGCGATGAAAGACACCTGGCATCAAGAGCGTGCGCCCAAACCGCGCGCCTAAACCGATTCTCCCCAACCGAGTTCCCAAACAATGAGCGTTTATGCCCTCACGCCGCTCGCCAAAGCCGATATCTTCGACATCTGGTCTTACATCGCCGACGACAGCAACTCCGAAGAAACCGCTAACCGCGTGGAGCAAGCGATCTATGACGCCTGTGCGTTTGTTGCCGAGGCTCCCATGCGCGGCCATACCCGCTCTGACCTCACCAGCCGCCCGCTGCGTTTCTGGACGCTCACCCGTTATCCCAACTACACCGTTGTGTACCGGCCCGAGACGTCTCCCCTTCAGGTTGTCGCCGTTCTGCACGGGAAAAGAAATATACGGCGTATCCTGAAACGGAGCCAATGATTCTCAGCGACTGTTTGACCGGCTTGAGTTTGGGTGGCGCAGCGGTTCACCGCTGCGATCACTGGCTTGTTTTCAGAGCCGGCTTTAGCCGCTGAGGTGAGACTGCAACCGCGGAAGAATGCTTTTTCCGCAGCCTGCCAGAATCACGCCGCAGTGGAATCCCACTCATCGCAAAGTGCGCGATGAGTAGGGCACCCGACCGGTGTCTTTAGAACTTTCGGCGCCACAATTTTTCAATCATTCATGTATGGCCGCAAGAGCCCGTTAAATTCCTCAATCGTTTTACACTTCTGATCGAGTAGCTCACACGATATCACTTCACTGCTCGAAGTTACCGTTGGTTTCCAATACGTATAATGATTTTCGCCGAACCTTCCATACTTCGAGTTCTCATAGACATCAGAAAGCTCCATGTCATTCGTCCATGAACCGCCGCCGGTACCAGCAAAATTAGAGTTGTAGTGATACTCCACAACAATGAAGCATTTATTCAGTTTTTTATTGTAGTGGTTCGTGAAATCTAACAGGACTGTGTCCTTATCCCGCGACCAATTCTCGTTAAACCATACTCGCGCATCCCGCGAGCACTTTGCCTGAAGGTCGTAATCGAGTGCCGCGCTGTTCTTATTGACCGCCGCTTTCAATTCTTCCGTTTGTTTTTCGAGATTTCTAACCCTTTCATCATTGTTACATCCCATCGAAATTAGAAGTGCACTGCTGTCCGGCTAAAAGT
>PKUV01000019.1 GCA_003131315.1 Acidobacteriaceae bacterium
AGGCGAGTACAGTGCACCGCTTCTGCGCGTGTTTGATCCTGCCGCAGGCCGATTCGAGATGGGCCGGCGTGCGTCGATATTGCGCTTCTGGATACTCCCAAATTACCAGGTAGAACCGCAGCCTTTGGGCCGGCGGCACATTCCTGTCAGGAGAGACTGAATGGCGAAAATTGCAAAGACAGCCGACCGGAAAAAGGTCATGGATACCACGAAATCGACCGCGTGTCCCAAGTGCGGCAAGGGAACCCGCATCGTTAAGCGCGTGAAAGATCGCGAGCGCGGCGTGCCCGGCGGAATCTATATTTCGTGCTCGGGCTGCGAGTTTTTTGAAAAGCTGTGAAGGGCAGTTCCCAGTTCTCAGTCAACACCAGCCACACAACAGCAAAAGAGGCGCGGCCAGTCGTCGCGCCTTTTGCTTTTTCTGAGAACTGAGAACTGGGAACTGACAGCAATCTACCCAATCTGTCCCAGAATCGCCCTCGCCTCTGCCGCTGGGTCGGAGGCTTCGGTGATCGGGCGCCCTACCACGATGTGCGAGGCTCCGGCAGCAATCGCTTCCGCTGGGGTGACGACGCGGGCTTGGTCGTCGTGTCCGCTACCCGCAGGGCGCACTCCGGGCGTCACAATGGCGAAGTCATGCCCAAACTCCTCCCGCAGAGCGGCGGCTTCTAGCGCCGACGCGACCACGCCCTTGCATCCGTTCGAAAGCGCCAGGGCGGCCAGCCTCAGGACTTGATCGAGCACTCCTCCGCGCAGGCCAATCTTGCCCAGTTCGACGTCGTCCAGGCTGGTCAGCACCGTGACCGCCAGGACCAGCAAGTCAGGCTTGGTAGCTTGCGCGGCTTCTACGGCAGCTCGCAACATCTTGCCGCCTCCGGAGGCGTGCACGGTCAGCATGCTCACGCCAAGTTGAGCCGCCTCCCGGACGGCTGCTCCAGCGGTGTTCGGGATGTCGTGATACTTGAGGTCGAGAAAGACGCGGCGGCCCGAACCCACCAGTTCGTGGACAATTGAAGGACCTTCGGCGGTGTAGAGCTGCATGCCGACTTTGTACGTGAAGGCAGAGTCGCCGACGGCCGCCACGATCTTCCGGGCGGCCGCGGCCGTAGATACATCCAGGGCAACGATGAGACGCTGGCGCGGGTCCATGTTTCCGACTCTCGTTGCCGAGTGTATCGGGTTTAGTTGAGGTTGGCTACGGGTTGCAGCAGCGCCACGTCCGTGGGCTGGTAGAGGTCCAGGCGGACCGTCTGCAAACCGCGCCCTCTGAAGCCCAGTGCACGCGCGGCGTTGTAGGAAACGTCAATGATCCGGCCGTCCACAACGGGACCCCGGTCATTGATACGAACCACCACGGCCTTGCCGTTCCTCAGGTTGGTGACCTTGACGAACGTGCCCAGCGGAAGGCTGGGGTGAGCGGCCGTGAAATCGCGCATGTCGAAGGGTTCTCCGCTGGCTGTCTGTTTGCCCTGGAAAAGCTCTCCATACCAGGACGCGGTCCCTACTTGAGAGGCCTTCGACTTCGGGCTGTTGGTCTTTCGTGTTTTGTGCCTACCGGTCTCAATGACCCGCGGCTGTGTGACCTTGGCGGCTTCCAGGCTGCTTGGCCCGGATGCGGCTCCGGCCCCCAGACTGGCGACTGATAAAAGCACCGCCAGGCCTTCGGCTAAACGTCGTCGCATTCAGTTACCTCTCATCGTGAAAGTCGTTCTTTAAGGTCGTATGCTCCTTTGGTCAAACGATCTCAAAATGCTACCGGGGTCAGCGGGGCGTGTCAATCGAAAAAACCAGCGACACACTTAACTAAGTGGTAATTAATCAATGACTTAGCCCGATGAAAAATATGGATTTGTATTCGTATGTCATTGAAAGCAGTCAGCAGGTACTGTTTACTCATTGGTTACTAATGGAATTTCAGGCCCTGCGGAATTCTTGCAACTTGTTATCGAATGTTAGACTTACGATGAAATATTGATAAACTTCTTATAATCAATAAGATACGGCGACATCTGATGGCTGATTAGTTAACGTAAAGGGCCCGAATTCAGGGCACTGGATCAAACATCACCGTTCGCACCACGTCTGACCGAGGAGACCCGGAAGTGCTGTTCCCCTCCTTGAACTTTCGGTTTAGAGTGACAGCATGGCTGTGACCCCGCCCGTGGTGTTGACGATCGCCGGGTTTGACCCCTCTTCGGGCGCTGGGATTACCGCCGACATCAAGACGATCGCAGCCCATGAATGCTACGGCGTCTCCTGTATTACAGCCTTAACCATCCAGTCGACGCAGGGAGTGCGGCGGGTCGTTGGCGTGGATCCCAAGGTCATTGCTGAAACCTTGCAGGAGCTGGTTTCGGACCTCGCAGTGGAAGCCGTCCACATCGGTATGCTGGGAAATGA
The DNA here is from genome assembly GCA_003131315.1 of Acidobacteriaceae bacterium. Taxonomy (GTDB): domain Bacteria; phylum Acidobacteriota; class Terriglobia; order Terriglobales; family Acidobacteriaceae; genus Acidiflorens. Next base: position 2,401 of record PKUV01000019.1, read on the forward strand.
GCAGGCGGTCGCGGTGGTCGCGGATTTTCTGGGCCAGGCACGGCTGCCTCATGTGGTGCTGGATCCAATTTTGAAGTCGAGTTCCGGAGCGGATTTGTTGGATGCGGCGGGGACCCGGCTGTTGATCGAGAGGCTGGTTCCGCTGGCGGAGCTAGTTACGCCGAACCTTGACGAGGCCAGCGTCTTGACTGGGATGGCCGTCACGAATCTTGTCCAGATGCGCGAGGCGGCCGCTCGGCTGCACGCTCTGGGAGCGGCGAATGTGGTAGTCACCGGAGGCCACCTGGAGAAGGCGATCGATCTTCTCAGCTTCACTACCGCCCGAGGCATCGAAAAGGAAGTTTTCAAGGCGGACCGTCAGCGCTCGAATTCCACCCACGGCACCGGATGTGCGTTCTCGACCGCGCTGGCCTGCCACCTGGCGCTTGGGCGCGGACTACCCGAGGCGGTTCTTCTCTCCAAAGCATATGTCTCGGCTGCGATTACGAATGCCTATCCGCTGGGCCACGGAGTGGGACCGTTGCATCACCTCTACCGCATGAGCCAGCAACGGCGGCCAAGCGCCATCGTCTCCGAGCGGGAGGCTCTTAGCTCTTAGCTTTTGGCTCTTAG
>PKUV01000016.1 GCA_003131315.1 Acidobacteriaceae bacterium
CCCGAGCGTGATTTTCAAGGCCTGTAAGGCATCGCCCATGCCCCACATTCAACAAGATAGAAACATCTGTCTGCACTCATAACCCAAAGGTCGGTGGTTCAAATCCACCCGCTCCAGTGAACCACGCTTCGTGGGCCGACTGACGGTCCTGAGAAAACCTCTGCCTCAAGCAAACCTCCAGAACTAGCTAACCTACGTTTTCGGCTGATCCCAGAACCGCGTGTATCGGTTCCCGAACTCAAGTGTGGCCTCGTACTTCTCGGGATCGTTCTGTTTCAGCCAGAGCAACTTGTAGACCGTGTCCACCGCCTGCTTCATCATGTTCTTCATCTCGGCTTGCGTTATGTGCGAGTATTCGGATTTTCCCGCGCAAGTAGGGCACTCTTTTCCTGCGTGAACATCTTCGATGGGGCCGTTGCGGAACGCCAATGCGACTATGCTCTTGGCTTCCGCAGCCAACTCCGGGTCTAACGTCATCTTTCGCTTGGGCATCGGCGTCTCTCAGACTCGAAATCATACCCAGACCAACGACAGGGACGCCAATCGTCAGCGTTCTCAACTGATCTGCCGCATCTCAGCTTGAGTGATGTGAGAATACCCTGGGGTTACCTCGGCATTGGGGCAGGCCTTCCTAGCGTGGGCATTCTCAATTGGTCCATTGCGGAAAGCCAACGCTACGAGTGCCTTGGCCTCTCGGGCCACTCCGGAGAGATCCTCGGGAATAGTCGTGGACTTTTTCATATCGGAGTATTTTAGAGTGGCGGCAAGAATCATCGTTCATCAGCGCACCCAAGATCTGTGTGGCCGCAATGTCCGGCCTAACCCGGGGAGGGAAGTGCCTGGGTTTCCTTGATCCAGAACGAAAGCTGTTCACCGTTTCGGCCCGGCCAAGCGTGTCCTCTCTCCACGAAACCGACTCGTGCCAACGTCCTCTTCATGCGCTCTGATGACGTCGTAGCAAACAGTGGGGCGGCATGATGGGCCAACAATTCTCGGACGATGCGCTCCGCCAGTCGTTGGCCCCTGTGTTCCGGATCAACAGCGACGTAGCCGAGCTCTGAGGTGTTTGGGTCGAAAGACACGCCACTTCTTTCTGCGATCTGGCGGGCGTATCCTGGGCGGCGGCGCTTGATCGCACCGACTCCTATGATGAGATTTCCAGCTGAAGCGAGTGCCAGGATCTCCGAGCGAGGTAGTTCAACTGCGGCAGAGTCCGGATCAACGGCGTCTCCTGTCCTCACGATTCTGGTGCAATGGCTCAGATCCCTCAGAGGGAGTTTGCTCGGAGCACTTGCTCTGATTTCGTACTCACGCTTCGGCATGAACGCACTCCGTTTTCGGCCTAAGCCTGACGGATCAATCGCTGCTCTGTTACAATCTACACGCGGGGCATGGACAGATGCTCCGGGTCGTAGGGCTTCGGGTCAGGACTCGTCGGGATGTACTTCCTTACGATTTCCTGTCGATAAAACCCCGGAATTGGGTTATATGGGGTGGAAACGGTTGACCGAGGCGACTCTGTGGACAGTAAGAAAAGACAGGAAAATCAAGGGTTTACCGCTAACCCGGTGAAAACAAAGTGGGGACGTAGTTCAGTTGGTTAGAACGCTGCCCTGTCACGGCAGAGGTCGCGAGTTCGAGTCTCGTCGTCCCCGCCATTCCTTTTAAGCACTTGCAGGGAATTGGCAATTTTGATCATGGTCCAATTTGGTCCAGTTAGGCCAGTGCTTCTCCTTTGTTGAGCACCATCCGAACAAGCTTGCTTTGTGCCAGCCTTTTGTTTGGCATACCCGCCTGAGCGTAAAGATCCAGCGTAATGCGACTGTTCGCATGACGTAGGAGCTCCTGTACCACCTTCACTTCCTCGTTGTTCTGAGTCAGCAAAGTTGTGTAGGTATGACGGAAGGTGTGGAACCCAACCCGCTTTTGGATCTTCGCCGCCTTGACTGCCGGTCGTCCGTATCGTCGCCAGAGGGTCTCTGGCCAGAGCGGTTGCTGGCCTTTCATCGTCGGCGAGGCAAACACCCAGTCTGTTTCGCGATTGTACGGACCACCCAGCCTCAGCTTGAGCAGAGACTCGGCCAAAGCAGCGTCGAGCGGTACATCCTTTGCGGAAGCTTCCGTCTTGGGAGCGCCCTGGACCATCATCACGACTGAACGGCGAACGTGGATTACGAGGTTCTCGAAGTCCACATCCTCCCATTGCAAGCCGATCAGTTCTCCACGTCGCAAACCGGTGAAAGCGTCCAGTTCTGCCGCCGTTCGAAGAGGTTCTGGCAGATTCTTGAGCAGTGCCATGATCTCGTCGGGAGTCAGAACATCGGGCGTCCTCATCCGCTTCGCACTTTGACGTACACTCTTGATCGGGTTTCGTTCCGTCCACTCCCACCGGATTGCATGAGAAAACAAGGCGCTCATCAGATTCCTGATTTTGGCCCTGCTCCCACGTGCCAACGGCAATGTTTTCAACCACGCTTCGACATCCACCGCTTTCACCTCGGAAAGACGATATGACCGCCAGCGTGGAAGAACCCACTTTTTCAAGTAAATGTCGTAGGCATACTGCGTGGAGTAGGACTTGTGATGCTCGTCTGAGCTTCCAGTCGCTGGCTTCTGCTTTGAAAAAATGTCCGGCAGTTCGTGCTCCTGGTAGTGCTTGACGAGGGTCTCGACGCTCACGTTCTTGAGCAGTTGTTGCGGGGTTTGTCGGTTGATCGTTAGACGGATTGCATCGACCGCAGACTGCGCTGCTGATTCGGTTGGAAATTCCTCCAGAGTCCCGACGACGATGTTCTTTCGACAAACGGAACCGTCTATTTGAACTTCTCTCCATCGGAACTCCCAAACCTTTCCTTTCCTGCGATCCGCCAGTTTCAGGCTACCGTGCTGATGACTCGTGCGCCTCATCAATCCTCCTTCGTGTGAGGCGACACGGATGGCTGCCTCAGCTTAGCGCAAGTGGAGTGGCGGGTCGATGGTGAATATCTGTGGAAGACCGGGGCTTAGCCGGCCTTCTTCGTTCTCAGCCAAACCTCGAGATCGGATGCGCGAAATCGCCATAGTTTCCCGACCTGGATTCCGTGAATTTGTCGATTGCGAGCCATTCACTGCAGCGTCTTTGGGTGAATACGGAGCAACTCGGCTGCTTCATCGCTGTACAAGAGGGGCTCGAAGACAAATTCGTTTCTTGGCCAGGTCTGACTGGGAGAGGGAGCGAACCTTGATGGCTGGGAAGCGGACATGATGAACTCCTGTATAAAAGTCGACAAAACGACTTGGTTTGGCCCTTCTTCCGATTTTCCACAAACGCAGATCTACTCTGAGTCAAACGGTCCTGGCTTTCGGGAAAACACGGTAGGGTGGCAACTTCTACGGTGTCGGCTCAAGTCGATCGGAAGGCCTCGGACTTCCTCGACGAATCCGTCCCTCTCCATAAATGCACAGCTTGGGCCATTTACCATGACCTCGCCGATCGTCTCGTCGAGGATGAGGTGCTGTAGGGGCTTGAGAAATGGCAGGATCATTTCGAATGCGTTGATTGCAGTTCCTCTTCGGACAGGGCCTCCGTCCAGGTTGTGAACAGCAGCTTGAATCAAGGTCGTCATAGGATCCTCTTTTCCTGACTACGTCGAATTAGAATCTCCATCTGCGACAATGCTGACCTATTCATTGTCGAAGCCGGGTACGGCGGCCCGGGCCGACCGCTACATCGCTCGGTTGTTCAACTCCGTGGGGGACTGGTGATATTAAGCAATTTGATTCAGTCTTACCGCCGTGTCCAATGAATTTTCGGCGAGCCGTTATTCCTCCCAGGAATAACAGAAAGCACGAGGCCGATCCGTCACTCCAATGTTTCCTCGAACAGGCCGATTAGCGCGTGCAAGAGTGTTGAAAAAGCGAGACTTGCAGAAATGACAATCATCGACAAAAGCACTAGGAAAATCCTCGACGCAGCGATCGCACTGGCCATGTCGCGGTGCTCTTCAGAGCATTACCGCGGGTCGCGCAGACGATGTGTGGGTAATCGAAAGCTTAGCGAAACGAGGATGTCGATGTCCTTTGTCGCGAAGCCGATGGAGATTTCCAACGCAGGCATCGATGAAAGATTCACAGACCAAATCAATCTAACTTTCCCCAGTTATTCCCCCCAGGAATAACAGACTGCCGAAAATTCATTGGACACCGTGGTTGAGTGGAGTTAGCTTTGCGCCGCAAGCAGCTGTTTCGGTTGCTCGGCCAGGAGGGGCACATGGCGTCACGCTGGTCGCAAGTCAGTGTTGCCCAAGCTGAGATCTACGTTGACCGCGATCCCCTTCGCTCTGGTAGACATAAACGCGCCAAGGAGAGCGCCGCTGCGGTACGGCATCTCTGTCTGGATTTGGATACTGATAGAGAGGCCCGCCTCGCTCCGCTTCGGGCCTCCGATGCACTACCCACGCCGATCACATTCATTTCGACATCCCCTGGCATACCTAGGGACCTCTGGCGAGTTGACGGCTTTCCAATCGAGCCGCAGGGAAGTGCACTTAACCTGCTCGCCATTGGCATCGGAAGTGATCCCACTTGCACTGACTGCAACCGCGTCCTCCGCCGGCCGGGATTTCTCAATTGCAAGTACGATCCGGCCTATCCCGTGACGGTCGAATACCCCGGAGATTCCACTTGGAATTCCGATGACTTCCGGCTCGACATTCTAGCCGCGGATGCCATCCTTTCGTCTCGCGCATTCACAGCGCGAAAGTATCCCACTAACCCCACAAATTCCGAACATGGTTGGGCATGGGTTCTGCATGAGCGTGTCCGTGGCAAAGACGCCGCGAAGCTCACGCGCAAGCTTGCCTCGCGCCGGTCAGATAAGCCCAATCCTCTTTATTACGCTCAGCGGACGGTTGACGTTGCATCGGCCCGACTTTGGCTCATCGAAGGCATTCCGATAGACGATGTTGTCACGCTGCTTGAAGTTCGTCGCCGATTCGAGATTCCCGTCGCACTCTGCCGCGCTCGTGCGAGGGAGATTGCACAAACGGCGCAGAGGATGATTGCCCGGAGAAAGATTGCTTGATTCCACTTATAGAAGGAGGGGAATATGCCACTACTTGAAATCAACCAAAGCCGCTACATCAGTGCTTCGGTTCGGCTCGATGAGTCCACCGCCGAGCAGGTCGATCAGTACGCCGCTTTCGTCCACGCATCCGCGGATGATGTTGTGGACAAGGCGCTCAACTATGTCTTCTCGAAAGACCGTGACTTCCTGGACTTTCTGAAGACGCCACAGGCCAAACAGGTTGCCTCCACATTGCGCGTTCGTAAAGGTCCGAGTAATGGTGCAGCGGAGGAGCCTGCAAAGAAGCTTGTATCAGGGGTGGAGTCAACGCCTTCTGTGCGGGCAGTGAAGGCGTGATCATGCATTCGATTTCGTGTCGGAGCAAGAACGGTGCTTCGCACCGGAAGAATTTTGACACGTCACCCCCAAGTTGGGAACTGCAGAGCGCCGAGACAGGGCTCGATGTTCACGCAGGTTAACTTTTGCTGCATCAGCAGATTGGGTGACGCACTGAAAGACCGCGGTATCGAACGATGACGTTTGTTTGCGACAAAGCGCTTCTGGGCGTCGATCACGTAAACACGTTGAATCCAGAAGAACTTTCTCTGAACCAGCGATTCCGCTGCTGAATTGCAGCGGAGCCGAGCGCAGCATGGGCAACAAGGCGGTTTCGCCAATGAGTAGTCCCCGCATTCAAGCCACTCCAAAGTCCAATATGCCAACCGGCGAAGAGGCGAAGCCTGGCTTCCGCACCAAGACTGTCGCCACGCGGCTGACTCCCGACGAACTGGCCGAGATAGAAGCCGCCGCCGAAGGCGCGGGACAGGCTCTCTCCGAGTGGCTGCGCGAGACCGCTTTGCGCGCCGCGCGGCAGCGGCCCGCCGATCCCACCGAACTGGTGCTGGCCGAAGTCTGGGCGGTGCGTTACGCCCTCCTGAATCTCTTCCATGCAGCCGCTCAGGCAGCATCGGAAGGCAGACAACTGCTGCCCGATTCCATTCTTAGAATCCGCGACCAGGCCGATGCGCGCAAGCTCCAGCAGGCTCGCAAACTACTTGAAGACTTCTTGGCCCGCGAGGACATGGAAAGGGGGCGTACGCCATGAGTGTCATTCCTTTTCCCAGGAGCTTTTTGCTTCCGACAGCTCTGCTATGGGGAGCCGCGATGTTCTTTTTGCTACTGGCGGCGTGGAGCATGTTGCGGAGCCGGTTCTCATATAAACGATACGACGCGGAGACGATCGAATGGGGCAGACCTCAGCCAAGTTTGCTCCAAAGATGGAGGGCGAAGATGGGCAGCATTCAATTCCGACTACAGGGACTTGCGAAGCGGAGGATGTCCAATACTGCGCCGAAACCAACACCATCAGCGCCAGCCACCGTTTGCGTCCTTCCGCCGAAGAAGCCTGCCGGGCCGATGCTCCCGCTCTTCGGTTCGACTATCAGCGCGCCCAACAGCAAGCCCAAAGAGGGGTTTGCTTGGGAGGAAACGAACGGAATCGAATGAGAGACAAATTGCCAGGAGCGCAACTTCGCGCTTAAGGATCGATCCCTATGCTCACGATCTCGAAACCACTGTCAGCTAGCCAGGCGCGTACATACCATGCTCGGGAGTTTGCCGCGCAGGAACAGAACTACTGGAGCCGCGATCAGCAGGGTCATAGCGAATGGCAAGGCAGGCTTGCCGAGCAATAGGGATTGAAAGGTGCAGTTGGTTCCGAGCACTTCGCCCGGTTGAGCGAAGGCCAGCATCCCCGCACCGAAGAGCAGCTTGTCCGGCATCAGGTCTCAAGAACCTACGAAGGCAAATTCGGCGGGGAAGTGACCAGCGCCGAGCACCGTGCTGGATGGGATGCGACGTTCTCTGCTCCCAAATCAGTTTCATTGACCGCGCTTGTGGGCGGCGATGACCGGGTGCGGGAGGCACACCGGGAGAGCGTTCGCGCAGCGCTTCGGGAACTTGAGCAATACACGCAGGCGCGGATCGGCAATGTGCATGCCCCGGAGACGACGGGGAAATTCATCGCAGCCACTTTCGAGCACGATACCGCGCGGCCCGTCGATGGTTATGCGGCCCCGCAACTTCATACCCATGCCGTGATCTTCAATATGACCGAGCGAGAGAATAGTCCCGAAAACGGGAAACAGATGCGAGCTTTGCAGCCGCACGAAACATTCGTGTCACAGCGCTACGTTACGGCGGTCTACCGATCCGAGTTGGCACTGCATCTCGAAAAGATGGGTTACGAACTGGAGCGCGGCAAGCATGGACAGCCGGAAATAAAAGGCTATTCGAAGGGATATTTGGAGGCTTCCAGCCCGCGACGGGAGCAGATTAAAGATCATCTGCGGGAGCAGG
>PKUV01000107.1 GCA_003131315.1 Acidobacteriaceae bacterium
ATCCCCTTTTATAGAACCCGGCCTGGTGATCTCACTAAGGTGTTACCGATTGGATCAGTGGGCCGGAACCGTCCGTGACCCGCTGAAAAGATTGGCAGCCTCGCAGGGATTCGAACCCCGATACTCTGCTCCAGAGGCAGATGTCCTACCGTTGAACGACGAGGCTGTAGTGCGATTCTAAATCATTTTGCAGCGACTGCAAAACGGCGGGCTCTTGTCGGGTGGACGCGCAAGGTACGAGGCTCGGGTTAGAATCTCTGGCAGCGGTGCGAGGAGTTGCAATGGCCAGCAGCGGAACTTTCCCAGGAACTTTTTCAGGAACTATGCCAGGAACTTTGCCCGGAACTATCCCAGCTGAGACCGACTACGCCGAAATGGCGCGCCGTCCACTTGAGGCCGAGCAGTGCGCTCTCATCGTCGTAGACATGCAGGAGAAATTGCTGCCGCCGATCTGGGAAAAAGATCGGCTGGTGCGAAATGTGCAACTGCTGATTCGCCTGGCTGGAATCCTGAAGATCCCGGCGCTGGTGACGACACAATACGCGAAGGGCTTGGGCAACACCGTGCCCGACATTGTGTCCATGTTGCCGGACAGTACGCCCATCGACAAGCTGACGTTCTCCTGCTTCGGAAGCAATGTGTTCTGCTCATTGCTGAAGCGCTTGCCGGGCCAACGGACGACCGTGCTGCTGTGCGGTATGGAAACGCACATCTGCGTGATGCAGACTGCGATGGGGGCGCTGCGGGAGGGCTATCTGGTGCATGTGGCTTCGGATGCCGTCAGCTCGAGGACAGAATTAAACTGGCGGATCGGACTGGATCGCATGCGCGCGGCCGGGGCCATTCTTTCCTCGACCGAAATGGCGATCTACGAACTGCTGCGGTCGTCGGGCGCGCCCGCGTTCCGAGAACTACTGCCCTATCTGAAGGGCTGAGAGTTCACCCCGTTGCGACCGGCCGGAGCAAGGAAATAGCTTTTTCACCACGGAGTCACAGAGACACAGAGAAANNTTTCTCTGTGTCTCTGTGACTCTGTGGTGAATTGACATTGTAGAGACGGGGCAAGGGAGACGCGGCAAGCCGCGTCTCTACTCTTTCTGTTTCACCCGCACGACGGTGATTTTCGAGAAGCCCTCCTCGAAGGTCGGAGGCTTCAACTTACTCGCCATCTTGCGCATGACATCTTCGGCGACGGCGCGGCCACGGCGCTGGTGGCGTTCCATGCAAACCTCCAGCGGGACATCGAAGAACACCCCCTGCACATCATAGCCGTAATCCTTGGCCAGCTTAATCCAGCTACTGCGGTCGTGGGGCGTAAGGTTCGTCGCATCCACGTAGTTCATGGGACGGCGGGCAATCAGCCTCGCCTTCAGCATGGATCGCAGGTTGGAAAACACCAGATCCTGAAAACGCTGCTCCTGCGCGTCATCGAAAAGAAGTTCGCGCAGCAGATCGCTGGAAAGCGGATGGATGCTGTGCCGTTTGAACCACGAACTCTTGCCCGATCCCGGCAACCCGATCGCCAGCACTACCGTTCCCTTGCTAGCGCGGGCCGGAGCCGGCACAGCTTCCGCCGGCGCAGCTTTAGCAGGCGACGGCCCGGCAACCACGGCTTCCGGGGCGGATGCTTCTGCTGCGGAGGGTTCCGCTGCGACTGCGGGTGCGGGCGCAGCCGCTACCGGCCTTGGACGAGATCCGCCACGACCTCCGCGGCTGCGACGACGGCGGGGTGTTCGTGGTCTCGGTTCACCTGCCGCGGATGCTGCGGCTGCTGGTGCCGAGACGGGCTCAGGCTCGGGAGCCGGCTGCGGCTGCGGTCTCGACGGGCGGCGAGACTCGACTACTGGGGCTTCGGCGGGAGCTTCGTCTGGCGCAGCGGGCTCATTATCATAGAACCTCGGCTGCAAGGGCTCGGGTGCGTTGCTTGGTTCCTTGGCGGGGCCGTCTCCGGTCTTCTTGCGGCGCTTTAAGCGCTCGGTCATCCATTTGCGCATATAGCTGCTTGTAGCACACCGGCGCATACTGGGGCAATCTCCGCCCCGTGGCGGCCAGGATACCCGGGGTACGCTGCCGGGGGCGGATTCAGCTCTGAACGGTACGATTTACAATAGCTGCCAAGGTAAATCCATGAATCCAACGCATCCCGCAACTCTCCCGGTTGCCGCCGGGCAACTCCCCGCCGTGCCGCTGACACTTGAAGGCTACGCCACGCTTCACCAGATGATGCGCTTCCGCTGGACCGCCTGGCGCGCGCTTCCCGAGAATGATCGTCGCGAAATCGCTAACGAAGCCGCGAGACTACTGACAGAGATGGAAGGCAAGGCCGATGGGCAGTCTGCGCTGTTCTCGTTGCTGGGACACAAAGGCGATCTGATGCTGGTCCACTTCCGCGAAAGCTTCGACCAGCTCAATCAGGCGGAGCTCGATCTGGCGCGGCTTCGGCTCCATGACTTCCTCGAGCCCGCGACTTCATATTTATCGGTGATTGAGCTCGGGCTGTATGAGTCAACGCTGAAAACCTACAAGGCGCTCGCCGATCGCGGCGTGGAACCACACTCGGACGAATGGAAAAAGTCGATCCAGGAAACCATCGCGCGCCAGAAAGAAGCGATGAAGCCGCGGCTGTTCCCGACGATGCCGCCGAACCGGTACCTCTGTTTTTATCCAATGGATCGCCGGCGCGGCGAAGACAAGAACTGGTACACGCTTCCCATGGAAGAGCGCCAGCGCCAGATGAACGAACACGGGCTGGTCGGACGCCGCTATGCCGGAGAGGTGAAACAGATCATCACCGGCTCCATTGGCTTCGACGATTGGGAGTGGGGCGTCGACCTGTTCGCCGACGATCCCCTGGTTTTCAAGAAGCTGATCTACGAGATGCGCTTCGACCACGTCAGCGCCGTGTATGCGCTGTTCGGAAGTTTCTATATCGGATTGCGCTGTCCGGCGAACCGGCTCCACGACTTGCTGGAAGGAAATTTGCCAGGGCAGGGTATTGAATCATTGAGTCATTGAGGTATTGAATCATTAAGGTTCTATGACTAAATGATTCAATGGCTAAATGATTCAATGCCTCAATGATTCAAAGTGGAACTCGTGCAGTTTCATATCCACGCGCGCCCCGCGGAAGGTTACGCCCTCCATGCGCAGGCGGAATATTTGTTCAGCGGCATTTTCTCCGCCCAGCTTGATGGCGCCGCCCGAGCCAACCACGCGGTGCCAGGGCAATCCCGGAACCTGTTGCAGGATTCGCACCACTTGACGCGCGGCTCCGGGCCAGCCCGCAGCCTTGGCTAAAGCTCCGTAACTCGACACCGTTCCCGCCGGCAAAGCCCGAATGCAGCGCGCGACGCGGGCACGCTTATCCTCCGGCGCGCTTCCAGACTTGGATTGAGATTGCCGATTCACAAATCCATGTTTAACGGACAATATTTACCGGTCAATCATGCTAATCTGGATTCACCAATACAAAAATTTACACAAGCCCGTAAAACCTGGGATTACGATATCTGCATCCTATATTCTTGCTCACCACCAAAACTGCCTTTTGGAGAATAAATATGTTTCGATTGTTGAAAGCCCTGCCCCTTACGTTGGCCATTGCGGCCTTGAGCATCGTTGCCATCAGTTGCGGTTCCAGTGGTCAAGCGCGGGTTCGTGTGGTCAATGCCATCCCCGACGCCTCGGCGAACTTGGATATCAATATTAACGGAACCAAGGACTTCACCAACGTAGCATTCGACAGTGTTTACCCGACTCAGACCACCCCCGCGAGCTACGTCAGTGTGCCGTCGGGCAGCGACACAATCGAAGCGTTTAATACCGGCACCACCACCAGCCCGGTCGTCAACTCTACCACCGCTAGCTTGAGCGGTTCGACCCAGTACACGGTGCTTTTGGGCAACTACCTCAACAAGAGCCCCCAAGCCTACCTCATAACCGACAACAACACGGCGCCGACGACGGGCAACGTGGAAATCCGCGTCATCGACGGGTCGGCGTTAGCCAACGCCGAATCAACCGGGATTGACGTTTATATCTACCAGACCGGGCTCCAGCCCCCTGGCACGCCTCAGATTTCTGACCTGCCCCTCGGGTCGGCGAGCAGCTACCAAAACCTCACCTATGAAACCAACTATTCCATTGATGTTTATATACACGGCATCGGGGCGAAACAATTAACCTATAGCTTCCCTCTGGGGGGCAGTAGTACCGCCGGACAGATTACTACCCTGGTGATCGTGGACAACCCGGGCGGTGCATCAATTGATCAGTTTCCGATAGTGATGGTTGACCTCAATTAATCGCGGGCGAGCCGCGTGAGCGAACTAGCGTCTGCTGCAACGTCAAGAAAAACGGAACCGGGCCTCGACCGAGGCCCGGTGAGCTGCCTAACAAGCTGTTGACAAACCTTCCTGCTCACCACCAAACTGCCTTGGGAGATAAAGATGTTTCGCTCGTTGAAAGCCCTGCCCCTTACGTTGGCCCTTGCCGCCTTGAGCATCTTTACCACTAGCTGCGGTTCCAGTGGTCAAGCGCAGATTCGCTTGATCAATGCCATCCCCGACGGCCAGCCCGTGGATGTCTATGTCAACGGAACGAGGATAGTTCAGTCCTTTTCATTCGGCGGTGTTTACCCGCCTCCGACCACTCCCGCAAGCTACGTGAAGGTAACTTCGGGCAGTGCCACGATGCAATCGTTTCTACCCGGAGACACCATCAACCCCGTCCCCCCCATGGGCACGATGCCCTTGAACGGTTCGACGCAGTACACGGTGGTCGCGATTGGACTTGAACTCAATGAGAGCCCCCCCTTGCTTATCACCGACAACAACACGGTACCGGCGTCGGGCAACGTGGAATTCCGCATCATCAACGCGTCGGTCAACTCACCCGCGGGCGGAGTGGATGTTTATATCGTCCCCCCCGGCACGGACATCACGAACTACACAGCTCAAATTCGCAGCCTTTCCTACACTCAGGCAAGCGACTACCCATCCGGAACCGTTGCTTTTGCGGCCAATGGTTATGCGGTGATCGTTACTGCAAGCGGGCAGAAGAAGGCACTCATTCCCCAGCCCTCCACTCCTAAAGCCGGGTCGATTACCACCCTGGTGCTCGTGGATAACGCGGGCGGTAATAATGGAATGTCGCAGACTCCGCTGGTGTTGAACGACGTCAATTAATCGCGAGGGTATCAGGGCAGCCGTGTAGAGACGGGGCTTGCCCCGTCTCTACGGGAAATCAGTCTCCCCTTTGCGGGCTGGGCATCGAAAATCGACTTTCCCCGCGCTCTGCTAAGCCGCATCTTTCTTGAAGGACTGCGCGGCCGCTTCTTCATCGTCGAACACTTCGAAAATAGTGAGCAGCTTGGTGACCTGGAGAAGGTCGCCTACGCGCTGGCTCAGGCTCGCCAGTTTCACCGCGCCGCCAGCGTTGCGGGCAGTCGTGTAAAGCGAAACCAGCGTTCCGAGCCCTCCGCTATCGATGTAATTCACTTCGTGCAGATTCAGCACAACCTTCGGGCTCTGGGCCAGCAGTTTCTTGACGGTGTCGCGCAGGCTGGCCGACTCTTCGCCGAACACGACTCGACCGCTACAATCCACCACCAGCACGCCCTCCACCGATCGTGTGCTCATTCTCAGTTGCATAGGCGCTTCTTCTCCAATATTTCGGTAAAACTCAATTCATGAGCGTACGCCCGCCCGACTCAGCCGCGCAAGCGGTCTGCGCGAGTGCAAACCGTGCGCGCGTGAGACTGTATAATCAGGGACTCGAATGAGCTACCAGGTTCTGGCGCGCAAATACCGGCCGCAGAAATTCTCCGACGTCATCGGCCAGGAACACGTTACCCGCACCCTGCAAAATGCGATCGCGCAGGAGCGCATCGCGCACGGTTATATTTTCAGCGGCCATCGCGGAATCGGCAAGACGACGGTGGCACGCATCCTGGCGATGGCGCTGAACTGCCGCTCAGCAGAAAAGCCGGTGACCGAGCCCTGCGGCATTTGCGATTCCTGCACCGAGATTCGCGCCGGCAACTCGGTGGATGTGATCGAAATTGACGCCGCCACCAACCGCGGAATCGACGAGATCCGCGAACTGCGTGAAGCCGCGCGCTACCGTCCGGCGCGCGACCGCTTCAAAATCTACATTCTCGACGAGGCGCACCAGATCACCGACGCGGCCTTCAATGCGCTGCTCAAAACGCTGGAGGAGCCTCCCAGCCACGTGATCTTTATGATGGCCACGACGCAGCCCGAAGATATTCCCCAGACCATCCGCTCGCGCTGCCAGCACTTCAGTTATCGGGCGATGAAGTTCGAAGACATCATGGGGCAACTCCGTGACATCGTGGCGAAAGAAAAGATCCCCGCCGACGAGGGCGCGCTCGCCCTGCTCGCCGAAGCGGGCGACGGCTCGATGCGCGACGCGCTTTCCATCCTCGACCAGGCCATCGCCTCCACCTCCGAACACCTGACGCTCGATTCCGTTCGCAGCCTGATCGGTTCCGCTCCGGCAGCGGCTTTGGAAACGGTAATGCAGGCCGTCGCCGAAAGTTCGAGCGAGAAAATCCTGGTGCTGGTTGACGAGCTGATCGGCGAAGGCCACAGTCCTACGCATTTCGCGCGCCAGTTGGTGCGCTTCCTGCGCAATGTCACCGTGGCGAAGATCGCGGGCAAGGACTCGGCGCTGCTGCAGATTTCCTCCGATGAGCGCGCCCGCGTGGGCCGCATCGCCGATCTGTTCAGCGAGGAAGAACTGACGCGGCATTTGCAGATCATGCTGCGCACCCATGGAGAACTCGGATACCGCCAGGAACAGCGATTCCACCTTGAACTGGGGCTTCTGAAGATGGCGCATGCGCAGCGTCTGCTGCCGATCGAGCAGTTGCTGAGCGATGCGGCGGCGTCCGCTTCTGGATCTGCCCGCACCACACCCAGGCCGGTTCTCGCTTCGCCGCCTCTCGCTTCTCATTCTCTCCCTTTGCCCACGGAAGCCCGGCGCAACGAGCCCCCCACATCGGCGCGATCGAGTTCGGTATCGCCGTTCGCGGCCGACTCCGCGCGCAAAGGCACTCCCAAGGCGGAGTTCTCCCGAGATGCCTCGACGTTCGCGGACAAGAGTGTCCGCGCCACACACCCTTCCGGCGGAACGAGCACTAACGTCGTCATCATGGGATCGGCCGCGCCGGCCGTTGCAGAGCTATCGCGAGCACCCGATCCACAGCCAGCCGAGCGTACCGAAGTAAGGGCCGAAGTAAAGGCCGAAGTGAGGGCCGAGGCAAGGACCGAGGTCAACGCCGACTCTCTGCGCGACGCCGTACTCAACGCGCTGGGCAATCAGCAAATGCTCGTTTCGCTTCTAGAAAGTGCGGAGTGGAGCCTAAACGGAAATGCGCTGATCGCAAAAGTAGCGGCTTCGAGCACGATGATCGAAATGTCATTCACCGCCGACGCGCGCCGCATCGCCAGCGCCGCCGCCAGCGGCCTGGCCGGAAGGCCGATCAAAATGCTGGTCGAGCCCGGCGGAGCGCCGCAGGCGGTGTCCCCGGTGCGCCGGTCTCCATCGAAAGGAAGCGCGCGCAGCCGCGCCGAACAGGACCCGATCGTGCAGCGCATGAAGGAAAAGTTCGGAGCGGAAATCCGTACGGTGATTGATTATCGGGAGAAAGGATGAAGCAGATTTGTAATTTGTAATTTGTGATTTGTAATTTGCAATTGAAAACCCCGCTGAGCGCGGGTTTGAAATTACCAATTACAAATTACCGATCACAAATTTTCCTATGTCCGGATTCAATTTGCAGGACCTCATGTCGCACGCCAAGCAGCAGTACGAGACGCTGCAGAAGAAGATGGAACAGACCGTGGTCGAGGCTTCGGCCGGCGGCGGCACGGTCACCGTCAAAATGGATGGCCGCAAGCAGGTGCTCGCCATCGCGATCGATCCCGAGGCAGTCAAGGCCGGCGATGTCGAGATGCTGCAGGATCTCGTGATGGCGGCACTGAACGAAGCTGGGCGCAAAGTGGATAAGGAAATGCAGTCCAGCATGGGTGGAATGCTGGGCGGACTGGGAGGAAATTTGTAATTGGTAATTTGAAATTGGTAATCTTGAGGTCTTCCAATTACAAATTACAAATCACAAATTACAAATTTTATGTCTCGTTTTGCCGAACCGATGACCCGGCTCATCGACGAACTCAAGAAGCTGCCGGGAATCGGCAGCAAGAGCGCACAGCGCCTGGCCTTTCATATTCTGCGGTCGAGCGGGGATGACGCCGAGGCCCTGGCCTCCGCCGTTCGAGATGTGAAGGCCAAGCTGCGTTTGTGCTCGATCTGCAACAACATTACCGACGTCGATCCCTGCGTGTACTGCAGCAGTCCTACCCGGAATCAAAAGCTCGTCTGCGTGGTCGAGGAACCGACCAACATCGCCGCCGTCGAGAAAACACGGTATTTTAACGGCGTCTACCACGTGCTCCACGGCTCGATTTCACCATTGCACGGTGTGGGGCCCGAACAGTTGCGCATCGCAAACCTGATCAGCCGGGTCGCCGGCGGCGAAATCGAAGAAGTCATCCTCGCCACCAATCCCACGGTCGAGGGCGAAGCCACCGCCACCTACCTCGCCCAGCAACTGAAGCGGCAGGGACTGCGCGTGACCCGGATCGCCATGGGCATTCCGGTGGGCAGCGACATCGAATACACCGACGAAGTCACCATGCTGAAGGCCATGGAAGGCCGGCGGGAAATGTAGGTTCGGCTCTTCCCGTGGGAGTGCAGGGTCGCCGGGGTGCCGAATTCACGGCCACTTCCACACGATTCCCGTTACAAACTGGTTTCCACTCTCACTGCCTGACCCATCCTTCGCTTGACGAGCGTATGCCGCGCCTTTAAGATCAAGTTAACTTAGGGCCAAACCGTCTTCAGAAATGTTACAATTCCGGCAGAAGAGCCGACATTCCGGCAGAAGAGCCGACATTCCGGCAGAAGAGCCGAGTTCCAGCCACGAATGCGAGTCTACTTTTTGGGAGTGGATATTTGATGGCGAATGGGAACCCGGTGGAACCTGAGGGCAAGCGACGAACTCAGAAAAAGCAAGCCAAAAAAACCTGCACGAAGCCCCCATTCCGGTTCGAGCTTGTGTTTGAGACGCAGGCATTGAGCTACGGAAAGGTTGGTGGTATCTCAACAATGATCCACCAGA
Organism: Acidobacteriaceae bacterium; assembly: GCA_003131315.1. Lineage (GTDB taxonomy): Bacteria > Acidobacteriota > Terriglobia > Terriglobales > Acidobacteriaceae > Acidiflorens. Next base: position 9,209 of record PKUV01000107.1, read on the forward strand.
CCTTGCACCACCGCATCGTCGAGAAGCTGGGCGGTGCCAACATCGGTGTGGTGTACAAAGCGGAAGACACGCGACTGCACCGCTTGGTTGCGCTGAAGTCCCTCCCTGAAGAACTCTCCAAAGAACCGCAGGCGCTGGCTCGCTTTCGACGCGAGACACCGGCGACCTCGGCATTGAACCATCCGAACATGAATCCCGGTAGAGGGGGCGATGCATGAGTGTGAGTAAGGGGCAGGGTGGGGAGCCACCCCACGAGGAAGCAGTTGCGCGTGCGGAATCCAAGCCAACGCGCAGCCGAAAACCCTATCAGAAGCCGACGTTCCGGTTCGAGCGCGTGTTTGAGACGATGGCGCTCGCGTGCGGGAAGATGAACACGACGCAGTTCCAGTGCCAGTTCCACCCGCAGAATTCGTAGCAGGGCCGGTGTCGGCGGGGTGCGGGAACGGCGCGAGCGTCACGCGTGCGCGTTACTTAAGTTATTTTGGATTCCTGTTTTTTCTTTGCGGTTCGGATCTGGACCTTCTTACAATTGTTTTTTTCGGGGACCTGGCGAACAGGTTGGGCAGCGTGTGGTGGAGAGGTCCGCTACGGCCACTTCCCGGATGAAAGTTGGAGGATAGACATGATGCGAGGGTGCGCATACCGTTGGTTCGGTGTAGCAGCTGGGTTGCTCCTGCTGGGCATTCCGCTTTCGGGGCAGGCACGGATGGAGACGGAGAGGACCTCACCGGAGGCGGAGGGCGCCAGCGACGCGCAGACGCACCTGGGGTATCCGCAGGACTGGAGTTCGCGGCACTTGTTGATGCCGGGCACGCGAGTCGAGGACGTGCTGGCGGCCGGAGTGCGCGACCCGCGGCATGTTTACAACCTGGTAATGCGGCAAGTGGCGGTGGAAAACTTACGCACACGGGTGTTCTGGCCTTCGCGCCGAATGAAGATCGACTGGGCGGTTTCGCTGGAGAACGGGTACGTGCCGCAAAACCAGTTTCCCGCGAAATATCAGTTTGGCATAGGCGCGGAGAATTGTAATTCCGATTACGTTCTGTTTGGGCTGACCGTGACTTCAGGGACGCAGGCCAACCTGGTCGGGATCAACAACCTGTACACGACAGCGACTCCGGCGTGCCATGGCGGAACGCCGTGGGTGGCATTCGCGTACAACACGGTGACGCAAACGGGGGGGCAGATCCGAACGTCGCCGGTGCTGTCGGAAGACGGGACGAAGGTGGCATTCGTGGAAAGCACGAGCGGGGCTTCGTACTTCCACGTTCTGGTGCTGCCGAATCCGATTCCGACGCCGCCGTCGCAGACGGGAACGGTGTTGAGTCCGCAGACTCCGACTTCGTGCACCACGCCGACGACGGCGGGCTGCATGACGACGCTCACCATCGAAAGCAGCGGGACCAATACGAATTCCCCACCATGGGTGGACTACAGCGCGGATACGGCGTACGTGGGCGCCGACAATGGCTTGCTGTACAAGATCACGCCGGTATTCGGCGGCGGGGCGCCGGCGCTGGTCAGCAATACGGACTGGCCGGTCACGGTCTCGACCCAGACCACCAAGGTGTTGACCGCTCCGATTGTCGATACGAAGTCGGGCAGGATTTTTCTCGGAGATTCGTATGGATACTTGTACGCGGTCAGCCTGACCAGCCCGGGTCACACGTACGCGGCGCGGCAGACGATCGGGTGGGCGGGGAACGGACCAGGGACCGGGATTGTGGATCCGCCGATTGTGGTCAACGATTCCGCTAGTCCCACAACCGACCAGGTGTTCGCGTTTACGGGATGCAGCCAGGTGCTGGGTATCGGCGGGGCGGTCAGCCAGATTGCGGCGAACTTCACGAATTCCAGTACGTACACAACCGTGGACCTGGGGTCGGGGAGTGGGAACGGGGACTGCACAACGGGCAACGTACACTCCGGGACCTTTGATAACGCGTTCTGGCTAAATGGGACGGCGACTGGGCATATGATCGCGTGCGGATTCGTGCAGGGGTCGTCAAGCAAGCCGCTGATCCCGTCGAATCCACAGATGTATTTCTTCCCATTCGACACGAATCACCTCATCACGAGCACGGGTTCGTCGACGTATGTTGTGGATACTACGAAGGGGGACGAGTGTTCGCCGCTGACCGAGTTTTACAACGGAACGACCGACCGGATGTTCTTCGGAGTGGGCGGCACAACCGACGGATTCCTGCAGAGCTCGACGATTACAAGTTCGTTGACGACACCGGCCTGCACCAGCGTACCGACATCGAGTTGTGTGAAGGCCCCGATCGCTCTCGGAGGGACCAGCGGGATCGTGATCGACAACCAATTGTCGAACGGCGGGACGAACATCTACTTCACGACCCTGGCGGTAGGGTCGGTGAACGCCCAGAAGTGCAATGTAACAGGCGGAACTGCAAATCCCTATTGTGCGGTGAAGCTGACCCAGTCGGGGTTGAACTAACGGGTCTGCCCGGGCGCTCCGTGTTTCCGGGTCCCGCAAGCAATTTGCGGGAATCGCAATCCACCGTCGTTGCGCCCTTGCACCCGATACTGTGCAATACTTTGAAGCACTCCGGTGTGAGCAACCTTGAAACGGCCCGCGCTAATTAATGAAATACATCTTTTAACTATGTGTATTTTCTTTAATTTGCAGCTACAATTGAAACCAGTGCACGAAACCTGACACTGGCAACACGGTTGCTTCCTCGCTTACGTCTGTCTCCTCGCTCCTTTTGAACGCTTTGCTGGCGCGAGATGCACAAGCGGACTCGTCCAAAAACACGATCGTAACTTCCGGATCCAAACCAACTGGCCATATCCTCTAGGACAATGACCAAAGACGAGGTAGTGCAGGCATTCACCGAGTTGTATCAGAATACGGTGCAGAGGGAAAAAGACCTAGAAGCCGCAGACGAGGTTTGTAAGATGCTCGGCCAACTACATGGAGCAGAACGCCTGGAGGCAATCAGTGAAATTGCTAGGGTTGTAGGAGAGGACTATGAACAGATGAGTGGAGCCGCGCGTGAGGCCTTTGACTGGAACCTGGCTCTTTTACTTCTCGGGAGATTGCCATGCAGATAAAGAAGACTCATGCCAAGGAAATGAAACTGCGAGCAGAACTCAACCGGCTCAAGGCTGTGCGAGATCCCCAGCGAATAGAACTCTCCTCCGCCGGAATTATACAGTTCTGTGCTCTTAAGCTGAAAGATCATTTTGGGGCACTTGCCGGGTTGAGGATTTGCCGGAAAGAACTGTGCAACAGTTTGAAGCACTCCGGTGTAAGCAACCCTGGAACGGCCGCGCCCAGCCCGCGAACACAGTGGATAACTAGCTGTATTTTCTTTAATTTGCAGCTACAATTGAAACCAGTGCACGAAACCTGACACTGGCAACACGGTTGCTTCCTCGCTTACGTCTGTCTCCTCGCTCCTTTTGAACGCTTTGCTGGCGCGAGATGCACCAGCGGACGTGAACCGCGCCCGCGCAATTCTCCGAGCCAGCCGGCGCCGGGCTGCGATGTAACCGCATCTCAACCGACGCTTCCCGAAACCGGGCCCAACCGCCCGGTTTCATTTTTTTGTCGGGAGAAGTTCTTCCCCGTAGAGACGGAGCTTGCCGCGTCTCTACGAAAATCAGATTTGACTTTTGGGGGCTGGGCATCGCGAACTCCGCATTCTCAGTCGCCCGCCGTTCCCAGCAGAAATCCGTTGGCTTCCTCTTCCTCGGCAACCAGTCCTTCGGGCAGCCTGCCCCGGTTGTACTCTGCCATGCGGTTTTTCCACTTGAGAAAATCGGTAATGCTCTCGGGTTCAATGCGGATTTCTACCCGCCGCAAACTCGCCAGCAGAAGATTCATCTCGTTTTGGAACCCAATCTCGGAACGCAGGTTCTTCGCCGACGCCTGGACCCGCTCGATCTCGCGCCCCCACACCTCCAGCAGTCCCCAGCCCGAGGGAAGTTCCTCGGTCCGTATCAGACCCCGCGGCGCCAGGTAATACCGCTCACAGCCGACGCCGATTTCCAGCTTCTGCCGGAATGGCTTGTCGCGATCGGCCAGGAAATCTGCGCGCGATACCTTGCTCTCTACCAGCACCGAATGGCACGCCTTTTTCCAGCCAATGGCGTCTGGCATCTCGCCACTGACGCAGGCCTGTTCGCTGAGCACCACTCCGCAGCGATAGCGCCGCAACCAGTGCACTGCCATCGAAACTAGTTTTGCATGGGTCACAAATAAAGTTTGGAAGAGGAACGTCGTTCTGAGAAGTGTCAGAGTAGCTTCTGCGCTTTTAGCTTTTAGCTTTTAGCTCTTAGCTCTTAGCTTCCAGCGCGCGTCCCGCGGGTTTGCCGCCTCCTGCGGAACTACGCAATGTCCGCACCAGCACTGGCCGGCGCAGCACGGTCTCCAGTAAATGTCGCGCCGCGGCAACGTCTTCCGCCGAACGGTCCAGCGCCGAGTATCCCGCCGCCCGCACCAGTACCGAACGGTCCTGCGAACTAACCTCGAGCCGCGGTGCGTTCTCGTTCTCGCTCCCATTGCGCCCATGACGCATGTCCAGCGCGTTTGCCAGACGCAAAATGCCGGCCAACTCCATGGCTATGCGTCGATCCGGCAGTTCCAGCAGTTGCATGGTCTTTCCCCGCGGACGCGGCAATGCCCCACGGTGATAGCGCGCCACCACCGCCGCCAGTTCCAGTTCTCGCGCACTCCATCCCAGAGGCCGCGCCAGCCCGCGGATCATCCGGTACGAATTCTTTTGGTGATTTTCCGCGCCCTTCGCTTTGCCGACGTCATGCATGAGCGCTGCCGCCTGCAGCACCGCTCGCGAGTCGTGGTCCAGATTCAGCGGCACCAGGTTCCCCGCTCCAATGTTCGGCGCCTCAGGGCTCGGCGTCACCAGCCCCGCATCCTTCAACCCGTCGTACAAAAAAAGTGCCAACTGGGCTACGCGCTGGGAATGCGGAAAATCGGGATCCAGATATCCGGCCCATACCCGAAGACGGCTCATCGCCGCTGCGCGCAGCCGCGAGCCCGACGGCAACTCCGCCCGCCAGACGCGCCATAGCGACCGCCGGCCCACCATCTTCTCGCGATAGCGCCCGATCCTCCTGGCGCGCTCCACGTTCAACTTCTCACGCCAGCGGCTGCGGCTTTCCACGTCAGGGAACGCACTTACATCGCCCTCGACGGCCATGGCCCACAGCACATCCAGATCATGCACCTCTCCCAACAGATCCTGAAGTTCCTTCAGATCGTCGCCCCATAACGCGTGCTGGCGCGGCAGAAAATTTTCCACCGTGTAACGGAAGCGTTTGATGCCGATCCGCAGTTCGTGCCAGCTAACCTGCGACCGCGTCCGCAGAGCGTTCTTGTGCAGGTCGTAGGCGGCTGTCCACTTCTCCAGCGCCAGATGCAGATACACCACGCTCCCCGGACGCACCCGCGACGCGCGCTGCGGCAGAGTTCTGCTCCACTGCCGCCATTGCTTGCGGTCAAACTGATTGAGGTCTTTGAAGGCATGCTGCTTGCATTCGGCTTCGCGCGCATGCACATGATCGAGCAGCTTGACCGCCACTGGGTCACCCGACAAACGATCGCCAGCCGAATCGCTCGAAACGCTCAACTTCTCGATCCACTCCTGCATCACATGCATGTCGCGCAACTCACCCAGCGCCTGGAAAAGCTTCCTCCCCGCCTTCTTCATGTCCTTCCATGAAGAATCAGGATCGATCGCCATCAATCCATCGGCCAGAGAACGGCAGCGCCGCAGCGCAACGCGCAGATCGTGCACCGGGTCGGCCTCGAAACCCACGGCCGCCCGATCGCACTCCACCAGCACGCGTTCCATCCAGGCACGCAGCCCAAGTTTCGGATTGGAAGTCCTCGCCGTCTTTGCGTTGGATGGTGCGCCGGATTTTGCGTTACCTTCCGCCATATCTATAGCTGCTGTCGTTCCTTCGACTCCTGTGGAAGCGGGGCAAAGCCCCGTCCCCACACAATGAATCTCAGGAATCCACGACGACCAGTGTACAGAAACAAATTGCCAGCCCATGTCGAGGCTGGCAACTGAGAACTGGGAACCGAGAACTGTTTTACGTGCTCAGCACCTTCTCGCGCTCCTCGGCATCCTGGAGCTCCTCGCGAGGCGAAGCCGGCAGCGCAAACTCCAACACCTCGTCGATGGTCTTGACGTAGTGGGGCGTGAGTCCCAGCAACTGCTCGGGGGTCAGGTCTTCCTCGAGATTGGTTTTGTTTTCGGCGGGCAGGATCACGTCATGCACACCGGCGCGTTTAGCGGCCAGCACTTTCTCCTTGATGCCACCCACCGGCAGTACGTTTCCGCTCAGCGTGATCTCGCCCGTCATCGCCGTCAGCGGACGCACCTGCTTGCCCGACAGCAATGACACCAGGGCGGTCACGATCGTGACGCCCGCCGAAGGACCGTCTTTCGGGATCGCTCCCGCTGGCACGTGGATGTGGATGTCATGGTTGGCGAAGAATTCTTCGTCGATGCCCAACTGCTTCGCGTTCGAACGCACCCAGCTTAACCCGGCCTGCATGGACTCGCGCATCACGTCTTGAATCTGGCCGGTGATGGTCAGCCCACCTTTGCCTTTCATCTGGTTGGCTTCGACGAACAACACGTCGCCGCCCGATGGCGTCCATGCCAGTCCCACCACCACCCCCGCGCGTTTGGTGCGCTCCGCAATTTCGCCTTCGCTGCGGACCTTGATGCCGCCCAGAAACTCCTGCACGACCTCCTTGGTAATGACCAGCTTGTCGCTCTTCCCTTCCGCCAACCGGCGCGCCTGCTTACGGCAGATGGTGCCGATGGTGCGTTCCAGGTTGCGCACCCCCGCCTCGCGCGTGTAATGACGGATCACGTAGTTGACCGCCTCTTCCGGAAATTCGATCTGCTCTTGCGTGATTCCGTTTTCCTCGATCTGCCGCGGGATCAGGTACTGGAAGGCGATGTGAACTTTCTCTTCCTCGGTGTACCCCTGAAGTTCGATAATCTCCATGCGGTCGCGCAGTGGCTCGGCGATCGGATCGAGCATGTTCGCGGTGGTAATGAACAACACCTTGGAGAGATCGAACATCACGTCCAGATAGTTGTCGCGAAACGTCGCGTTCTGCTCCGGATCGAGCGCTTCCAGCAACGCCGACGCCGGATCGCCACGGAAGTCGCGCCCCACCTTGTCAATTTCGTCGAGCATGAAGACCGGGTCTTTCGTCTCCGCCCGCCGTATCCCCTGAATGATCTGCCCCGGCAAGGCCCCGATGTAGGTGCGCCGGTGGCCACGAATTTCCGCTTCGTCGTGCACTCCGCCCAGCGACAGACGCACGAACTTGCGTCCCAGCGCGCGCGCTATTGATTTGCCCAACGAAGTCTTGCCCACGCCCGGAGGCCCGACGAAACACAGAATCGGCCCTTTCATGTTGGGCTTCAACCGCCGCACCGAAAGGTAGTCCAGTATGCGGTCTTTCACTTTCTGCAAGTCGTAGTGGTCGGTATCGAGAATCTCTTTCGCTTTCAGGATTTCAATCTCTCCACCCGAAGTCTTCGCCCAGGGCAGCACCGCCAGCCACTCGATGTAGTTCCGTGTGACCGAATAATCCGCCGCCATCGGCGACATGCGCGCCAGCCGCCCCAGTTCCTTCAGCGCTTCTTTCTTCACATCGTCGGGCATGCCCGCGGATTCGATCTTTTGCTTCAGTTCGTCGGTGTCACGCTGGCCCTCGTCCTGCTCGCCCAGTTCTTTTTGGATCGCCTTCATCTGCTCGCGCAAGTAGTACTCGCGCTGCGTCTGCTGCACGCGATCCTGCACTTCCGACTGGATCTTGTTCCGCAGTTGCTGCACTTCCAGTTCCTTGGCCAGGTGCTGATTGATTTTCCCCAGCCGCACCCGGACGTCGCTCGTCTCCAGCGTCTCCTGCTTGTCGGCCGTCGACAGCGATGGCAGCGACGAGGCGATAAAGTCCACCAGCCGTCCCGGTTCTTCAATGTTCATCGCCACCGTCGAAAGCTCGTCCGAGAGCGTCGGCGAACCGGCCACGATCTGCTGGAACAAGGTCAGCACATTGCGCTGCAGCGCTTCCACCTCGGAATCCTTCGGCGGAATCGTCTCCGGAATCGTGGTCACCCGTGCCCGCATGAACGGCGAAAGCTGCGCAAAATCCGCCAGCAGCACCCGCTCCAGTCCTTCCGCAAAAACAAACAGGCTCTGGTTGGGCATCTTGACAACTTTGTGCACCACCGCCAGCGTTCCGATGGAGTACAGATCGGTTGGCTGCGGCAAGTCCACGCGCGCCTCGCGCTGCGCCACCACCACGATGGTCTTGTCTTCGCCCAGCGAGTTAATCAGCTGCACCGAACTTTCCCGCCCCACCGTCAGAGGAAGCACGGCGTGGGGGAACAGGACCGTGTCGCGCACCGGCAGAATCGGCAGCGACCGCTCGGTGGTTTCGTAAGAAGTGAGCTCGGTAGAAATAGGATCTCCCATGATTTTTTCTTGAGTGACTTTCACTCAACCTTGGATGAACTCAACTGCCAAAAAGATGCAGTCTTCGTGCTAGGTTGTTGAATTCTATACCTTTTTTGGCCTTTTGCAAGACACAGAAGGGATTCGGCCCCCCGCCGGGGCTGGTTCTTCCGGGAACGTGCCTCCCCTCCTGCACCCGCCCGTCAAATCGGCTACTTTCTCGTGTTTCCCGCCTCCAACTAAAACACGTGCTTCGCGCGATCGCCTTTGAACACCATCTCTTGCAGAACTCGCTCGTTCGCCGCATTCAAGACGTAAATCTTCTGATCCTCATTGGCCTTCGCGCCCAACGGAACCAGTGTGCACTTCGCGCGCACCTCAACCGGCTTCTTCGTCCCTAGCTGCCGGAACACCATGATGTGATCCGAGCCCTCCATCACGTGACGGATCTCGTAGTTCCCCATCGGCAACAGCGTGTCCGCCACCCGGACATTCTCTGAAAAGTTCACCCGATAGCTGTCTCTGATTCCCATCTGATTCTCGGCCACCGAAAACGCGCCCAGTATAAAGACACACATCAATACAAGAATCCCTGCAAAGACCTTACGCATACAAGCCCTCCTTGGCTTCGGGCCAGACCGGCCCACTTTCAGGCTAGACCGAAGGTGCGGTTCCCGCTGTGCACCGCCTCACAGCACGTTGTGACGAATAGCCGGGAGGCACCGACCCCGTGGGCCAGGCCGAGGCGAGCATCCCTCGGGTAACTGGGTACTGGCCACTGGCCACCGCCTCACGCTTCCGGATAAATTCCCAGCACCTTCACCAGCTCCGCCACCTCGCTTAAATGCCGCAGGGCATTGCGCGAATCTTCATCGTCGCCGCGCAGCAGATCCACAAAAAACACGTATTCCCACGGACGCCCGCGCATGGGCCGCGACTCGATCTTGCTCAAACTGATGTCGCGCAGCGCAAACACGCTAAGCGCCTTGAACAACGCCCCCGGAATGTTCTTCACGCTGAATGCCAGCGAAGTCTTCTCCGCATTGTCATTGTCCGCCGCCCGCGGCTTTCCCCGCTTGATCAGAAAGAAGCGCGTAAAGTTCTTCTTGTCATCCTCAATCCCGGCCTTCAGAATCTTTCCCGCATACACTTCGGCGGCCCGCCGGCTGGCAATGCCTGCCGCATCGCGCAAGCCCTCCGCAACCACATACTTCACACTTCCCGCCGTGTCGTAGAACGGCACCGGCTCCAGCTTCGGATTCTTGGCAAACAGGTCGCGGCACTGATCGAGCGCGACAGGATGAGAGAACACGCGCCGCACATCGCCGAGTTTCGTCCCCGGCAGCGCGATCAGATTGTGCACGATGCGCAGGCGAAACTCGCGCACGATGTGAACGTCGCGGCCCAGCAGCAAATCGAAATGTTCGGCGACCGAACCCGCCAGCGAGTTCTCAATCGGAATCACCGCGCCGTCCACCGTTCCCCGCTTCACGCGGTCGAAGACCTCAAGCGAACGTGCACATGGCACCACCTTCGCCCGCGGCAACATCGCTTCCGCCGCCTCGTGGCTGAAAGAACCAAGTTCTCCCTGGATCGCAATCTTCATCAAGCCCTTTCCTTTTCCCACCGCGAATTCTCACCCGTAGAGACGGGGCTTGCCCCGTCTCCCAAGGCGCGGCAAACCGCGGAAAAACTCAAGTTTCGTATCAGAGCATCGCTATAGCAACACCGGATTCGTATCAGGGCATCGCTTTAGCGATGCCGAAAGATCCTCTAAACCCGATGCCCCTTTAGGGGCTGGGTATCGACATCTAACTTTTCCGCCGCCCGTCAAAATTCGCTGCGAACTCATCCCACCGGCGACCGCGCCAGCTCTTTCGTCATAACCAAAGCGTCTAGCTGGCCAGAATAGTATCCGGCGGCCGTCTTTTCCACGAAATACCCTTTCTGCTTGTAGAAGCGGATCGCAGCTTCATTATTCACCGGCGTCTCCAGCGCCACCGCGCCCGCGCCCGCCCGCAGCAACCGCTCTTCCGCAGCCCGCAGCAAAGCCGAGCCGACGCCCGTCCGCCGAGCCTCTGCGACAACATCGATAGTAATAATGTGCCCACTCTTCCGGCGAGTCTCCGCCACAATGAAGCCAAGAATGACGAAACCCGGACTCCCTGCCAGCAGGCTCCCGTTGCCGGCCTCACCGCCTTCGCCTTCGGCCACCAGAGTAAACGACCCGGGCCGGCGCATATAGAAGGCCATTTCCGGTCGCGAGTACGCCAACTGCGGATCGAAGCAGTCCTGGTCAATCCGCCACAGCGTATCAAAATCGCCCTTCTCAAATTTGCGGATTCGGAACGACACGCCGCCATTGTAACGAGATTGTCGCGGCCGCGTGGCGGAAGACGACGCTCGACGGGGCCAGCTGCGGGCACGATTTCGCCGGTAACCGCACCAAGACCACTTACCTCAACCGGATCTCGTCGAATTACCGCTGTGATGCGATCTACGAAACTGGCGCAGCCAACTAATGCCCCGGCAGGGAAATGCCGATATTTAGCATTGTCGGCTCATTCTTTGCATTCGGAGAGAAAGATCATGTTTTCCCGCTTACACCGCACCCTCGCTGTCTTGATGTTGGCTTGCTGCCTGTTTGTTGGGGGCTGCTCGAATTCCAGTTCGCCGACTACGCCGTCGCCAGGCGCGCCACAAGCCTCCCTGAGTCCGGCAGCGCTGAGCTTCGCCGGCCAGTCCCTGGGGACCACCAGTGCCACCCATGCACTGACGCTATCGAATGGCGGAACGGCGGCGCTGACGATCACCAGTATTGCCGCGTCGGGAGACTTCGCGCAGACCAACACATGTGGCTCGACGGTTGCGGCGGGCGGCAGTTGCACGATTTCGGTGACCTTCGCCCCAACCGTCGTCGGCACTCGCAACGGCAGCGTGAGTGTCACCGACAACGCTTCGGGTTCGCCGCACTCTGCCAGCCTCAGCGGGTCCGGGATCGCTTCCACGGGTACGGCAGGGTGTGCGGAAACTGGAACCTCCAATTTCCCCGGGTGTTTCTCCCTAAGTTCGCCGACGGCGCTGGTCGCCGCCGCGTCCCAAAGCTCCTCCCGCAAGGCAAAGCGCGCCGCCCGCCTTCATCGTCAGGGTACGGGCAGCAGCAGCTTTCAAACCCAATTTGCCGCCCAAACGGCGCAGATAGCGGCCCTGCTTGACGGTACCGACCCAAATCCCGGACAGACCTTGGCCACTCTCGGAGGCGCGGTAATCGATACAACTGTCGGCAACATATCGCCGTCACCCGATTTCTGCTTTGGCCCGGCCATGTACTATGCCAACGATCCGGACGGCATCAGCAACTCTACGGGCAGGTGGCCACCCGGCGACTTCGGTATTTGGTTGCCCACGGACACGCAAGGTCAGGCTTGCTCTGCCGCTGAACTGAATTACCTGTTGACCTCGGATTCGGGCAAGACTCAACTTACGCTTGCCATAGCGGCCGAAGTGCAGTACCTGGCCGGGGCGAACTTCCCCACCACGGCCGGGGCCAGCTATGACGCCACCTCCGCCATTGTGCAACTGTTCTCGAACGCGGGTGCGCCGGCATCCATTACTTCGGTCACGGTAAGCTTTGACGGCACCCGTTATCTCTATGGCGCGCAGTTCAGTGCGCCGAACGTGATGGCAGAGACCACCGCCTGCACCCTATCGCTGAAACACACGCCAGGGGCAGATCCGTATTCCTACTCCGGAGTAGCACAGTACGGCTTCGACGATGGCACAAATCTGCTGGCGGGAACCACTCGCTACCAGCGCACCAGTCAGACTCATCTCGACATCAGCGCTCGCGACTCGTTCTATCCCACCGGATCGACTCCTCTATTGGACGCCAATGGCGAACTCGATCCCTCCGATCCTAACTTCTACATGCGTTTCTCTCGCGTGGGCGCAAGTTTCGATCCCACTTCCGCGACCATCCCTGGCAGTTTCTTGTATGTGCTCCAGATCAACACGCAGGGAGCCTCAGGCCCCGGATTGGCGCAAGGTCTAACCGATGTGCTTCAACTGGTTCTTCCCGGAGATGGCACGGGTAGCGCCTTCTACGGATTTGGCGGCGCGGCCATCGACCAGCCGCTGGTGGGAACGATCGACGATATGTACTGTTTGCGAGAGAGCGGCGTTTCTCGGACCTATGCGCAATTCCAGCCCATCGGCTACAACAGCTCAGACGGCCAGTACGAGCCCAGTTTGACGCTCGCGGCCCAGATCCGATTTGCGCCGACCAGCACTTGCACCTGGACCGTCGCGCAATGGAACAACGGCGATCCCAGCGGCTTCTGGTACGACCGCACGTTGCAGTATTCGAATAGTCAATCGCAGCCAACTACTCCGAACCCGATTCCCGAAAACGTAGTGGCGGACCCGGCTAGCTCGGATTACCCCTTCAACCTGTTTGGCGACGGCGCCACGCAGCCGCAAACCCTGATCGACGCACAGGGCTACACCTTCCCAGTGCTGTACTGAATCGGCGGCCGGAGTAGCCAATTTCGGGGTGTTGGGTGCCCCACTTCTCGCGCTTTTCGAGAAGTGGGGCTTTTCGCTGCGATTGCCCGATTCGTCGTTCAAAACTCTCTTCATCACCGTAGCGATACCGTCAGCTCTTCGAGATCAGACCCCCTTTAAGCCGCGATCTGCGAACAAACAGGATGAACTGGTTGCTCGAAGCCCGTAGCCATCGCGGGCATCGACAATCGTTTTTTTCCACACCTCGCCGCGCTCTTTTTTCCTCATCTCCCCCCTTGCGTACCAGCATCCATAAGAAGTACGATTTCTCCGCAGAGGCATCGTGGGGCGTTTCATTCTCATCGACGTAGTCGCAGCGCTCGCGCTCTCCTTCCTCTGGTATGCCTGGTTTGTCCGTTACAACCGGCGGCGAGCAGGCAACGTGCTGCAGTGGGTTCAGGCGGCATGCCTAGGAAAAGGCCGCGTAGGCGATCTGCGCTGGCACGCCAACAGTTCCCGGCTAAAGGCCACTCTTCATCTTTCCTCGCGTTGGTTTGAGGACGCCCGTCTCACCATCCGCCTGTTGCCGCGCCCGCTCCCCGTGCAGTGGGCCCTGAGCCGCTGGCGCCAGCAGCAGGAAACGCTCACTTTCGAAGCCGACATGGGATTCCCCCCGGGCTTCCATCTCGACGTCATCCGTCACCGCTGGTCGGGCCGCACGGGAGCGAAAAGCTCGGGGGCAAAAAGCTCGACTCGCACTCGCGCCTGGACCATCACCCGCCCCGGCCCTGTCATCCTGACCACCAAGGAAGACTGGCCCGTCGAACTCAGCCCGGTGGTGAATGCGCTGGCCTCCTGGCGCGACAAGGATTTCGTCGGCGTCCGCTTCAACTCCACGTCGCCGCACTTCACGGCCACGGTGGCGCTAGAAAACCTCTCCGATCAGAAAGCCGCAGCCGCGTTGCTCGGCCTCTTTCGCGAACTCGCCGCCAGTTCATCCGCCAAACAGCACTGAGAAAAGCAACTGCCCAAGGAGAGTAGAACCGTGTGCAGCGGTCGCTGGTGAAATGGATCGAGAATGGCGTTTCTCGTGCTCGGTTATCACGCGATTGATTCGCCTGCCCAGAGAACCAGATTTCCAAAGCCGGACCACCTGCAACCTGCTTGCGCAGCTGCGGGCTCACCATTTTTTGCGACCATCGCCTGCAACGCCCGTTTGTCGCTTAGCTCACGACATGAGCTATTCTGCTCAGTATTGCGCTCGTAAATGAGCGAACCTATTGATGCTTCAAGAAAGCAGTTTTGCGCGTCAAACCAGGCAGCCGATCTTCTCTCTTGAGGCGGTCCGGCCCAGGCAGCGTGTTCTTGCGCCGTTGCCGGTCATCTTCATCAGCCAGAGTCTGCCACCCAGACCCGCCGGTTCGGATCGCGGCGAAACCAACGTACTGAGCCGAGCCCCTTAGTTCCGTTCACCCGGCGGGGTTGCGTGATCTGTGAATCCGTGCGTAACTTAGGTATCATATTCCGACTAACATTAAAGGAGAATTGAATGAAATCCAAGAAGCTATTGGCTGTTGTCTTCGGGTCGCTCGTCGTGCTTGCACTGTCGCTGCCGGTAATGGCACAGGACACCACGCAATCCACCACCACGACGACACAGACTCCCGCTCAGCCGCAAACCCAAACCACTCAGACGAACGAGAGCACCACGAAGTACAAGCACCATCACAAGAAGGTGAAGAAGGAGAAGCAAACAACGACTACAACCACGACCCCAGCCCAGCGGGAGCATACTGAGACGACGACCACTACCACGACTCCGCCGCAGCAGTAATTCCGGGAATCGGTCTGAATGCTCATGGGTGGCTCACCCATTCAGTCATGGTAAAGAAAACGTGTTCGTGCACATTGTTGTTTAGCAGCATAGTGTGAGTATTAAGCCGCGTCGCCATGAGAGTCGTGGCGGCGCGCATCTTTTCGGAGCTCAATACCCACCCCACCTATTCCCCTGTTTACGCTTCGCGGTGCACCTCGCGGTGCGCCAACGCAAAACTTCGGGGCCGAGTGGATCGGTAGTCCTTTCTCGTGAGACTTTGGCATTCTCTGCTTCATGCCGGTTGTCGGGTAAGGCAATGGCGCGGACCGGGCTTCGAATGATGCCGACGTTTCCATTGCCTCCCCTAAAATTCCGTACGGCGGGTTTTCCCCGGTACGGCTTCAAGGCCGGACTATCAGACGAGGCCTTCCCAGTGAACTGGTTTGCCATCGTCCTTCGTGCGCCCTCTGCTGTCACCGTGTATTCCCTGCTCTGTGTCAGGGACGATGCGCTGATGTGCACCTCCGTGCGAGCGGTACCTGCCGCTCTACCCCAGGGGCCCTCGCTCCGGTCCGGGTTATGCTGTCCCGGTCCATCTTCACTTAATCGGCCCCATCCGCCCCACTCGCGGGCACATCCCGATTTCACCGACTCGCGGCTTATACGAGATGCCTTCGCTGTGCCTATTCGCCTAGGCCTAGGCAACCCACGACTGGTTCTGAGCTTTCACTGATGCTCTTTCACAACCTGTCGTCCTCTGAGACCACGGGGAACTTTTCGGCTGCTTTTTCCCAGTACTTCACCGAAAACACTGGCCTTCAACTTGGGATAAAAGTTTCGGCATTCCCTTCATCCTCACACTCCGATTCTGGTGAGGTGTGCGTTTTCGAGGCTTGACTACGGTTCCCTCACGCTACGACCTGTTGCTTTGCTTGCCCTCCTGTCGGAGCTGACCAGACTTACATCCAGCCAACGAGGACGTTTACATCCGGGCTTCCGACGGTTTGGTCACCCGCCCCGTCGCCGGATATCACTACAGTGCCAACTGGGTAACTTGCACTGGCGGGACTTTCACCCGCTAGACCATCAATTTAGCTTCACTGCACTATCCCGGCGCACTAAAGGCGATGTTACGACAACAATCGGGCCTAAGGACTTCGAAAGCTTCTGCCAAAACCCCGTTCAAGCCCACAGAATCATCCGACAAGTCTTTGACGGGCGGTGGGATAAAAAGAAAAACCCGCCCAGACATCAGGCGGCATATTAGCTCACGTTCCATTCTGCCCCGCTGCGTTCAGGGCGTGACGGTGAATGTTGTTTTGCTGCTCGCACTCCCTCGCGCGGTCGTCACGCCGAGGCCAGATTCTGATGGCCAGATTATGATCGCCAACCCTCTGGCCGAAAACCACCAACCTGGTGGAACCGGGCCACCGGAGCCCCGCGAATCGCCGGTTGTCCAAGCTGTCCTGTCTCCTCTTAACTTGCTAAGAACAACGCAATTAAGGAAATTGCCGCTCGTCGCTCGACATTGGCACTCTGCCTGCATTCTTTCAGGCAGACCTGTTTCCCGAGCAAGGTGGAGGTACCTATTGAGACGGAGGTAAGAATGAAGCATCTTGTTTTGTCGGCAGTTCTCGTTCTCTGTTTTGCCAGCCCGAATTTCATATTTGCCCAAGCAATGAAAGGTGACCATGTGGAAGTGGGCGCATTCGCGGACTATTTCCACGTCGACCGCACCAGTCCAAGCATCAACTACGCGGGTCTCGGGGGCCGTCTTGCTTTCAACCTGCGGCCCAGTGCTCAGATCGAAGCTGAAATGGCCTACGACTTCGATCGCAGCTACACCAACGTATTTACCAACGGAGTCACGCAGCAACTCGTCCCGTCCAAGACGCACGTTTTGCACGGCCTGTTCGGTCCCAAGTTCCAGACAGGGTCGGGACCGTTTCGCTTTTTCGTCACGGGCAAGGCTGGGCTCATCAGCTTCACTACCAACAGCCAGAACGCTCCGCAGGGATTCAAGAGTGCCCTCGGGGCGGTCGGCAACGGCGACGCCAAATTTGCTCTCTACCCAGGGGGCGGGGTCGAAGGATTCGTGGGACCGGTTGGACTGCGGCTGGAGGTCGGTGACGACATCTACTTCGACAACGGGGCACGCAACAACCTCCGCGTGACGTTCGGCCCCACCATCCGGTTCTAGCAGTCGATCGAAAGAAGCTAGAGATGACAGCTTCGACCGGCACGCTCGCGAAGGTACCAGTGTCGTTGTTGTGCGCGATCGCGTTTCTCGCCGTGACCTACCTGTTGCTGGTACAGGCCGTTAAGTTCTGGTTCTATCGGCGGCACGCGCTACTTTGACACATACGACCGTGCGTTTTAGCGATGACATGATGCTTCCAGACCCCGTTGCACGGTTGTTGCATGGTAGAGCCATTTGGTAGAGGGACGGTGAGGCGGGACTCTAGCGGATGGCCAGACTACTTTTGGCCGCTCGATGAAGACCCTTACCCCAATTCCTAAATCACAGGTGTGCCCCTTTCAAGTTTTCAATAAGGGGAAGTGCGGCACGGGTCGCGAAGAGCGCAAGAAGGCGCAAGAGTCGTTCAAGCACGACCCGGAAGTACAGGTGCTTATTGCAACGGCGCGGGCCGGGCGGAGGCGTCGGCTTCAGCTGCGGCATTCGCAGTTACAAAATCGCCTGCCGCATCAAGTTTGGCCAGCATGTCTTTTGCTGGGGCATAGCCTCGAGCGGCTGCCTTCTGTAGCCATGATCGAGCAGTCGCAAGATCCTTCGAAACGCCGTAGCCCTGGTAATACATCATGCCAAGGTCCCATTGCGCAACGGGGACACCCGCCTCAGCCGCTCTTCTAAACCACGTCGCTGCTTCCGTGAAATCGCGTATCACTCCCCAACCGTGAAAATAAAGTCCACCGATCATCCATTCTGCCACCGCAGATCCCTGGTCAGCCGCATTACGGTACCAATGCATAGCTTCGCCGTAATTTTGGGACGTGCCCTGCCCATCGCGATACATGGAGCCTAGATTCACTTGAGCTTGCCGATATCCATGTTCAGCTGCCTTTCTCATCCAGTGCATCGCCTCACCGTAGTCCAGCGGAACGCCCTTTGATTGGAGGTAGGCATTAGCCAGATAAACGTGCGCCATTAACCATCCTGCCCGTGCAGCGGCGGACTCCATATCCACACCGCGCTTATACCACCTCTCCGCCTCGCGGGTGTCCTTGGGAACGCCGTTGCCGCCGGCATACATATCACCAATTCGGAAATTTGCGCCGGCTACGGCCCCGGCCTCAGAGCGAAGATCGCTCCACTGACCCAGCAAATCCGGATCCCCGATGGATGCGACTTTCATGTACCAGCGCAGTGCTTCAGTTGGGCTCTTGTCGACACCGATCCCATGTTCGTGCATTCTCGCAACGTTGTATGTTCCCCACGCGGAGCCCATTTCAGAGGCCTTCAGGTAATGCATATATGCTTCGCTCGGGCTGGGATCACCGATCAAACCACTCTCTGCGAATTGACCCAAATAGTCCTCAGCATACGCATCGCCGAGACGGGCCGCAGCCTGAAGGTATCGCAACCCGTTCGCGAGATCTTGAGCAATATCCAAACCATTTTTCAGCGTCACGCCAAGGTCGCACTCGGCCCGAGCGTAGCCCTGGCGCGCTGCCTTCTCCAGCCACGCCCGTGACCCAGCGGGGTCGCGCGCCACGCCACGTCCATCGAACAGGGCCTCGGCAAATCTCGTCTGCGCCTCTGCGTTACCCATCTCGGCTGCTTGGCGATACAACTGGGCAGCTTTGGCTTCGTCCCGGTCCACACCGGAACCGAGCCGGTACTTGTCAGCCTGCTGGAGTAGATCCTTCGCGGCCGGTTGAGGGTGGGTGGTGCGGGGCGTGTTTACCGACCGGCGCCCGTGAGCACCGACCGCAGGTCCAGTCAGCCTTTCCACTGAGTTGCCACCTACCCGGGCTCGCGAACGGCCAATCTGCAGAATAAGGCTGTCGCTCGCTCTCGCGCTTCGAAGCTGCTCCTCGACCACATCGGTCAACTCGAAATCAACTCCGTACTGTTTCACCAGTGCAGCCATGCGTGCGTTCGGCACTCCGGATTTAAGACCGTGTTCTACGTCGGCGGCCGAAAGGGGCCGCGGAGCATTTTGTGCCGTTATCGTCCGACCCGCGGTACTCCCCACCAGGAATAGCAGTATGCAGCCGACTAGTACCGTCGTAGCGCGCATGTTTACCTCCGATCGGCTATGATCTCGTTTTCCGCTTGCATCGCCCGACGGGCGCGCCCCAGGCGGGCTTTAGCAGCGGTGCTATTCCCGTCGACTTGCAAAGCCTGTTTATAGTTAGCAATTGCCGCCGTGTAATTGCCCTTGTCCATCTGTCGGTTGGCCGAATCTACGTAACTCTGTGCGGTACGTGCCGTAGCTCCGCGAGACCCAGGTGCCAGTGTCGTCATTGGGCGTGCCGAGGTCGACTTCGAACTCAGAATCCTTGAAGACGGTGTAGTACGCGAGCCACTGCCCGACCTGGACGCGGTACGTGCCGTAGCTCCGCGAGACCCAGGTGCCAGTGTCGTCATTCGGCGTGTCGATGTCGACTTCGGCCTCCGAATCCTTGAAGACGGTGCAGTACGCAAGCCACTGCCCGACCTGGGCATGGATCTGCGTCCGCTCTGTGCATTTCTGGCCGGCTGGACGGTTCTTTCAATGCCGCTCTCTGACGGCATGGGTCGCGCCGTGCCGGCCGAATCGAGCTGCGTGACCTCCCGGACCGGAATGACATGGCCATCCCCCTGGATGCCTTCCTGCACCTGCGCCGCCTGCTTATCGAGGGACTGCGGCGCCGCTGCCGGCTGCCTCTTCGTGAAGAACCGCTCCTGCTGTCCGCCGCGCATCATCGAGGAGGGGCTCGCCGGGCGATTCGTCGCCGAAAGGGTTTCCCTGTTTGGAACGATGGGCAGATTTCCGGTCATCATGCACCCGTCACGAAAAGCGTCGCGGCTCACCGCTGTCGGCGCAGAGCGTCCGGTGCCGAAGTGATCTGCCGGAAGCGTCGAGACCGCCTTGCGGACCCGCACGTCGCTGGCGGCCAGCCGCACATTGGAGAAACGGTTGCCGCTGTGCAGCGGGGCGACGCCGTCGAATCCGCGATTGATGTTCGTGATGTTGGTCGCGTCGGTGACATTGACCACGTTGAAGTGAGAACCGTACCGTCCGTACCAGGGGTAGAAGTGATCGCCCGGACCGATCGGCAGCCAGCCCACCGATCCGAACCCGAAGCCGACGGAAACTCCCCGGTGGCCGCCGAATCCGAAGAACGACACGTAGGCCGGCGCCCACTCCGGCCGATAGTTGCCATAGCCGTCAACCGGTCCCGGCCACCACATCCAGGAACTGCCATAGAGGAACCAGCGGCCGTAGTGGTAGGGTGCCCAGCCCCAAGGTTCGTACGAGACCCACGTCCAGCCCCAGTATGGCTCCCAGACCCAGCGGCCGGCGCGATAGGGAGCCCAGCCCACGGCGACGGTCGGCGACCACACCTGGCCGTAGTCCGGCACGTTGACCCAGTGTCCGTAGGCATCGAGATCTTCGCTCCCCACGTAGTAGCGGTTGGTGTGGTTCCACGATTGAGCGTTGCGGATCACTCCGTCGCGGTCGTTGTTCCAGGAATCCCAGCTGTCCTCCGAAGGCGCGCCGCCGAGCACGTATCCCGCCTCGTCGGCGGTGCCACGCACAGTCGCGGCTTGGCCCTTCTCCACGCGGGTGCTGCCCTGGGGCGTGGAAATGTCCGCCGCTCCTGTGCGCACTATCACTTGCGTCTCGTAGCCGTTCACCTCGATGCGGTAAACGCCTTCCTTGGACGTGGGCCGGATGGCCACATTCGGCGTGTCGATCTCGACTTCGGCCTCGGAATCCTTGAAGACGGTGTAGTACGCGAGCCCCTGCCCGACCTGGACCTGGATCTGCGTCCGCTCCACGGTTGCGATCTTTGCTTGCGCGTTGTTACCGAGACGAAGGATGTTCGCATGGTCGAGTTGCAGCTCGGCCTGGGAACGGTCTCCTGTCGAGATCCTGTCGCCACCGACCTGGGGCTGATTCAGCGCCGCGGCTGCCCAGTCACCCGTGTCGCCGCGCTGCGTCGAAACGTCGCCCTGGATCAGGCTGATGCGCGCCACTCCGGGCGAAATGTCCACCTGCGCGCTGGCCAGTACAGTGAAGAATCCAAGTAAGAAGACCGACAGCAGAAAGTTGCGTTTCATGCCCACCTAACCCGGGGGAACCCCGTTACTGAGGGATTCGCGGATTTATAGCACTGCAGGTGCCGTGCCAGACTTGCAGCCCCGCTGCGCCCCGCAACTCCTTTGCTTCCATGAAGCGCACGATGCCGATTATGCGTTCGTGGAGGATGGACTGGCCGACCTCGGCCATGAGTGGTGGTTTTCGGCCACCTGGCCGCGCTAGGTGAGGGCCGACACATGCTTGTTCCGCATCCACTTCACGTTCGCGTTGTCGAGCCGACTCTCCTAGAGTGGACAGAGGTCGAGCCCGGATGTTCTGAACCGCATCGATGGCTCGGCGGATACGAGCATCTGAAGCGTGCCATCGAACTTGCACCCGACGACGAACTAGCGCGACGGAAGTTGGTGGTTCTAATTTTGGGCCGCGTGGGTTTTGCCTCGTACGAGTTGCCCGTTGGGTACTTGGGCGCGGCCCATGAGGATTTGGCGGCCCTCAGCGAGGCGGAGGTACTATTGCAAGGCTTGTCAAGCGCCGACGACCGCAGACAGCTTGCTGCCGAGATTGCAGAGGAGCGGAGATTGATTCAAGAGTATTTGCGCAATCGATAGCCGGTTGAGCATTGTTGGTGAAACATTGCACCAACAATCCTCCATTGGTGTAAACGGAAATCGTCTGAGCCGTGCGGATTGCGCCCGGATCACGGGCAAACAGGAAGGAACCGAATTACTTCTCGTTTGCCGACTAACCGCCCACTGGCACGCAAAATAAGGAGTTGTGGAGCAAGCACCATAACCTCTGAACCCTTGAAAGTAGTTGGCGCCGCGCGGCGTTGGCGGCAAATAAACGCCGACGGTTTTGAATCACGGCTTGCCCGCTGCATCAACGCGCGGGATGCGGGACCATCCGGCGGGCGTGCGCTGGAATTGCGCGGTTACGAAGGGGAAGAAGGAACTACGCTCGCGGTTCCAAGTGAGGCATTGGATGGCAACGGATGAGCGATCCACTTGAATGATATTAAATGAATTTAGTTCGCCGCGAGCGCGCGTTGAGGTGGCGGTTCCGGCGTGGATGACGAGTGCGGAGTGGCCTGGAATTTTGTAACGCGCTGCGCTTTCGCTGGTGCGACTGATATGCAAATGGCCGGAGAGGATTAGATCTATACGGCAGCGCGCAAAGCCAGCCATAGCCATGTGCGCGCGTCCGACCAAACCGTGAACCTCGTGGGTTTCGGGCAAATCGAAGGGATGATGGGAGACGATGACGCGCGTACGATTCCCGCCGCATGTTTCGAGCCGCGCGCAACTCCGGGCGACCTGCTGGTGGTTAATGCGGCCATTCTTAAAGGTGAGCGAGCGGGCGGTATTGATGCCTACGATCGCGATTTCATCGTCGCAGTAAAACGGCTCCAGCTCCTTGCTGATGTAGCGCTGGTAATTTAGAAGGGGTTTTAGGGCGCGGGCCAGAACGTTGTACAAAGGCACGTCGTGATTGCCCGGGACCACAATTTGCGGTGAAGGGAGAGCCTCCAGAAACTGACGGGCTTCCTGAAACTCGCGCTCTTTCGCGCGCTGGGTAAGATCGCCCGAAACTACCACGATGTCAGGCCTGGCTTCGGTGACGGTGGCGATCAATGCTTGTACAGTGGCGCGCTCGATACGACCGAAGTGAGGGTCCGATAGGTGGGCGATGGTGCGCATTTTATTTAGAGTGAGTTAAGCGCTGCTCCCCGGGACGTTTTTTACGGGCACGATCACGCGCAGAGCACCGGGATGGGTGAGGTAATTCAACGGAGTATTCATTTGATTTACTTCGCCGTCCGTGGAAACGCTTGTCCGGGGTCTCCGCGTCTCGATCGAGAATTGTTTTGTAATCAGAGCATCGAAATCGCCGCCTTCGTGCAATCGTCCAAAAAGTGCCAGAAAGGCCAGTCGCACCAGGTCAACACGGCCAGCGCGATTTGCCACAAAGAGGCAGAGCTCGCCCGCGTCGAGCCTTCTGCGCTCGCCGATATTCAAACCTTCCATTTCATATCTATTATTGCCGATGAATACCAATGGCGTCTTGCGCAAAAGCTCCTTCCCATCCAAGAGCAGGCGAACGCGAAGAAGCGAGTAGTGCCTCAGAACCGAAAGGGAGGCTTGGGCAAAAGCTACCCACTTGTTGCGGCCTTTCTTCTTTTTCTCCTTCTGCTCCTCGCAGTGGCGCACGATGCGCGGATAGATGCCCAGGCTGGAATTGTTGAGGAAAATGCGGCCGTTGACTTCACCGACATCCACGGGTATAGCGCGGCCAGTGATGAGATTGCGAGCTGCGCCTTCGAGATCCTGTGGAATGTGCAAATCCTTCGCGAAATGATTTAAGGTCCCAAGCGGAAGAACACCCAGCGTGATGGATGATCCCATGAGCTCGTTCGCCACGGCATTTACGGTGCCGTCACCGCCACCGGCCACGATGATTTGGCTATTTTCTTTCACGGCGCGGCGAGCCAGCTCGGGGATTTCAGCGCCGCTGGACGCGAGGAGGATGCGCGCCGGCATGCCATTTTCAGCAAATATTCGGGAGAGCTTTTCGCGCAGTTCCGGACCCGGGTGGCAACCCGAAGTGCTATTGAGGATGCAGGTTAAACCGGAAGACGCCACGTGGTTTCACTGTTTTCAGATCGCAGAACTCTATCTCTGCACGATGCGTTTGAGCGCTGGAATCAGCAGCAGCGAAGAAAAGTCTACCACACACATGTCACCCATCGAGCGGCGGTGCACGAGCTTGATATTGGCGCTCGCACCCGATTACGGGCGGGTGACGGGCTATCCGGAAATAATCCACTTGCTCGGTTAACGGGCATCTATTCGGAGAGATGAATCTGCCAGCCACCTCTGGTCTCCGATAGTGTGTCCGCAGATCCGATCGCGGCCACATAACAGCCATGGCCCGCTCAACCGATTCCGTCAGCTTGTGCACGTAACGCTGGCTGACGGTGATCGAAGAATGCCCCATCAGTTGCTTGATCACGTGGGCACTCGCGCCAGCTTCACCGAGCCTGGTTCCGAAGGTATGCCGGAAGGAATGAAGACTCAAGAAGAG
Organism: Acidobacteriaceae bacterium; assembly: GCA_003131315.1. Classification (GTDB taxonomy): domain Bacteria; phylum Acidobacteriota; class Terriglobia; order Terriglobales; family Acidobacteriaceae; genus Acidiflorens. The sequence goes on from PKUV01000107.1 coordinate 33,362, forward strand.
CTTATGTCATGAGACTAATGCGTGCTAACGAGTTCCAAACTAGGTTCGTGCACAGCAATTTTCGGATTTTCTATCGCCCGGTCAAGGCAACCGCGCAAGATGGCAGCAAGTTGCCCAACATAGGGCTCTACGAGGCTGCCGCGGGGACTGATTGGAAGCGAGAAGAGCCGAACGCCGCCTTGCGCAACCTCTCCCCAGCCACCCAAATGAGCGTCAAAACCCGCCAGATGACGCTCCGCCAAGAAGAGAGTCAATTCTCCGGGGTAGGGCCTGACCTCGTATTGACCAAGGGCTGCTTCGTAGATATCCGCAATTTTGGCTGGAGGCGTGGCCGCAGCGGCATCCGGCAGGAGGCGATGCCGAAGACGGGCCCAACCAAAACGAGCGGATGCTTCGATTCGGGTAATCTCGACGCGCAGTTTTTCCATGAAAAAGGCGTGTTTACCTGCACCCTCCGCAGCGACGAGATTCTGGAGGTGATAATAGGGGTTGAGGATGAAACGATTGATAAACCTCTGGTGCAACGGGAGCGGCCAGCACATGGAGCGGATATTGTAAATCTCAATGAGGGCTACGAGGCCCACGGTCTCGCCCGATTCGACGAGTTGCCGTGCCATTTCCAGGGCCAGAGTGCCACCCAGGCAGTACCCGCCAAGCATGTAGGGACCATGCGGTTGTACTTGGCGGATCTCGTCGACATAGCGGCGTGCCACATGTTCGAACCGGCCATCGACCGGAGAACGCCCATCGAGACCGGCGGATTGCAAACCGAAGACGGGCTGATCGGCGCCGAGATGGGCAGCCAAGGAACGATAGAGCAAGACGTTGCCTTCCGCGGCGTGCACGAGAAAAAGCGGCGGCCGATCGCCGGATCGATTGATCGCCACGAGGGATTGCCAATCTTCCGCTTTGCTGCCCCGGCTCAGAACGCTCGCCAGCATCCGCGGGGTAGAGGCGTCGTAGAGGGTCGCGAGCGGGGCGGTGCACCCCAACTCGCGCTGGATCAGGTCGAACAACTGCGCCGCAGCGATGGAGTGGCCACCCAAGGCAAAGAAATCATCGTCTGGCCCAATCTCGCGGATATCCAATACGCGCTGCCAAAGCGGGAGCAGCGCTCGGAGCAATGCGGGCTCCGCCCTCATGGAGTTTGCCGGCGAATCTGAGAATTGCCGTGGCAGTTCTGGAGCCGAAGTCGAAACGGTCGAAAGGAATTCGTGAGCAGCTTCCCGGTTTGAGATGTGAGTGTAAACAATTTCAGTTGCAGGAGAAGCATCGGCACGCTTGAGCCTAGCAAGATCCAGAACTTCCCGCGAGGGATCTGCCGCAAGGTCCTGAAAGATGGAACCAAGCGTTGCGAGCCATTCTCGTATGGTGAGGTCCTCAAAAAGCTTAATGTCGTAGTGACAGTGAAGCTCCAGGTTCTCTTCCATCTCGACCGCATTCAAATACAGCTCGAACGATTCGTAGGCTTTGGGGTTGGCATCGTAGTCGACGGCAAATCCGGATTGCGGCAATTCGTTTGGCTTGAACTTCTTGACGTTGGTGAGGCCAGTCGAGATCGGGGAAATGCCGAGCGCAGGCACGACTGGACGCAGGTCTTCCAGCAAACTGACCATCGTGAAGATGGCATGGTCTTGGGCAGCAAGAAGCTCGCCCTGTACTCTCTGGAGAAAAGCGCCGACTGCTTCGCCTTCGCGCAACTCCACAGCGAGGGGGAGAAGATTTACACAGTGTCCGACGAGGCCGGGCTGGCCGATGGCGGGTTGTTCCGCGGTCGGCAGAGCGATAACGAAACGACGCTGCTGTGAAACCCGAGCGAGAAGGATGGCCAAGGAGCCGAGAAGGACAGTGAAGAAGCTGCAGCCCTGTTTTGCTCCTGCCGCTCTGAGGTTTTCGACCACCGGGGCGGGAATGAGGCGATCGAGACGGCGCGCGCTGAATTCACGCCGCGCGCTCCGAGGGTGATCGGTCGGAAGCACGAGCACGGGAAAACCATCTTTGAATTTCGAATGCCAATAGCTGCCCGCTTCCTTGAATTCGTCGCAGCGGTGGCGCCGGGTTACGCTCTGTACGTAATCGACGTAACTCTTCGCTTGCTCCAGGGATGCGGGTGCGCCCGAGATTTCTTCTGAATAGAAAGCGCAAAGATCGTAGATCAGGACATCCAACGACCAACCATCGCAGATGATATGGTGCGCCGTGAGGATAACCGCCGCGCGATCGGGGCCGAGCAAAACCATTTGGCAGCGGAACAACGGACCCGCGGGCAGGGGGAATGGTAAGGATGTCTCATCGGCAATCAGTCTGCGAAGACGCTCCTCTTGCCGGGTTGGCTCGTTGGTCGAAGCTTCGATCGAAGAAAGATCGGTTACCGGCATGGCGATTCTCTGCGCCGGGGCGATCTTCATCATCCGGCCGGCTTCATCGAAGCTGGCGCGAAGAGCATCGTGCCGCCCAACCAAGCGTTCCATGGCGCGCGCCATTTTCTCGATCGAGATCTTGCCGGTAAAACGCACCGTCATGGATTCGTTGTAAGAAACCGACAAACGTTCGGAAAGACGCGAAGAGGCATAGATGCCACGCTGCGGAACAGTAGATTCAACCTCAAGCGGGCCGGAAGCCGCCGGAGCGGGGGCCGGTGAGTTGTCTTTCGGCAGTGTGGTAACCAAGGGTGTTCCGGCATCGGTAGGGGCGGACGCAGTTGGATAATTCATGCCGGCCTTTTCGAGAAGGGTAACCAAGCGGGCGATGGTGCGTGCTTGATCGGCAACAACTCCCTCGAGCGTGCTGTCCTTCGGCCGGACATCCGCAGCAGGAGGCGCAGCGGGTGGGGGAGGAACAGGCAGAGAGGCCGGGATGGCAGGAGTCTCCGCAAGAATGTCAGCAGGCAGGGTGGCGTCAAGATGCGTCGCAAGCATGTCAACGCTGGGCCACTGATTCATGAGCTGACTGAAGCTGACCTTGGCGGAAAACTCCTTGCGGATGGCAAAAGCGACCTGCGTCAAGGATAACGAGTCGAATCCCTGCTCCATGAACGTGGCGGAGGTGCCGATTTGTGAGCGTTCGCGTCCGGAGACTGGTACGAGGAGGTCAACCAGACGCGAAGCGATGCGGTCTTTGCGTGAAGCTAACGAACTTCCTGAGATAACGCTCTCTCGCGGCGCGGAGGAAGCCAATGGCTCAACTGAGGGACGAGTGGCCGAAGCGGAACTCGCGGCCTGGAGGCTTTGTGCAGCGGGTACCACTGGGGCAGGATCTACCCAGAACCGCTGCCGCTCAAAGGGATAAGTTGGCAAAGGTATGCGCCGGCGGTCTTCGTTGGCGTAGAAGGCATCCCAATCAATGGACACGCCGTTCTGCCAGAGAGACCCTAGGGCGAAAAGCAGGGTCGCCCACTCGGTGTTGTTCTCATGCGTATCGGCAAACGTAGGAATGGCGGTGCAGGGATGGTCGGGCGTGAACTGCTGGCGAGCCAACGAACACAGTGTGGAACGCGGTCCACATTCAAGGAAGAGGTCGTATCCCTGGTCCTTGAGATACTGGATTGCTTTCGAAAACTCCACGGTTGCACGGGCCTGATGGGCCCAATAAGCGGGATCGGTGGTTTCTGCAGCGGTGATGGGGCGTCCCGTGACCGTCGAGACCAAGGGCCTCACCGGAGGGCGCAACTGGATTTTGGCGACGGCCTCGCGCAACGGCTCAACCATGGGATCCATCATCGCGGAGTGGAAGGCATGCGAGGTATGCAGGTGGCGACAGACGATGTTTTCCGCTTCGAGTTGCTTCTGGAATTGGCCGACATCCGCTTCCGGCCCCGACACGACACATAGAGCCGGAGCATTATTGGAAGCGATCTGAAGCGCAGCGGGAAGAATTTTCGCGATCGAATCTGCGCTGCCGCTCACCGCCATCATGGAACCACGCGGGAGGTTCTGCATTAAGCGCCCCCGCAGAGCGATGATGTGCAGAGCGTCCTCAAGCTCCCACACGCCAGCGAGCGTGGCGGCGACAAATTCTCCGATGCTGTGTCCTGCCATCATGGCAGGCTCGATGCCCAGGCTCTGCCAGAAACGCGCCAGAGCGTATTCGATCACGAAAATGGATGGCTGGGTGAAAAACGTGTCCTGCAGGGAGATCTGGGCCGTCTTTTCATCTCCACTCGGGGGATAAAGAAGTTCACGCAAATCCCTGCCGAGATGAGGCTTGAGATATTCGCAACAATCGTCCACGACAGCGCGGAAAAGAGGCTCGTCCCGATAGAGGTTCACGCCCATGTTGACGTACTGGGTGCCCTGACCACCGAAAAGGAAGACGACGGGAGGATCCCGGCGTTCACAGCGTTTGCTGCTGCAGCGCAAGGGATTGGGTTGCAGGAGAAGTCTGGCTGTTTCGCTGGAATCGGCGGCGACAACGAAACGCCGATGAGCCATCTGCTTGCGCCCGGTTTGAAACGTGTAGGCCGCATCCGCAAAAGCTTCCGGCGCGGCACTGCCGAGATGCTCCGCCAACGCGCGGCTGTAGGCATCGAGGGCCGCCGGACTCTTGGCGGAGAGAGGCAAAAGCTGCAGCGGACGCGAAGCGCTTGCGCCCTTCGGCGCGGGCGCCTCTTCCAGGATGACGTGGACGTTTGTCCCGCCAAAGCCAAAAGAGCTGACGGCTGTGCGGCGGACTTCCTTTCCCCGAGGGAAGGGGATGAGCTTGTCGGTCATGAGGAAGGGGCTGCTGGCGAAATCGATCTTGGGATTGGGCTTTTTGAAATGGAGGGTCGGAGGGATTTCTTCGTGATGGAGAACGAGAGCCGCTTTGATCAGGCCCGCAACTCCCGCGGCATTGGTCGGATGCCCAATGTTTCCTTTGATGGAGCCGATATAGCAGAACTGTTTCTTTCCGGTCTTGCTCTCAAAAACTTTCCGCAGCGCTTCGAATTCAATGGGGTCGCCGACAGGGGTGCCCGTGCCGTGCGCCTCGATGTAGCGAATGGTCTCGACGGGGACGTTTGCATTGGACTGGGCCAGGGCAATGGCATCCGCCTGGCCGTCCACGCTGGGGGCCAGGAAGGAAGCAGGGCGCGCACCGTTGTTGTTCTTACCGGTACCGCGAATGAGGGCATAAATGGTATCGCCATCGGTCAGAGCATCGGCGAGCCGCTTGAGGATGACCACGCCGGCGCCGTCACAGAACATGGTTCCCGTGGCGTCGGCATCAAAAGGACGGCAGTGGCCATCCTTTGCAAACGTGCCTCCCTCTTGATAGAGGAAACCGCTCTTTTGCGGGACAGTGATGTCAATGCCGCCGGAGAGTGCGATGTCACACTCATAGTCGAGGAGCGAGCGGTAGGCCTGGTCCACCGCCAAGAGAGTGGTCGAACAGGCGGTATTGAGGCTGATCGCGGGCCCACGGAGATCCAGGAGATAGGCGGTCCGAAGAGCGATGTAGTCCTTCTGATTGCCGTACTCGACGGCGAGCTTTCCGGCCATGGCCAACAGATCGGGGTGGGTCAAGAGGTTGGTTGTGTAGTAGTGGTTGTCGCCGATGCCCGCAAACACGCCGATGCGCCCTTTATAGCGCTCTGGGTCGTACCCTGCGTTTTCGAGCGCCTGCTGGGCGAGTTCGAGAAAGACGCGCTGTTGCGGATCCATGACCCTGGCCTCGAGCGGATTGATACCAAAGAAGGCGGCATCGAAAAGATCCGCCCCCTCGATCAAACCTCGAGCGCGGATGTAGTCCGGATCATTGCGAAGATGTTCTTCAATGCCGGGGCCCAGCTCCTCGGGTGTAAAAAAGGAAATTGATTCGACGGAATTGCAAAGGTTGCGCCAGAGTTGATCGAGATTGGCCGCGCCCGGGAAGCGGCCGACCATGCCGATCACCGCGACGGCATCGCGTGCACTGTGGTTCCCGTTGTGCGGATTGCGCTGGTGACGGGCCCGGTTTTCGACTTCGGCAAGAAAATCGGACTTGGTCTCGCTCTCTTCCAGGAATCGCGAGAGCTTTGCGATCGTGGGGTATTGAAAGACTTTGACCGGGTGAATCTCACACCCGAAGCGAGTGTGATAGTGACTCACCATGCGGACCGCTGCCAGCGAATTACCGCCAAGATCAAAGAAGCTGTCGTCGATGCCAACTTCTTCCAGTTGCAGCAAGTCGCACCAGAGATTTGCCAATTGCTTTTCTGTCGCTGTCCGCGGGGCGATAAAGTCCTGGGCGAGAAGTGGCCGTTTGCCTTCTGGCCGGGCCAGAGCCTTGCGATCGAGTTTGGCATTCGGAGTCAGGGGGAATTTCTCCAAACGCAGGAAGACTGAGGGGATCATGTAGTCCGGCAGGGTGGCTTTGAGGGCCTGAAGCAAAGAGGTAGAACTCAAGTCGGCACGGCCCGTGTAGTAGGCGACCAGGCGTTTATCACCGGGACGATCCTCTCGAAGGATGACGACGGCCTGTCCGATTCCCTCGATATTCGCAAGTACGCTCTCGATCTCGCCCAGTTCGATGCGAAAACCGTGGAGCTTCACCTGCTGGTCGAGACGCCCCAGAAATTCAAGAGTGCCATCGGGGCGGTAGCGGACCTCGTCTCCAGTACGGTAGAGACGTGCATCAGGACCCTCACTGGTGGGATCGATAACGAACCTCTCGGCAGTCAGCTCAGGACGCTTGAGATACCCGCGAGCCAAGCCCGTGCCGCCAATCCAGAGCTCGCCGGGCATGCCCAGAGAAACCGGCTTGTGGTTCTCATCGAGAACATGGAATTGCGTATTGGCAATGGGCGGACCGAGGGAGATGTGGTCGGCAGAGGTGAGGTGTTCGGTGGAGGACCAGATCGTGGTTTCGGTCGGCCCATACATGTTCCAAAGTTCGCGGCAACGAGGGAGCAATTGACGAGCGAGGTCTGCGGTCAGGGCCTCACCTCCGCAAAAGATTCGCAGGTCGCTCTTTCCTTCCCAGCCGCTTTCGAGCAGCATGCGCCAGGTCGTTGGCGTTGCCTGCATCACCGTGACCGCGTGCTGCCGAAGCAAGCGTTGAAGCTCGCGGGCGTCCGAAGACTGTTCCGCAGTGGCGATGACGATCTGGGCGCCGCGCACAAGGGGGAGAAGGAATTCCAGGATCGAGATGTCAAAAGAAGTTGTAGTAACCGCCAAGTGTGTATCGGACGTAGCCATCCCAGGCGTTTCCGCCATGGACAAGAGGAAATTGACGAGTGCACGCCGCGGGATCATGACTCCCTTGGGCTTTCCGGTGGAGCCCGAAGTGTAAATGAGGTAGGCGAGATCTTCGGGGTTGCTGCTTAAGGGGAGGTTCGTCACTGGGGCCTTGGAAAGTGACTCGTTTTCTCGGTCAAGCAGAACAACTCGGGCGGTTGTTTCCGGCAGACTTTCCCGCTTAGAAGAATGTGTTAGGAGGAGTGAGACTTCGGAGTCCGCCAGCATGAACGCCAGACGGTCTTTCGGAAACTTCGGATCCAGCGGCAGGTAGGTCCCACCGGATTTGAGGATGGCGAGGAGGCTCACAACCGAATCAAACGAACGATCGAGACACACACCAACTAGGCTCTCGAGACCGACTCCTTGCTCACGAAGGAAATGTGCCAGGCGGTTCGAGCGGGAATTCAGCTCCCGGTAGGAAATCTGCTCCGGGCCCAGGGTCAGGGCGGGAGCATCAGGCGTGCGCTCGACTTGGTCTTCAATGAACTCGTGCGGGCCTCGCCTCAGGGGGTAGTCCCGCCGGGTATCGTGAGGGTAGATCACTCGTGTTCCCATCTTGAGACCTATTTAACGGGCAATTCACACGCCAATGACAGGCACCATTTCGGGTTCCGGTTGCAGTGTAGGCCTTTTGTTCCTAATATGTCATGAGAGGAGCCAGTAGGTTTGTGACGTCGGTCACCGTTTCCATTGGCGGTATTGTAACGTCCCTCCCGCGAGAGAACTACCTAGGAGCGGAGGAGATTTCATACCAAGGAGAAACGAAGCAGCAAGACGGTTGTTGGAGAGGGGTACCCCGTCAACGTGTGCCCGGTTCAAGCCGAGGGAATCAAGGCAGTCGGAGTCACCGGACGTATTACGGCCAACTCTTCCACAATCCGGTTATGGAAGAGTCGCCGACAGTTCGGGAGTTATCGCATGGAAGCTCGAATCATGCCGAGTGTGGTTTCTTGTACGTGTAGGGGCACAGAGACGCACTCCCTACCTCAGTTGTTGAACCCGGGCAGGTCTACGCGTTTCGCAATGTGATCCTTAATCCAGTGGCTGTCCCACCATTCCTTCGGGTCAATCTGGACGCCATCGAGCTGCATGCCGAAGTGAATATGGTCGCCTCCGGCCATTCCGGTCTGGCCGCTCGTGCCCATGACTTGGCCTCGTTTCACAATGTCGCCTTCGTGCACATTAATCTGGCTAAGGTGGCCGTAGATCGTCTGTAGCCCGTACCCATGGTCGACCACGATGCAATTGCCGTAGATGCCCAGCGGAGCCGCATATACGACCCGGCCATCATTGGACGCCTCCACGCCAACATGCTGCGTAACCGCGAGATCATATCCAAGGTGCACCTGCCGATCGATCTTGTTCCCTTTGTATATATAGTTCCGCGTGTCCGCAAAGGTCGCTTCCGCCTGGGAATGAGACTGCCGCATGAAAGGCTGCGACCATAAGAACCTGTCTGCGGTCTTGAAGCGCAGATCCGAAAGTGCCTTGTTGTTGGCACGCCGCATTTCGCTATTGATCTTTACAAAACGCGGCACGGGATCGCCCGAGCCATTCGGGTCAAGCTCGCCGACTACCTTCTGAATGAACCGGTCGTTCACCTGCAAGTCGTGTACGGTGTACTTCGGCTGCTCCTTTTTGGGAAACTGGAACACGATCGGGCCGGTCACGTCGTTTCCCACGCCATTGGAGGCGTAAACCAGCGGGACTGTGCTGGACGGCATATCCCAAGCAAAGGCGAAGAGCGAAAAGAAGCCAGGCTTGCCGCCGGGCATAGGCCAGGCCCGAAATGTTTGATCGCCGACACGCACGCCCGATTCCGTCCAAGTGCCGGAGACATTGAAGGTCGCCAGATCAGCCATGCCCAGGTATAGGTAGTGTTGGTCTGAATCGACACTGACGATTGGCGGTCGCGTCACCACCGTCACCTCGCGCTCCCAGCGTGCTGTCTTCCGAAGCAAACCGTTCGAGGTAGCTTCAACGATCAATTTTGCCTTGCCCTCTTTGAGCTGCGGCGTGGCGTTGATGCCGGCCGTAAAGTTCCATGTGCCGTGCGTCACGCGCGAAGGTTGCGCGGCCTCCCAGACGCGATACCGGGCGCCGTTCTGCTCGACAAACGCTGCGAGCCTACGAACACCACGAGGATCGCGAACGTCGACGGTAATGGGAGTGGCCTGGCCGAGGGTGGTGACTGGAGATGGCAGGTCCACAACGGGCCTTGCTGATAGTGCCAATAGAAGCGCAATCGGCAACAAGACTACGATAGCAATAACGACAGCAAAGACTTTTCGCACAAGTTATTGTAGCTCCCAATAAGCGATTCGAAGATCGGTGTTTGAACAATTTGGGAACCACTTTGTTCTGCTGAATTTCTGTCAGAGACACCTGGTTATCAGTTTTACAAGCGGTGACCAGTTGTCGCTCATGTAACCGAATTCCCGTCGGATGACGGGCAACACCGAAACTTATGGTGCCGTTCGCCAAAATCCCTGTGCGCTCTAGAATCAGCGCTTTAGGAGATGGCGTTCTAGGATAGAAGCACGCCATGCTCGATCTGTTTCGGCTCTGGTTGGGAGCTACCAAGTGCCTCTTTTCATCTCGCAAAATCTGTTACTTGACAATTTGGCTC
>PKUV01000079.1 GCA_003131315.1 Acidobacteriaceae bacterium
TAGTACCGTGACCGCGTGATGAGTCATACGGTGGAGGGACGGGCGTCTCGCCCGTCCAGCCGGGCGGGGACGCCCGGCTCTCCACCCTCAGCGCACTGACTCTCCAATCCACTCCAGGTACGCCGCGCTCCCATCTTCAATGGCAATCTCGATGCACTCCGGAAGCTCGTAGGAATGGAGCTCACTCAAAGCCTCGCGCAGGCGATTGAAAGCGTCTGCCGTCGTCTTGATTACGAGCAGCCACTCTGCTGCCGTCTCGACCTCGCCTTGCCAGCGATAGACCGATTCAATCTGGGGAGCGATGTTGACGCAGGCCGCCAGTTGCCGCTCCACCAGCGCATGGGCGATGCTCCGGGCTTCTTCGAGGGAACCGCAAGTCGTAAGAACGAGCCTTTTGTCGGTCATATAAAATCGAAGGTTCGAGTTTCACTCGAAGCATACGAGGGCAGCCGATGGCAACGCAAATTAAGTTTGGCACTTCTGGATGGCGGGCCGTGATGGCCGAAGAGTTCACGTTTGCCAATGTCCACCGGGCCCTGCACGGCATCGCGCGCTACGTGGCGTCGCAGAAATCGAACGGGGCGAAAGTCATCGTTGGGCGCGATCCGCGCTTCCTGGGCGAATCTTTCTGCGCCACGGCCGCTGACATGTTGTCCAGTTACGGCATCACGCCGCTGGTCATCGCGGAGCCTGCGCCCACACCCGCCATTTCCTACGCCGTGATCCAGTCCAAAGCCGACGGCGCCATCAACTTCACCGCCTCGCACAATCCGCCCGAATACAACGGCATCAAATTCTCGACGCCCGATGGCGCGCCCTCGCTCCCCGAAGTTACGCAAGCCATCGAGCGCGAGATCGCAGCCTTCGACGCCAATCCGCAAAGGCCCCACACAACAAAAGCTGAGGCGCAGTCCCAGTCCATCGACCCTCGCCGCATGTATCTCTCGCGGCTGCGCGAAATCGTCGATCTCGACGTCATCAGGAAAGCGGGCGTCAAGATTGCCTTCGATCCCATGTGGGGCGCTGCCCGAGGTTATTCGGACGCGTTCCTGCGCGAGGCCGGCGTAACCGTGGCCACCGTCCACGATAGCCGTGATGTGCTCTTCGGAGGCCACGCCCCCGAGCCCGACGATCGCCTGCTCGAAGACCTGCGTCATAAGATGCGCGAAATCGGCGCGGCCATTGGCATCGCGACCGATGGCGATGCCGATCGCTTCGGGATTATCGACGACGACGGCACGTTCCTCCAGCCCAACTACATCATCGCGCTGCTCTTTGACTACCTGGTCGAAACCCGCGGCTGGAAAAACGGAGTCGGGAAGTCCGTTGCCACCACCAATCTCATCAACGCGCTTGCCGAAAAATACAAAATCGAGATCTACGAAACTCCGGTTGGCTTCAAATACATTGGCGAACTTATCAAGCAGGACAAGATCCTCATCGGCGGTGAAGAAAGCGCCGGCCTCTCCATCCGCAAACACGTCCCGGAGAAAGACGGCGTGCTCGCTGGCCTGCTCTGCTGCGAGATGGTCGGTCGCCGTGGCGCCTCGCTTGGCAAGCAACTGGGCGACCTATTTGCCAAAGTTGGTTCCTTCTACCCGCTGCGTGAGAACTTCCGCTTGACGCCGGAAGTAAAACAGAAGTTTACTGAGAAGTTACGTGGCGATCCGAGCGAGTTCTATGGCATCAAAGTTGCCAAAGCGGTGAGGACCGACGGACTCAAACTCGTCCTCGCCGACGGATCGTGGGTTTGCTACCGGTTCTCGGGCACGGAGCCAGTGGTGCGTGTGTATAGCGAAGCGCGCAGCAGGGAAGACCTCGCAAAGTTGAGTGCGGCAGCGAAAGCATGGATCTTCGACTAGGACCACCTTCGAGAGTGCGCATTCTTCCACGTCCGGAGGAAGGCCTCCGTGCGGTCATGGATCAGGCTCCGAGGGCGGAGGCCGTGGCGGCGCGCTGGGTCGAACGCACGCGCCCGGTCTGGTCGTGGCTCGCCCTGGAGTGGCGTCGTCTGGGAACCGCGGCCGCTACTCTTCTTATCGGAGGGTTGCTGCTGCACGCCATGTTCGGAGCCAACGGCATGGTCATTTATCGCCAGAAGCATGCCGAGCTGCAATCGCTCCAGAGTGAGGTCGAGCGTCTGCAGAAGGAAAACGGTCAGTACGTCGACCAGATCAGATCGCTCAAGTCCGATCCTGCCGCCATCGAGAAGGAAGCCCGCGAGCAGCTTCACTACACTCGGCGTGGAGAAGTTGTTTACGTCGCTCCCGATCCTCCCCCGAAGCCACCCACCGGTCGCGCTAAGAACGACCGGTAGATGCTGGTTGAAGGAATTTGTTGCAGCCCAACCTCTGCTCCTCCTGTGGTAGAGTTCAGGAGATCGCATCATGTGTGGGAACTAACCTAAGGAGGATTGCATGCGGAAATTTCTCTTGTTGTTACTTGCAGCTGCGTTGATTTTGTCGGTGGCCTCGGTGTCATTTGCCAGCGATGCCCAAACCGTGAACGGCTGGGTTAGCGATTCCAAATGTGGCGTTAAGGGAGCCAACGCGAGCCAGGCCGAATGCACGAAGAAGTGCATCAAAGCCGGTGCCAGCCCGGTCGTCGTAACCGACAATGACCAGAAGATCCTGGCGGTGGAAAATCCCGAAGCCCTCAAGGAGCACTATGGACATCACGTTGCCGTGACCGGGCACATCGACGGCGACAAGATCCACGTTGAAAGCGTCAAGATGCTGTAGGGCTAACGAGTCCAACAGATGCAAATTGGGCGGCCCTTTGTGGCCGCCCAATGTTTTGCCTGTGGAAAGACGGGCGTCTCGCCCGTCCACCCGAACGAAGACTGGTTTTGCGCCTTAAGTTGCCAAAGATAACGGCTGGCGCGAACTCGCGACATCAAAGACCAGGATTGCCTCGGACTTGTATCCTTCAAGGTCCTCGGCGCTCCAGTTTTCGCCAGGTCGAATCTGGTGAAAGCGCACCGTGCAGTCATCATCCTCCGGTAGCGCGACTATCACTCGAAACTGACGGTCTTGTGTAAGAGGCATCAAGGCTTCCTACAGCGTTGCCGCATACTCCAGACATGAAATAAGGGATTCGTTCGTTCCCGCGAAGGGGAGATGGACGTGGTTGATGAAACACTCAAATCCCGTTTCGTCAAAACAGTCTGTGATCTTCACGTGCTTGTTCGGTTCCCACTGGTTCTTGAGCAGGACGCAGTCTTCAAAGATTTCGAAGGTCGGGAGTTGTGTTGGGAGGGCGCGCGCCACCAAGGGCCACCGGAGACTAGCTTTCTGCAACAAGGCAGCCATCTTACCGTTCATTCTTGGCTGCCTAACGCCCATCTAGCGCACGACGCCTTCCAGCGGCGAACTGGCAGTCGCATAAAGCTTGCGCGGCATTCGCCCCGCCATGTACGCTTGTCGTCCCGCCAGCACGGCGTGCTTCATCGCTTCCGCCATCAGCACCGGTTCCTGGGCGCCGGCGATGCCGGTGTTCATCAGCACGGCGTCGTAGCCTAGTTCCATGGCAATGGCCGCGTCGGAAGCTGTGCCCACGCCCGCGTCCACAATCAAAGGAACTCCCGTGATCAACTCGCGCAGGATTCGCAGGTTGGCGGCGTTCTGAATACCCAGCCCGCTGCCGATCGGCGCGCCCAAAGGCATCACCGCTGAAGCCCCCGCGTCCACCAGCCGTTTGGCGAACACGATGTCGTCCGACGTATAGGCCAGCACCGTGAATCCCTCTTTCGCCAGCACACGCGTGGCTTCGAGCGTCGCTTGCACATCCGGATACAGCGTTGCCTGGTCGCCAATCACTTCCAGCTTGATCCAGTCCGAAAGCCCAACCTCGCGCGCCAGCCGGGCCGTGCGGATGGTGTCGTCGGCCGTATAACAGCCCGCGGTATTCGGCAGAAGAAAGTATTTATTCACATCGATGTAATCGAGCAGAGACTCCTTGCTGCGGTCAAGATTCACCCGGCGCACGGCCACAGTCACGATGTCGGCGCCGCTGGCCTCGAGCGCACGGGCTGTTTCCTGAAAAGATTTGTATTTGCCGGTCCCAACGATCAAGCGGGAACGGAATTGCCTGCCAGCGATAATGAGTGAGTCCGTCATTTCCTTATTGTACGGCCCCACAGGCTGCGGCAAAAAGCCGTCTTGCTAACTCGGCTCCGCCGCAGCGGCTGAAGCCGCGCCCCTTGAAAAAAAGTTGGAACCCGCAGCGGCCGGCTCACCCCCCAGCCGCCTCCGCCTTCGCGTACATCTCATCAATCAACGTCCGGTACCGCTCCTCAATCCCCCGTCGCCGCACCTTGAAAGTATGCGTCAGCGTTCCATCCGCCGCCGAGAGTTCTTCGGGTACCACCAGCACACGTTTCATTTTTTCGAATCGCGCCAGGTTCTGGTTCAGGTCTTCGATGATGCCTTCATACAGCGCCTGCACCTTGGCGTTCGCAACGAGTGTTTCTCGCGAAACAAATTCAACCTGGTTCGCCCGTGCCCAATCTTCCAGAGCAGGGAAGTGCGGCGCGATCAGCACCGCGGGAAACTTCCGCCGGTCGCCGAACACCACCGCCGTCCCAATGAGCGGGTTCAGCTTCAGCGAATTCTCGAGCGGTTGCGGCGCGATGAACTTCCCACCGGAAGTCTTGATCAGATCTTTCTTGCGATCCGTGATCGAGAGGTATCCCTCGCTGTCGAGGTGCCCAATGTCGCCCGTCTTGAACCAGCCATCCACAAACGCGTCCCGCGTTTCCTCCGGACGGTTCCAATAGCCCTTGAATACCGAGGGCCCGCGCACCAGCACCTCGCCGTCGTCGGCAATCCGCACCTCAACGTTCGGCAGCGGTTTGCCGACAGTCCCCAGTCTGTGCGCGCCGGGCGTGTTCACCGCGATCACCGGGGAAGTCTCCGTCAGCCCGTACCCCTCGTCGATGGTAATACCGATATCGGCATACCACTCCGCCAATTCCAGGCCCAGCGGCGCGCCTCCGGAAATGAACTCCTCCGCTTTTCCACCCATCCCCGCGCGCACTTTGGAAAAGACTAGCCGGTCCGCGATTTTCCAGGAGAGCGCCGCCGGCCGGATTCCGGCCAGAGTCTCGGCGCGGTGAGCGCGCCCCACCGAAAGCGCCCAGCGATAGACCGCGCTCTTCGGAAAGCCCGAAGCCTTGAGGACGACCTGCTGGCGAATCTTCTCGTACACGCGCGGCACACCAACAAAAATGTCGGGTTGCACTTCCGCCAAAGCCTGCGCCAGTTGCGCCATGTCGGGACAATAGGCCAGCACCACCCCGCGGTACAGCAATGCGAAGTCCACGTGCCGCGCCGTCACATGGGAAAGTGGCAGAAACGATATGCTCACCTCTTCTTTTGTCCCGAAGCCGAATGCCTCCATCGAACACGCGATATTCGACGCCATGTTCCCGTGGGTCAGCATCGCTCCCTTCGCAGTTCCCGTCGTGCCCGAGGTGTAGATAATTGTCGCCAGGTCGTCCGGCCCAATCGCCCGTGAGCGAGCATCGAATTCCGGATCGAAGTCGGTCGGCCCTTGCAGCATGAGTCCCTCCATGTGGATCGCATGCGCGGTTTCGACAGCGTCCATCACCAGTATCCGTTCCACCGGCGTGTGCCGCTGGATGGTCAGCACTTTTTCCAACTGGTTCTTCGTGGACACCGCGATGACGCGCGCCCCGGAATCGTTGAGGACGAACGAAGTCTGCTCCGTCGTCTGTGTGGAATAAATCGGAACCGTAACCGCACCCAGGGCAAGCGCCGCGAAATCGGCGATCGTCCACTCCGGGCGATTTTCGCTGAGGATGGCGACGCGATCGCCTTTGCGAACACCCCAGGATTCAAGCGCGCGAGCCACACCCACGACGCTGCGGTAAATCTCCGTGGAAGAGATCGGCACCCAGCCCAGGGCCCGCTTTTGAAGCATGACGCGGTCGCGGCGGTTTTTGCAGACCGTCAATAAAATGTCGTTTAGAGTCTGAAGGCTCATCCGATCCGATCAAGGCCCCGCAATTATTGTCCCGCAATCATTGTACGCAGTCATTGTACAAAGTCCGCAGAAGCGCTTCGGCATTGCCGCTCGTGGAAACATTTTGAAGCTTTGACCGCGTTCCCAGCCGCAGGGTACGCTTTAACAGGCTGTGGGGAAACTCCGGGTTCGTATCGGGGATCGCTCAGCGATGCCGTAAGTTCTTCCGCCTGTAGAGACGGGGCNNATCGACTTTTTCCGCAGCCTGTCAGGCAAATCTTTCCGAAGGAGTTTCCATGAAACGAAGGGGTGTTTCGACAATGTTGGGGGTCTGGCTGCTCGCAGTCGCGATTCTTTGCCCGCAGATCAAAGCTCAGGGCAACAAGCCCGAGCCGGTACCCATGAAACTAAAAGTCGGCGACGTCGCTCCCGACTTCAAACTGCAGTACTTCGATGGCAGCGACGAAAAGGACGTTTCCCTAAGCCAGTATCGCGGCAAAAGCAACGTCGTTCTGGCCTTCTACATCTTTGCCTTCACCGGTGGTTGAACCGCGCAGATGAAGGCCTTCCAGCAGAATCTTAAGAAGCTGGAAGCCGCCGACACCCAGGTCCTGGGTGTGAGCATGGACAGCCCCTACGCCAATAAAGCCTTCGCCGACCAGATCGGCGTCACCTTCCCGCTTCTGAGTGACTGGGGTGGAGACGTCACCCGCCAATACGGCGTCTACGTCGACAAATACAAAGCCGCGCGCCGCATCAACTTCCTAATAGGCAAAGACGGAAAAATTCTGGAAGAGCAGATTGACCGGGATGCCATCGATCCCAAGAAGATCGTAGATGCCTGCGAGCGCAAGAAGCTGAGCCGCTGATCAAGCGTGCAGCAAGGCGGAGAAGCGCCAGGAGCGGGTCCGCTTGGAATTCAAGACGTGCATGAGACCCCAAGAATTCAAGCGGACCCGCCCAGGAAGACCAGCTACTGGACGGAGTGCGAAGCCACTCGTCTTGATCTGCTCGCTCCTGATCCGCTCACTACCGGAGCGCCAGCCAGTTTGACCCCGCTTCACCACACTGTTATGATTTTTCTGCGGGGTGGAGCAGTCTGGNNTGGGCTCATAACCCAAAGGTCGTAGGTTCAAATCCTACCCCCGCAACCATTTACAAATTTGAGGGACTGCTGGCATAGTCCCCGATTCGCAAATCAGTGGATCGCGGCTGTTGCGGGCCTCAAATTCTCCAAGGAAACATCCTTCGCCTGATTCCCGAGCTGCCGTTTGATCGCGGGCGGCAAGACCAGAGCTGCTACCCGGCTATTGGCTCGGCGCTTGGTTTTCTCAAATGCCGAGCCGTAGGTATTCATGGTCGTCTTGATGTCGGCGTGCCGCATGAGGCGCTGCTGCACCCCGAGAGGCGTGCCGAAATCATCAATCAGCGTTCGATAGGTGTGCCGAAAACTGTGCCAGCCCACTCCTTGCAATCCCATCTTTTCACCCGCCGGTCGCAAGTAGTCCTTCTGAATTGCATCGCCGTGGACTGGGCGTTTCGTATCCGCATTAGCAAATAGCCAAGCCTCCGGCGTTTCGACACATCGCTTCCGCCAATCCTCCAGAACGGACACTAGCTTGGAATCCAGAAACACTTCGTCTTCTGAAGCTCCGGTTTTTCCGCCGTTCCAGACGTAGCGGCCCACAATGGATCGGGTCAACGTCAGTATCCGCCGCTTCAAGTCAAAGTCCTGCCACTGCAATGCCCTGATCTCACTGATGCGCAAGCCCAGGCACATTGCAATCATGACCATCACTTGAATGTGGTAAGGAAGCTCTGCGAGAAGAGCGCGATATTGCTCGACCGTGAGCACAACTTTCTTGCGAACACGTTTCGTCACGCCCTTGATTTCAACTAACTGCATGGGGTTTCGCTGAATCTCCAAAATCTCCCATTTCATCGCGTACTCAAAAATGCGATGCAGGAGGCCCTTTATGTTGGACTTCGTTTTGGGAGAATGTTTCAGCTCCTTCAACCATTGTTCCACCTTGAAGGGCTTTTTCACTTCGGCCACGGGAACCTCGCCCCATTGTGGCAAAATGTGTCTCCTCAAAATGGATACGTAGGACTTCTTGGTTGAATACCGTTCTGGCATTGCTTCGTGCATGTATCGCCTTACCAATGCTCCGAACGATTGACCGGAAGACTGTTCCATCCGCTGGTATCGAAATTCTCTCGACCCCTGCCAAGCGTGACCTTCCGTTGGCCATTCTTCCACGTCTGCCGCCAACATTACGCTGCGCTTTCGCGTAATGCCCGTTTCATCCGCTTCGTAAAAGCGCCAAACCCATACATCCGGTCCTCGCGCTCTTTTCCTGCGGACAATGGTTCCGACATCTTGCTGTGTGCGTTTCAAGAAGCTTTCCTCCTTAAAGCGCGCACGGATGACGATTCCGAATGTACACGACAGCGCATGTGTGAAGCTAGCTCAGAAATTAGAAAGCGCCAGCGCTTGCGAAGTCCATTGCCTATCGGATGTGCCGGAAGGTATCCTTCCCGAGCCATCTTCTTTACCGTCACGGGGCTGATCCTGAGAAACCCTGCCGCTTCCTCAGGCGTCACGAATGGTTCCCTGTCGTCTGCTGCATTCACGGTACTGCTCCATCCTCAAACCAGTTCTCAGGTCCCAACTGCTTCACCCTCGGTGACATCGTGAGCGAGCGTCTGCGAACCTGCGGTTCCTGCGCGCCCCTGCGCAGTGTCGCCGCCCGCCGATGCAACCCTGTCGTTGCTTTGCTGTAAATCTGTGCATCGTAGCGTCCACGTGAGACAGCGACATACGCCATCCAGCTGTACCAGTCATCGCACTTGACAATATCGCATGTGTACACATAGAGTCAATACGTAACGTTACTTATTAACGAACTGTAACAATCTAGAAAGGAGCCACATGGCAGAGAAGGCAGCGACACCGCAGCAGCCAGTGATCTCCATTCGCATTTCCGAGAGGCTGCGCACAAGACTTGAAACCTTGAAGGAAATCATGTCCATCAAGAGCGGCGAACCCGTTTCAACATCGGAGGCGGCGAAACAGCTTCTTGAGTCGTCCAAAGAAGAACGACTTGAGCTGGTAAATCTGCTCACCGAGCCGATGGATTCCCTGCTGAAGATTCGCCGAAAAGCAGACTCAAGACTCCCGCTTTCGCAGGCAGAATGGACCCTGGTCGCCTACTACTGTCTGCACGGGGCGGAGACATTTGCTAATACCGCACAGACCGAGATTTCATACGAGTCTCTCGCCGGAATCCTTGAGGCATTCCAAGCGGTTTACGGACTCCTTCGCAAACCGAAGAAGACGCATTTGGACTCCTTTTTCGTCGCACATCTCCCGTCCGATCGGCAAGCCGAAGCGAAGAACCCGGAAGAGATCGGAAGCGATGATGTGCGCCGGGCTGTGACCCACACCATTCGGATGCTCAAAAACCCCACAGAAGAACGGCAGAGACCGATATTTGTCGCCCGGAACCTTTACTTTCTCCTTGACGAACTGGAGTTCCCGAATATCGAGAAGCTGAACGAGGCGCTTTGGCCCTACTGGCCAATCCTGTGGCGTGTGTGCGCCCGCGGCCACTATTTCCACCACGCGCAGCCCTTGCAAGATCAGAACTCTTCGGCGGGGGGCTTGGAAGCTGCGTTTCATCCGCCATTACCGTCGTTTAAAGAAGGCGAATACCGTCTCGAATTCGTGCGCTCGCCGAGCGATGGTTTTTCTCTTTGGTTGTATTTTCCAGGAAGACTTTCGCCGCGTTATCCGGTGAGCGGATACCCGAGGATTTCGGAGTTGCGGACGATCCTGGAACGGCTTGATGTAAAGCGGGAGCTTATCTTCTGGGAGGGCCGCTATTTTCTTGCGTACACGGGGTGCGACGAAGCGGAGGTTATCGGCGTCAATTTTCGCGCTCGTGAGAATGGAATTACTTTTGACTTCCATGGTGACGACTGGAAGTCAATCCGCAATCTGTTTCGGCGCGCGTGGCAGGCTCCGGAAGTGCGCCGTCTGTGGGACGCACTGGTTCTTGAGTATGGCGAGCTGTAAGAACGCGGTGCTTCGCACCGGAAGAAGGGTGGACACGTCACCCCCAAGTTGGGAACTGCGGAGCGCCCTGGACAGCGCTCGGTGTTCACGCAGGTTAACTTTCGCTGCATCAGCAGATTGGGTGACTCACTGAATGACCGCGGTATCGAACGATGACGTTTGTTTGCGACAAAGCGCTCCTGAGCGTCGATCACGTAAACGCGTTGAAGCGCAAGAACTTCCTGTGAACGAGCGATTCCGCTGCTGAATTGTAGCGGAGCCGAGCGCAGCATGGGCAACAAGGCGGTTTCCCCAATGAGCATTCCCCGCATTCAAGCCACTCCAAAGTCCAATATGCCAACCGGCGAAGAGGCGAAGCCTGGCTTCCGCACCAAGACTGTCGCCACGCGGCTGACTCCCGACGAACTGGCCGAGATAGAAGCCGCCGCCGAAGGCGCGGGACAGGCTCTCTCCGAGTGGCTGCGCGAGACCGCTTTGCGCGCCGCGCGGCAGCGGCCCGCCGATCCCACCGAACTGGTGCTGGCCGAAGTCTGGGCGGTGCGTTACGCCCTCCTGAATCTCTTCCATGCAGCCGCTCAGGCAGCATCGGAAGGCAGACAACTGCTGCCCGATTCCATCCTCAAAATCCGCGACCAGGCGGATGCGCGCAAGCTCCAGCAGGCTCGCAAACTGCTCGATGACTTTCTCGCCCCGAAGGGCAAGGAAAGGGGTCATATGCCATGAATCCCATGCGCTTTTCCGGACGCTTTCCGTGGCTGCCTGCTCTGGCAATACTGGCCCTTTCTGGAGCGCTCTTTCTGTGCAATTGGCTGGTCTGGACGCCCATGCAACGCTACTACCTGGGAACCTATTTGAAGTGCGCCTGGCTGGGGACTGACCCGGCTTTGAGGGCCGAGGTCCGATGGCTGTACAAGACCGCACCGCACGGGAAACAGGAACTAGCGCTGGACACCGACGTGGTTCCGGCATCTTCGAGAGGCGACTGTCGCATCCCGATGCAGCTCTCGCCAGCGGCGCGGCAAGCCGGCTGGACCGGCCTGATACAAGGACCGGACGAATGGCTCCCGACAGCCAGACCCCAAGCGTTTCTTCAGGCGCAGTTCTATGCCGGAGAGAGCATCTGGAGAATGCTGTTGACACCTTTGCTTTGGGGAGCCGCGATCTTCTTTTTCCTACTGGCGGGGTGGAGTATGTTGCAGAGCCGGTTCTCATATGAGCAGTGCGATAGGGAGACGATCGAATGGGGCGAACCTCCGCCAAGGTTGCTCCAGAGATGGAGGACTAGAACGAAGATGGGCAGAATTCGATTCAGACTGCCGCGATTTGCGAAGCAGAGGATGCCAGAGATTGCGCCGAAGCCAACGCCACCAGCGCCAGCCGCCGCTCCCGGCGATCCACTGAAGAAACCCACCCAGCCGGCGCTCGCGCTCTTCGGTTCGACCATCGGTGCGCCCAATGGCAAACCCAAAGAGGGGTTTGCGTGGGAGGACACGAAGGGAATCGAATGAGAGACAAATTGCCAAGAATACGGTCTTGAACCATTAACCATCGGTACAGTGATCGTCTCGCCGCGCCGTTGAGGAGCACTCTCTATGCTCACAATCTCGAAACCTTTGTCAGCCAGCCAGGCGCGTACTTACCACGCGCGGGAGTTTGCTTCGCAGGAGCAGAACTACTATAGCCGCGATCAGCAGGGCCACAGTGAGTGGCAGGGCAGGCTCGCCGAGCAGTGGAAGCTCATCGGCGCAGTTGAGGCTGAGCACTTCGCGCGGCTGAGCGAGGGCCAGCATCCCCACACCGAAGAGCAGCTTGTCCGGCATCAGGTTTCGAGAACCTACGAAGGCAAATTCGGCAAGGAAGTGACCAGCGCCGAACACCGCGCCGGGTGGGACGCCACGTTCTCCGCACCGAAGTCGGTATCGCTCACCGCCCTTGTGGGCGGCGATGACCGGGTGCGGGAAGCCCATCGCGAGAGCGTTCGCGCAGCGCTTCAGGAACTTGAGCGGTACACGCAGGCGCGGATCGGCAATGTGCATGCCCCGGAGACGACCGGAAAATTCATCGCAGCCACCTTCGAGCACGATACCGCGCGGCCCGTCGATGGCTACGCGGCGCCGCAGCTTCATACCCATGCCGTGATCTTCAACATGACCGAGCGGGAGAACGGTCCCGAAAACGGAAAACAGATGCGAGCTTTGCAGCCCCACGAGATGTTCGTGTCACAGCGCTACGCCACGGCGGTCTACCGATCCGAGTTGGCACTGCATCTGGAAAAGCTGGGCTACGAGCTGGAGCGCGGCAAGTATGGACAGCCGGAAATCCGAGGCTACTCGAAGGAATATCTTGAAGCTTCCAGCCCGAGGCGTGAACAGATCAAAGATCATCTGCGGGAGCAGG
>PKUV01000116.1 GCA_003131315.1 Acidobacteriaceae bacterium
CGCAGCGTTTCAGCATCTACCGCGCCCGCGATGCGAATGTGTGCCTTGGCCAACGTAAGTTCGATCGCGCCCGGCAACACAACAGCTTTACGATCTGCGCCGCGCGGTAGGCTCCTGGCAACCGGGACCGGTTGTTTATTCCGCGCATCTTCAGCCACTGTCACCGGCAGCAACCGCACACACCTCGCTCTGGCTTCGCTGACGGATGCCGAGGCTGTACTCCCTAGCAATCCAGCTTGATACATCGATCTCCTCGTCGTGGACACGACTCCGCGCCGTGCCACAAGAAGAGAATGCCTATCGGGACCGCCCCAGTCTAGACGGCCATCAGTCGACGCTTACGCTGTACTCGACAACCGAGGATTTACTTCGCTGGGATCAGTCCCTATATACGGAAAGGCTCGTCACGCGCAAGTCGCTCACAGCCATGTTCAGACCCTACGTAGCGATCGTCGGATATGGCTGGACAATCGAAAGCCAATTCAATCACAAGATGATTAGCCACGAAGGAGGGGTACAAGGCTTTGTGAGCAAGATCGCGCGGTATCCAGATGACCAAATCACAATCATCGCGCTAAGCAATTTGGATACCGCTCCTATGACCAATATCAGCAAGGACCTCGCGGCCAGTGTGTTCGGCGACAAATATGATTTGCCCCGGGAGCACAAATTCATACACCTGAATCAATCCAAGCTCAATGCCTATGCTGAAAAGTATCAAGTCGAGGCAGCAGCAGATATTGTCATCACTATATCCGTGCAAGAAGACAAGCTCGTATCCCAGGTGCAGGGCCAATCGTTTGTGCTGCTGCTTGAATCAGAAACCAAGTTTGCGGCTGAAGATTCGAGCGCGCAAGTTGTCTTTGTGAGGGACGAGAAGGGCCGAATCACGAGCCTGATCTTCAACGGACAATTCAACTCGAACAAGATCCAATGACCAAGGATTCCGGGCTCGCGGATCGCTAAGAAATCCTGGAAGTCAAGAATAGACTGCCCGAAGTTGTGCTGGCTGCGACCGCAGCTCTTTTGCTGTCATACCTCCGCACATCTCACCACGCCAGAAAATACCTAATTTGCTCATCGCTGGCTTCTCGAGCTGTGCTTTGGGATTGTGCCGCGGAAGCTAGTCGTGGAGAACAACATTTAGAAGTGAACTATGAACTTGCAGCCCGCTCCCGCCATTATAGTTAACGAAGCCCAACGTTCTAAACTTATTCATGAAAAAACTGACCCGAGACCGGGTTGTGCCCACCATCCCTGCGAGGGTCTCCTGACTGATCTTGGGGATTACAGTCTCGGGCACGCCTGCCTTGCCGAAGCGAGCAAGCAACAGCAGAATCCGAGCTAGTCTCTTTTCGCTGGAATTGAAGAGTTGGTCAACTAAATCCTCTTCGAATCGGATGTTCCTCCCCAACAAATATACCGTAAACATGTCGGACAATGTATGTTCTTGGTGCAGCGCAAGCATCATTACCTTCTTGTCAATTCGCATGAGTTCGCAGTCCGTCATTGCGGTTGCAGACCCCATGCGTAAAGGCTGTCCAGCCAGGCCACCTTCTCCGAAAAACTCTCCCTCGCTCAATATGCCCAAGCTTGCTTCCTTGCCAATATTGGATACGACAGTGAGTCTTACCTTGCCCGTCTGGATATAAAACACCGCATCGCACGCTGCGCCTTGAGCGTAAATTCTTTGTTTCTTTGCAACCGCCACAATTCTCCGCCCCTCGCCGATGGTGGCAAGGAATTCCCTTGGGTCGAAGGCGCACTCTTTTTTGGCCGACATGATCGGTGCTGTCAATGGCTCCTCCTGATGTTCACGTTTGCTCAGAATTTGGCAAAAACTGCTTCGTCAGATTAGAGAATAAAGTCCGACGCCGATCACGCCCATCAGCCCCTGGCTGATTCTTTCGTAGGACGCAGGCTGAAAGATTTGTCTGTGTTTGTCTTACGTGGAGGCTGAAGGCCGGAAAAGAGGTTGCAGGCTGGACGGCCGTCGCCATTTTGCGCTCCCTTACATGAAGGCCCAATCTGATGAAGGGCACAGATAGCCGGACATAGACGCAATCGAAGATCGGCTATGCTCCCGCGAACTACGGAGGCTTTTGAATGGCATTGGAAGAAACATTGTCACAAGGTACAGCACGAAGCGGAAGTAACGATTCGTAGAGATACTAAGAGGCCCAGACTGAACGTATTTGGAGCAGTTCTGTCTTGATTTCCTGAGCGCGTTTCAAGAGACTGCAAATTTCAGCGTTACAGCCAAGCTGAAGCTTCGCGATTCGCATCGCTTCGTTGTCGTATCCAATGGCCTTCTCCGCCGCTGTCCAACTAATCATCGTGAAAACCTCCCTGAGTACTTAACGAGTTGAGTAGTGTAGGAAATCCCGAAGGGGATGCTTAGGAAACCCGGCCAGAACCGCAACATTCGCGGTTCTGGCCGACACGCTCTTTGGCCCTTACCGGGCGGGCTGTGTAACCGCATTCTGTTGAAGAGTGACCGCAGTCTGTGCTAACAGTCTGCTATTCGCCGATGCGCCCGTCTTCATGGCGATCATTGTTTTAGCCAGGATTACTCCCTCAGAGTGCGCAGTCGTTCCAATGGCCACAGCACCGGAAGCCTGCCAGAAGATGTTCTTGGACCGTGCGCCACCTTTCAGGATCATTTTCGTAGCGTTGGCCTGAGTAAAAGTCCCCGCTATCTGGAAAATCCAGACATCGTTTTTGCCACCCGAGAGCGTGACATCCGTTGACATTAAAACCTTCGTATTCCATTTATAGAGGCCGGGAACGAGAGTTAATCCGCCAATCTTTCCGGCTCCCAGATCGATGAAATCTGGCAATACTCGTCCGGCGGCGTCGGTGTACGCAGTTTGCATGTCGCCGACAGCCTTTGTGAGTAAGGTGGGGTCAGTCACCCTGCAGGGAAGAGGACCCGCCGCATTAACGGAGTAAACTTTCCCTGTCATCACTTCTGCACAGGTCAGATGGATAGCAGCCCCGGTGATTGGACTAGCTCCAATATCCCCATTGATAGCAGATGCAAAAACGTCTGTGATTCCTGATTTGGTCAGAATCGCAAAAGTACCTGCTGTTCCGAGGGATACTGGTGTCTGTCCAGTAAGCACGACGGGGTTGGTCGTGAATCTCCATGCGATGGGATTGGCCATAGCAACTCCACCTGCGTTCTTCGCCGCCATCGTAACCGTGGCGGTATAGCTGGTATTCGGGTTGAGAGAGGAGGAGGTTGGCGTAAAGGTCGCCACAGTGTTTGTCTCATTCATGACGACGGTACCAGGTACGTCGTTTCCGGTTGTCTCCTTGACCGTGAACGTGAGCAAATTTACCGTTGCCGGGTCCATCGGCTGGCTGAAGGTTGCGGTCGCTGCGGTGCCAGTTACAACGTTATTACTGGTATTTGTGCTAGTCGGTACGGTCGTGGCCCTGTTACTTGGACTTGACGAAATCACCGTGGGTTCTGTAGCTGCGCCGACAAGAGTGCCGGGAGCAACGGTAACGCCGGGGTCAACGGCAGCAAAGACCCTTCCGATTCCGCCACCTGCAAGCAAAGCGGCTAATAGTAGCGCCATAAACATCGGTGGTCTGTATGAGCTTTCGAATCTGATCATTTGTTTTCCTCTTTCATTAGCCCCGCAGGGCGCTGGTAGTGGCCGATCCGTTGCTTAAAAGGGCTTTAGTCGTCCGAGAATGCGGGGTTAGCCGCCTCCCCGCAGCCCGCGCCCGGTTCCATTGCAAATCGCAATTTCCCTAGAAAGGCACTGACATCTGTCAGATCGACAAAGATGTTTCAGTCAAGAAGCGCAGGATTGCCCCAGGGAGAATCGCAATCGATGGTATAACCGGCATTTGTAAACACGTTCATCGCGTTCAAGAAATCTGATATTCGTATGCCAGAGTCCATCATTTGGATAAAATCAGCAGAGGTGATGCCCTGGTGCTGGGCGATCTCTAACACTCTAACGATGGCGTGTTCTACAAGCTCCCGGTCCGGCTCTGCGGGTGTTGTGTGTTGTCCAATATTATTCATTACCATCCTTCACCATGGTTTGTATTTTCGTAAAACAACAGCCGGATGCGTCCGAAGTGCTGGCTCGGGGCGTTTTCGAAGCTTGCCAATTGCATGTTCAAATTTCGGAACATCCGGCTCGGCGAATCGCGCATGCACTTAGCGTGTGCATCGGATTAGAGACTAAATCCCGACGCCGGTCATGCCCATCAGCCCCTGGCTGATTCTTTCGTAGGACACAGGCTGAAAGATTTGTCGGTGTTTGTCTTACAGGGAGGCAGGGAGGCTGAAGGCTGGAAAAGAGGTTGCAGACTGGACGACAGCGCCTACATTTGGGACGTTCTCAAATCACCAGGCCGTTTCGGATCGCGTACTGGACGATTTTCGCACTATTCTTAACCCCGAGCTTTTCCAGGATCCGAGCGCGATAGGTGCTGATCGTTTTTGCGCTGAGTGACAGTTCTTCGGCGATTTCCGTAACGGTCTTTCCCGAGGCGATATGGGACATGACTTCATACTCGCGGTCGGAGAGCGTCTCGTGCGGCATGCGCGTGAGATCCTTTCTTACTCCCAAGGCCAGCTTTTCGGCCAGCGCGGGACTTACGTATCGCCCCCCAGCCAGGATCTTGCGGATGGCTTTCGCCAACTCCTCAGGAGCGCTTTCCTTCGTCAGGTAGCCTCCCGCGCCCGCCTTCAAGACACGAATGGCAAATTGGTCTTCCGGGTGACCACTCAGGACCAGAACCGGGAGCCTGGGCCATTCGGCCTTTAATTCCTTGAGGAGATCCAAACCGCTTTTTCCCGGCAGGGTGATGTCGAGCAGCGCGACATCCCACTCTTTTTTCCGAAGCTGTTCCAGCGCCTGCCGGGAATCGGAAGCTTCTCCAAATGCGGCCCCGTGGAACTCATCGGAAAGCAGCGACCTCAAACCCCGGCGGAGAATAGCGTGGTCATCGACGATGAGCACTCGTATCATGGGATGGCGGCGGGTATGATGCCGGATTCCTCCGGAGATGCGAGCGGAATCCAGGCGGTGACGGTGGTCCCTTTTCCCGGAGCACTGGAGATATTCACCCGGCCGCCCAGAATGGCGGCGCGTTCCCGCATACCCAGCAGACCCAGGGATTTGGAAAGGGAAGGGTCCGCCTGATCAAAACCCCGGCCGTTATCGTGAATCAGAAGAACCAGCCGGTCCCTTTGCTTCTGTAGGACCACCTCGGCCCGCGTGGCCTTGGCATGGCGCGCGACATTGGTCAAAGTCTCCTGGAAAATACGAAACATGGCGGTCGAAGCGTTCGACGCAACCACTTCCCGGGTGAGCAGCCGGACCTTGCACTGAATGCCGGATCGGGCCTCGAATTCCTGGACCTGCCATTCCACGGCGGCCGCCAAACCCAGATCCAAAACAGCGGGCCGGAGCTCTGTCGAGATTCTGCGAATGGATTGGATAATGCTGTCGGCCAACTGCCGCGTGGAGTGGATCCTTTTGAGCATCTGGCCGTTTCTCCGCGGCAGCCGCCCCGCCAGCCAGGCGAGATCCATTTTCACCGCGGTCAGCGACTGGCCCAGTTCATCGTGGACTTCTCGGGAGATCCTAGCCCGCTCCTCCTCTCGAACGGACAGCAGGTGCGCCGCAAGATTCCGCAACTGCTCGCTGGAAGCACGCAGTTCCTGCTCGGCGCGCTTCATCTCGGACAGGTCCGAAGCGATCAGGCAGACAGCCCACGTGCTATCCAGGCGGAGAGGATTCAAGGAGAGCTGGACGGACAACGGGACGCCTTTTCGCGATTGCAAACGGATCTCGCCCCGGCAGTTCCTTTGGGCCGCGCGCCGGAGTAAGGCATCCAGTTTGGGATAATCGTCGGGCCAAACCAAGTCCAGCATGGAAGAACCGATGACGCTCTGGAGCCTCGCTCCCAGGAACCGGGCAAAACGGCCGTTGCAGTGCAAGACGGTGTGGTCACTGCTGAGAACAGCGGCGCCTTCGTTCATCCTCTCCACGAAAACACGGTAGGTATGATCGGCCCCTTGCAGCGTGAACACTTTCTCCTCGCCTTGGCGGTTCACAACAATGGCATCCACTTCGCCGGAACGAATGGCACGGAGGGTTTCCTCGGCTTCGCTCAACCGTGCGACCAATTCCCGGCGCGAAAGGGCCGGCAATTTTGCGGCGAACGGTTCTCTCTTCCGGTCAGCCAACCTTGTTCCGCCTTCCGCCAGCGATTACTCCTGCATTCCCAAGTCCAGCCCCAAGAGCACTTTTTTTAGGTTCGACAGATCCCCAACCAGCCTTCGCAGCGGGGACGGGAGCCGTTTAATGAGCGTGGGCACCGCCACAATCTGCTCGTCCCTGGCCAGATTCGGCTGCTGGTAAATGTCGATGACTTTCAGGTCATACCGATTCTTCAAGTGCTGCTCACAAATCCGCTTGATATTTTCTACAGCCAGCGCCGATTTCAACGTGGATCCGCTTACGTACAACCGCAAGACGTACTTTGCCTGACGAGAACTGGAGCCGGGCTGCTCCAATTCCCCGGCCAATCCGAGTTTCCTCTTTCCTGCCGGGCTGCTCTTTTTCGGTGGGTTTTTCATGTAGGCATTCCTGAGCTCGGTCAGTCTGCCTTTCGCAGATCCAGGCCCACCAATAGCCGCACGCTGTTGGACAGGTCTCCAATGATCGTTCGGACCGGTATCGGAAGCCTTCTTACCAGGGTCGGAATTGCCACGATCTGGTCGCCGCGCGCCAGTTGCGGATTCTTCCTCAGGTCGATCACTTCGATCTGATAGCGGCCCTTCAAGTGCTCTTCACACAGCACCTTGAGGTTGGCAAAGGCGCGAATGGACTTGGGAGTCTGGCCCGCCACGTAGAGCCGCAGTTTCCAAACCACCGGTTTCCGGGGGTCCGATTTGCGCGACCGCGCCCGAGTTTTTGTCTTGGTTGTCGACATTCAGCGTCTCCGCGCGGCTTTCGCCCGCACATCCTTCTTGTAGGAGGAGGAGTCCGCTTGCCGGCTCAGCACCATCTGCCCGCGGTCCTGCACCACTTCCTCGCCGAGTAATTCCGATTCGGAGATGGTCTGTTGAATGATTTCTTCCTCCACTTCAAACTCCGCCCGGAGCATGACCATGCGGGCCTCAAAGATCCGGCGCTTACGCTCCAGTTCGCGCCGGCGGGACTCCAGTTCTTGCCGGCGGAACGTGACCACTGCTTTCTCGCGCATTTCCTGCGACACCCGGGCGGAACCGGTCAGCACGCCCTCGGGTCCGAGGTAAACGTCCAGCAATCGCAGACCGTCGTCGGTGAGCACGAATTCGCGAATCTGGTTGGAATGCTCCATGCCTCTCGATTTCAGCACGTAGAGAGCGCGGTTACGCTCTCCCCCGACCTCGATGTTTTTCAGCAGAAGCCAGGTATCCATGAGGGAGGAGACGTCCGCCTCGNNCTGACCATGAGCAGATTGGTAACCGGGTCCACCACAACGACGCTGGGCTGGAAGCTGGTGATGCGTTTGTGGGTCAGTAACAGGACCTGTTCGATCCCCCCGTAGGTGGGACGCGCCGCATGGAATTGGAGTAGCCCTTTGCGGACCCATGGCTCAAGGTCGATGCCGATCGAACGCATATTGCGGACGATCTGCTGGGGTGATTCTTCGAAAGCGAAAAACAAGGAGCGCTCACCGCGGCGGCAGGCTGCATCCACGAAACTTGCCGCAATGGTGGTTTTACCGGTTCCCGCGGTGCCGGATGCCAGAATGCTGCTCCCCCGATAAAAGCCCTTGCCGCCCAGCATGCCATCCAATCGGGCAATGCCGCTCGAGACTCGTTCGGCGGGAGCATCGTGGTCCAGGCCCAGTGAGGAGATCGGCAGGACTGAAATGCCGTGGTCATCGATGAGGAACGGATACTCGTTCGTGCCGTGGGTTGATCCCCGGTACTTGACGATGCGCAGGCGCCGGGTCGAAATCTCCTCCCGGATACGATGGTCCAGCAGGATCACGCAGTCTGAGACGAACGCCTCTATGCCGTGCCTTGTCAGCCTGTCGGGCTGGTCCCGCTCGGCGGTAATGACAGTGGTCAATCCTTTTTGCTTGAGCCAGTTGAACAGGCGGCGGATTTCCGCGCGCAGGATATTTGGGTTTGGCAAATCGCCGAAGAGCGCTTCAATGGTGTCCAGGACGACTCGTTGCGCCCCGACCCTCTGGACTGCGTCGGCAATTCGAATGAAGAGGCCCTCGAGGTCATACTCGCCGGTTTCCCCCAACTCGGTTTGCGTGAGGGACACGTGGTCCACGAACAGTTTCTTGTCCGCCACCAGCCGGTCCAGGTCGAAACCCAGCGAAGCGACATTCTTGGTAAGATCTGGGATCGATTCCTCGAACGACATGAACACGCCGGGTTCGCTGTATTGTGTAGCGCCCCGAACCAGGAACTCCAGTCCGAACAGTGTCTTTCCGGAACCGGCGCCTCCACTGACAAGAGTGGGACGGCCGCGTGGCAACCCTCCCCCCGTGATTTCGTCCAAACCCTGGATTCCGGTGGCTGCTTTCGCCAGCGTTTTGGATGGCTGGCTTGCTTTCTTCTTTTGTCCCATTTATTTCATCCTTGCCCCGGGCGATCTACGGCGGGTTGGCAGTAGCGGCGCCATTTCCCATCCTCGCGGGTCGCCCCTTACCAAAAGGGGAAAACTCGGTTCCTTCACCATGCACTGCTTCTCTAGCACATTGCGACGATTACGCCTGTGGGTGGGTTTCGAAGGGTTCCCCCCTCCGTGCCGCGTCCATGATTGCGCCATGAATGCCGGGATGAACTCGTCGCGCCAATAGAATCCATTCATCGTTCGCCAGATCTTGGAGCACGATGTGTTCCTTTTGGGCAGCCGCGTGGGTCTGTGGGAGAACAGCGTAGAGCGGCGTCAGAGCGAATGACACGGACGTGACCTGAGAGTTCTCCGGCGGTGCCGTCACCAGCGCCAAATTCAGTTCGCCTGCCATGACACTACGGACCAACTCGATTGAGAACTGACTGATCAGTCGAATGCGGAGCTTGGGGTAAAGGGGGAGACGAATTGCAAGAAGGGCCGACACCCAGGCTTGATCGGCGTGGGGCGAGTGTCCAATCATCAAATCGTTGTCTCCTCCATCATGGACGACACGAGCAAGATGAAGGGCCCGCTCCATATGCAAGAGCGAAGCGCGGGCTTCTTCGACGAAGATGCGGCCTGCGTCGGTGAGTTCCACGCGGACAACCCGTCGATTATCGCGAGTGAACAACTGAAATCTATGCTGTTCTTCGATCTCAGTGATCTGTCTGCTGAGCGCAGATTGGGTGATGTGCAATCGGTCGGCGGCCCGAGTAAAGTTCAATTCCTCGGCCAAAACAATGACTGCGTGCAGGTAACGCACTTCAATGTGGGGGAACACTGCTCCATACCCCTTTCGCCAAACGGCAGAAATCGGTAATTGCCCTACATCTAGTGAAGGAACCGGCATGGGAGAAAAAGTATCAAAAAGATTCTTTATTTCTGCGCGGCTCTGGCCAGACCCGGTGGGCCGCAATTCCGCCGGCGTGACACTATGGGCTCCGGTCGGGGCGAGAGGTGCACCGGGCCTTGACATCGGCTCATGTCAGATGTCAAGCTGTTGGCACTTTCTACCAATCCACAGTCCTCGTCCACGCTCGCCGGCATGCAAACTCGAACCGACGGACGACCGCCGCAGTTTTTTGACGAGGAGTTGCGTGTGATGCAGTTCGTGGCCACCGATGGCCCTGATAAAGGCGGGGCTGTCGCCACGCTGATCAACTGGAATACACATCCGGAGTCGATGGAAGACGAAAACACCGTGCTGACTTCGGATTTCCCCGGAGCTGTGCGCGAGGCGATCGAGAAGCGCTACGGCGGCACGGCGATCTATGTCTCCGGCGATCTGGGCGCAGTAGAGATTGTTGGCGACAATGACCGCAGCTCGCGTACTACGTTCGATGGAAAAGACTTTCCAGTCGTCAAGGACAACAGGGCGGCGACCTTCAGCTTCGCGCGGACCGAGGCAGTCGGCCGGGAAGTTGCGAAAGCGGCGGTAGAGGCAATTGAGAAGGGGGAGTGGAGCGCGGTTCCACCGTTTTCAATGCAGAAGCGGGAACTGCGCGTGCCTATGGACAATCTGGGCTACCAGTTCCTGATCAGTAAGGGCGTTCTCGCACGGATTCATGGCTTCGATGCGGCGGGAGGCCCACAGGTGGTAAGCACCGTCTATGCGGTGCGGTTAGGCGATGCTCAGATCATCACTGTGCCGGGAAGAACTCTTTCCTGAACTTTACTACGGCGTAGCGAAGCACCGCCGCGAGGATTGTCCGAAAGCTGACACTGGCCGATCATTGGAGCCACCGGTTCGCGACTTCATGGACGCCAAGTACAGATTTGTGTTCGGTCTGTCTCCCGACGAGTTGGGCTACTTCGTGCCCGGCTACGACTTTCATGCCCCCAGCTTCGATCCTGAAAAAGGACTCCAAGAGTCAAGAGATGCCTGCACAGGCGTGCCGGATCACTACCACGAAACAAATTCGGCCAGTTCGCAACTGGCGCCCGCGTGGGCCTGCACGGCGATCGAGTTACTGGGCGGCAAGACCGCTGAGTTCCCTGCCTGCGCCAGGCAGGAAACTCAAGAGCCGCATTAAAGGCAATGCCGCGTCGAACTTTAATGCGCCGCGAGCATAACGCGCGCAATATTCGAGTAGGCGGATTCGCCATCGCCGTTGGCGGCCCGTACGCGGTACGCCACCTGCTGACCTTTATTCACACGGGAGTCGGTATAGTCCGAGGCAGCAGGTGCGAGTTCCGCGATGCGCTGCCATGAGCCGCTGCCGCTTCCCTGCTCCACCCGGCGCTCAACCAACATGTGCGTCGGATTGCCACCGTGTACCTGCCAGCTAAGCTTCACGGCATTGCCGGCAAGCGCGGCATCCAGCGAACTGGGAACCTCCGGAAGAACCGGCCAGTCGAAATAATCTTCGTCCGCGATGGCCAGAATGCTGTCGGTCACGGGCAGTGCCTCCAAAGTATCGGCCGTGCCCGCTTTCCACTGCAGGCGCTTGATGTCGCCCGAGACCACGTCGATCAATACAGGATGCTGGATCCCAGTGTTTTTGAGCGACAGCGTCGCATACAAAGGAGGAAACGCATTTCCGGGCAGACTGTGAGCGGCCAGCCAGTAGGCCACAATGGCTTTACCAGTCTTGGATCGGAAACCAAATTCCATGAACGGGAATCCACTCTTGCGGCGCAGCGCCGGGATATCCGCGCCTGAAACCTCGATCGTGGGATCAAGCCTGGTATCGGAGAACACGGCGTTGGTGTTCTGCAGCGCGTAGAACACGGGACGTGGAGTGAAATCGTAATCGTGGTTGGTAATGCCGTGGATGATGCCGAAGTCGTCGTACTCATTGCCGTCCGCGCCGGCGGCGAGCAGCCAGACGAACGTCTTCACACCTGCGGCGTGGTTGTAGATTAGCCCCCGTGTCACGTACTTGGCCTGCACCGATTCGTCTGAACCGACCCAGGAAGGAATGGAATTGAACTCGTCATCAAAGAACGGGATTCCCGGTTTGATGCCCGGGTATTTTGTGACTAACTCCCGCAGCGCCCGTGGAGATTCGTTCAAGTAGGCGCCGTAATCCATGGATTCCGGATTCATGTTCTGGCCGTAACCCGGGTAGGTGTGATACGCGTAGACATCAATTCCCGCGGCACACTTACAAGTGTCAAGCGCGCGCTGGGTAAAGTCGCGGACTGGATCCGCCTGGCCGCCGTAGATCACTTTCGCGTTGGGGTCGGCCTGATGTACGGCCGGAATGAAGGACGAAAGCAGCGTTCCGTATTGTTCCGGGTTCCCCCACGAATTCCAGTACCCGATGTCCTGCTCGTTCCACAGCGCCCAGTAGTGGATACGGTCTTTGAAGTGGTTGACCGTCCAGGCCACATACTTATTGAAGGCTGAGATTTGCTCGGGCGTTGTCGGCGCCCAGAAAACCGAGTACAGGCTGCGGTCGTCGTTGTGAAACGATCCGGTCTCGGGCACGCTGACGTCCGGCAGCTTGCCGCTGGGCGAGGTGTACATCTGATTGCCATACATCAACTGGACCTGCACGTTGACTCCGTTGTCCACGAGCGAATCGACATAATCATCGACTCCCGGAGGCGCAGCGAATACGCCGCGTTTCTGCTCAATCCAGTCCCAACTGGTGTAGTCGGAGCTATTTTCATACTGTCCAATGCGGATCCACTTGAAGCCAGCATCGAACATACGAGTCCACCACCAGCGGTTCCAGGGCAGGTAGGGCTCGCGGGGCATGTCGGAGTTGATACCGAAGCCATCCTGTATCTGGGAGGTGCGCTTCGGTGGAATCTTGTCAGGGAGCTTCCGTGGACCCTGGGCCAGCGATTGCCCCATCAGGAACAGCAGGCTGGCAAGTATGAGAAGAAAAGAAATTGTCGGTCGGCGGCGGTAATCATCATTCATCTGTAGTGGCATTCGTTCCTCCTCGTATCGGCTGCACAGCTCACTTCCAATTTCACGAAATGGACACAGCGCGCCCACTCGCTTTCACGAGCGCGCCTCAAGCCAGGTTTACGGAAAGCGCTCTGGGAGCCACCGCGGATCGAATCCAGGCGTCATCTTCGCCCGGAGGGACGTCGCGATAAAGGCTCCAGATTTCGGTGTGACTTGTACTCTCCCCTGGATGCAGTTCGACCTGGGGCGCCAGACTTTCCAGTTCAAGAAATTCTGGATTGGTGAAGATTTCGAAGTTGCATCCAAAGTCGGGGTAGGCGGCGCCGGCAATGGGCGCAGCCCGCTTTACGAAGAGCGTACCCGCTGAATAGTACGCACCCCACCCGGCTGGATCAAAAATGCCGGTCATCTGTTCCGGAAATCGGCCCTTGGGGCTTTGTTCCTGCCGCAACTGAATAAACTCGGTGCCGAGTATCCAGCGGGGATCCGCCAGGTCTGTGAATGACCAGAGAGTGAGTGGGCCGACCGATTGAAAGTGTTCGGCGTCCATCGCGGCTCGGGGAGGCAGAGGCAGAATGGCTCTCCCGCCGGCGCGCATCATGGTTGGACACCAGATGGCGAGCTCGGTTGCGCTGCTTCCGTGGTTGATGATTCGATGAGTGACACAGACGCGAGTGCCGGTCTCATCAATTGCGATCTCAAGTTCTTTTTGCAGGTGAGTACCCGGTGCAAAGTCTTCCACCGGACTTGCGCAGCGAAGCGTATGGCCAGTCTGGCTCACCGACACCGGGCGGTTATCGGGAAAGTAGGTGCGCGCCACCTCAGGCCACACCCAGAGGCGATGCCCGCCATAAAGCCGGAAATCAGTTCCACCCGCCAGACCAGCGTCGCCGGGAACTTCGAACAACATGTTCTTGGCTCCGCAAAATCCGTACCAAATGATACGGGGGCCCACGTCAGCCAGCACGATCAATTCGACGGTGCCGTTCGACAGGTGCCAGGCGTTGTTCCAGCCGCGATACGAGATCTTCTCCACCATCGTTCATCGCCGGATTTCAGCGCGCCACACGCTCGGGCGTCGCCTTCGAAGCTTGCGCAGCAATGTCAGTCGCGTTCCGCTGAATTTTGGCGATTGCCGCCGCAATTTCGTGCATGTCCTCTTCGTCGCCCAGCAGCGCAAACTGCGGAATCCAGACCGTCTCCCATGCGGCCCGCTGGGTATGCGGAAACGACTGTTGCAGGAACGGATGAGGTTCCGATGCCTGGCCGACGCTGAGGCGTTTCCGGTACTCCCCATTGCGAAAACAATCAAGCTCGTGCAACGGCGGATAACTCGCCTGATTCGGAATCCCTTCAGCGTTCATGGCTGCGATAAAGTTCTCCGTCGAGATGCCGGCAAAGTGCTTTCCATCCACGTGGAAGATGTACGCATATTGGCTGTTCCGAGTGCAGCGCGGATCACACTTCTGGGGCGTGATGCCCGGAATTTTGCGAAGCAACTCATCGAGCAGTCGGCCATTGTGGTGGCGGTGGCGCGTCTGCTCTTCCAGGCGGCTCAGCTGCACCCTGAGCACAGCCCCCTGCCACTCGCTGAGCCGGTAATTCGAGCCGTAAATGAAATGGCTGTAGAACCATTCGCCGGGCATGCGCCCGCAATCGTGAACCGACCGGGCCTGGCGCTCGAAAGCGTCGTCGTTGGAAATAATGATTCCGCCCTCGCCCGCGGTCATGAGTTTGCTGGCCTGAAAACTGAACGTCGCGGCGGTGCCGAACGTGCCAATTTTCCGTCCCTGCCACTCGCTGCCGTGGGCATGTGAGGAATCTTCGACAAGGTGGATACTGTGCCGTTTGGCAAGCGCCTGCAGTCGGTCCAGATCGGCTGGATGCCCGCCCATGTGCACGGCAATGATTGCCTTTGTTCTCGGAGTGATGGCCTTTTCCACCAGTGTGGGGTCGATGCAATAACTCTCGGGATCAACATCCACCAGCACCGGCAAAGCATTCGCGAATAGCACGGCGCTGGCTGTAGCTACGAAAGTAAAGTTCGGAACAATGACCTCATCCCCCTGGCCAATGCCCAGCGCAGCCATGGCAACTTCCAGTGCGGCGGTCCCGTTGGTGACGGCTATGCCGTGACGCGCGCCGTGATAGCTCGCGAAAGCTTTCTCAAACTCCAGTGTTTGGGTTCCCGGCGTACGCCACCATACGCGGCTCTCGAGAACTTCCTGCAGGGCGCGTCGTTCCCCTTCGTCGTATTGTGGCCAAACCGGGAACGGTTTACCTTTCGCTTTCCGACCACCGAACAAGGCTAATTCCGACATCGTATTCTCCTCAGCGAGAATGGTTGGTAAAGACTAGTACTGGACGAATCCGGTGGCGTAGCGAAACGCCTCGACGTAGTGACCGTCTTTCCGGGGTTGCTCGTCGCGCATTTCTTTTTTTGCTTTTTCCAGATCGGCCGCCTCCCAGTCGGAACGGTACTTGTTG
Source organism: Acidobacteriaceae bacterium (assembly GCA_003131315.1). Lineage (GTDB taxonomy): Bacteria > Acidobacteriota > Terriglobia > Terriglobales > Acidobacteriaceae > Acidiflorens. Next base: position 15,016 of record PKUV01000116.1, read on the forward strand.
ACCGCCGGTTCGAACTGGCTCACCTGTTTAGTTCCTGCGTCGACCTTCAATTCCGCGACACTGTCGATGTTGACGAAGTAGTTCGCCTCCTGCGGCGACGGATAGAAGAAGTACATTTCGGGGACCTTGTAGGGCTGGAGTCCCTGCTGCAGTTTCTGGTTGGGAAAATAGAGCCAGAACTCGGCGGCGCGAACCGCATCGATAGTATTGAATGCCGCCATGCGATGGTCGCTCTTGTGCCAGCGCTCGTACCACTCTCCCGGATCGACACTGAGCAATACATCGGGGCGAATGCGCCGGATGATGGCCGTCGCTTCCTCCGTCAACTTGGGCTGAGGGGCATACTCCAACATGCCGTCGTCGTATCCCATCCATTGAATATTTTCCTTCGGAGTGCCGAGCAGCCCTTCGGAGACTTCCTCCTCCGCGCGGCGGATGCGAGCCAGACGCTGCGAGTTCATGTCCGGATCGTACGAGCCCTTGTCGTCGTTCGTGTAAATGAAGATGTACACCTTGTTGTGATTCCGATTGAGGAGGGCGATGGTGCCGCCCGCGCCGAACACGTCGTCATCCGGATGCGGCGTGAATACAAGGATGGTTTTGTTTTGCATCTGCTCCAGACGTTGTGCCTGCCCGAAGACCAAGATTGGAAGTGACAGCAGCGCGAACAGCCAAAGCAGAACAATTTTCATGTGCGTCGTTCTCCGCTGAAAATCATTTCGCCGAACCTAGTAACGTATCGCAAAAATCGCATTGCGTCATCTACCGTTTTAGCAGGACAATGTGACTCTGAATCCCAGTGCTCTGAGTTCTGGCGCTTGACACCGGTCTCATACTCGTATAACCAATAGCGTTGCCATTCTGCAATATTTCAGTGCAGTCTGACCCAGGGAGCCGCACATGTTGCATCGTTTCGATGTGCCTGCTGTTTTGTCCTCTGTTGTACTGGCCTTAGCCTTGACCGCCTCCGCAGTTGCACAGGTAGACCGTGGCACGATCGTTGGCACGGTGACGGACTCTGCCGGAGCACGTGTTCCGAGTGTCCAAATCACGGTTACCAATCTTTCCACAAACCAACCCACCGTGATGACCACCGACAACGAGGGCAACTACGCGGCGTCGCTCCTGCGGATTGGCACGTACTCGGTGCGAGCGGAGAAAGCAGGCTTTCAGAAGACGCTCCAGTCGAACGTGGACGTTGCCGTCAACCAGACGGTACGCGTAGAGCTGACACTCAAAGTGGGATCGGCGAAGGAAACCGTCGAAGTCACGGGGGCACCGCCTTTGTTGCAGACCGAGGCGTCGTCGCTGGGCACCGTCGAAACGGAGAGACGCATCTCCGAATTGCCGTTAAACGGCCGGAACTTCATCGCGCTCGCTTATCTGGGCCCCGGGGCCAACGGCGGGCAGACCGGTTCGAATGTCAGCGGAGGCGTGTTCGAAAACGAACGCGGCAATGAAGCAATCTCCGTGAATGGCTTGCGCGTCTCCAACAACAACTTCCTGCTCAACGGCGTCGATAACAACGAATTTGGGCTCGGAGGCGTGGTTGTACTGCCCCCACCCGATGCGATTCAGGAATTTCGCATTGAAGAGAATTCCATGAGCGCCGAGTTCGGACGCGGAGGGGCGGCGGTCAACGTCGCCCTCAAGTCGGGAACCAACCAGTTGCACGGCGGCGCCTACGAATTCCTGCGGGACCAGGTCTTCGATGCGGTGAACTACTTTAACCAGGGCCAGCAACCATTCAAACGGAACCAGTTCGGAGCATTTCTAGGTGGACCGATCGTCAAGAACAAGACCTTCATCTTTGGTGACTACCAGGGCTCGAAGCTGCGGGAGAGCGCCCCTTTCATCTCCAGCGTGCCGACCATGGCCGAGCGGACTGGGGACTTCACGGCCCTTCTCACACATAACAATTTCTCTCCGTGTGACCTGCCCGGCCATCCTGCCCCGTCTGATCCTCAATTCGACAAAGGAACAATTTTTGATCCGTACACGACGACGACCTATACCTGTCAGAACGTCGATCCCTCAACTAACTTTCCGGTCGTGGTCTCGTTGCGCCAGCCCTTAGGTCAAAATAACGTGATCGATCCCGCCCGCTTCGATCCAGTTGGCCTCAACGTAGCAAAGTTTTATCCTCAACCCACAAACACTGACCTTACCCAGAACTACCTGGCGAATCAAAACCACGTCAACGACCAGAATGCCTTTGATATCCGCGTGGACCAGCGCTTCAGGGATCGAGACCAGGTTTTCGCTTCCTACAGTTTCAGCGACGTGAGCAGCCAGCGCCCGGGTCCTCTGGGGCCTCTGTGGGGCGGATCGGACTGTTGCCCCAGTGTCAGCAAATCGCGTGCGCAACATGCAAGCGTCGGGTATACGCACACTTTCTCGCAAAGTCTCCTCAATGATCTCCACGGCGGATTTTTCCGTTATTCGGTGAATGCGCTGCCCTTTAACTACGGCAAAAATATTTCCGATCAACTGAACATCCCGAATGCGAATCGTCCGGGGTATCCGAACTCAACGGGCCTCACCAATATTGATGTTGCGGGGTTCACTTCACTCGGGGACTCGCAATGGCTTCCAGAACATGTGTTTGAAAATATCTTCCAGACTGCGGATACGCTGACCTGGATTCACGGCAATCACTCGATGAAGTTTGGCGTCGATTTCCGCCGCCAGCAGCGTAACTTCTTCCAACTCTCGAATCCGCGCGGATACTTTATCTTCGGCGGCGGCTATACCAATGACCTGGCCAGCGCCTACGGGGGGAGTGGAGCCGCCGACTTGCTGCTGGGCGTGTCGGTGTACAGTGAACAGGATTTTCTTCCCGGTCTGTACCCCACGCGCTATTGGGATCTCGCCGAGTTCGTTCAGGATGATTACCGCGTCCACAAAAACCTCACCCTGAACCTGGGCCTGCGTTATGAGGTGACGGCTCCGGCGAACGGCCGAGTCGGCAATTTTGATCTCAATCGAGTAATTGTAGTCACCTCGTACGGGTCGAACGCTGTCTCTCACGCCGGAGTCAAATTCGATTACAGCAATTGGGCGCCACGCGTCGGTCTGGCATGGTCCTTGCCGCGCAACACGGTGGTCCGCAGCGCCTTTGGAATCTTTTATTCGGCGGAAGCGAACATTTTCGACGATCTCGGTTTGAATCCGCCGCAGTTGAGTTTTCTCGCGAACAACTACAACGCGAGCGCGATTCCCAGTAGCGCCCAGCTCATCTCCAATGGTTTTCCAGCCACAGTTCCCGTCGGAGATCCCATCAACATTCTGGGACCGGTCAAGACCACGGGTCCGAAGCGCATCGTTCCCCGCATCCTGGAATGGAACTTGAGCGTTCAGCACCAGTTGGGACAGAGCTGGGTAGCGCAGGTGGGTTATGTCGGCACGCGCGCCTACCACCTGTGGAACCACGAAGCCAGCGATCTCAATCAGCCACCCGTCATTCAGGACTCTAACTTCTGCGGCGCGCTTGACGAGAACGGCCAGTGCACCCAGCCCAATTTTGGAAGACGCTACTTTGCACAGCAGCCGAATATGACCGCCGTGTTGCCACTCGATTACGCGCAACTGCAGATGTTCTACAACGCCTTCCAGGCCTCGTTAAACAAACGGTTCGCCAATGGCTTCAATTTTCTTGCCGCCTACACTTTTGCAAAGAACCTGGGCAATGCAGACGGCAATGTCGGCGGCTTCATTCAGGATTCCTATCATGCCAACCTCGAGCACGGCCCCGTCGTGCCGGATCTCCGCCATCGCTTCACTCTCAGTTATCTCTGGGAGATTCCCGTCGGCCGAGGGCGGCATTTCATGAACGATACGGGTGCGATCCTGGATGGCATTCTTGGTGGATGGGAGGTCTCGGGCATTACGACCATGCAGAGCGGCGAGGCGGTCACCGGCGTTTGGTCCCAAGATCTCAGCTTTACGGGAAGCCTGAGCTATCGTCCGGATCAAATCCACAATCCTAATGACTTTTCGTTCAATACGGCATCACAAGCGGCGGACTTCGGCTGTTCCAACCCAGGGCACCAGACCCTGGACTGCTGGTTCAATCAGGCTGCATTCGCCGCGCCGCCCGTAGCCTCGGGCCAGCAGGCCGCACACGTGTACGGGAATTCGCGCATCGGAAATCTGCGGGGACCCGATCTCGTCGACTTCGATTTCGCGTTGCAGAAGAACTTCAAGATTCACGAGTCCCAACAGCTGCAATTTCGCGCTGAGCTCTTCAACCTGTTTAACCATCCAAACTTTGGGTTACCAGGAGGAGGCTCCCAGATTGCCGTGGATGTCCAGGGCGGCGCGGCGATCACCAACACGGCGACCGATAACCGGCAGGTGGAATTCGCGTTGAAGTACACGTTCTAAGGCTGGGCACGAGCAGGAGGGAAAGATGCCCGAGCTGCGGGCCGCGGTGATTGGCGCTGGTTTTGTGGGCCGGGCCCACATTGAGGCGCTGCGCCGTCTGGGGATCCCAATCACGGGAGTACTGGGTAGTTCTCCAGCGCGGGGCCAGGAAACCTGTCAGTCGCTCGGGCTACCGCGGGCATACGGAACCCTCCAGGAACTCGCTTCCGATCCCGGCGTCGACGTAGTACACGTTTGCACACCCAATCATCTTCACTATGAGCAGGCCCGTGCTCTGTTGTGCGCCGGCAAGCACGTGATGTGTGAAAAACCACTGGCCATGGATACGAAGCAGAGCGCAGCGCTGATCGAGCTGGCGCGCACCCAGGGCCGGGTTGGGGGCGTTGCTTACAATCTGCGCTATTACCCGCTTTGCCAGGAGGCACGATCGCTGATCGCGCGCGGCGTGATCGGAGAGCCCAGACTCGTACACGGAGGATTCCTCCAGGACTGGCTGTTCTATCCGACGGACTGGAACTGGCGACTCGAACCGCAACTGGGCGGCGATCTGCGTGCGGTCTCCGATATTGGCACGCACTGGCTCGACCTGACGACATGGCTGACCGGGCACCGAATCAGTGAGCTTTGTGCCGACCTGGCAACCGTCATTCCAGTGCGGCAGCGCCCTCGCGGCCGCAGCGAAACATTTCAGGGCACCGTGGGCGCCGGCGATCCAGTTTCCATCTCGACCGACGATTACGCCTCGGTCCTGCTGCGCTTCGAGGGCGGCTTGCGCGGTGTTATGACCGTTTCGCAAGTGAGCGCCGGACGGAAGGCTCTTCTCGAATTCGAAATCAATGGCTCGGAGGGATCGCTGGCCTTCGATTCAGAGTCACCCAACCAGTTGTGGCTCGGGCGGCGAAATGAAGCGAATCGAATCCTGCTCAAAGACCCTTCGCTGATGAGCTCCGAGAGCCGCGGCTACGCGAATTACCCCGGCGGCCACACTGAGGGATATCCGGATACCTTTCTGAACCTGTTCCGGGATTTCTACTCCTACCTTCGAAGCGGAGATGATTCCCGCGCTCCGTCGTTTCCGACCTTTCAGACGGGACATGATGAACTGATCCTCTGCGAAGCAATTGCGCGCAGCGCGCGCAACCAGCAGTGGGTGAGCGTGGAATGAACCAGCCTCGTTCGGAGTCAAACACCGCTCCGATCTCTACTACTCGAAAAGGATTTGGTTCTGAAGGAAGCCGCCAAGACCGTAACGGAGACTTCATCGAACTCAATGTACGCCGCGAAGGACAGAAGATTGGCTGCAAGCTTCCTCATCAAGAACCAGCCCATGGGTTAGTGCTCGGCAAGTTCGCAAAGCCGGTACGCCAGTCGATTTCTTGACACGGTTCCCGAGTCACGGGCAACCCGGAAGTAATGAAGATGGCTGGTTTTTGTTCGCCACTACGTGGCGTCAAGGCGTCAAGGGGTCAAAACACCCGGACGGGATATCGGGTCCACTCAAGACCAGGCTGTCGAATCCCAAGACTTATTTACGACAAAACTGGATTGTCCCACGCTGGGGCAATGCGCCACTAGAGCATTTTCATATTTA
>PKUV01000082.1 GCA_003131315.1 Acidobacteriaceae bacterium
AAATTTTAGCCGGACAGCAGTGTTAGAAGTGATATTCCGAGCAGGATAAGAGCGAGAAGTCTTACCATGGCAATCGTCGGCCTCCATTCCACCGCTCCAGAAAACAGCAACAGCAATTCAACAAAAGACATTAACTGCTATTTCAATTTCGGAAATGCAGAATTGTAATAACGAAACCGCTGCGGGCGGGTGGCCCAGGCTTTTGATCTCGCGGGCACTACTAACGCAGGGGTGCCCCATCCTTCGCGCACTTTGCGAAGGGTGGGAATGGGAATGCTCACACAACGGAACGAACACATGTCGTATCGGCGGCATCGCTACCCGCCCTTGCAAAGAACGCAAGGACGGGGCACGCACAGTCGTGTCATTGGAGAGGAAACCAAAACCGCAAGGGTGGGGGCACCCGCCTCCGCTACCCGTGAGTTACGCACCGGTATTGCTACGACTTTCCACTAGGACCTTTCAAGGAGCCTCGCGCAACTGGCTTATGCCAGACGGCTTGCGTGGTCCGCTCCGCATAGAAGCTCCATCCGGCCTGTCTTTCCTCGTCCGTCAATCTGCCCCTATTTCGCTCAGCTATCCCTGCCGCAACCGATTCCCCCTTCACGACATCCTCGACGGAATGTGCTCCAGTGCGATGATTGGTTTTGATAATGGCGTAGTTGTACTTCTCGCCTTGTAGCATACGAATCTCCCGTAGCTAGTTTATCCCCAGGCTGGCCCGGCCCATCGCAATCATTTGAAATCCGGAGCGTGCCCCGTACAAGCTCTGCTTGGGCGGGGATTTTGACTGAGATCATCGCAGCGTGTCTTCCGGCTCGGGTGCGACCTTGGGCGCGGGTCGTTAATGTTGAAAACCTCTTGAGGCGACACCTCCCGCAATCTGACCTCTGCCCTTTTTCATCACAAACATCCTGTGTGCAGCGTCACAGACTTCTAACCGGACGTCGGCGACAATGAAGATCGACCTGTGTGTCAGGGCTGAGGTGTGTCCGTCTCCAAAGACGGTCCTCGAAGCTGCCCCAGCCTCATTTGTCGGCGCTCTTTGAAAACACCAATTTGGGACAATGAGCGGGCGTCAGCCCGCTACCGAAATCCTGCGCAAAGCGAAAATGCGAGCTAAGTCATTGGTTCTCAAAGACTTTACCTCTAAGTCATTTAAACTCAAAGATCTAGCGGGAATTTCTTCCTAACCCCATGATTCCAAAAGACTGGGGGGAGGGGGGGTACCCATACATTGGCAATCTTTGCCAACCCTATAATTGTAATATCGATCCATAACAGGCATCCTCACCCTCTGCAATGGCACTACTGTTGAAAGCGGCGCTAAAATAAATTCATGGAACCGGAATCCGACAGCCGGTCCGGCTTCAGCCTGAGGGGATCGGCGGGCCTTATCGTCGCGGTCGTTGTCGTAGCGATTCTGCTGATCGCACTCCCAGCTTATCGCTGGTTCTTTCTGATCAGCGTTCTCATTGGCCTAATCATCGCGGGCGGGCTCGCGCTCTGGCACAAACTGCATCCGATTGAGGAAGAGGACGTGGAGCCGAAACGTCCCCTCGGCCTTTAGCGAACTTATTTTTCCCGCGGCGCTTGCCATGCGCGACCCAAACGCTGGAAACTGTCTGCATGCGGATTCTGGCGCGATTCATGCTGTCGGCGAGTGACTTGACGCACTTCCCTTCCCCTACCTTGCCGGAGATCGCTTTTCTAGGACGGTCCAACGTCGGGAAATCGAGTGTGATCAATTCGCTGGTGGGCGCGAAGCTGGCCCGCACCAGCAATACTCCCGGGCGCACGCGAAGCATTAACTTTTATGAAGTCCGCAGGGCCGGGCAGCCGCGGCCCGAGTTGCTTTTCGCCGACCTGCCGGGATACGGCTATGCGAAGGTCTCGCGCGAAATATCCGACGACTGGGCGCGGTTTGTGGATCCGTATCTGCACCAACGCTCGAGTCTGGCGCTTTGCCTGGTGCTGGTGGATTCGAACATTGCTCCCCAGGAAAGCGACGGCCAGTTGCTGGAATTTCTGGCGTCCAAAGGACGGCCGCATGCGATTGTGGCCACCAAGTGCGACCGGCTGTCTGGCAACGAGTTGCGGCAGGCGATGCGCACACTCGGGCAAGCGTATGGCGGGGTGCCTATCGTGGCGTTTTCGGCCAAAACCGGAGCCGGCAAAGAGGAATTGTGGAGCCAGATTCGCGCTTCTTTGTCGCAATTTCCGGCGGTCTAAAGTTTTTCCGCAATCTTCCGATCCAACTAAGAGAAGCATACTGTTCGGAGGCGCTCGTGGACCCGCATATCTATCCCGGACAACCTGGCTTGCCACCAGACTCCAGTGACGGCGAAGAGGGCGTGAACTATCTTCGCCGGCTAAAAGGAGAAGCGGCGGAAGGTGCGCCCGCGGATGCAACTGCAAAGGGCGGCGGAAGAGCTCCAGCAGCTACGACTACTATCGAGTGGGAAGAGCGACGGCAAAGCCCGCGACTTCGTTGTTCGGGCAGCGTGGAGTTTCGAGCCGAGGGCAACGACGTGCGCATGTGGGGAACCCTCACCGACATCAGCCTGCACGGATGCTATGTGGAAATGAACACCACGTTTCCCGTCGGCACGAGACTGGATCTTGTACTCAAATCGTTCGGCATCCGGATTCAGGCTCCGGGCACGGTTCGCGCCTCGTACCCTTTCGTGGGCATGGGCATCTGCTTCGCGGGAATCGAACCAGGACAAGACCTGCAACTGAAGCAACTCCTCGCCGCACTGGCTGGGCACAGCACCGTCTCCAATGGCGGATCGACTCAGAGGAATCGCATGAAGGATACCCTGGGATCGGCCGACCCGAGAGCCTTTCTCGATGAGATTACGGAGTTCTTTCAGAAGAAACACCTGCTCTCCCGCGAAGAGTTCCACCAGATCGCCAAACGGGTTCGCCGGTCCTGAATCCGTCCTCCAGGGATTTAGCGGTGGGCGGGCCGTTTGGCGGGCTCCGGAACAAAAGTTACTCTGGTGACGGGGGATCCTGGGCCTGGTGGGCAATCCATCCGTTATCATTAAAAGCATATGGCCAAATACCTCGTGACCGGCGCCGCCGGCTTCATCGGGTCCTCGCTGGTTCGCGCACTGCTGGAACGCGGCGAGCAGGTCCTGGGCATTGATAACTTTGCCACCGGCAAACGCGAGAACCTGACCGAAGTGCTGCACCGGATGGACTTCCGCGAAGCTGACATTCTCGATCTGGATGCGATGCACAAGGCGTGCGCAGGCGTCGACTATGTGCTGCATCAGGCGGCCATACCGTCAGTCCCGAAATCGGTGCTGGACCCTATCGGCAGCAACCGCGCCAATGTCGACGGCACGGTCAATGTGCTGGTCGCGGCGCGCGATGCGAAAGTGAAGCGGGTCGTGTATGCCGCGTCATCCTCGGCTTATGGGGATACGCCGACACTTCCGAAGCATGAGGCCATGGCCCCCAACCCGATCTCGCCATACGCAGTGGCCAAACTAGCCAGCGAGCTTTACATGGTGTCGTTCTACCGTTGCTATGGCCTCGAAACCGTCTGCCTGCGCTACTTCAATATTTTCGGGCCACGGCAGGATCCTTCTTCGGCATACTCCGGCGTACTCGCCAAATTCAGTATGCAGATGCTGCGTGGGGAACAGCCCACGATTTTTGGCGATGGCGAAACCAGCCGCGATTTCACCTACATCGACAACGCGGTCTCGGCCAATCTGCTGGCCTGCTCGGCCCCGGCGGCGGAGTGTGGCGGGCGCGTTTTTAACTGCGCCACCGGCCGGCGCACCACGCTGAATGAAACTTTCCACGCTTTGAAACCACTGACTGGCTACCAGGGCAGCGTCAAGTACGGCCCTGAGCGTGGTGGGGACATCAAGCATTCGCTGGCGGACATCACTCAAGCGCAAAAGCATTTGGGATACAAGGTTCTGGTGAACTTTGAAGACGGCCTGCGCCGTACGGTGGAGTGGTACAAGAGCCAGGGCCAGCCGGTCGGAGCCTGAGCGGCGCGACCGGAGCGGACGGTCATGGGGCGGTCGTTCGTCGTTGGTCGTTAGCTTGATGCAAAAGCTGTCAGCTATCAGCTCTCAGCCGTCAGTGAAAACGTGCCCTGGCTGAAAGCCTCAGTGGGCGTTGGAAGATGACGCCGGGCGCTGCCCATCCGCTGCGGGATGGGATTTCGGTTTCGTGGACTTTTCCCAAGCGATGAGTTCGTTCAGGTCATAGCGGAACGGGCCATACGCGCTGAAGGTGTTCTCGTCGAACAGCCGCTTGGCGCCGCAGCTCAGGCAAACCTGGTAGGAATATCCCTGCACGCCAATCGGCCAGCTCATATTGCCGTGCCAGCAGCCTCGGAACGCCACCACAGCCGCCCCAGCCAGGCTGGTTGCCACGACTCCGGGCCACCACCAGTTGGATTTCTTGAGTTTTTCGGGTTTTTCCTGCTCGACTGCGTCGGTCATCACATCTCCGGGGCTGCTTTTTGGGGCTGCTTTTTAACGATAGGACGAATCGAGGCGGAGGGCAAAATCTGAAGGGTCGTAGCTCGGGCATCCCGACCTCCGGCGGCGTCGGTTGCGCGTCCCAAAGCCGCAATCGGACGTGTACTAACGGACATTGCGGTACCCCCCGAAAGACTATTACGCTGGAAATTGGAGTTGTGGCGGTCGTTCGCGGGTGAAGATCGCGGGTGAGGGTCGCCGGTCGAACGTGCACCGGTGAAGCTTGGCCGGTTGAACCAAGAGCGGCAATGAGCCTTCCGACGAGCCACGGATACGATGAACATTGGTTTTTTGTGGTCCTGACAGCGCAAGCATGAGTGCCAATCCAACCCGAGTTGACTGGGAAGCGCCGGCGACAGCCGACCCCGGCTCACCACTGCAGGAGGGTAACCGCGTCCTCGAATCGATTGCGCGCCAGGAAGCGCTGCGCGCACTGCTCGCCTTCTCGGAACTCCACGAGCAGATACGGAACCGGCGTGTGGCTACGGGACGCGCCTCCGATCGCGACTTGTTTGAGACGGAACGCTTCATCCTGGACGAAGTACTGCAATTGATCTGCGACCGCGCTCAGGCCATCACACAGGCCGACGGCATCGTGGTCGCGCTTGCGGAAGGATCAGAGGCAGGAAGATCGGAGCAGAAAAGACCGGAGGCGGAAGGATCGGAGATGGTGTGCCGCGCAGCCGCCGGACCGCTCGCCGTCGAGCGCGGCGTTCACTTGATCGGCGAATCCGAGTTTCTGCAGGACTGCCTGGAATCGGGGCGCATTCTTCGTTGCGACGATTGTGAAACCGACGCTCGCGTTGAACTGGACTTCGCTCGCCAGATGGGAGCTTGCTCTACCGTGCTGGTTCCGCTGCGTGGCCGGCGCGAGCAACTGGGCGTGCTGCAAGCGTTTTCAACAACTGCTCGAGCTTTCACGGATCACGACGTTCGCTGTTTCGATCTGTTCGCTGAGCTGGTTCTTGCCGCGCTCAAACCCGAGGATCAGGATCGGCGCATCAATTGGCTGTCGGATGTGGCTGGCGAAGTCCTGCAGGCGAAACCGGCTGCGGCAGCGCCGGTTGTTGCCGACGCGGCGGCGATCGAGACTCCTAAAATCGAGCCCAGTAGAACCAGCGTAGAGACGGGGCTTGCCCCGTCTCCCTTTCCCGCGACCGAGCAAGCTCCACCTGCAGCGCTTCCAGTTCCAGAACTAGTTCCAGAACTGCCATTGTTGGCGCAGCTTGTGGTCATTCCCGCAGCCTTGGTCGAGTTGCCTGAGCTTAGCGTCGCGGACGAGCCATTTGAGACCGAAGAGTCGACGACTCCCACGCAATCGCCTCACTTCTTACCATTTCTGCACCGTCTTTCTCTTCCCGGCAGTTCGCGGCCGGGATTGAGTGTAGTGCTCGGTCTGGTGGCAGTGGCCGCGTTATTTTCCGCCGGAGCGTGGTGGGGCATGCAGGTTCATGGGAAGACGGCGGTCGCAAGGACCGAAGCAACAGAGATTGCAGCCACCAAGACCGCGATCCCGCCACCTTCGGTAACGACACCGCCCGCGCCCCCGGCGGATGTTCTATCTCCCGCAGTCTCCGACAATCTGATGAATCCGGCGAAGCTCGGTTCCGATGCCGCGCCCCTCACCGCCGTGGCGGAAAACAAGTTGGCGGCACTGCCGAAAATTACGGGGGTGCGTCACTGGTCTTCGTCCATGGGAAGCACGGTGGTCATTGACATGGAAGACCAGGTTCCCTACGAAGTACACCGTTTGATGTCGCCGGAGCGGATCTACTTCGATCTGCACGACACGGTTCTGTCGCCCGAACTGGACGGAAAGACAATGGACGTCGGCGATGTTTCGCTGACTCGTGTGCGGGTGGCTCAGCCCGTCGCCGGCGTAACGCGAATCGTGCTCGACACTAAAGACGGATCGAACTTCTCCGTCAGTATGGAGTCGAGCCCCTATCGCCTGGTGGTTGAGCTGCGCGGCCGCGAGAAGACTTTGGCTACGAACCACATGGATCCGAACCGCATGACTCCGAACCGGACTTCCGCGTCCGTGGACACAGCGTCGGCCCCAGTGAAAGCGGCTCCTGTGGCGGCATTGGCAGCGAAGGCATCCGACCAACCTTTACCGGCGAGAACCGGCAAATTTCGAATCGTGCTCGACGCCGGGCACGGCGGCTGGGACTTGGGCACGGTTGGACGGCAGGGATTGCTGGAAAAGGATCTGGTGCTCGACGTGACCCAGCGTCTGGGCAAGTTGCTGCAAGCGCGATTGGGGTCGGAAGTAATGTTCACGCGGACCGGCGACGCCTACCTACCCCTCGATCAGCGCGCCGACTTTGCCAACCAGACGCAGGCCGATCTGTTCGTCTCCGTTCACGCCAACTACAGTAGTTCGGCGGCGGCGCGCGGCGTGGAGACCTACTACACGAATCTGTTTTCGGCGCCGGGGTCGCGTGAAGTCGAAAAGCACGACGATGGCACCTTCGCCAAGCTGACGCCGGTATCGTTATCGGCCGGAGGGTTGCACGAAAAAATCGAGGAGTCGCGCCGTCTTGCGGCAAGTGTCCAGCGTTCTCTCTACGCCACCCTGGCCGTGAATAGCCCAGACATTCGCAACCGCGGCATCAAGGACTCAGCTTTTGCTGTGCTGACCGGCACGACCATGCCCGCCATTCTTACCGAGATTTCTTTTGTAAGCAGTCCCGCGGACGAGCGCAACCTGCAGAGCGCAACTTACCGCCAGCAAATCGCGGAAGCGCTTTACAAGGGCATCGCCGGATACCAGCAATCTTCCCCACGCGCGAGAGTTGCCCAGCTACAAACGGCCGCCGCTCGCCGGTAAGGGCACCGGCCCAAGCTAGTGCCGTGACCGCGTGATAAGTCATACGGTGGAGGGACGGCCGTCTCTCCATCAGCAAGCTTGGATCGACAGCAGTAACAATCACGCGGTCGCGGCACTAGTTCGTGCCCGTCACGCCGCCATATTTCGTCAGCCACTTCAACTCTTCCCTTACTTTGATCTTTCCGTGCCATGGATTCTTCGCGAGCGAGTGTCCCTCGCCGGGAAAGATCAGCAGGTCACTCGGAACATTCAGCTCGTGCAGAGCGCGATCAAGCAGGTAGTCCTCGAGCACCGCAACCCGAATGTCGTCCGCCCCGCCGACCATGTGGGTCGGCGTGCGGACTTTATTGAGCTGGTAAATCGCGCCTTCGCTGCGATAGCGATCGGCGGTTTCCCAGGGCAGCCCGCCGAGGAAATAGGCGTCGTCGAAAGTGGTGTCGTCGTTGCCCCAGTTGGCGACGTGCTCCACCGCGCCCGCGCCCGTAACTGCGGCCTTAAAGCGAGTGGTCTGGGTGATCAGCCAGTTCGTCATGTAACCGCCGTAGCTGTAGCCGCCTATGGCCAACTGGTTCGCGTCGGCAATCCCGTCTTTCACGAGCGCATCGACGCCAGTCAATATATCTTTGCCGGGCCGGGAAACAATTTCAGGGACGATCTGCAGCGTGAACTTGTCTCCGTACCCGGTCGATCCGCGATAGTTCGGCTCGAACACCAGCCAGCCCGCGGTGGCGGCCAGGCGATCCCACTGATACCAATCTGCCTCGAAGTGGTTGCCATCGGCATCCTGCGGCCCGCCGTGGATGAACACAAACATCGGCAGCTTCTTCGCCTCAAACTTTCCTGGCGGATACATCAGCATGCCCTCCACGGGCGTGCCGTCGTCGGAGGTCCAGCGATAGGGCTTGGCCAGGGGCAGGTCTCGCTCGGTGAACAGCTTATTGAAGGAAGTGATGGGCCGTGCCTGCGCCAGTTTGTCGGGGCCGTCGGCGATGTAAACTTCCGTGGGCCGCTCGATGGCCGAGTATGCAAATGCAATACGCGTGCTTTGAGATTGCGCCGCGGCAGAGGGGATTTCATAGGTTCCAGCCCATCCCTCGCGCTTCACGAGGGCGGCTTTCGGATTCGCCTGCGACACCAGTTGCACCTCAGTCCCCATGCGGCAGGCGCACAGTACTGAGCCGTCGGGAAGCGGCGTGTAACGCACGACTTCGCCTGGGTAGTCGGCAAACCAGCGCTGGACTTCGCTTTTGCCTTGCGTGTCGCCGGCGTCGACCCAGTAGAGGCGCGGTTGCGGATCTTCATACTTTCGTTCCAGCGATCCCAGGTTGACCTGAAAAAACAGATGCCGATTATCCGGAGCCCATTCCAGATTCAATTCCACGGCCTCGTTATGGGTCAGGCGGATGGGCGTGGCTTCCGCTGCACTGTTAACTAAGTTGACGAGGTAGAGTTCGATGTCCTCGACCTTCTCCTGACGCTCGGACACCGACGAAGTCACGAAGGCCAACCGCTGGCCGTCGTGCGAGATGCTCATTTGCCCCACACGCAGAGGCGTGCGCGCAATTGCGACTGCGCCTAGCGTTGCGCCGGAATCTTTTTCCGCGTCAGTGATTTCTTTGGAGCCGAGCGCGGCGTGGCGGGCCAGGGTTTCATCGAGAGTGATGCGGAAAATCACGTCGCCGCGCTCATCGCCGCGGTAACGGATCACGTCCTTCCAATCTTTTTTGTGATCGTCGTTCTGCTGCTTGGTCCAGGGTTGGCGGGTGGCGAAAACGATTGCCTTCGAGTCCCGAGACCAGGCAAAGGCGTGGACTTCGTCCTCGCCTGAAGTGATGGCAAAGGCCTCGCCGCCGCTGGGCGAAATCAGAAACAGCTGGGCGACGTCTTTTTCTTTGTCTTTGCCGTCTCCCGCGTCTGCATCGTTGCCATCGGCGGCTTTGCGTTCCGAGAGGAACGCGATCCACTGGCCGTTGGGCGACCATTGCGGCGAGCCGTCATGCCCGGATTGCGTTAACTGCGTCAAGCTTCCGCCGCTGGCCGCGGTCCGATAGAGCCAGAGTTCTTTGCGGAAGATCTGCCGATCCCAGTCGGCCTTTTCCGTTCCGATGACGACGGAGTTGCCATCCGGCGAAACTTTCACCGCGGGGAAGCTCACCGAGTTGAAGAATTCATCGAGCGTGAGCTTCGGCTTTGCGGTTTGGGCATGGGTAAAGATCGAAGTGGAAATCACGGACACAAGGGAGACCAGCAGGACTGATCGTCGCATAGAAGATCGTCGCATAGAATTTTCGATAACAGTTTTCAAGAACTACGAGGTATACACTGCGCGCCTTGCTGGTGGCAAACGTTCGCCTGAGATCTTCATTCTGAAAAACGCCTTGCTTTTCTCGGATTGCCGACAAACTCGTGTTGCGCGCCGCAGTCGCCCTCAGCGGCTGAAGCCGCCGTTCATTTTGCGGCACTTACGACGCGGCTGAAGCCGCGCCCCTTCAAAACAAAGTCAAAACCCGAGTTTTTCCGCAGCTTGTGAAGTCGTGCCCTTCCCAAAAACCTGCGTGAATCAGAGTTTTTCAGCAGCTTGCTTTTCTTTTACGGTGCGGTGGGTTGAGCGTTGCGCAGCGCCTCATCGAGCGGCTGGTTGCTCGGTACGGTTTGTTCTACAACGCGCCACCCGTCGTCATAGCCACGGAATCCGACGGTCGAGCGGTAGTGCACTCCGCTGTCGTAAAGCGCCGCGCCAACCTGATTAATGGAAACCCAACGCCAGGTGAACTCAACCTCGGCGAAGTTGCCGGCCTTGCTGATTCCGTCAATGCTCAGCAGTTCGCGGCGCGCGACTTGGATCCCGATCGGGCCATTGTCGGGAAGCGCACTCGAAATCAGGGGCCGTATCGTATCCACTCCGAGCGGGGTGAGCAATACGTCCCAGCAGGGCGGAGGGTCGACTTCGGCGGGACACTTCTGCTCGGTGCCAATGATCCATCCGCGGCGCTGTAACACCATGAAGTCCGGAGAACTGAAATCCTTGTTGGAAACGATGCCGGTCGTGAGCCAGAACAATTGGGGCGCCTTGAATGCGTCGGAGGCCGAGATCAAGTCGGCGGCGAGCCGGCGCGTCAGGAAATCGCGCGGAGAGCAGCCCAGGCCCAGACACAACAAGACCGCCAGCAGCAATGTTTTTGTCGCTTTTGTCGGGCGCATGAATGTTGATTATTGTCGCGAGAGGATTTTAACAGCCCGTGGTGAAATTCCAATCCCCGGCCGCAGCGCCTGAAGGCGCTCCCATAACGCAGCACTTACGGCATCGCTAAAGCGATGCCCTGATACGAATCTCACTTGTACCACGGACTGTTCACCAATTGCGCCCGCCTGCGGGGCAGAAAAGGCGCGGCCGCAATCTGGCCGTCAAATTTCTTCGACCAGCGGCCGGGGATCGGCGCGTGGCACGCCGGGCAATCGCCTTGCGGAGTCAACTTGTACTGCTCGATCGAATATCCATAGCGCTGGATCAGCAGTTCGCCGCACCGATGGCAATGAGTATCTTCGAGGCCCTCCACCCGCCCGGAAAGGTTGCCAGCGTAGACGTAGTGCAATCCTGCTTCACGGCCAATGGCGGCGGCGCGCAGCAGGTCTTCGGGACGCGTATCGGCGGGCGAAGTCATTTTGTAGTTCTGGTGAAAGGCGGTCACGTGCCAGGGGATGTCGGGCGAAACGCCGGCCAGAAATGCGGTCAGGCTCCGCAGTTCGTCGTCGCTGTCGTTGAAGCCTGGAATGAGTAAGGTGACGATCTCCAGCCACACGCCCATCTTGTGCAAACTGCGGATGGTATCGAGGATCGGCTGCAGGCGTCCGCCGAGTTGGCGATAGTGGCGATCATCGAAGCTCTTGAGGTCCACCTTGTAGAGATCGATCCAGGGATGGAGATACTCGAGCACCTGCGGAGTCCCGTTGCCGTTCGAAACAAACGCGGTCAGCAAGCCCGCCTGGCGGGCCTGGCGGAAAACCGCAACCGCCCACTCGCTGGTGATCAGCGGCTCGTTATAGGTGCTGACCACAACCTTTGCGCCTTGTGCAAGCGCGTCCTTGACCATCAGCTCCGGATCGGCCTCGATCGGCGGTGAGACAGCGTGCGGGTCGCGCAGCGCCTGCGAAGTGACCCAGTTCTGACAATAGGAGCAGTGCAGGTCGCAGCCCAGCATTCCGAAGCTGTAAGCGAGGGCTCCCGGGTGCGCGTGGAAAAACGGCTTCTTCTCGATCGGGTCACACTGCACTCCAGCGACATAGCCCCAGGGAACGTAGAGTGTGCCACCGTGGTTGAAGCGGACCTTGCAGACACCGGGTTGACCCTCGGGAATCGGGCAGCAGTGGCCGCAGGCATAGCAGCGTACTCGATTGCGATCCAGCTTTTCCCAAAGCGCAGGGTCGCCTTCGCGAACGCGCTCGTCGGCAGTGAGGATATCGCGCAGCGTGGCCACGACTCTATTTTACGGCTGTTTGAGGCGAGCGGGTTATGGGGAGGCGAGTTCTTTACCACCGGGGGCACGGAGGACACAGGGGAAACCAGAAATGATCTCCAGTTCAGTTCCTTGCGGGCTTTGCGGAGTTGTGCTGGCGAATCCAGACCTCGGCCTGCTGGCGCGCGGCGGAGACCTGCGCCCGGGTCATTTGGGAAGCCAAGCCTTCGAGTCGAGATTTGCTGTTCTCGTCACCCTGGGCGAGCGCGAGCGCAGACCAGAGGTAGGCTTTGGACAAATCTTGGGGAACTCCACGCCCCGCCCAATAGTAGGCGCCGAGCGTAGCCTGCGCGGTAACATGCCCTTGTTCGGCGGCGCGCAGGAACCACTGCATGGCCTGCGCGTCATCGTGCGGAACGCCCTCTCCGTTGTGGTAGCGCACGCCCATCTGCCACTGTGCGTCCGCGTCTCCCCGATCGGCGAGCTTTCGCAAGTCTGCCAGGGACTTCGCTTGCGCGCCGCGATCGGTCGCGCTCTGCCCCGAAACCGTCGAGGCCGCCCCGGCCCCCTTGACCAACGACCGCTGCGACGCTTGCGGTGAGCGAGCCCAACGCTTCTCGATCATGGGACCGACTAAATAGCCGAAAACCATCGCCACCACTAGAATGGCCAGCCCGAGCAGTCCGAGATGAAGCAAACGAGACGGAGCTGTGGGCGCGCTTTCGGGGACCTGCTCGGGAACTTGCTCTGAGACGATTTGTCCGTGGACCTGCTGCGAGACTTGATCGAGGACTTCAGGCTTCTGTTCCCACAAGCCCTCGCGAGTCGCATGGATCGAAACTAACTCCGAAGCAGGAGGCTGCGACACGCCTGACACGGCTTCTGGCCCGATCGGCGTTTCCGGTTGAGTCTTTTCAGGCCGAGTGTTTTCAGGCTGAGTGTTTTCACGATGGGTTTTGGGAATCATTTCGACGAGCCGGTCCAAAACCGTCCCGTGGGCCTTCGTGAAACCGCGCGGATGCGGAGAGAAAACCTCCAGCAGGCCGACCACCCGGAAATCGGACACGACGGGAGCGGCCATGAGCGAGCCTATGCCCAGTGTGCGACAGACTTCCGGATCGGTACGCGAATCGTTTTCCGCATCCTCGCACGAGACGAGGAGACCACCGCGAACGCATTCGCCAGACAGCCCTTGTTTTACGTCCACGGGGGCTCCCAGCGGCGGCGCTGGTTCACCGGCTCGCGCCCGGCAGATCATCTTGTCATCCGTGAGAAACGCCAGGGCCGCGCCACTGGCTCCGGTGAGACTCAAGGCGCGCTCGGTGATGAGCTGCAAAACTGCATCGACGTCGTCACCGATCTCGCGGACCTCGCGGCGAACTGCTTCCACCGAAGAGAGCGTTCCGCTTCGATCGGAGATCGGGACGGCACTGCGGGCTTCACTGGCCGGCGCCGGCTCGGGCGATTTCTCTTCCTCGCGCCGCGCTAGTTGCTCGGTTCGAGCAGCGTGGTTGGAGCAGGCGATCAGCAGGTTGGCAAAAAGCCATTCTTTCAGTATTTGCCGGGAACTCTCAGGAAGCCCGGAAAACCGGATACCTCCGCGGCCCGCGTCATCGCTCCAGATCACCTGGCCACTGCCATGAATGTAACTTTTGGTTTCAGGCAGATCGAGACAAAGCGTTACGGCTCGGTTGATTTCCAGGCGTTCACTGGTTTGGACGGCGAAGCCGTCTTCGTGCAGGTCGAGCAATTCGCTCAGGTCCACAACCATGCCGGTCTGCGGACCATTGAAACTGGCGTAAACCGGAGTGTGGAGTTTTTGACGAACGCTGCGGCGCCGCTCTCCGTTGGGAGCCCCTGCAATTGGATCCGGCAATCTGAGAATGCTCCGATCCATAGTTGCCTCCATATTAACTCAGGGATCGAAAGGAAGGGAGCAAGATCCCACGTAGGGACAGCCCCCCGGCTGTCCAGGTGAGCGTAGCTCGCCTGGGGTTTCGTTTGTCCATCCTTGTATTCAAGAGCGGGGCGGGGCTTCGCTCCGCCGGACAGCCGGGGGCAGCTGTCCCTACGTTCGCTTCGATCGGTCTTGCGAAAGCCGTTAGAGGTTCGCGGCCAGAAACTGGGTGTCGCCTTGCGCAGCCGGCACGAGAACCTCGGGCATGGACAGCACTCGATCAAGCGCGTCTGCGAGGGTAGCGGGAAATTCGGAAGTCAGGAGGTTGACATCCAATTGAAGATCACGGGGGCTGTAGATGCGGTAGACAACGAGTGAGCCGCGGCGCCGGTTCGAAGTTGTCACCAAGTCCAGCGTCAGCTTCCACGAAGGCTGGCTGGAAATTGCCGTCATGTGAGGAAACTTGCTCCAGTGAAAGTGACGGTTGGTTTCGCCGGGCGCCGCTTGATCGCCGGGAAGCGACTTGAGTTGCAATTCGAACGCATCGAAATCGTTGCTATCGAAGGCGGCGACCAGCACGCTGCGCACCTGACCGAAATCACCGACCACTTTGAGTTCCTCGACCGCGCGGCGCACCGAAAGATTGTTGATCACGATCTGCCGCTGTTCCATGGTGCGGTGCGCGACTCGCCGCAGTTCGCCGAACTCGAGATAGTTCAGATGCTGGACTCCCAGCCAGACGCCGGTCCCGACGACCGCCAGCACGAGTCCCAGGGTGCTGCCCGTCGGCCAAAGCAGGAACAGGCTGAGCATGGCAAACACGGCGGAGACGGCGTAGAGAACGATCACCACCTGGCGATGCGAAAAACCCATCTGCAGCAACTTGTGGTGGATGTGTTCGCGATCGGCGGTGAAAATCGGGCGCCCGCTGATCAGCCGTCGCAGGATGGAGAGCAACGTTTCCAGAATCGGCAATCCGAATGAAACCACCGGGATGGCCACGGCCACGAAAGTCGGCGCTTTCTGCGCTCCTGCCAGAGCCAGCGCGCTGAGCATGAAACCGATGAACAGGCTGCCCGAATCACCCAGAAAAATCGTGGCCGGATTGAAGTTGAAGCGAAGGAATCCCAGGATGGCGCCGGCGAGGGTCACGCTCATCAGGGAGCCGAGCCATGAATGATCGACCAGCGAGACGACAAAAAACACAATCGTCGAAAACAGGGCCGATCCGGCGGCCAAACCATCCAGGCCATCGATAAGATTGAAGGCATTGGTAACCGCAACCACCCACAATACCGTGAGGGGCAATCCGACGAACCAGGGCAGCGAGTGGGATCCGAAGATCAGCGGCAGATCGAGAACGCGCATTCCGCCGGCGAAGAGCATCGCCGCGGCGATCGCCTGCACGGCAAACTTCAAATACGGGCCTGCGCCGCGGAGATCATCGTAGATGCCGAGACAAAAAATCAGGCAGGCCGGAACATAAATACGGAGAAGCGTGGTGGGAGCGAGTCCATCGAGCAGGCGGGGAAATACGAGGGAGAGCCCCAACCACACAATCAAGCTGACCGAGAAAGCCAGGAAAATCGCTACGCCCCCCAAACGGGGAAGCGAGGCCTGGTGGGCTTGCCGTCCGTCTCGCGGCACGGAAACCCAGCCTCTGCGGGTTGCCAGGTCTCGCACTTCACGCGTAGCCACAAACGACAGAGCCAGCGAGAACGCAAATAACCCAAAGAACAGGAGCGTCAAAATCAGACTTCCCTTCCGGCTGAAACACCCGGCATCTCAGACCACGTGCGCTGCGCGGAAGTTTCAGTCAATTTAGCCGCCGGACGGGGACCCATTAGTTTCTCCCGTTGCAGTAATATCACATGCCAATTTTGATGGTCCGTTGGGCATCGCACATACGCAGAAGATTCTTGTTCGTTTTTGGTGGCGCCAGTGACGAATCAATGTTGGTTTTCTGGAACTATACAACTCGGGGCCGTCGCTGAGCAACTGTTTGGCGCATTTCTTCGTTAAAGTTGATGGTCGCAGGGCTGTGAAACAGAGCGTTCTGCGCCGATTTTACTGGGTGGCGTGTGTTAAACTCGACGCACGCATAAATCCAGGAGTCTGAGTATGTCCGGGCGGAATCGGCGCTTCCTTTTGCGAAGCGTGTACGTGCTTCTTGTTGGTTTGTGCAGCCTCCACCTTCTGGCCCAGACACCGGCCACGGGGGAGGCAAAGCAGCCCGCACCTGCGAACGAAACCGCTTCGCCCCAATCGCCTCGTCTACTTGCGAATTCCAATGTGAAGCTGGGCATCGGCGATCTGATCGAGATCAGTGTGTTCGGAGTGCCCGATCTCTCGAGCAAGACGCGCATCAGTGGTTCCGGAGACGTCTACCTTCCACTGATTGACTATGTTCACATTGCCAACCTGACAACCGATGAAGCGCAGGAGTTGATCCAAAAGCGGCTGGAGGATGGAGGCTTTGTCCGCGGCCCGCACGTTTCCATTTTCGTGGACGAATCCGCCTCGCAAGCCATCACGTTGGTGGGAGAGGTCAGTCACCCCGGGGCCTACCCTGCGATTGGTGAGCGCCGGCTTTTCGACTTGATCTCGGCGGCGGGAGGATTGAGCGACAAGGCGGGCCGCAACGTGACCATCGAGCATCGCGGAGATCGCGGTCAGAAGGTTGAGCTTCAGCTATCTTCCAATCTGGCAGAAGATACCCAGAACAACGTGGATGTGTTTCCGGGAGACACGATCATTGTTTCTCGCGCCGGAATCGTTTACGTCGTCGGCGATGTGAACCGTCCCAGCGGCTTTCGGATTGAGGACAACGCCCTCAGTGTTCTCAAAGCTCTGGCGCTGGCTGGCGGCAGTACCCGCACGTCTGCCTTGAGCAAAACCAGGATCCTGCGCCAGACGCCGAGTGGGATTCAGGAAATTCCCGTCAACCTCAAGAAGGTACTTTATGCTAAGGCGCCGGATATGGCGCTGGTGAAAGGCGACATATTGTTCATACCCGGAAGTGCGGCCAAAGCTGCGGCATATCGCACTGCGGATGCAGCCATGTCGCTGTCCACATCCTTGGCAATCGTGGCGGTTCATCCTTAGGGCGTGTGGCGCGGACACTCTTGTCCGCGGCCGTTGCATTTGCCCCGCTTTCGCGGACAAGAGTGTCCGCGCTACACGCCGAGCCCTTCAAGCACAGTGATGTAGTCCCGCGCCGTTTTTTCACGGGAACATTTGTTGACGATGTATTGCCGCCCACTGGCTCCCATTCGTCGTCTGCGCTCGGAGTCCTCCGCCAGGTCGAGGATCGCTTTCACCAGAGCTTTACTGTTCTCGGGTTCCACAAAAACGCCGCCGCCGGCTTCTTCGACAATCTGTCGGGCCTGCCCGTCGACAGCGACGACGACCGGCCGCTCGCACGCCATGTATTCGAGGAGCTTGGTGGGAATCACGGTCTTGAACAGCTCAGTCTTCTTCAGCATGACCAGGCAGAGATCGGCAGCCGAAACATAGGCGGGAATCCGTTCTCGCGGCTGCTGACCAAGGAAGTGAATGTTGGTGAGTCCGCGCGCAGCGGCGAGTTCCACGATCCGTTGCTTTTCTGCCCCTTCCCCAATCAGTAAAAACATCGCGTTCGGCAGGGCTGTCTGTAGTTCTTCGGCAGCGGCAATCAAGGTCTCCAGTCCATGCGCATTGCCCATCGTGCCGATGTAGCAAATCAGAAACCGATCCTCGAGATTCAGTTGCTTTCGCACTTCCATTGCTGCCGGGTCGAGCCGGAACAGATCGGTCTCCACTCCATTCTCGACAATGGAAATCTTTGCTGCGGGAACGTTCCAGTACCGCATCAGGTGGCCCTTGAAGGCTGGCGACACGACAACGATGCGGTCGGCGCGACGGTAAAGAAATCCGGCGATTGCGCCCAGCATGCGATGGAGCAAGGTTCCCTCGCTGCCTGCGCCGACGGCCGCGAGCGATTCCGGCCAAAGATCGCGCACTTCGAAGACGAAGGGGACGCGCTTCCACCACGCCAGCCACCATCCGGAAAGCGCGCACAGCAATTGCGGAGACGTGGCAATGATCACGTCCGGCGTATGCAGAACCAATCCGCTGACCGCCGCCGAGACGCAGAACGACGCGTAGTTGCGGATTCTTTCGTGCGCTTTTCGGTTCGGCAAAGGCCAGAGCCACGTGCGAACGACGCGCA
This sequence comes from Acidobacteriaceae bacterium, assembly GCA_003131315.1. Classification (GTDB taxonomy): domain Bacteria; phylum Acidobacteriota; class Terriglobia; order Terriglobales; family Acidobacteriaceae; genus Acidiflorens. Next base: position 17,909 of record PKUV01000082.1, read on the forward strand.
CCCCATCGACAGTCTCCGTGTAGCGAAGGCGGTGGAATCGCGAGCGCCAATCCTCGGGCACGACGCCGGTCGGATGATTTGGAAATCCGGTGAGGACAGTTACTTCATGCCCCATCCGCGCCCAATGCCGGGACAACTCCACGGCACGCGCAGCGGGCGCTCCCATTTCAGGCGGAAAATATTGCGAGACGTAGAGAATTTTCACGGGGCTCTGGACAGAAATCCTTGACAAGCGCGCTGGGGACCAAAGTCCCTATTCTTTGAAACGATGGCTCTGAAGTCCTCCGACCGAAATGGGCTGACCTGAAGAACGCGACTCCTCCAAGGCAAATGTGGCCAGCATCGTGGTCACAATCTCCGCGAGAGGGAGGGGACAGTCTCCTCCAGTGCGAAGGGCGGCGACAAACGCTTCCCATTCACCACGATGACCTTTGTCCTGACGCCACAGTGATCGAAACACTTGCTTCCGCCCCCGGCAAACGAGTTCCAGCCGGCGAAAATCCTCAAGCACAGCCACCGCGCCACCGCCGAAGACTTCAACCCGTTCTTTCGAATACGATTTATCGCCGTTGGCCAAATAGCTGATCGTGCCTTGCGACCCATCCGCGAAGCGAAGCGAACTGACCACGTTATCGTTGCTGTATTTACCAGGATTGGCAAGGCTGTGGGCTTGCACCTCAATCGGGGCGGCGCCCACCAGGAAAGTCAGGAAGTCCACAAAATGGCAGACTTCCCCGATGACGCGGCCACCACCTTGTTCCGGATCATTCAGCCAATGATCGGCAGGAATGAAGCCGGCATTCACGCGGTAATGCAACGCCAGTGGCTCATGAATCCCTCGAAGAAAACTCTTGAGTCGAAGCGCGAGAGGAGCGAACCTGCGGTTGAAACCGACCATGAGAAGCGGCTTGCCACCCGATTGCTGGTCCTCGTAGACCCGCACGATGTCGCGCAACTCATCTTCATTCAGGCACAACGGCTTTTCACAGAAGACGTGCTTACCGGACTTCAGGGCTGCCAGCACCTGTCTGGCATGCAAATGATGACGGGTGGCGACTACGACGGTGTTGATCGCCGCATCGCCGATCAAGCTGTCTTCATCGGTGGCACTGTAGTGAAATCCAAACTTCTTCGCGGTGTGATGGGAATGGGAGCCATTGGCGGCGCACACACCGACCAATGTCACACCACCCACTCGTTTTGCCGCCGGCAATAGTGTGCTGGTGGCGAAGTTGCCCGCCCCCAGCAGTCCGATGGCAACCGATTTCGCGGCGGCAACAGCGGTTGCTTTACCGTTCCAGGCCACTGTAACGCGCCGGGTTTCCTCGGCCAGCTCCGGGTAAGTAATCAGGACTCCGAGGAAGGCTTGCTGAGATTTCCCCGTGATGAGGTCATATGCCGACTGCGCCTGGTCAATCGGAAACCTGTGCGTAATCAAAGCGCCCACATCCACTTTGGCATCGGCGAGAAGCTGGAGAAAAGCCTCCATGTTGCGAGTCTCCGTCCAGCGCACATAGCCAATAGGGTAATCCACGCCTTTCTGTTCGTACGCTGCGTCATACCGCCCGGGCCCATAGGAGCGGGAAACGCGGAAGTCCAGTTCCTTCTCGTAAAAAGGCCTGCGCTCGAGGGCCATGCCCACGGTGCCAACCGCGACGATGACGGCGCGGTCCCGGGCCACTTCGGCGGCTAGATTGACCGGATCGCTGCTGGTCGTCTGCGCTGCAATCAGGACGGCATCCGCGCCACGCCCGCCGGACTGTTGCATGCACGCGTCGCAGAAGGCAGTGGAGGAGGCACTGGCAGCGTCAGCACCCAGACGCAGCGCCAGGTCGACCCGTCCGCGGTCGATGTCCATCCCTACGACGCGGCAACCTCCCGCCTTGAGAATCTGCACCAGTAGTTGTCCGAGCAGGCCAAGTCCAATCACAGCGACAATGTCGCCCAACTTGACGTCAGCGGTTCGCACGCCATGCAAGGCGACTGCCCCGACCGTAGTTGCTGCGGCGTGATCGAAGCTCACTTCCGAGTCGGGAGGGATCCGCGCCAGCAGCAGGCGCGGGATGCAAGCGAATTCGGCGTGCACGGCGTGGCCAGCGCCGGCGCAGGCTACTCGATCACCCGGGCAAATGTCAGTGACACCCTCTCCCACGGCGACCACGGTTCCGGCGCTGCTGTAACCGGGGGCGCTGGGCTGATCCATCCGGCTGCGGACTGCGGCCAGGGCCGCCGCCACGCCGTCCCGGCGGACCTTGTTCCAGACTTCGCGCACGAGGTCGGGACGCATCCTGGCCTTCTGCAGCAGGTTCTTCCGGGCGAACTCAGATGAGGCCCGCTCAGTCCCGACCGAAACCAAAGAGGCGGCAGTGCGGACCAATACGCAACCCGCAAGCAATTTCGGAGCGGGAACGTCGACCACTTCGATCTCGCCGCCGCTGACCTGTTGGAGAAGCTGTTTCATATCGTGTCGCACGGGACGTCGCCCAGCCGCTCAAAACCTACAACATCCGCAATTGTACGACGGCTAACCGCTCGTTCTCACGGTTTGCACGGGCGCCAGACTCACTTGATAAACTTGCGAAGCGTCGCGCGACAAGACCAATTGGCGATCGCTCTGCCGAAGCTGAAGCGCTTCGCCGGCCAGAATCACGGTGACAATTCGAACCGGCAAGGGCGCTTGCACATGGTGGAGGAGAGAAATCGCCGGACAGCGCCCGCCGTAGGTGGGCGATTCCCAGCCCAGCAACTCCTTATCTCCGCACACGATGTTCCCCGCCAGATCCTTTCCGCCGCGGATGATGGCAGCGCTCCCCGGAGAGCTGGAAAAGACGTTCCAGCGAAAGCGCATCTTTCCCGCTGAGAGGACCGCGCAAAACGGTGAAGCGGCAATCACCTCGAACGGCAGGTCTGGCAGCAGCCAGTGCAACCGCAACTCGTGCTCACCCGCACCCAGCAGATCATCCACGATGACCCAGGCGTCTTCAGTGACGCACTGGACCATCCGTCGATGTTTCACTCCGAGGCGCCGGTAGCCGTCGTGCTCGCCCTCAAAACAGTCCGGGGAATCCGCGCTCGTGGTGGAGCAAGACGTGGAGAAAGACGTGGAGAAAGATCGGCCCGATGCCTGGGCCCAATCCACCCAGAGAAAACGGCCGGCGCGCCGCATCTGGTCGCGGCGATCCACCATGACCGTGTTGTGAACGGCGGTGCCGGCAAGGCCGTTGTTCCAAGGCGGCTCGCCGTTGTAGAGATACGTCCCGGCATCCCGTGCCAGATTGAGGCCGTGCCACCACAAGTCCACGTGCAGTTGATCGGCTTGAAAAGGACGGCGCGTGTAGCGCCCTGCTCGCACCAACGCCCAGGAGTTTTCCGTGCCAAGGCGGTGATAGCCCGCAGTGGAAGAAACCGTGTAAGCAAGTTCGCGCTCCGCCGATTTCGCGGACTTACCGCAAAGCCATAGCGCAGCCTCGTCCCAAGGTCCCGGCTGGAGCGCGGTCGGACGATCCAGAACGCAGCTTCCAAGCCGCTCCAGAGGACGGAAGTCGCCGTAGTCGCACGCGGCCAACGGAAGTATGTAGCTGCCGTCATTCGAGCCATGATTGGGTGCGTGTCCGGACTCTGAGTCCACAAACTCACCGATGAACTCGAAGGCTGCGGCCGTGCGCGTGCGGATCTCCGGGTCGAGGTGGATTTTGTGAATTTCCGAGAGGCGAAGCGTCCAGAGCAGCAGGTGAAGAACCATCCGCTGATAGTTGAATGAATTCTGGAGATAAGCCCCTTCCGGCGTGATCTGGTCGAGGACCGCTTCCCGCAAGAGCCGTGCACCCTGTTTCTGCCAAGCGGCCGCGTCCCTCAGTTCAGGGTAGAGAGTTCCGGCAGTCCATAGGCCGGCGGCTTCGCTGAATAGATGATTACTGCGCTGCGATCGTGCGTAGCCCACGGTTTGCATGGTGCGCCAGGCATGCGCGGCGATCATCGACAGCAGCAGCGCTACTCGTTGCGGCGTCGTAGCGGGCGAACCGAGGAATGCGTAAAGAGCGAAGGACCACGCCAGAATCCGCAGCGACGATTCCTGCCCACAGATCCAGAGCGGACCAGACATGGGTGGGCTGTTGCCGGCCCAGTTCTCGGTCGCACTCCAGAAGGCTTCGGGAAACCGCTCGTCGCCGCTGATGGCATAGGCACGGGCCAGCGGGTAGACGAACAGGAATCTGGACGGTTCCAGAATGAACTTGAGATCGCCGTAGTCGTCGGAGGCAACCCCGGAGGCAAACCCGGAGGCAAACCGCATCCGTGTCCACGGACGGTCGGGCGAGACGCGCTGGCCCGTAACCGGGTTCTGGAACCATTGGGGAGGAAAACCGCAGGCAAATGACAGCCGGCCAAAGAAGGGCAGGCTACCTTCGAGAATTCTGTTCGCTTCGGCAACGGCTGATTCTTCGCCGTCCGCGCCGAGAATTTTCTTGAGCTCAGGTGCCAGACTGCGAGAATCCGAGAAGAAGAAAGGGCGGCCGCCCTGGCGACGAATGCTCAGAAGATCTTCCGGCGAAGTCTTCGGAGCGATGTGTTTCAGGTCCCAGGACTCCCAGCCCCGGACCGATTGCATGCGGCGCGACATCAGCCCGCTACCGCGCTGCAGTTCATATCCCAAGCGCAAGATACCGTCGCGCACCCCAAATGTCCGGCCGATCTGCAACAGGGTGCCGAGCCTACCCATCGGACCTGCCAGCCACGGAATTCAACCGGCCTTCCTTCAGCCGGCGCGTGGCCACAGCCTTCAACTGCTCATGCATCACAAAGAATTGACAATCTTTTTCCCGTCCGGCCTGCGGGACTGGCGCGATCGTGCCGCGGTCAAGGCCGGCCACGGCCTCTGCGATTAACTCGATCCCCTCGGCGATCATTCTGTTGCGCAAGTCGGCCAGCGAGTCGCAGTCGGCGGCGCCTGCGAATTCGCGGCGCAAGAGGATGGGGCCAGTATCAATGCCGCTGTCCATGAAATGAATCGTTATGCCAAGGGGAACTCCACACAGGAGAGACCATTCCGGGCTGCTCATGCCGCGGATTTCGGGGAGCAGGGCAAGATGTGAGTTCAAAATGCCAAGGCGAGGAACTTTCAGCACCTGGTCTCGCAGGATGTTTCCGCCGGTGAAGATCGCCAAATCGGGGGACCACTGCTTTAGTTGCGCTACGGCACGCGGTGAGTTCTGATCGCCGCATGTCACGACCGGAAACCCATAGGTACGCGCCACCTCCCGCAAGCCGCGGAATACTCCGTCTCCATGCCGCAATGCCCTCTCGAGATAGGGATTCAGCACCTGCTTCCGAAGCGTGGACTTGCCCGGGGCCAGTTTGGCAATGGCATAGTGGAGCGAATCGCGCAGGCCCCATTGTCCAAGCTTGCGCAACAGCGTGCTGCGGTCCCAGGATGGCAGCGTCAGCGCTCCAACCGGAACGTATCCGAGTTGCGCCAGGCGAGCACTGACGGCACAGCCGGTTTCGCTGTACGGACTCGAACAGAGAATCGCTACGCGCATCCCGATGCCTCGAACTTTGCCTCGAACTCACGCGTAAGACGCTGCTCCAGCATGAGCGCGTCGGCCAGGAACTTGCATCCCCAACTGATGAACCGCATCGGTTGGTAAGCTCCCCAAATGGGATACGATCCAGCTACCCCGCCCACCACTCCGCGGCGGCCCTTGATCGGGAGCAAATGCTTCAGCATCTCGTTCATCTTGAGGGCCGCGTTGAGATAGCGCAGATCGCCAGTCACCTCGAACAAACGCAGCCAGACGCAGGACATCTGCGCATTCCCGGTGAGACATGAAAACCGTTGACCGCCTCTAAAGTCCGGCTCGTATGTCCCCAACAATCGCTTGTGGGTCTCAAACTTGCGTAGTAGAACCCAAGCCGGCTTCGCGGCTGCCTGGATCACGTCGTCGCGCCGGCGCAGGATCCCGCACTCGAGCGTCCCCTGGATCGCGTAAGCGATGAAGTGCAGGTACGCAGGATGTCCACGCAGGTTGATACCGTCAATCCAGCCGCTGGGCTGGACGTGTGCCAGCACCCAGTCGATGTTTCTGTCCGCCGCCGCCGCGTGACGGGGATCGCTGGATTCGGCGGCCAACTGCGCCAGGGCCCACGAAACCATACTGTAGTAGGTGTGGGCGGCTCCCTGATAGGCAGCGTGCCCGGTCCAGGAGCCATCCGCCTGCTGGATCGCTGCCAACCAATCGCCGGCAGCCACGGCGCGTTCCAGGATTTCCGCGTTTCTGGTCTCGGTGTGCGTTTCGACGAAGGCGCGAACCAGTCCCTGCAAAATCTGACCGGTATTGAACACAGAGGGCTGGGCGTCGCTGTCGGGGCCACGGAGTCCGCCGGGAAAGGCGCCCGATGGCATTTGCAGCGAAAGCAGCCAGTGGGTAGCACGTTCAGCGGCATGGCGCGCGGTTGGATCGCCAGTCAGGCGGCCAAAATCGTACAGCGTTGGAATGATGTAGCCGGTCACCTCAGGATACAACTCGGAATATCCAGTGAGGAGACTGTAGTACGCTGCGATGCCGCCGTCGGGACGTTGCGCATGGAGAATCCAGTCAACCACCGATCGCAGCGCATCCGCGACAGGAATGGTTGCGGCCGCGTACGAATAGAGGTGCCGATGTTCGAATGTCGTCCGCAGTTCGTCCGAAGCGAGCTTAGAAAACAGCTGGACAACACGTTGTGGTGCGCGCAGCAGACCCGCGGCTTCGTTCAGCGCGCGAACGGTTCTGGTGGCCATGAAGTTTCGGCTAGAACTGGACTCGGGACTGTTCATCTGGGTCTGCGTTCGCTCGAAGCGTCCGCTCAAGCGGTCGTCAATTGCTGTGCTCCAATCTGCCGCTGCGCGAACGAACGCGCACCACCATCGAGAAACAGTTGCATCCAGATCTCCAGCGTCAGCAATTGCCAGATCTGCATGGACCAGTCTTCCGCACCACGGCGGTGCTCGTCCACATAGCGGCGCACTACTTCTGGCCGAAACAGTCCACGCTTGCGGACCTGGCTCTCCGACAGCAGATCGTCCACCATGGGCCGCAAATCGTGCGCCAGCCAGTAGTCTACCGGCGCCGCGAAACCCGCTTTCGGCTGCCGCATGACCTCTTCTGGCAGCATACTACGCATGGCTTCCCGGAAAATGTGCTTCGTCACCGGACGCCATTTCCCTTTCAGCTTCCACTCTGGCCTGACGTTCCAGGCAACAAATTCGGCAAGCTGCCGGTCCAAGAACGGCACCCGCACCTCGACCGACGACGCCATGCTCATTTTGTCGTTGTAGGTCAGATTCAGCGTGGCCATGAAGATCTTGGTATCCAGATAGAGCATCTGGTTGAGAAAGTCCGCGTGCCGCACTTTGTCGAACGCCGCCAGATGCTGGCCGTCAGGATTTCCGTTCGCTGCCTGCGGCGATTTTGGAGCATATAAGTCGGTCTTCTGCTGCGCATCCAGATACGTGCAGTTTCTGATGAAAGCTTCCGCCGGGCTAAGCGCCGCGCTGCGCGCCATCTTCTTCGCCAGACGCACGGAGCCTTTCATGCGCGTTCCGCGCAGTGATGGCAATCCCAGCAGAACTCGCTCCGCGGCGGACCGAGCAAAGCCCGGGACGCGCTGATACTCTTCCGCCCACCCGTGAGCCACATGCTTGCGATATCCCGCGAAAATCTCATCGCCGCCCACTCCCGACAAGAGCACGGTCGCCTGCTTTCGCGCCTCGCGGCACACCAGATACGCCGTGATAATCGCCGGATCGGCCGTGGGCTCATCCATGTGCCAGGTCAAACTCGGCAGCAGACCGACCACGTCGGGCTCGACCACGATCTCATGATGCTCGCAGCCCAGCTTGCGCGCCAGGCGCTGCGGAACGCCGGGATCGTCAATCGTCGTCTCGCCCACGCGATATTTTTCTGGAAACGTGATCGTATAAGTCCGCACCGGCTGCTTTCGCGCCATGGCCGCCACGATGCTCGAAGAATCCAGCCCCGCACTCAGAAAGGCGCCGATCGGCACATCGCTCACCATCTGTCGCTCGACCGATGCGCAGAACCTCTCCCGGATCTCGTCCGCCAGATCCGCTTCCGTTCGTTCGAAGCGATGTTCCGCCGGAGGAAACGTTAAGTCCCAATACTGTTCGATCTTGAACTCGCCGCGCTGCCAGAGCGCATAGTGGCCCGCCGGAAGCTTGCGGATTCCCTCGAACATCGTCAGCGGATCGGGCACCCACAGGAACGTCAGGTATTTGTCGAGCGCCTCCAGGTTCATGCTCGCTTCAATTCCCGGCACTTCGAGCAGCGCCTTGATCTCGGAAGCAAAAGCAAGTTTTCCGCCGCGCTCGCAGTAATAGAGTGGCTTGATTCCGAAATGATCGCGAGCCAAAAACAACTTCGGCGAAGCGCCGCGCAAGTCGCAGATCGCGATGGCAAACATGCCGTTCAGGCGATTCAGGCAGTCGACGCCGTATTCTTCGTAGAGATGAACCACGGCTTCTGTGTCGGTGTGCGAACGAAAACGATGCCCTTTGCCTTCGAGTTCGCGCCGCAAATCGGCGAAGTTGTAGATCTCGCCGTTGTAGGTGATCCACACCGTCCCATCTTCGTTGCTCATGGGCATGTGGCCATCAGGCGAGAGATCGAGAATGGCAAGGCGGCGGCTTCCCAGTCCGATGTATCCTCCATCGGGGAAACGCCGCTCCCAGAGCCCGGAGTCGTCGGGACCGCGGTGCGTCTGCACGTTCGTCATCCGGGCGAGCGTCTCCCGGTCGCCGCAGTTCACGAGTCCGCTGATGCCGCACATGACCTCAGTTCCTCCCGACCCGCAGCTCGTAGATTTTGGCCTTGGAATGGAACATCTGCACTGCTTGAAAGGTGCAGTAGATCAGCCCCGGCACGCCATCGAGAAATCCCAGACGAAAGACATAACGATACAGGAAGAGCAGAACCGGAGAGCCCGGCAAGCGATAGAGATTTCGCTTGAGCCATCTTCTGCGCTGCGCCTGAGTGCCGAATAAGTCGGCGCGCATTTCTTCAGGATCGACCTCCGGCTGCAGAAGCACGCGCGCTTCCCAGTTCGAATACTCATTGTGCTTCAGGATGTAGCGCGACAAGGAATCGACATTGTGGTGGACCAGCGCATTGCGCAACTCTGCGGTGGGCCCATCCACCACCACGTGTTCGTGGATCTCGATGTCGGCCATCGAGGCATCCTGATCCTTCAAGCGGCACTCAAAACGCCCTCGCCCTTTGCGGAACAGTGACAGCTTCCAGAAGCTCGCATCGCAATGCCGCAAGATCCTCCCGAGAAAATACATCTGCAGGCGGATGGAATATCCGTTCACTCGAGGGTTCAGAAGGGCACGCCGAATTTCTTCAACCAGCTCCGGTGCCAGGACCTCATCCGCATCGAGCAGCAGAATCCAGTCGTACGCGAGCGGCAGAGTGTCCATGGCCCATTGGCGCTTCTTCGGCCAGCCCCCCGCATAATGAAACTGGACCACCTTCGCACCATGCGACTGAGCAATGGCAACCGTGTCGTCCGTGCTCTCGGAATCGATGACATACACTTCACCGACGCCGGCGAGCGACTCCAGGCAGCGCGGCAGGTTGCGCGCCTCACTGCGAACCGGAACGATCACACTTACCGGGAGCACCTGCCGAGCGGCGCTTGAGTTCGACACCTCAGCCTCTGATTTTGCTTCGATCAAGTCCATTCCGTTGGCAGGTAGAAGGTTCCACTATGTTAGCTGAACTGAGGACATTCTTGAACGCAAGATCGTCAACCCTGGATCGTTGACGCAAGATCGTTGGCGCAAGACCGTTCCTGCCCGACTTCCGCCGCCAGACGGGCGTGGGCGATGGCCTTCACAGGTTCTGCTCGCACCAGCGGTTCAGTACGAAAAGTGACCACGGCCGCGACCAGGAAGTCTCCCCCGTAAGAAAGCGGTTCCACACTTCTCGCACAGCGCTGGCGCTGATAGAAATCCGATCCCAACTACTCTTTAGCAACGCGTCTTCGACGACCGGTCTCATCTCACCCCGCAGCCATCGCTCAAAGGGCAGTGTGAATCCGCGCTTGGGACGATTCACGACCTCCCTGGGCAACTCTACGCCAAGGCTCGCCAGCAGCAGGCTCTTCGGCAAGTCCCCTTGTAACTTCTTCTCTCCCGGAACACGGAAACAGGCTTCCACCAGCGCCCTATCGAGAAAGGGCACTCGCAACTCGAGGCCATGCGCCATGCTCATGAAATCGGAATCCCGGAGCAGTGTGTTGCGCATGTACCAATGCGATTCCAGATAGGAAACGCGATTGACTGGATCAAGAGATTGGCTTTCCGTGATCGATTCTTGCAGCACTCGATCAAGGGATTGCTGCGAAGCTTGGTAATCCGTTGTTGAAAACAATGCCTCGCGCTCCGCCGCCCCAAATAACATGCGCGCCAGGAAGTACGGATGAACGATGGAATCATGTCCCGTGGCCAACTCGGCCAGCTTGCGGCTGCGATCGCCATTGCCTGCAAACAGCGCGATGGACGCGGAAAGTGGCCGTCGCGCCAGCCTCGGCAGTCGTCCAAATCGTTTAGAAAACGCTTCCATCCTCGGCACGCGGCGAAAATTCGAGTAGCCTGCGAACATCTCGTCGGCGCCCAAGCCAGTCAAGGCAACTTTCACTCCCGCCGCCCTCGTCTTGGCGGACACGAGATACGTATTGATGCCGTCAATGGTCGGCTGGTCCATCGCGCATAGAGCTTCGGGCAACACCGCCAGCGTGTCTTGCTGAGAAACTGGAATCTCATGATGTTCGGTGCCGAAGCGACGGGCGATTTCCCGCGAGTACTGCCCTTCGTTGAACTCCTCTTCCTGGAATACCAGCGAGAAGGTATTCGCGCGCACACCATTGTGGCTGAGGACCGCGACCAGAGCGCTCGAATCGATTCCGCCCGAAAGAAACACTCCGACGGGTACGTCACTCACCAGGTGCGACAACACCGCATCGCGCAAGATCGAGGGCAGTTGAGCCGCGGTCCCGATCCCATTCCCCGATCGTGTTTCCAACTCGGCCCGCGAAGAAGACTGCAACGGATTCCAGTATTCGCGGCTGCTCACCGATCCGTTTTCTACGGTGAGCACATGTCCCGGCGGAACCGCCATCACTCCTTCCACGATCGTCCATGGCTCGTACACGGAACCAAACGCCAGGTAGCTCAAAACCCCGGTAGGATCGGCCTTTCGCGGCACCAGTCCCGTCCGCAAAAGCGTTCGCACCTCCGAAGCAAAAATAAAAGCCTGGTCTGACTGGTGGTAGTAGAGCGGCTTGATTCCCATGGGATCGCGCGCCAACAGCAGCCGCTTTCGCGGCGCGTCCCAGAGGGCAAACGCGAACATGCCGCCCAGCCGCGTCAGGCAAGACTCGCCCCACACGCGATAAGCGGCCATGATCACTTCCGTGTCGGAATGACTTTTGAATTCGACGCCGACGGCTTCGAGCTCCTTCCGCAGTTCGCGGAAGTTGTAAATCTCGCCGTTGAAGACGATCCAGTTGCCGGTGACCGGATCCTGCATGGGCTGATGCCCGAGGGGCGAAAGGTCGAGAATCGCCAATCGCCGGTGGCCCAAGCCGATCTCCAGCGACTCCGGTTGAGTTTCTTTTAACAGCACGGTACCGGAATCATCGGGCCCCCGGTGCGAGAGCGAACGCGTGGCTTGTTCCAGAACTGCAGGAGGGATCTGGGTTTTACGCGCCAGGATGCCAACGATGCCGCACATCTGAAATGTTTGCTCGCTTCCTTGCTCACCGAAATGAAATGCGGCTACTTGAATGCCTCGACGTATAAGGAATGCGGTAAATCCATCGCGTCTCCCGGTTCATACGGAGGAACGCTGCCGGCATACAACCGGCTCTTTCCTTCCGCGGATTTCTCGACCTCCCGGAATCCCGCTTCGCGAAGCACCTCGCTGAGATAACTGAAATCGAACGCGGTCCGGTGTTGTCCATCGCAGAAAACGAAATTCGAAAACCTGCCGCCCAGCGAATCGAAGTGACGTGGAAAGGAATCGTCGAACGACTCGCTGCGCGCCTGAGTATACGCTCGAATCGCGCTCTCCAGGCTCGGAACGATGAGCCGGATACCGTCGCCGTTCTTCAACACTCGCGCACATTCCCGAAGCAGACGCTTGAGCTCATCCGGATAGAAGTGCTCGAACATGTGAGTGGAATAGATCGAGTCCACCGAATTCGGAGGAAACGGAAGTCCGTTTCTAACATCCAGCCAAACGTCAATCTTGTTCCAAGGATTGCCGTCAATATTCAGGAATCCGGGCAGGTATTTTGGACCACAACCAAGATGCAGATGACGGGCGCCGTTCCGAGGGCCCGGGCTCATCACATACCGCCGCAGGAAATAATTCGGAACCGTGGCCTTGGCAATGCCCCAAAACACGATGTCTTTGTAGCGCTGGTGAAGCAACCCATCCTCCGGTAACAACCGCGATTATGATGACCGCTATTATATAGAGCAGCCTGTCGAGCCATCTTTTGAGATGGGCTTGGTCGCGGAGGCGCCCACATGGTGGAGACTCGTCAGAGGCCAGGCCCGGAACTTCGGTCCAGCGTCCTCTCAAGGGATGGGAATCAAGCGGGTCCACTCGCGCTTATGAAAATAAAGGCGCCACGTCTGGCCTGTGCCTTCCGTAAATAACTTTCCGGAACGATGGCCAGGGCCCAACGACGCAGCGGAGAGGGCAAAGGAATCGCATCTGATTCTTGGCCACAAACTTGCGATGAGACATCGTTGAAAAATGCTCGAAAGATGTCCTCGATCTGTTCACGAACATAAAAACGCGCGGAGAAACCGTCACACGATCGATACAATGTTTCCTCAAAACTCTGCCGCACGAACCCGCCTTTTAGAATGTAGTCGCGAATGAAGCAAATACGAGCGGGCATGCCTTCCCGGTTATAAACCATGACACGACATTTACCGGTGCGGTTCAGCACACGTGCAATCTCCCGAACGATGCGAGCGGTCCGCGAGGAATGATGGATTACGCCCCATGACCAGACAAAATCAAAAACACCGGTTTCGAATGGAAGATTCTCCGCGTCACACTGCAACACCTGCGCTCGGAGACCCCTCAAAGCAATACGGCGGCTGGTGGCTTCAACCGCGGTTGAAGTGAGATCGATTGCGGTCACTTCGGCTCCGGCGGCTGCCATGGTCTGCGTGTGCAGACCCATGCCACAACCGATCTCCAGTACTCGGGCCCCGCGCAATTCTGGAATAGGAATAATTCGATCAAACGGTTCTTTCAATGTAGCAAAAAGCCGGCTTCCATATAGGAATTCAGCATCGATCGCCTCGTACCACCCCTGAGAGAACCGGGGAAGCTCAATCTTTCCAGCCCAGTCGTAGGCCATCGGATTCCGCGTCCACCACGCCGAATTGCCGCGCTGAACTTCAACCGAGGAGAGCTCTTCCGAGCGCTTGTAACTCTTATCGATGGCCATGTACCGGCACCCCTATCAAGCTCTATGTGCTACCCGGCCCACCTCATCATACGACGCTGGATTGCTTCATGCGATCGCTTGGCGGTAGATATTTGCCAGGCGCTGCGCCTGATCCGACAGGGTCAATCCGTTCAGGACCGTTTCGCGCGCGGCCCTCCCCATGCGAGAGGAAACATCGGCGGACTGGAGCAACGTGGAGAGCCCCTGAACCAATTCGTCGAGGCCATCGACTGGGATGAGCCAGCCGTTTCTTCCGTGTTCAATAATCTCTTCAATCCCTTGTCCGCGACAAGCGATTACCGGTTTCCCGCAAGCCATTGCCTCCAGGTACACACATCCAAGTCCTTCGTTGCGGCTCGGAAGCACAAATACGGAACAGGCTCGCATGGCATCGGCCACTGCGGCTCGGCTCTGACGCCCCAGAAACCGAACTCGCTGACCGAGTCCCAGTTCGCTCGCCAAGGCTTCCAATCGGGCACGATCGCGACCTTCCCCGATAATCTGGCATCGGAGGTGCGGAAAGAGAGTTCCCAAACGGACGATCGCCCTCAAAACGAGTTCCTGGCCTTTGCTGGCGATCAGGTTGCCGACGATAAGGATTTCTTTTTCGGGAGGGACAACCGCCACCGGTCCCGGCGAAAACAGTTCGGCATCGGTCCCGTTGTAAACCACAGCGCTGCGGACACCGCCCCCCATTCCGTCATGCATGATTTGCTGCACCTTCTCGCTGATACAGATGACGATCCGGGCGGCCTGATAAACGGCGATGGATTCCTGCCGCCTCCACTTCGCGGGAGTTCCACCGTGGAAGCAAGTGTTGAAAACGTCCAACCCGTGCGCGGTGACTACGAACGGAATTCCCAAGTGTCGCGAAAGCAAAGCAGAGGCATGACCACAGGGCAGCGCTCCATGTCCATGGATAACATCGACCGGCTTCACGCCGTGCAGTTTCCGTACCCGTCCCCGCAGACGGGCGTAGAGCAGCTTCCCCGCGCTTGAGAGCCCGAGATTTCCCGGAACTTGCGGATATCGCACCCACTCTGCCGCCGCCGATGAACTCGGTTGTTTTCGAGGATAGTAAATCGGGGATACTGCAATCACGCTGGAATCGACACCGAACTGCTCAAGCTGCTCGATCGGTTCCGCGATGAAGCAACCGCTCACCTCATTTCGATCCGACGGAAAAAATGGGGTGAGTGTCAGAACGTGCAGCGTTGAACCCACCTCCGCGGCTCGGGCCATCAGTTTCGCCCACTTTCCGGCCGCACCAATTCTTCGGCGAGAACGATCAGGCGTTCCACATGCTCGCTCCAACTGAAGTCGCGCGCCCGCCGCACGCCATTGTGCGAGAGCCTTTCCGCTAACTCCGGCAATTCCTGAACCTGCAGTACCCGTTCCGCCAGCGCATCGGGCGAGAAACGAGGGAAATAAATTCCCGCATCTCCGCAGATTTCACGATGCACAGCCAAATCCGAGGCCACCACGGGCAATCCACTCGACATCGACTCGATCAGCGGATGAGCAAAGGATTCGGCATAAGCCGGGGTTACATAGATGTGGCAGGCATGATAGAGGTGATGAAGTGACCGATAGGGAATGGTTCCAAGCTCCACGATATCCCCGCTTTCCTGAAGATCGTGGGCGAGCGATGCCGCAGACTCGGCGCGATATGTCCCCGGATTCTCGCTGGAATTCAGGCGGCAGGTGAGAAACAGTTTCACCTTCTTTCCCTTGAGACGACTGCTCAAGATGGGCATTGCCCGGAATAATGTCTCGAAATTCCGGTAGTAATTGTAGTGGCTCACAAAAAGCAGACGGAGAGCGTCTTTTCCTTGCTCAAGCTGGGCTTTCGCCGCCGATGGCAAGGGCGCTGCATCGCTGGTAAATGCATCCTGATCAAATCCATGGTGCACCGCAAGCACCTTCTTGCCACTCCACTGGCTGAGTTCCTGGGCAAACGCTTCACTGGGAGCAACGGTGATGTCGGCGCAGCTTATGGATCGCCGCGCCAACCAGCCCTTGACTAAAGTGTCCGTCCATATCGCGTAGTCTCCGCGAGCACGAACGTCGCGGAGGAAATCGCCGGAAGTGTAAAGCGAGTTACGAGACAGGAGTATCTGGGGGACAGGAGAGTTCCAAAGCGCAAAGTTGCCCGCGGAAATCAAGACCTGTGCTCCGCTTCGCCGGATCAGTTTCGGCAGCACCGTTTGCTCATGAACGAACCGCCGGAACGCCCCGAAGGTTTCCGAGTTTTCCTCGAAGGAAATATCGGGCAATTCCCCAAATTCCCGGCGCATTGCCGAATTCAACAGTACCGTGGTTTGCGCATCGGCTCTCCGCGCGAGATGGGGAATCACATTGCGCAGATAAGTAAGGCCACCGCCGGCACTCGCGGCAAGACCGTTGATAAACAATCTGATCATCGGTTGGGCACGACGGCTCCAAAATCGGCTGGCGACCGGCGGGAAGTTCTGGAAACCACGACGGCCCCTGGGACGTTCACCGCATCAGGAATAAGATCCGAGAGTAGAAATACACAAAACCAAAAAAAGATACAGAGATAATAACCCACGGCAAAGAGCCAATCTTCGAAGCTGGCGTGAGCCAGGCCCGCTACCACCACCATCGCCAGCGGGATCGAGTAATGGCGTGGGTCGCGGGCTCGGCGCATCCAGGCGCAAACTTTCCATAGGTTCGACACCGTGACCGCCAGAAGCGCGACGAAAGGCAACCCACCCAACAGACCCACCCATTCCGCGATGGTCATGTAGCTACTGCCGTGCTCACGATTCGTGGCGGCGTCCGACCTGACAGGTCCGAAAGACAGCCCGGGATCCACACCCGTTGGACTCGTGCCATAACCCGTTCCAAACAGCGGATGCTCTTTGATCGTGGCGATCGACTTTTCCCAAGGTGTTCGCCGCGAACCCATCACGCCTGCATCCTTGTGTCCCTTGTAGAGCAGCGCATCCTTCAGGTCCCCCAGCTTCGTATCTAATTTTCCGGGAGCGAACACGCCAGTCACTGCAATCAGGGCCAGAACCAGCGCCGCCACCTTCACCAGCAATTTGTACTGGTGCAGGCAAAAACAGAAGATAAGAGTTACAAGCACGATGGAAGCCATCCCAGCACGCGCCCCGCTGAAAAAAACCAGATACGTGCAAAAAAGGAGGGCGGCCAGCCTGCGTAACCTCACCCCAGGAACATCGCTGGTGAACCATCCCCACAACAGGATGGGGAACACCCCGACGCTCATCGACGCGCCGAGGGAATTGGGATTACCCCAAATACTTTGGCCCAAGCCGAAATAGCAGATCGCCGTGATATAGACCGCGATCTCAGTTCCCCAGAGCAGCCCATGGAAAAAACGGCCTTCCCGGCCCAGAACGGCCAAGCGAGCTCCCGAAGCACAATATAGAAAAAGAAGGAGCAGGCTCAAAGCCTTGAGCGACGCCATCTGCAAAAACGTAGAAACGGTGGCCGAGACAAACGCGGTGCAGATGCAGAACAAAGCGATCAGATGTAACGAGCCGAAAGGTCTCCGGGGAGCATTCATCCAGGCAATGCAGCCAACCGCTGCCCCCGCGGCCAGCACCAGCCAGCGTCCAGACGTCCAGGCGCCTTGCATGGGAACATGCAGACCGGCCCAGAGAAACGCGATCATCAGCAGAACAAAAAAACGCCGATCATATTTCCAGAAGCTGGCGACGAGTACCTCCAGCAGCAGGATTCCGCCCAGGAAAGAAACGTTGCCGAAGTAGTACAAGTGGGTATAGGTAAAATACATTGTCAGGATCGCGCCCAGCCCGATGCCCACCCATTGCAGCGGTTTCACGGAATTCATCGAGCCCTCGTAGCGGCGGAGATCGCGGCCGCGGCCAGGCCATCGGCGCAGGCTTCCGGCAAGTAGTTTCGAATTCGTTCCGAGCTGCGCGCGCTCATCCGCTGCTTAAGCTCAGGTTGCCGCACGAGAGAATTGATCGCCACGCTGAGTTTCTCCGAATCTCGGGGAGGCACGACGTAACCATTCCACCCGTCTTCGACCAGGTCGGCCGAGCATCCCGCAACGCTGCTCACGATGATCGGAAGCCCGCACGCCATCGCTTCATTCACCACCAAACCCCATGGGTCGCTGTGCGTCGGCAGAACCAAGGTTTCCGCGAGCGCATATAGACCAGCCAGATCTTCCCGCTGCGCGAATCCCGTGAAACAAATCATCCCCGGGCTGATCCGTTTCGCCTGTTGCGCTAGTTCGTCTCTGGAGACACCATCGCCGGCAAACACCAAGCCCACCTCCGATCGCAGGCCGCTCTCTAGTTTGGCATAGGCTTCGAGGAGATCAAACACTCCTTTTTCCGGCACCAACCGGCCCACAAAAAGAATAAACCGCGAGGGCAATTTCAGTTTTTCTCGAAATTCAGTTGCATGGGCCCTCGTGTTCTCCGCCTGGGTCGCAAACAACCTGTTATCGACGGCATTGGGCGCGGTCAAGATGCTTGCTTCCGGAGACCCAAGCGACCTGAGATACTCGAAGGAAGCCTTCCCGGGTACCACAAATCTGTCACAGTGCCTTAGAAAATAAGCCTTCAGGGACTCCACCCAGGCCCGTCCTCCACGAGCGTCATGGCTGTTGCTCTCCGACCACAACACAAACGCAACCCCGCGGCGCCGCGCCCACAGGAGCGCTTCCCAGGAGGCGGCATAGTTGTATCCGCCACAGATGATAACCTGCGGACTCACCTTGTTTAAGGCGGACCACAATCCTCGATTGATCAGGAAACTGCTCTTCCCCGTGCGCCACCGCCAGGACGGCAGAACCTGATGCGAAAAACAGATTTCGTCCTTATAGACACGCCACTGCCGAAGTGCCTCATCCGTCTCTGCGAAAAATATTACGTGCAGATCCAGTCCCGCCCGGCGTGCCAGAACGTTGAAAACCGGGATGCGGTAGGGAGCAATGATCTCGGTGAGGATCGCGACCCGTTGTGTCATACACGCCACTCGTCCGAAATTCTGAATGAACGCCGCTCTTGCTTCATGCGATTCGCGAGACTCGCTTCCCTCGATGCGTATTATGGCGGACCACGGCCAACTCCAGAAGTTCCTGCCACTGTTCGGTGATCCGGTCCCAGTCGAATTTTTCGGCGTGCTTGATGGCCGCCGACGACATCTGAGCTGTGAGGTCCGGCTCCCGGATCAAACGGTTGAGCGCCTCACTCATCTGATCATCGGAAGACACCAGCAGCCCGGTAACTCCGTCGACGACGTAGTCGGGGTGGTAGGAACTCCGCGCCACGCACGGAAGACCGCACGCCGCAGCCTGCCCCAATACCTGGGGATGCCCTTCGATTTCGCTCGGGAAGAAGAATATGCGGGCACGACGCATCTCTTCGCCCAGTTGGGTAGCGTTCAGATGGCCGAGAAATACAACGTTGCCGCAGTTGAGATCTTGTGCCAACTGGTGGCAAGCGCTCTGCTCTTCGCCCATTCCAGCAAGCCGGAATTCCCATTCCGGATGTTTGGCAGCCTCCCGAACCACGAGGTCGGCCCGCTTGTAATGGCGGAAAGATCCCGCGAACAGCACGCGCGGCCGCCCGCACTCGGCTCTCGGTTCTGGAGGCGGATAGTAATAGCGCCGGTCGATGCCGTCGTAAACCGTTTGCACATTCCGCCCTCCGAGTCTCTCGACTGTCTCGGACATGTGACGGCTATTCCCCGCGACCACATCGCACTCCCGAATTGCGCGCCGCAGAATCGGCCGGTTCGTGTCCGGTTCGAGTCCCCCGGAAACTACGTAAGTGACCAACGCCGACTTCCAATGCAACTTCGCGCGGGCCGTAAGAAAAGCGGCATCGAGAGGGCCCTCCCTCGGAAAGAAGTAGACATCCGGGATATGGAACAGCATATGCCACAGAATACGCGCCGTATTCCCGCGTTTCTCCCACCGAAGAATTCTAGTATTCGGGCGGGCGGCGATCCTCGGATCCGCCCCGCCGGAGCCGAGCATCACCACCCGAAAACGCGATGGATCCATTCGCGCCACGACTTCCTTCACCGTCAGGTTCTGGGCATTGGTATTGCTCTCGTCAGCGAAAGAGGGCGTGAAGACCGTAATCATGCGGTTGGCAAAAGCTTGCAACGAACGGCAACATGTATGTCAGGGATCGTTGGACTTCCATTCTAGCCTAAGATCTCGCACCGAAGATCGCGCAACCGGGCCTGCAGCCGCATCACGGGATCTCGGGCTGAAACCGTTTTCTCCATGTGTTCACGGGCGGCTTGCAACAGTCGCTTTCGGGTTTCGAGTGCAGGCCCATCGGTGCTGGGACGCGTCTCCCCTGGGTCCGCTTCCAAGTCGTACACTTCCTCAGTCGCCCCAGGCTCAAGCCGCATCACCAACTTGAAGCGGGTATCGCGAACCCCCAGCAGCCTCGGCGCGCTTCGGTTTTCTGCACGGAAGGGATTCGTGCAGCCGTAGGCGCACTCCATGATCGCGGGATCGGCCCAGGCAATCCCTCGCTGGAGGTTTGTCCACAGACTCCGCCCCTGAAACGCAGACGGCGACGGCACACCCATGATCTCAAGCAGGGTGGGCGCCAGGTGCAGATGGCTCATCGGAAAAGCTGGAACTTTCACCCCTTGCTCTCCGGGAACACGGATCAGGAGCGGCACATGAACGATCTCCTCACTCAGACGCACCGGCAAATGATAACGCCCGCCGTGTTCGAGAAACTCCTCCCCGTGATCTGCGGTCAGAGCCAACACACAATCGTCCCACCGATGCGTTTGCCTGAGACTGTCCACCAGCCGGCCGATCTGGCGGTCCACCCACCGAATGCCCGCGTCGTACAACTGGATAACCTCATCCCGTTTTCCGCTCAAGCCGGAAGGCGTCAGATAGAAACGGTCCCAGTATGCATTCAGATAGCGGGCGCGGCCAGGCTCGATGTCTCTTCCTGCCAGTTCGCGAAACGCTTCACTCGGCGGATAGTAGGGCGAATGCGGATCCATCAGATGAAGCCAGAGGAAAAACGGACGCTGCCCGACCGATGCCAGCCACGACTGCGCCTGGTCCACCAGAATGTCCGCGGCCGGGTATCTTCTCAGAGCGTCGACGCTCACGACCGCAGGTGCAATCTTCATGCAGTATTGAAAGTACAGTTCGTTGTAGAGCCTACTGAGTCCGAGCGCTCCCGCAAAACTTCTTATCGATCGATTCAGCTTCCCACGAACCGAATCGCTAAACAGGGGTTCCGGACTGACGGTCTTTTGGGTTGACTGCGTCTCGAAGTCGAGAAAATCGCGGAAGACCTCGAATCCCTGGTCGTAACCGAAGCGCGGCGAAATGTATGGATTGCCCGCCGAAAACGCGCCCGTGGCATAACCAGATTCACGCAACACGGTTGCGAGCGTCGTTTCGCCGGGAGCAAGCCCAATCACATCCCGTCCCAACGCCAAAGGCATACGCGAAGCAAGGATCGCCGGAAACGAATAGTACGTAGGCGCACCGGCAACGATAGCCTGCGGCACTACGAAAGATTCTGCCGCCAGCGAATCCAGGAAGGGAGTCGTGGGACGCGCGTATCCCATGAAGCCGACGTGATCGGCTCGCAAACAATCCACCGTGACGAGTAAGACTGACTTCTTCGGTCCCATTGACATTGGCTAACGTTGGATCACGCTGTTCCTGGTGAATCTTCGCTTCGAGACTGCGACCTGCGCACTCCGGGACTCCGCGGCATAGGCGCCGAATTGCACAAGGTCGCAAAGGTCTCCATCGTGAAGATACAAGAGATCAGGATACTTGGCTTCCAGCGCCGAGAGGAACTCGTCGAGCAGGGTGAGGGTGCGAGAGCGGAAGTCCTTGACGGAGGAATGAAAGTTGATGGAGTGCAGCGAGACGATGAGGGGGAGGCCTTTGGCGAAGTACTCGCCCGCTTGGCGCACACACGCGTCGGCGGCCAACTCTTCGCCAAGGGCTGGCTCGAAATCCAACGAACGGTAGAGGTGCAGGATCCCGAAATCGTCGAGATGGGGCGGGGTGAACGTCCCGGTTCCGTTCTGGGCCACGCGCACCCCGTGCTGAGCCCATGCGCGATGCGTGTCCCGGTTGGCGCGATAGCCCGGAGCGCACGCAGAACGTGGAAGCGTGGCAAAGAACTTGGCGAAGATCCCCACGGCTGCGCCGATCAGGCTGGCCTGAACATCGGCGGAGAGGAAGCGTTCGTCCGCGGGCAGCTCAGGATCCCAGTATTCGTATCCGATCCACGGCATTCGCCAATGGATGTACGGGGTTCCCGCCTTCCACAGCGTTCGAAGCAAGGCGGGACGTTCGCCTCCAGCGGCGAGTTGGCGTTCTGCGGCTCTGCGGCAAAAATGCGTGCTGCCGTGAAGGGCCGGATAAAACACGCCTGCGTCGATCCCCTCGCGGTAGGCTTCGAATAGGCCCGGACGCTGCCAGGGATCGGGAAGGCCTTCCGTGATTGGGCGTAAATGAATCGTGCGAAAATCTTCGTCCGCCATACGGGCGAAGTCCAGATTCGCCGTGAGGAAGTTCATACCAAGGCAGGCGGGACGTCCAGTGGCATCGCGGTGACGCTTTAGAAATTGGCTCAAGGCGGAAAGGTCCTCGGCGGTTTCCAGCGTGTAGAGATCGTAGGGGTGCTCCCCCAAGCTCAGGCCGGCAGAGCCAAGTGCGTCGAAGCCCTCGCGATCGCGGAGTCCAACGCGTCCCCAGTCATCGCTCTGCAGCAGCACGAGTGGGCGGTCGAAGAAGAAACCCTGGACCGGCAAGAGATTTCGACATCGGTTCCAGATTTTTCGGGCGAGACTCATTGGGGGCGGTTTGCCGTTCCTTCCCGGAATTGAAAATAGAGAAACGGCTTCCACCGTCTCGTCGCCGTCGGAACGAATCCCCATGCTTTCATTACCGCGTGCAGTGCCAGAGTACTACCTGACACAGCCCCCCACACTATTTCGCACCGTGCCAGCGCACAGGCATTCAGGCGTGAAATGGGGCGCGAACAGGAACTCCGTTCAGGTAAGACCGCCTCGCAAATACTTCGCGTATCGATAGCAGCGCCGCGATCGCAGTAATGAGAAAAAAGACGCTGTAATACCTTGGCTCATACGACGGATAAACAACGAAACGCAGTGCAGAATAGATCGCCGCGATGCCGAGAATCTGCCGGATGCCATTCTTCAGAGAACCGTAGGCTAAGAGCCAGAGGAGGCTGAAAATTGGGACGGAGCTGTGGATCAGTTCATTTACACCTCGCAGCAGCGCCCGTGTATAGTCGACCCCCGTGAAATGCGGCACTCCGGTTGGATCTCCACCGAGAAAAGTGTGATCGTACAGGGCCCGCAGCCCGTACCCATAATGTGAAATCAGCGCTTCGCTGGCGAGTGCCAGCAGCAGGAGAATGATTGTCTGGCTCCTGCTAATCCTGCGGGAGGCATACAGGAACGCCAGAATCACGACACAAGCGATTACATTGTCCGGTCTCACCCACACGGAACAAACGATGGGCAAGATACCGATTTCCTTTTTCTTGATAAACAGCACCCAAAGCCCGACTAGCAACAGGAACACGGACATCCCGTCTGGTTCGAGCGACTGCCCAAGGATCATCGCCTCGGGGAGTACCAGTATGACCACCGCAAAGAGTGAACTCGTGTAGAGCCACACCACGATAGCAATGCCGAAGAAGAAAAGCGCCGAGACAATCCGGCTCGCATCAATTACAGATGCACCCAACTTGTGCGCTGCCTCCATCGCGAGCACGTACAGTGGCTTCACCGAAAAATAGGGTAGGTAGGCGGCAGAGTAGTACGCGTCCGCGGCCCGTCTTCTCAATATCTGCGCCAGTTCGTCGTCTTTGTCCAGGCCTCGCAGATGGGAGGTAAGTGGGTATTGGTACACAACGCGGTGAACCTGCACCGGATCACTCGTACCAAACAGCGCCACGTTGCCAGCGTAGGAAAGCAGATCCACATCGTACATCGGGTACCGATAGCAGTGCGCCGTAATCAGTGCGGCGATGCCGACATAAATGACGATACGCAGTTTTCGCATCTGTGGCAGTTTACCACCGCATCTGAGAGCCCCCAGCCACGCTATGGCGTGCGCCATTTCGCTCTCGCCTTGTTTACGAAGTCCAATATCGAACAGAGTCGCCGGTTCAAAGGATACCTGTAGGCTGGGGAAAACTGGACTACGGCTTGGCAGAAACCTCGTTTGAACAAAGCCGGACCTGTGTTGACGCCCTCACGAAACCCTCCGAAGTCGTAATCGGCGCAACCATGCTCTTTCGCCCATCGAATCGCATGCCATTGGAGCAAATGGCCGGCGCTCAAACGGTCATCCTTGGTTGTCGCGCCAAAAACATACCAGGACCGGGTCGCCACCCTCACCACCAACGTACCGCCTAGCAGCGTTGCTTCCTTGAAAGCGAGCAAAAGGGATCCTCGGTCCTTCTCATTCACGATCCACCGCAATACGTGCGACAAATGGCTCGGCTCCACGGCAAGGAAGTTCTTCTTCTTGGCCATCTCAAAATAAATACGCTGAAACTCCTGAAGGTCTCCCTCGTCCTGTGCGAACCTGATCACAATCCCTTGTTGCTCAGAACGCCGGATTTCGTATCGGGTTGCCTTCCGAAAGCTGCGCAGTAATTCGTCATTTCCAGCGGCCAAATCCAAGCGCAAAGAACTCCTGCGATCCGGGAGCAACTGCCACCCGTCGCCAGACAAGGCGCTTCCGACGCTCCATTCAGGGCGCTCAACCCAGTCAGGAGCGATCTCGACATACGCGAAGCCCAGTTCCTTGCTCTTTTCAACCAGGTTGCGGAGTCCGTACAGCGTCAGGTCGGCATCATCGCAGGCCGGCCCGCGGTAGACCATTAGACTGCGGATCGGTCGCAGCCATTTGCCCACGGGAAAAGTCACCCCACAGAGAGCGAACCAACGCATCTCGCCTTGTTCTCGCACGATGGCACAATACATGTCTTCACGCTCATCGCCGTTTCGTTCCCCCGTCCAATTGGGAAATTGGAACGGATGGCTATTGCTCTGGCGGTCCAGAAACGCCTCGATCTCCCGGTGAATGGCGGGAGCTAACTCTTGTGTCTTAAGGAATTCAAAATGCATTGGCGGAGCAAAAGCGCAGAGCGATCAAGCGACAACCCACAATTTTCGGCACGTTTTCGGCACGTTAGATGTAGCCAAGGGCTTTCAATCTCTCTTCGATGATGCGCTGTTCCTCCTGGTCTAGTCTTACCGCATCCCGGCGGGTGACTTCCTCCAATAGAAACACGATCAGTTTTTCCAGGCTTGAAAATCGCTTCCCATAGAGTTCTTCCGCCGCCGAGCAGAGGTCCTCTGGCAGACTTACTTGTCGTAACGATGCTGTCATCGGGCTTCAAGCCTCATCATTCCGAGCATTCCCCGTACTCTGGACCCTATGGCTCCGGCCACCAAGCGGTCATCCTCATCCAACCCGGCAAGTAACGCCAATAAGATGAAGGCGAGGTAGCCCAACGATAGGCTGGCCACGATTGCAAGAACTATATTGTGGAACAAACTTGCTTCCATCCTTACCAGAGCAACGATCGCTGCGCTACCCAACACCGGCAAAAACAGCCGGATGTAGCTTCGATTATACGGAGTCAATCCCAAAATCGCCTTCACTTCACGCAAGTACAGGAGGTTGACCGCGGCATTCGTTGCCGCGGACACAACAATCGCCCCAATGATTCCCCAAACCGGTATGAGAACAAGGTTGAGGATGATGTTCCCAATCACGACCTTCACCTGCACTCGAACCAGACGGCCCTGGTGCCCGGACATAATGAGCAAAAGGCCCGCGGAACCCGTAGCGCAGTTGATCAATTGTCCGAGGCTTCCGATTACCAGGATTGGCCATCCCGCTCGAAACTCGCTTCCAAATATCTGCATCAGTGGCGCTGCAAAGACACAAACCACAATCGCCAACGGAAGAGTGAATCCAAAGATCCACTTGGTCAGCGTCTGGTAGAGCCGCCGCAAAAGATCTAGCTCCCCGCGCGCATGCAAATCCGCAATGGTGGGGGAAAAAATCTGATTCACCGATTGAAGCAGGATCGGCAGGAACGCTACGACCGAGCCCGCTACCACATAGATGCCCACACTCCGGGCGTCGAGATAATAGCCCAGCACAATCTTGTCCAATGAAGCAAAAGTATATTCCAGCGCCTGCACGGCAAACAGGCTGGCAGAAAACCGGATTGCTTCACGTTGCAAGCCTGGAAGTTCACCTGCCACGGAACGGTAGCCCGGCGGCATGAGCTTCCATGTTGTCAGCGCCAACAGGACGAGCGTGATCAGGGCGGCGGCAATCTGCGCCAGCAAGTACCCGGAAAGGCCCATGCCAAGCATCAGCAGGCCGACGCCGAAGAGCATGTTAAGCGGACTGCCAATGAAGTTCGTGATGACCGTTCTACGAGCGACGTCCTTGAAGCCGGCAAGGGCCTGTCCAAAGAACGAGGTAAAGCTCCCCAATACCATCAATACGGCAAAAGCCCCCATGTACTTCGACAATGCCGGCGTGTGGTAGAAGCGATCCGCCACCCACCCGCTTATCAAGAGCATGACGGCAGCGACCATCAAGTTTGCGACAGCAAGGACCGCAAGGCCGCGCCACAGAAATCCTTTAAGCTCGCCATACCGCCCGGTTCCGTTGTAAACCGCCACGTATCGAGCCGCGGCCTGCGGAAGCCCCAGCGCCGCAATCAATCCGAGCACGCCGCCAACCGTCATGCCGAGTGCGTAGATACCCAGCGCCTCGGCGCCCAACACTCGCGCCAGGTAGATTTTGAAGAGGTATCCCGCGCCCGCGGTAAACAGGGTGCCAGCAAAGAAGACTGCCGAATGCCGCGAGATCTGTCCCATCTCGCCGCGAAATCGCGCATGACTGGTTGCGAGCGACGACTGCGAGGCTTCGAGGGCTGTATCGGGGATGTTCAAAATATGCCTGTGTGTGCTTGCTGAAGAATCGTTGTTCCGGATTATCTCAAACCTCCGCCATCGAGCCTTCCTATTCGATCTGGGCGAAAGACATTACCGATCCAAACGGGCAGCGCTCGATGCGATACTCCCGCAACTTCAGCGATTCAAGAACCGCGATCGACTCCCCCCGCCAATCTTTCGAATTCAGTTCATCGAACGCGATCACAGCCCTTTGGCATTCGAGGAAGAAGGTGCTTCAGCTGGTTGGCAGAGAACTTCCGACAGGGCCTCCGGAGAAATCGCCTGCACCAGCCGGCGTGCGGTGTCCGAGTCGGGCATAACCGCGCACAACATACTTGGAATGCGCAGCAGGTCATCCGGAAATTCGAGCATCCGTCCCACGCCGAAGCGGACATATTGAGGAGCATATCCGGCGTAAGCGTTCCGCAACCATCCGCACAGAAAAGCGGGGATTCCGACCGCTGCACATTCGAAGGCCACCGTCGATTCGACCGTCACCGCGCACCAGGTCTTCTGAAGAATCTCGCGAGACAGTGGCGCATCGGTCAAACTCACCAACTTCCGGTCGTCCTCGCTCAAGATCCGTTTCACCAACCTCCGCCGCTGCCGGGCGCTCTCAAACGGATGCAGCTTCAAAACCACGGTCTTGCCCGATCCGCGGGCAGCCGCACAGAGACGTGGCAACACCTCTCGATAAATCGTCTCCACCCGCCAGAAATCCGTTTCATACGGCTCGGTGAAAAACGTAATCCAGGGAGCACGTTCACTCCAGACTGAAGCATTCTCTCGCGGCGGAGACGACGCCGCTCCGATCCGAATCCGGCTGCCATCGACTCCGCAGATGCGTTCCAGATAGTCACGCTCCATCTCACCTTTGGCCAGATAATTCGAAAACCGCGGATTCTTGAATGCCATGCGGCAATCGAGAGCTCCGTGATGGCACGCGACTGCCGGAATTTCCCGCTGCTCGGCCAGCAGCAGAGGAATCCGCGTGTATGGATTCGAATCGTCGGCGCTCAAGCAGCCGGCCACCGAGCGCGTCTCAAAAACCCGGATCCAGGCATCGCGAACCGCGACTCCCCAGCGCAACCAACGCGGCCCCTTTTTCAAGATCTCGAGATGAACCGGCAACCTGAATGCCGGATGTTCTCCGAGCGACTGCTCCATCTGCTTCCAGCAGACTTCAAGTTTCTGCAATTCATTCTTGTCGCACCTCTTCGTTGCGAAACTTGCCAGACGCGCCGTCTGCACGTTTGCCGGAACCGGCGAGACTGCTGCGGACTCGCGGGCGAGAACCAGGAGGAATTTCTGCTCGGGCAAAATACCCGCGTAGCTGAGAGCGGTTTTCGTGACATTCGAATAGGCCGACGGAAGTAGCACAACCGGCTCCGATTCCGCTGATTGCGCCGAGGATTGCGCCGCTGGCCCCGCCAGCTTCCTTCGCCAACGGTAGTGCGGGTCGTACTTGTCGTACACCACCTGCAGCAATTGCTCAAAGCTCAGGTTCCTCGCTGCGGTGACGCTGCGACGCAAAATCCTGGGCACCAGACGCCTCTGTAGTCTCCGGTGGAGCGCTTGCAGCGGTATTCCCAACTGGAGTCGCACAGCTTCTGCCGTCACCGACGGCCGGCTTACCGCCAGCGTGCGACATCCGCTGAGCTTCTCGGCCAGCCGAAGCGCGAGCCGCACGTCCTGCAATTCCGGCTGCAGCACCAGACTGATCACGTCCCACCAGTCGATGCCAAAACGGTCCACAACGCGTCCCATGCCGAGTTCAAGCAGGCCGCGCCAAATCTGCATGTCCTCAACTTCGACGGCAAGGTCGAAAACGCTGGAGACCGGACAGCCCAGCGCGGCACTCCGTTCGTCATAAAAAGATTTTGGGGCTCGTCCCAGGTCGATCACCGAATCCCAATGCTGACTTGTCCACGAACCGTGGAAGTCATCGTCGGGATGTAAGAGGAGAACTCGCATAAAAGCAGGTGTCAGGTCTCAGGTCTCAGGAAATTCGCAACTCCCTGAGACCTGACACCTAAGACCTGGGATCTCGAGGGCAAGGCTCGATTGAATTTATCGTGCCACCAGCGCCCAACTCAGCGGCGTTCCCCGCTCCACATCGCAGGCCGAGCGTTTTCCCAGAACTTCTTGGAAGTGCCGTGGGTGCAACCCGTCCGCTGGACGAATCGAACGCACGTTCTGTTTCGTAAACAACTCGCCCTTCTTTATATCTTCGACCACAAACAGCGACCGCCGAAACTTGCGGCTGTTGGCCTCGCGCGGTCCGGAGGTAAACTGGACCGCGCCGAGAGCTTTCTCGGCTGTGCGCACCGCCTCCACCATCGCCTTGAATTCCGCGGGTTCGAGTGAGAACGCGCCGTCCGGCCCTCCATCCGCCCGTTGCAGACAAAGATGTTTCTCAATGATGCATGCTCCCAGTGCCACGGCGACGACTGGAACCGCGATGCCCATCGTGTGGTCGGAAAGTCCCACGGGACAACTGAAGCGTCGCGCAAGTTCCGGAATCGTGAGCAGGTTCGCCTCTTCCGGCGGCGCCGGGTAGGCGCTCGTACACTTCAACAGCGCAATCTGAGTCGCACCCGCCCCGCGCGCCGCCTCGACCGCTTCGGAGATTTCGTCAACGCTGGCCATGCCCGTGGACATAATCAGTGGCTTTCCGGTGCGAGCCATCTTCTGGATCAGGCCGATGTCCACCAGTTCAAACGATGCCACCTTGTGCGCGGGAACATTCATCTGTTCGAGGAAATCGACGGCACTGTCGTCGAACGCGCTCGAAAACAACTGCATCCCCAGTTCGTCTGCGATCTCTTTCAGTTTCGGCTGCCACTCCCAGGGCGTAAATGCCTCCTGGTAGAGGTCGTGAAGACTGCGCCCATCCCACAGTGTGCCGCCCGCAATCCGAAAACACTCTTTGTCACTGCGCAGCGTGATCGTATCCGCCGTGTAGGTCTGGAGCTTGACCGCATCCGCGCCGGCGTCCTTGGCCGCTTCGATGATGCGCACTGCCTGGGAGAAGTCCTGGTTGTGATTGGCGGACAACTCCGCAATGCAGTACGCGCGACTTCCCTGGCCAATGCGGCGCTTCCCGATCTCGATGTAGTCGGTCATCAATGATTCACCGCCGGCCTTACCGAGCGGATCAGCTCGAATGCTTCCACCGCCTGCAAACCCACAACGCTGCCCCAGCGCGTAGCGATCGCGCGCAGCGCTTCAGCGGAGCGAGGGTGGGGAAATTTACGAGTCTCGGTGTCGTAGCAGCCCATCGCGGCGATCTTCGTCTCAAGCGAATCCGCGATGTCCACGAAGACATTGGGACGGAATGACGGTCCGAGGCACTGGAAGGCCCACTCGGTGGATGACGGAACCTCGAAGGCGTAGACATCGCGCACGCACTGCCCGCTCACAGGCCGCGTCGCCGTCAGGACGGCGCGGTGAACCACCCCGTGGTCGACATTCAAGTCTCCAGGGTGATGCGTGTAGATGGTCTCGGGACGGAAGCGAGCGACGAGATCTTCGACCGTCTTCACGACGTCAAGTAGCGGTACAGTGTCGAGGCGGTTGTCGGGCAGCTTGCAAAGGACGAGTTCTTTCGCCCCGACCATGTCGGCAGCTTGCTGAGCCCGGGCGTGCAGGTGCTGCAGTTGGTGCTGGTCGGCGTCTTCGCGGTGCGCATAGCGCGAGGACATGCCTTCGGCGAGGATGGCGATACGCACTTCGTGACCCTCGCGGACGAGGCGCGTCATCGTGCCGCCACAGCCGAGGATCTCGTCGTCTGGGTGCGCGGCGACGACCAGAACGCTCATTCTTTCGGCTCCTTGGGTTCGACGGTGATTTGGACGTCGGCCACGATTCGTCCATCGTACAGAGCGGATCGACTGAACTCGAAACGGTAGCCGGCGTGAGACAGGAAGGCGCGGGGGTAGCCTTCGGCGTCGAGCATTCGGATAAAGTCGTGGAGTTGTTCCAGAGAATCGAGTTTTGCGATCCGGCTTTCTTCCGGCTTTCTGCGCCTGAAGTTCACAGGTTCTCCCGTTTGCGGTAAAGGTTGCATTTCATCCTGCACGATTTGCTTGATCATGTCTGCCGAGAGCGTGCACGCACGGAGATAAATTTCCTCGGCGCCACCCTCGAGGGATAGATTCCTTCTCAGATAGACTGGGCCCGCGTCAAACTCTGACGTCATTCTTAGCGCCGTCAGTTTGGTATTCCGGTGACCGCGAACAATCAGATTCTGGAGCGGACTCCCGCCGCGGCCATAGGGCACGTCCGTCATGTGGAAGCAGACGCACTCGACCTCGTCGAGAATCTCCGGGGGTACCTTCCAGGACCAGTGCAGAAAGAAGGCATAGCGCGGACGAAGTGCTCGAATGTTTTCGAGAGACAGTTGCTCCCGCTCCCCCACGTAGTGCCACTCCCCCTCAAGCTTACTCAGAACCTCGCCGAACACACGGCGATGCCAGGATTTGCATCCAGCCACGATATAGCGCTTGGGAGGCTGCGTCACTTCGCCGTCCGAACGTAATGAGTGGCGGTTTGTCCCTTTACAATCACCGTCTCCGTAGGCTTGAAGCCAGCCCTCTCAAAGGCTTTCGCGGAAGCAACATTCTCGGGCTTCACGAAGGCATTCAACTGCTTAAGGCCCCACTCCGTGAATGCCCAGTTGGTACCCAAGTCAATCAAACGGCTCGCGTAGCCCAAGCCCCGGAAACGGCCGTCCACAGTGATGTCGACGTCGGCGTGGCTCGCCCCGCGTTGGTCGAAGCGTATCTGTCCCGCCGGGACAGCCGAGGCATCCAGTGCCACGAACATACGGCAATTTCGATCGTTAAGCTTCTCGCGAAACCACGCGACGTGGTCATCCCAGGGGATAGGTTCGGAAGAAAATGCCGATGCCCGCACGACCGGGTCATTTGCCCATTCCCACAGTAGCTTACAGTCTCCATACTCCACAAGCCTAATGGAGAGTGATTCCCTCTTCAACGCGGACACGACTCTCTCGGCCCCACAACCGTCCACTAGGGCACGGCCGCGTTCGGACATTTCCCGCCTGACAACAGGCGAGTCGGCCAAGTTCCGGAGTTGTGTGGCAATTGTGATCCGGGCAAGGTCGGAACCGCGGCCCAAATGCACCATGATTCCCTGCTTGCCCAATTCGTCCGCAATCCCTTGCTGATTGTCCGCCAAGACAATCAGCAAAGCAGGCAGGCCGAGAAAGCACATTTCCCAACTGGTGGTCCCCGCGCCGGCCACCGCTACATCCGCCCT
Source organism: Acidobacteriaceae bacterium (assembly GCA_003131315.1). GTDB lineage: Bacteria > Acidobacteriota > Terriglobia > Terriglobales > Acidobacteriaceae > Acidiflorens. Next base: position 49,730 of record PKUV01000082.1, read on the forward strand.
CGCGATCAGTTCGGGCATGCTCGAGGCGTTCTCCACCAACCGGACAGCGCGACCGGAATTGCCCACGAATTCGCGCAATCCGGCCAAGTGAGGATTGCTGCCACCTGCGACTATCGTCGCCTCGAAGTCGCCTTCCGGCAAAATCGCCTCGACCACCCGCTGCGTGACGTTGTCCGGATCGCTGCCCCCCATGGTCACCAGAACCCGGCGAGCCACTGCGGGAATCTCCCGCCTCCACCCGCGCCACGATGTAAATTCACGTCGCAGCATCGCAAAACGCGGACCCAGCAACAGGCGGGTGGACGCGTCTCGACTTGGATAGAAAGCCTCGCGGGCGTGCGCGTTCTGATTCAGCACGAGATCCGCCGAGTAGTGCCCGGCGTGGCCGTTGTCGTCGATGAACAGCACTTTGAAGCCGCGGCTTTTCAGACTCGCCTGGTATTCTGCGCCAAATTCGTAGCCGTCGACCACCACCCACGACGCGCCAACTTTGTGCGCCAACTGGGCGGCTTCCTCCGCATCGGCGGCGCTCCCCACCCGAACAGCCGCTCGCGCAACCTCGAACCCCTCGTTTCGCAGCCGTTCTTCCACCGCAGGCGTGGCGTCGGCCATCATGAAAATGGCGTGCCCTCCCGCATCCTGCCAGGCTTGCGCCAGCGCCAGACAGCGCATCACATGCCCCGTTCCTATCGCGAGACTGGCATCGGCCCGAATCAAAAGTACGCCTGGTTTCATCGACTCCAATGAAGTTGCATCCGATCGACCTTACACCCAACGACCGCTCTGGATTCCCAAGCTGCGCGTATCAGCGAACCTTGAATACCGGCTGAATCATCTCGCCTTCAAGATGCTCTTCCGGATGGGGTTCGCTCAGCCATTTCGACACTGTCTTGCACACTTCCGCATACACTCGCAGCGTCTGTTCAATCGCCAGCGGATCGTGCGCCGCTGTCATGTTATGCGTTGCCAGCAGCAGCACTCCGCGCTTCACGCATTCTTGCGCGAACAGACTGCGCACCAGAAGACTGTCCTTGCCATCGGCATCGAGGAACTTGATCAACGACCAGAAAGGATAACCGATGCACTGGATGCGATCCTGCAATCCCGCCTCTTTTGCCAGCGTGTTCAATCCCTCCTGCAGCACGCGCCCGTTCGCATTCATGCGGGCTAGCGCGTCGGTGGTTTCCAGCACGTCCAGCACCTTCATGGCCGCCGCCATCGACGCCACTTCGCCTCCGAAGGTGAAGCTGAAAAAAATATCTTCGAACACCTTCATGACGTCTGCTCTTCCCACCACGCACGCAATCGGGAATCCGTTGCCCATCGCTTTGCCAAAACAAGCCAAGTCGGGAGTCACACCGAACCTTTTCTGCGCGCCCCCCAGCCCGAAATGAAAACCGCTACAGATCTCGTCGAAGATGAGCAGCGCTCCGTGCTCATGCGCCAGGTTCCTCACGCCTTCCAGAAAGCCCGCGGCTGGAGGCCAGAAGTTCACCGGCTCCATGATGACGGCGGCGAAGTCGCCTTGGTGTTCGTTTAAAAGTTTTTGCAGTGATCCCAGGTCGTTGTACACGAACGGATGCGTCAAGGCCCGCACCGCTTGCGGAACGCCCGCATTTCGCGTCGTGCTGCCGATGTACCAATCCTGCCATCCGTGGTAACCACAGCAGGCGATTCGCTCGCGTCCGGTGAGGGCTCGCGCAGCGCGGACCGCTCCCGCAGTAGCGTCCGATCCATTCTTGCCGAAGCGCACTTTCTCCGCGCACGGGATGAGACGCGTGAGCCGCTCCGCCAGTTCCACTTCCAGCGGGTGCGGCAAAGAAAAACTGTGCCCTTGTCCCAACTGCCCCGCCACCGCCGCATTTACCTCTTCGTGCGCATAACCGAGAATATTCGGCAGCAATCCCTGGATGTAGTCGATATATTCATTCCCGTCCACATCCCAAACGCGGCACCCTTTGCCCTTTGCCAGAAACATCGGCGCCACCCCGCGCACGTGCTGGTTCGCTCCCTTGCTGAACGTCTGCGAAGCACCAGGGATCACCTTCCCCGCCCGCTCCAGCCAGGCTTTCGATTTTTCAATCGGCCTTCGCGGCGCCGCCGCCGCACGCGCATCTTCGAAAAGGCTTTTGTAGTACCCGTGGTTCGAAACAATTTCCGAGTTCATTTTTTCCAGTCCCGGATTCTTCTCGATCAATTCAAAAACATCTTCCATACCGAAACTCTCCTTGTCGCGAAAAGCTTTGTACACCGCCCGGATGAACTCCAGGTCTGCCGCCTCGTCCACCGTCCAGCGATAATGCTGGTACAAGGATGTCGAATCGTTCTCCACGTTCGCAGTTCGAAATTTTTCCGAACGCAGGTACGGAGTCACGTGCTCGCGCTCCGAAGTCTTATTGGCCTCGTGCCAGGCCCGTTCCAGCGCGGAAAACGAAAAGATCTCCGTATCCAGACCATCTGGGTAGCTCCGCACCATGGCATTGGATGCGTAATCCAGATCGCCACGTTGAAAGCGGCGCACCACTCGATCGATCACTTCCGGATCAATCAACGGGCAATCGGCCGTGATGCGCACCACGTACGCGGCTTTCTCTGCGCGCGCCGCGTGGTAGAAACGATCAAGCACATCGTGCTCGCTGCCCCGGTAACAGGCAACCCCGTTCTCCCGGCACATCTTTTCGATGACGTCGTCCGCGGGAGCGGTGGAAGTGGCCACCACCACCCGATCCACCAACGTGGCCCGTTTCACGCGCTGAATCACGTGCCACAACATTGGCCGTTTTTCGATCTCCGCCAGGCTCTTGCCGGGCAACCGGCTCGACCCCATGCGCGCCTGAATGATCGCCACCACCGGTCCCTCGCTGGCTTCACTCGTCCAATTCAGCGCCTGCGGCTTTCCCTCTTCCGACGACTTCTTGGCTGCTTCCACCACCCGGATCACATCCCGGCTTTGCTCCAGATCAACCATAGGCCCCGTTCCGCTCCCGAGAGACTCCAGGAAGTGAACCATCTCCGCTACATACATGTCGTTTGGTTCAAACACGTACGGGATACTGTTCCAACCTGGCTTCTCGGCCGAAAACCAGCGCACTTCCTGGACACTGAAATCCCAAAGCACAGTCCCCGTCTCACCCACAACTTTGCACGTGCGCGTGTACGCCCTCTGCACAAAGTCCAGATGCAGTTCCGCGCGCCGCCGCTCCGGAAAACTCAGGTAGATCCACGCCGAATCTTCCACATCCACGTCCAGACTGCTGAGATGCTCAGCCCGGCAAGTCACTTCCGTCGGACGCCCTAGAAGCCAGCAAATATAATCCAGTTCGTGTGACCCATCGAGGATGATGCCCCCGCCCAGTTCGTGGCGGGCGCTGTAGCTTTCACGATAGTTTTGCCACGGCCGCCAGTCGGGAAGGTATTGCCCCGCTTCCACGTTGAGCCACAGCACACGCCCAATCTTTCCCGAATCAATGAGCTCCTTCAATATCTGCAACCCGGGATGAAACCGCATGTTGTAGCCGATCTGGACATTCCGGTCGTGGCGGCGCGCTTCGGCAATCAGTACCTGGATTCCACTCGATTCGTGCGAAAGAGGTTTCTCGATAAACACGTGGGCGTGAGCACGCAGCGCGGCCAGCGCCTCTTCCACGTGATACACCGGCGGAGTGCAGATCAGTACGATATCCGGTTTGAATTTCTCCAGCGCCTCGCCACAGCCGCCGAAAATCTCCCCGCCTAGCTCCTCACAGCATTGCTTCAGCGCTTCCGTGCTGGTGTCGCAAAAGCCAAGCTGCTGCACCCCCAGCGCCTTCAGATTCCTTGCGTGCCGGCGGCCAATCGAGCCACAACCGACTACCAGAGCCCGATATCCTACCCATTCGGAAATTCTGGACATGACTTATTTTGATTGCCCGGTCTCGAGCAAATCCGAGCGCTCGCCTTTCCCTTCAGATTTCCCTTCATAGTGAGTCACAACTTTACGCAGCGCGTGGATCACGTCTTCCACATCCTGCGCCGTCATGGAATGGAACATAGGCAGGCTGATCAGCCGCTCGTACGCGTCTTCGGCCACCGGATAGCCTTCTTTGGAATTGGACTTGAACCGCTCGCGGTAGTACGGATGTTGATGAACCGGAATGTAGTGCACATTCACGCCGATATTCTCCGCCCGCAGCGCGCGAAATATTTCTCCTCGCCCCGCCGAAAGCATTTCCAGTTTTAGCCGGACCGGATACAGGTGCCACGCCGGAACCACGCCATCGCGCACCGTGGGAACCACAATCGCCGGCAAATCCCGGAACGCCGCCGTGTACCGCGCCGCAATTTCCCGCCGTCGTGCCAGGTTCGCCGCCAGCTTTTCCAGCTGTGACAGGCCCAGCGCACAGGCAATATCTGTCAACCTGTAATTGAAGCCCAGCAGGACCATCTCGTAAAACCACTGCCCGGATTCCTGCCGCTGCCGCGCTTCGCTGCTGATACCGTGATTGCGAAAGCGCCGCAGCGTCTCTGCCAGCCGGGCATCGTTGGTCGCAACCATACCGCCTTCCCCGGTGGTCAGGTGCTTCACCGGATGAAAGCTGAACACGGTCATGTCAGCAATGCCACCGACGCGTTTCCCCTGATATTCCGCGCCCAGCGCATGGCAGGCGTCTTCAATCAGGAGCGTTCGTTGTCCCTGCGTCTTCGCCAGTTGCCCCAGTTCATCAAGCGCCGCGGGATGTCCCGCATAATCGACCGCGATGATCGCCTTCGTGCGTGCAGAAAGTTTTTTGGAAACTTCGCCCGGATCAAGGTTCAGCGTGTCCGGCGAGACGTCCGCGAATACCGGCGTCGCGCCCTGGTACAAAATGCAGTTGGCGGTCGCGCAGAAAGTCATGGGGGTGGTGATCGCCTCATCCCCCGGCCCCAGTCCGACGGCAAACGCCGCACCGTGCAAGGCGGCCGTGCCCGAACTGAAGGTGACCGCGTGCCGCGCGCCGATCCACGCCGCAAACCGCTCTTCGAACTCGCCGACCTTCGGTCCTGTGGTCAGCCAGTCCGACTTCAGCACCGCAACCACCGCCTGAACATCTGCGTCATCCAGGCTTTGCCGCCCGTACGGCAACAATTTTTCCCGCACGGGCGTACCCCCATCGATGGCGAGAGTTTCCAGCTTTGTGGGTAAGGCACTCATGCTAGCAGTCCGTGGTGCAAGTGCGATTCGTTTCCGGGCATGCCTTCACAGGCTGCGGAAAAAAGTTTCGTATCAGGGCATCGCTTTGTTTCGTATCAGGGTATCGCTTTAGCGATGCCGAAAGCGCTTCGAGATCACCCGCCCCTTTAGGGGCTGCGCTCGCTACGCCGACGTCGGAACCGCCTCCGCAGCGCTGGTTTCAGGCGTTACCAGTTCTTCCAGTTCACGCCGCGTCAGCCAGCGTTCGTTGGTGTCGCTCGAATACCGGAAGCCCTCCGGCAGCGGCTTCGCGTTCACCCAGTTTTCCGATTTCCACCACGGATGCGCCGGCTGAATCACGAACATGTCTTCGGTTTCGAGCGTTTGCCGTGACTCGTCTTCAGAGACCAGCACTTCGTGCAACTTCTCTCCGGGACGAATCCCGATGTACTCCACCTGGCATCCGGGGGCAATGGTCTCCGCCAGATCCGCCAGTCGCATGCTGGGAATCTTGGGAACAAAAATCTCGCCGCCGTGCATCTGCTCCAGGCAGCGGATCACAAATTTTACGCCCTGCTCCAGCGTCAGCCAGAACCGGGTCATTCGAGGATCGGTGATCGTGATCTTCCCGCGCCGGCGCTGTTCCAGAAAAACCGGGATCACGCTGCCCCGGCTGCCCACCACGTTCCCGTAACGCGCACAACTGAAACGCGTATTTCTCGCGCCGGCATAGGCATTGGCCTGCACAAACACTTTTTCCGCGCACAGCTTGGTGGCGCCGTACAGATTGATCGGATTCACCGCCTTGTCGGTGCTGAGCGCCAGAATGCGGCGCACGCCTTGATCGATAGCCGCATCAATCACGTTGCGGCCGCCCATGATATTCGTCTGGATCGCTTCGAACGGGTTGTACTCGCAAGCCGGCACCTGCTTGAGTGCCGCCGCGTGCACCACCACCGTCACGCCCGCCAGCGCGCGTTTCAACCGCTCCACGTCCCGAACGTCTCCAATGAAATACCGCATGCTGGGATGATCGAAGCCCGACGTTCTCATCTCATGCTGCTTCAACTCGTCCCGGCTGAAAACCACCAGTCTTTGCGGCTGGTAGTCGCGCAGCATGATCTCCACAAACTTCTTCCCAAACGACCCTGTTCCACCCGTTACCAGTATCGATTCCTGCGACCAATTGACCATTCTTGTCCCTTAGAAACCTCTTCTGTCGAATTACACGCCAAGCTTCAACGCCGAACCTGGAACTCTCGGCAAGCGCCGTCCGCCGCCCGCCAAGCCTTGACGGTTCCGTACTCCAGAAGAGTCTTCTCTTTTCGGGTAAGTTCTTGTGCTCCATAGTATAGCTGACCGAAGTGCCGAGGAAGTATAGCTGAGGATTTATCGCCGCGTCCGGCAGTGAGTCTGTTTGAATTTTCGGTGGAACTCACTCGGAGCCTAGCAATTGGCGAGCATCCTTCCGAGGTCACGGAAGATCAGGGGCTAGGGGGCGGAGTTGGTCGCCTACTACTGAGCCGCCAACTGGGCTGCTCTCTGCTGGGCCTGGTCGACGGAGAATTCTGTTCACGGCCCAGGAGGCGAGAACCCGCATAGGGATCTTCGAGCCAAAAAGGGCCCCGGATCTGGTCAACGAGGCCGCAGCATCATCATCATCGGCGAATGTGATCTACTGGACGGTATACTCACATCAGACGAGCGATTAAGGCTGCTGCCCGTCGGATGGCAGATAAGGCTTTCAACCCGCTCGTGCCCCGCAAGAGCGGAGATAGCCTCTCTCGGGTCCTAGTGTCAGCGAATTTGCTTCTCCAACGCTTAAAATTGATATTGATTCTCTTGCTCACGATGACTCAATGACATTCTTCTCGGGGTTTCTCGCGGCGGATTCAACTCAGCAAAGACGTCGCATCAGCGCGCTCTTCTTAGCGCTTACCTTTAGTTTCGGTCTGACGCAAATCTGGGCCTGCCGCTACGAATTGAACCCCGACAGCATGGACTATCTGGATATTGCGCGGGAAGCGGCAGCGGGTCACTGGGGAGCAGTGGCGAATGGCTACTGGGGCACGCTCAATTCCGTGCTGCTGGCTCCGTTGTTCTTCTTCCATCTGTCGCCGGAAAGAGAGCTGCTGCTGGCGCATTTGGAGGGGATCCTCATTTTGCTGGTGGCGTTCTTCTCGTTTCGTTTCTTCTTGGACTCCTGTCTCGGCACGATCAGTCTTCACAGGGATGCGGAGAAAGCGGAGTTGCGTTCGCCGCCGGAGTGGGCGCTGTGCGTGCTTGGGTATTCACTATTTCTGTGGTCGTCTCTGATCGTCGTTACGGTTGCGCTAATTGGCCCGGACTTGCTGGTTACAGCCTTCGTTTATCTGGCGGCCGGCATTTTATTGCGGCTGCGCCGGGAAGCCAATCTGCTGGGCTTCGTGGCGTTTGGAGTGACGCTCGGCGTGGGGTATTGGGCGAAAGCGATCATGTTTCCGATCAGCCTTGTGTTTCTGGCCGTCTCGATCCTCAAGGTGCGACATTGGAAACAGAATCTATGCAGTGTAGTGGCCTTCGCCGTGGTGGCGGCTCCTCTGCTGGCTGCGCTGTCCTTGCCTCGAGGCCGATTCACATTCGGCGATTCTGGGAAGCTGAATTATTCGTCGATGGTGAGCCCCGGTGGGCGTGTCATCAACTGGCAGGGTGATCCAGTTGCCAGCGGTGTGCCAAAACATCCGACGCGGAAGATCGCAGGCGATCCGCCCATTTACGAGTTCAATGGTCCGATTCAGGGCACCTATCCACCCTCCTACGATCCGTCGTATTGGAACGAAGGCCGCCGGGTTACGTTTAACCTCCGCTCGCAACTGAGCGTGATTGCACATCATGTGCCGCCCGTTGTTGATTTGTTCGTTGTGACCCAGCCTAGCTTAACCACGGGATTCCTGTTTTTGTTGTTTTGGAACTCCAGGGGCTTTGTGGGCGGTTTGGCACGGCGCTGGGACTTGCTGACGATATCGCTGGCTATTGTTGGTCTCTACATGCTGGTGCATTTTGAGACGCGGTTTGTAGGAGCCTTCGTGGTTTTGATCTGGCTTTCCGTATTTCTTTCCTTGTGTTTACCCGCAAACAAGGATTCGCAACGCATCGCGGGCCTGAGCATCGTTGCTTTGGTCGTGGCCATGCTACTTTCCTTTGCCAGCAACACCGCAAAAAAGATCGTGAACGGCTGCCCAGAGTCCGCTGAGAGCCATCTTGAGATGGCACGGCAACTGGCGCTTCCGCCGGGCACTCCGATCGCTGTGGTTGGAGCGGGCAACTTCTCCTATTGGGCACATTTCGCGCAACTCCGAATCGTGGCGGACATCATGTTGCCCGACGAGCCTGATTTCTGGCGGCTACCGGAGGAGAAGCGCCAGGAACTGTACGCCGCTTTCCGGAAGACTGGAGCGCAATGGATCATCGGTCAACCGCCTTCGGCTCTCGCAAACCTGCTGGATGCGCGCTGGAAACAGGTTGGAACGACGGCGTACTACTGCTATTCGCTACGTCCGTAGGAGCCCGACCGTGCTAGATTGACTGGGATCGGAATCTGTCGAGAGGGAATCGGCCAGAGTGCCTTCCACGCATAAGCAGAGCATTTCCCGCTGGCTCCTTGCGGCTGCAGCTTTGAGCTGCTGGTCTCAACTCGTCTGGTTCGGCTCCAGGTGTTTTCATCAGATTGATATTGACGGTATCGACTACATTGGGATTGCCCGGCATCTACGGAATCACCAATTCTATTCGGCGATCAATGATTTTCGCAGTCCACTGCTGTCCTGGATGATTGCTGCCGGGTCTTTTTTCGATGGAGACCTGGTGCGCGTGGGGAAAGTCCTCAACATCGGCAGCTATCTTCTCTGCGGGGTGCTGCTGTATTTTTTCGCGAAAAGTCTTTGGCATTCGGAGTTGGCGGCTGCTCTGGCCGTCCTCTGGTTTTCTCTAAGCCGCGGCCTCGCGCCGCAGGCCGTCGAAATGGTGACTCCAGATTTGCTCTTCGCAGCCTTGACGCTGGTTTATTTCATGGTGCTGTTGCAATGCTTGCGCACCGGCGAAAAAAGGCACTGGGGCTTACTCGGAGGCATTCACGCCCTCGCATTTCTGGCCAAAGGATTTGCTCTGCCCTGGCTCGCACTGTGCGCGATGACTTCGATCCTGCTCTCCAGGCCCCGTAAGCCGTGGGCGGCGCGCCTTGCCTTGGCGGCCATCCTGCCGTTGCTGGTGGCCACGGCTTGGGCAGGAGCGCTGCACTTCAAATATGGCGCGTTCACGACCGGAACACAATTTAAGGTTAATTTTCTGCAGTGGACGGCGCACGCCTATAACAACCGGCCGGACAAAATCTACGCCGTGCTCGAGGATACGAAGCCGTTCATTGATGAGGACAACCTAGGCGACCCAATGCCGCCCGGCTCGTGGCCGTGGCGCTATCGAATCGACCCGAGGCAGGCGGCGCCTGAACTTGCTAAACAGGAGGTGCACAACCTGCCGAAGGCGGTGAAAGAGCTTCTCATCGTCGTAACTCCTGGCGGGCTGGTCGCCTTCGTTTTCGTGATGGCGGTGCTGGCTCGACGAAGAGAGCAGCACCCCGCCGAATTTACCCTGGCGGCGGTGGTTGGGTTGGGGGTCGTCAGCCTCTTGCTGGCGTATTGCATGCTGGTATTCGATGGCCGCTATCTTTATCCGGTCATCCCGCTGGTGATGGCTGTAGCCGTAGGTTTCCTCGAACCCATAGGACCGGCGCTCCGCATTTGGCGAAGGGCGATGCTTGCTTTGATTGTGCTCGGGATATTTGTGTCGCTGGTATATTCCTCTTCTCCCTTCCGCACTCTGAGTCGCGATTTTCAGGTCTCGTGCTACCGGGCTGGCCAGAGCTTGAGAGCACATCTGGGTTCCACGGTTGTAAGTGTCGGTTCTGGACCCTACCAGGAACACGGAGTGGGGTGGGAGGCAGGATATAAGTCGGCATATTTCGGAGATCGCCGGCTGATTGGCACGACCGATAAGCTACCGAATTTAGAGCAGATTCCAGCGCTTCTCGGTGACATCTCCCAGGCGAGGCCAGATGCAGTGCTGGTGTGGGGAAAACCCGGCGACACTCGATATGAAGCTTTAGTTCAACAGCTCAACCACGAATATGCTGGAGGTTCTCGCGAGGCTCTTATGGATCCCTTTTTCGGGGAGGTTGGCTCCGCAGTCTACGCGGGTCAACGTTGAATGTTCGAATCGGCGCTTGTGGTTCATGCGGCGCCAGTTGATCCTTATACCTCAGACACCACCGGACGTGCAGTTTTCCGCATCCGGCGCTTGAGTCCGGCGTTCATCGCGGCGTCCCCGTCCACACAGCGGAACCCAGTGCCGGAAACAATATCGGCAAGCTGTAAATTTTGGCTGGTTCTCGCTCCTGGGATGCTAAAATCAGGCAAATTCCTCATAACAGCCCGTTCTTGTCTGTCCGGCTTGCTGTGGGAAGGTCGGCTCGAGCGGAAACCTGTGTGTCGGGTGCGGCGCGCTGTCGCATCGAGCGTGTGGCGGCTAAGGAGTAACGATGGCATTGGGGCCCCTGGTTCCACGAAGTGACGTTCCACGAAGTAACGACGGCTTGCGCGAACTGCAACCTGGCGAACCGGCTGAATTCCTCAGGCCGGTCGGCTCCGCGCTTTATAACGTGTTGCCGTCGCAGGAATCGACACTGCGCGAATACATGCGCGTTCTTATCAAGCGCAGGTGGATGGTGGCCGCGGTTGTGGCGGGCATCTTCATGGTTGTCGCCATTGCCAGCCTGCGCCAGACTCCCATCTACGAAGCGAAAAGCCAAATCGTCATCAATAAGGCCGATCCCAACCTCTTTACCTTCAAAGACTCGATGCCGGTAATGGACTACTACGACCAGAGCGATCTGGACACCGAAGTCCGCATCCTGCAGAGCGATCTGCTAGCGCTGCAGGTGATCCGGCAACTGAATCTGGATAGGCGTCCCGAGTTCGGCGGTCATTCCGAAAAGCAAGCCAACCTGGTCGCCGATCCGCTGCAGACCGATTCGAACCGCACCTCGGCTCTGCTGGCAGGCTTTCGGGGAAATCTCCACGTCACTCTTATTCCCAACACCCGGATCATCGAGATTTATTTCACCAGCACCGATCCTCAGCTCGCCGCCAGCGCCGTGAATACCCTCGCGGCCACTTATGTCGAGCAGAACTTCAAGACCAAATTCGAATCCACCATGCAGGCCTCCGACTGGCTTTCGAAACAGCTCGTCGACTTGCAGATGAAAGTGGAGACCTCTCAGGAGAAGCTCGTACGCTACCAGAAGGAGCACGAGATTCTCGGGATTGACGAAAAGCAGAACATCATCACCGAAAAGCTCGCCGAAGTTAACAAAGAAATGACAATGGCCGAATCTGACCGCATGCAGAAAGAAGCCGTCTATCGCCAGACACAGTCCAACGATCCGGTGGCGGTCTCGGCAGCGATCGTTTCCGATAGCGTGGGAGGCGGCACCGGCGCAGGTTCCACGCTTCTCGACAAGTTGCGCGAACAGCAGGTCAGCCTCAGAATCCAGATTGCCGAACTCAGCACCCAGTTCGGTCCCTCGTATCCGAAAATCGCACAGCTCAACAATCAAGTGAAAGAGATTGACCGCCAGCTTCAATCGGAAACGAACAAGGCCGTCGACCACCTCAAGGGGCAGTACCTGGCCGCTTTGCAGCGCGAAAATATGTTGCACGACTCCTTTGAAAAGCAAAAACAGGAGGCGAACAAGCTCAACGAGAGCGCCATCGAGTACAGCATCCTGAAGCGCGACCTGGACAGCAACCGGACACTTTACGAGGGATTGCTGGAAAAACTGAAAGAAGCGGGCGTCACCGCGGGATTGCGCTCCAATAACTTTCGCATCATTGATGCGGCCCGTGTTCCGACCTCTCCCAGCGAACCCAATATTCCGCGCAACCTTTCTTTCGCGCTTGTGCTCGGCGTCATCTCCGGCATCGGCTTGGCCTTCCTGCTCGAGAACATGGACAACACCGTCCGCACCCCGGAGCAGGCGCAAGCCATCTCAGGCCTTCCCTCTCTCGGGATGATCCCGCTCGGCTCTAAGTCAGCCCACAATGGAGCGACTGGCAAGCGGCTGGCTTTGACTGCATCGAAGGAAGTGGTGGAGACCGTAACCCAGGTTCGCCCCCAGTCGCAGATGGCCGAATCGTATCGCGCGCTGCGGACTTCGCTTCTGCTCTCCAATCTTGGAGCGCCGCCTAAAGTCATCATGGTGACCAGCGCGCTTCCGCAGGAGGGCAAAACCACCACCAGCATCAACACCGCCATCGTGCTCGCGCAAAAGGGAGTCCGAGTTCTCCTGGTCGATGCCGACTTGCGCCGCCCCAGTATTCACAAGACCCTGGGCATGGGCCCGCGCAGCGGTCTCAGCAACGTGCTGACCGGAAGCGCCACTGCGCAGCAAACGATTACGACCTCTCCCATCCTGCCCAATCTTTTCATCATGCCCGCGGGTACGCCGCCACCGAATCCTGCCGAGTTGCTGGCGTCCTCTAACATGCGGGACCTGCTCGCGGAGTTGCGCCAACAGTTCGACCACATCGTGATCGACACTCCCCCAACACTTTCCGTCACCGACGCGGTGGTGCTGTCACCCCGCGCCGACGCCACCATCCTGGTAATTCGCTCCGGCCAGACCACGAAACAAGCACTGCGCCGCGCGCGCGATATCCTAACGCAGGTCAATGCTCACGTCGCCGGGGTTCTGCTCAACGCCGTCGACCTAACCTCCCCCGATTATTATTATTATTATGAGTATCAGGGGAAATACAGTCACTACTATCAGGAAGAGCCTCCCCGCACAGGGAACGAAGCGGAACCGAAGGCGGTTTGAGGTGGTGTGTTTCGATTGAGGTACACTCTTCAAATATTTGAGACGGCTGAACGTGACAATGTCCATTCCACTTTCAAACCGGCGACGTTGGCAGTTGGCTGCCGGTCTGGCCTTTCTCGCCTGCGTCTATCTTTTTCTGACCGGCAAAGAGTACGCCGCCAGCGTCTTTGCTTCGCGTGCGGAGTTGCCATCGCTGCAGCGCGCGGTGCGCCTCTCGCCGGGAAATGCAGACTATCGCCATCGGCTCGGACGGTACTTTGCATTTGTTGCCGGTGATCCTCAGTCCGCCGTCGACAGCCTTCGAGCAGCCGTCGAGCTCAACCCCCACGATGCCCGCTATTGGTTCGATCTGGCAGCCGCATATCAGGTAACCGGGGACATCTCTGGCCAGCGAGCGGCGCTGGATCGCGCGTTGCAGGCCGAGCCCACCGCTCCCGATGTCGCGTGGGAAGCGGCGAATTTTTTTCTCATCGACGGCGATATCGACCGCGCCCTGCGCGAATTCCACGTCGTCATCGAGAACGACATTTCGCTGGTGGACGCCGCACTGCGCGCATGCTGGCGCGTGCGTCCTGACGCGGACGCTCTGCTCCGGGACGCGGTGCCGGCTCGCACCGATTCCCTAATTTCCTTTCTCGATTTGTTGACGAGCAAGCAGGAAACCGAGGGCGCCATCAAGACCTGGGAGCGGCTCGCCCAGTTGCACGAGAAATTTCAGAACCGCTATTTGTACGACTACGTGCGTTATCTCATTGCAGTGCGCCGTCCCGACGCCGCCATGTCTGCCTGGGAGGAAAGCGCGGACATTCTTGGCCTCACTGCCTATCTGCCCACGGAGGACAACCTAGTGGTGAACGGGGATTTCAGCCTCGACATCCTGAACGGAGGCTTCGACTGGACCTACGTCAATCGAACCGGAGTGCGGCCATTGCTCGATCCGAGCGACTTCCACCAGGGTCATCGCTCTCTTTTCCTCACCTTCGAAGGCCCCGGTATCGACGACGCGGGAATTCAACAACTGATTCCGGTGCACGGCGCAACCACTTACGACTTCTCCGCGTATTACAAGTCGGCGGACTTTGAGGGAGCGGGCGGGCCCCAGATCGTTTTGCGAGATGCCTACACGGGCGCGCCGCTGTATGCCAGCGACCCGCTCAACGATGCCGACTTCTGGAAGGAAGTTCACTCCAAAGTGACAACCCCGGACTCTACCACGCTGCTCCTGCTGGCCATCGAGCGCCTCCCGGCCGGCTCCCCAATTCGCGGCAAGCTGTGGCTCGACGATTTCGAACTTTCTCCCGATAATTCCCCCGACAATTCCCCAAAAACTTCCAAGGACAAACCGTGAGTTCTGTCTTGGCAACGCAGCCTGAACCCGCGCCCGTCGCTAAAGTTTCGCAACCGAAACTTACCAACACCGCGCTGCTGGCTGGCGCCTGTGCCGTGTTGTTGCTCGGGCCGCTGGCCTTTGGAGCGGTCGAACCCTGGTCCATTTTTGCCTTAGAAGCGTGCGCCATGCTGCTGCTGGCGGTTTGGGCGTCCCGCCAGTGGATCCACCGTAAACTCAACGTCTGCGACAACGTGCTCTACCGCCCCATGGTGGCGTTTTTTGCGCTGGTGCTGGTGCAGTGGGTGGTGGGAACGACGGCCTACCGTTATGTGACCTATTCTCGCCTGTTGCTCTACGCCGCCTACGGCATGCTGGCGTTTGTAGTGACCCAGACGCTGCGTCGATCTTCTCAGTTCGAGCTGATGGCCAAGTTGTTCACCGGTTACGGAGCGGTGGTGGCTGCATTTGCGGTGGTGCAGGGGATGGCGCCGAATGGAAAGCTTTACTGGATCTGGGTCTCGGAGCAAGGTGGTGCGATTTACGGACCGTACGTCAATCGCAATCATTACGCCGGCCTGATGGAGATGCTCGCGCCCTTCCCGCTGGTGCTGGCGGCAACTCGCTTCACGGACGGGAACCGCAAGATTGTGGTGGCAGGAATCGCCGCGCTGATGGCGGCAAGTATTTTCCTTTCCGGTTCGCGGGGAGGCATGGCGGCGTTCGTCGCGCAGATGCTGGTGCTAGGCGTGCTTCTGGTTCGCAGACGCGAAGGCAGTTGGAAACAGCCCCTTATGCTGGGCGCGTTTCTGGCGGTGGTGATTGGCTTTCTCGTCTGGATGGGTGGCAACGAACTCACCCAGCGTCTGATCAGCATTCACTCCGGCGCCCGCGAAGAAATCAACGGAGGGGCGCGGTTCACCATCGATCGCGACTGCTTGCGCATGCTGGTCAAGAGGCCCATTCTCGGTTGGGGACTGGGCGCCTTTCCGATTGTCTATCCGGAATTTCGCAGTTTCTACACGACCTTCTTCGTGAATCAGGCGCACAACGATTATCTGCAACTGCTGGTCGAAACCGGCCTGGCTGGATTCTCCATCGCGGTCTGGTTTCTGGTGCTGGTCTTCCGCCAGGCCGCGGGCAAGCTCAAGGATTGGACCGAGACCGCCAGCGGCGCGATGACCATGGCTGCCCTGCTCGGTTGTGTGGGAATCCTGGTGCACAGCTTTCTCGATTTCAATCTGCAGATCCCGGCAAACGCCGCGCTGTTTTACGTGCTCTGCGCGATTGCCGCGTCCGCACCGCTACAGGAATCGCAGCGGCGCCGCGTGCTTCGCCGGCACAGTTTGATCGTGCAACCCAACCCGGAGACCCCGGCATCCTGATCGGTGGCTCCACGGGTGTTGCGCGGCGAGTCCACTCTGGTGCTGGCCGTCCGGCGGCCCACTTTTCGAAAACCGCGAAAAGTGGGGCACCCTCGTTTTTTTCTCTGCCAACCCTGAGAACAACGCGCGCTATACTTACCCGCGGGAGATGTGGGCCACCCGCCCGGCACGGGTGGGGAGACTGATAGTGGCAACCAGAAAACCAGACTGTGCCGCACCCGGTGACGCAAAATCTTTGCTTCGCAGCAAAATGCCCGAACTCGACTCCGTCCGTGGTTTTGCCATATTGATGGTGTTGTTTTTTCACGGCTTTGCCAACCGCGATGGTGCTCAGGGATTGTCCGGGCTCCCCAAGTTGTTCGTGCGGCTTCTTGCACCAGGCTGGACCGGAGTTAACCTTTTCTTCGCTCTCTCTGGCTTTCTGATCACCGGGATACTGCTCGACAGCAAGCACCATCCGCAATACTATCGGCGTTTCTATCTGCGCCGGGCACTTCGCATTTTGCCCGCCTACTACGGGATCCTCCTGCTGTTGGCCCTCCTCGGCCGATACGCTCTGCAGGGCGAGAATATCTCTTGGGCGTTCCTTGGTTTGAGTGCTGTCTACCTCGCAAACGTTACCGTTTTGTTTGGAGTGCCAATGCAGTTCGGGGTACTCTGGTCGCTGGCGGTGGAGGAACACTTCTACCTCGTCTGGCCCATCATTATCCGAAACGTCAGCCGGAGCACCGCTGGCGCTATCGCGGTCGTGATTGCCGTCGGCGCTACCCTAGCTCGAGTCGTTACGTTGTGGCTTGGATACGATTATGGATCCCACTACACTTGGCTGGTGGCAGATGCCTTGGCCCTGGGAGCTCTTCTCGCTGTCTTCATGCGGGGACCGCTTGGAACGCGTGCGGGCTTGAAGCTGATTTTACTAGCGGCGTTTCTAGGGAGCGGCGCCTTAGTTCTGATCGACCGCCCCTTTCACCGCCCTCTCGCCGGAGGAGCGCTGCACATCACCGCCCTGAATCTTTTGTGCACTGGAGCGGTGGGCGGCACGCTGTTGCTGGGCACGAGTTCCTGGAGTTTTCTTGTCCATCATCGAACGCTCAGGTTCTTCGGAGAAATCAGCTATGGGCTCTATCTCATCCACATGCTGGTGTTTAACATTTATGACAATCTCCAGCAGCGGCTTTTCCCACACCTGCCTTTGTTCAAGGGGCACTTCGATCTCATGGTTATTCGCTTTTTAACGTGCGGCAGCATTGCTATAGTGTTGGCGGTCCTCTCGCGTAGGTACTTCGAGGAACCGTTTCTGCGCTTAAAAGATCGCACCGCGTTCACCCGCCTGGGAGATACGGTTCGAGAAGCAATCGCAGCAGAAAAACAGCCTGCAACGTAGTTCATGACCCACAGACCGCCCAGGGCGGAGGAAAGATCTGGCGGGCGGCCCACTTTTCGAAAACCGCGAAAAGTGGGGCACCCTCGTTTTTTTCTCTGCCAACCCTTAAGAGCGTGGCGCCTTATACTTGCGCGCCACCACCCGGCAGCCCCCCCGCCCAAGCGGGAGCTTGGAGGGGTACCCTCCTGAGAAGAGATAGTGGCGGTAGCCCGGGCCCCCCGCCCCAGCCCCTAAAGGGTCGTCTGATTTCGAAGGGCTTTCGGCATCGCTAAAGCGATACCCTGATACGAAGCCGGAGTTTTTCTGCGGCCTGCCAAGGCAAGTGATCCAGCAAAAATGCGGGATTCTCCTGGCATTGGGCTGTGTTGGGGCTGCGTCCGGCGGCTGGGCTTGGGGAGGTACCTAGTTCCTACCGAGATTACTTCGGTAATCAGGGCTTCTTCTGGGGTATTTTCCGTGATATAACGCCGATAGCTGCTCGTCAGGCTGTGGGCTGGGAATTCCGTGGTTTTCTGGCTTTGGGTTGAAGCGCAGAGCGAGGGCAGAGGAGGCATCGTGTCCGAAGCGCGTACCGGGAAAAGGTTTCCGCTGCAATTGCCGATCAAGATTCATAGGGAAGATAGCGCGGGTGACACCAGCGGCATGACCGGCAATCTGAGCGCCGCCGGAGTGTACATCCGCGCCGACGCATCGCTCGAGGTCGGCTCACCAGTAGAGTTTGAGATCACCCTGCCGCCGGAAGTCACGGGGGGCAAGGACGATGTTGTGATTCAGTGCCGCGGCCGCGTGGTGCGGACCGATGAGCCCAATGCCAGCGCCGAGTCCGGGGACAGCCGGGGCGTCGCTTGCGTAATCGATTCTTACGAATTCGTTCGCAACAGTTAACCGGGAGTGCGATCCATGCTGAAGCTAATTCTGGCCGACAATCAGGCGATTTTTCGCGCCGGCATCGCCAAGGTGCTGGCCGTAGAAGACGAAATGCGCATTGTGGCCCAGGCGCAAACTGCCGAGCAGATGTTCATGGCGCTCGACAAGTTTCGCGCCGCGGTGCTGATCATTGCCGGAGGTTTCCACTCCGATTTCAACTCCGTCCTCTCGGCTGCCAACAAGAACAAGACCCGCGTCGTCGTCCTCGCCGACACCGGCGAGAGCGCGCAGCGCTACATGGCGGCGGGCGCCCATGGCGTGGTGTATCGCAACGTGACCAGCTCCGCGCTGGTGGACTGCGTGCGCAAGATCGCCCGTGGCGAAAACTGGGTGCAGGACGTGGCGGTGCCGAGCGAGCTGACCGAAAACGATATGGTCGGGCTGCGGGTCCGTGACCGGTTGACGGCCAAGGAACTGCGCATCGTGGCGCTGATTGTGCAGGGATACAAGAACAAGGAAATCGCGACCCAGTTGGGCACGACCGAGCAGGTGATCAAGAACTACCTGCGCAACGTCTACGACAAGATCGGCGTGTCGGACCGGCTGGAACTGGCGCTGTTCACCATTCACCACCGCATCTTGAACGAAGCCGCGGCCGCCACGGCAGCCGCAGCCATCCCGCAACCGCCGCAGAGTGCGGGGATTAGCAACTAGACCGCTTTCGCTTGAATGACAGAAGGCCGCCTGCGGGCGGCCTTCTGAATTTGAGCGATGCCCATCCTTAATCCCGTCCCTACCCGATCTTCTCGCCGACGCTCTTGGCTTGCGTGAACAGGTAGAGGTAGTCCGGGCCGCCGGATTTCGAATCGGTGCCGGACATGTTGAAGCCGCCGAAGGGGTGCGCGCCCACCATCGCTCCCGTGCACTTGCGGTTCAGGTAGAGGTTGCCAACGTGGAACTCGCGCACGGCGCGATCGAGTTTCTCGCGCGAGCTTGAATAGACGGCGCCAGTGAGGCCGAACTCGGTGTCGTTGGCGATTTCGAGGGCGTGGTCGAAGTTGCGCGACTTGACCACCACCAGCACCGGTCCGAAGATCTCTTCCTGCTCGAGCGTCGACTTCGCCGGAATGTCGGCAATCACGGTCGGCTGAATGAAGTAGCCTTCGCCGGCTTTGGTGTCGCGCGCGCCGCCGGTGATGAGGCGTCCATCTTTTTTGCCGATCTCGATGTAGCGGAAAATGTCGTTCATCGAACCTTCGTTGATGACGGCAGCCATGTTTGGGTTCACCGTGGGATCGCCAACCGTAATGCGCTCGACGCGGGATTTCAGTTTCTCGATGAACTTGTCGTAGATGCGCTCGTCGACAATGGCCCGCGAGCAGGCCGAGCACTTCTGGCCCTGGAAGCCGAAAGCTGCCGCGGCCACGCCTTCGACGGCGGAGTCAATATCGGCGTCGGCATCGACGATGGTGGCGTCTTTGCCGCCCATTTCGAGGATGGTGCGCTTGATCCAGAGCTGACCCTTCTGCTGCTGCGCGGCCGTCTGGTTGATGTGCAATCCGACTTCGCGCGAGCCGGTGAAAGCGATGTAGCGAATCTTCGGATGCGCCACCAGCGCGTCACCGAAGGTCACGCCGCTGCCGGGGCAGAAGTTCACGACGCCTTCGGGCATTCCGCATTCTTCGAGCAGTTCAACAAACTTCGCCGCCATCGTCGGCGAATCGCTGGACGGCTTCAGCACCACAGTGTTGCCGCTGACGATCGAAGCGAGCGTCATGCCGGCCATGATGGCGCAGGCAAAATTCCACGGTGGAATCACGGCGCCGACGCCGAGCGGGATGTAGGTCAGCGTGCCGCGCTCGCCCGGCAGTTGCACGGGCGGTTCCGCCTTGGCGAAGCGCAGGGCCTCGCGAGCGTAGAACTCGCAGAAATCGATGGTCTCGGAGATGTCGGCATCGGCCTCGAACCAGTTCTTGGAAACTTCAAACACCAGCCAAGCCATGAATTCGAGCTTGCGCTCGCGCATCACATCGCCCACGCGGAACAAGAGCGAAGCACGCTCCTCGACCGATGTGCGGCTCCATCCGGCGAAAGCTTTCAAAGCGGCGTTCACGGCGGGCTCGACGTTCTCCTTGCCCGCTTTCTGGTGAACCCCGACCACTTCCGAAGGCTTGGCGGGATTGATGGAACGGATCTTGTCGGAGGTCTTGGAGCGCTTGCCGCCGACGATCAGGTCGTACTCGCGGCCCAGTTGGCCACGCACTTTTTCGATGGCGGAGCGCATCTTGCGCACGTTGTCTTCTTTGGTGAAGTCGACGAACGTCTCATTCTTGAACGCACCTTCGTGAAGGCGGACTTGCAGACGCGGCGGGGCTTCCATGGTTGCCATAGGAGATCCTTTCCAGGACGGAACGTTGGGCGCAGAACTACGCGACTGTTGATTTTACACCGGCTTGAGGGTCGCGGGCATTCAGCGTCGCACGTCGGCTGCTACTTCTGCTGGCTCCGGTTCCAGCTTCGCCGTGAAGTGGCGCAGGAATGGGGCTTCGTAGCTGAGCTTCATGCCATGAATCTGCTCGCGCTTCTTCCAGACTTCGAGGATGACTTCCACCACGTAGTCGATGTGGCTCTGCGTGTACACGCGGCGGGGAATCGCCAGGCGCACCAGGTCCATCTTCGCCGAGGCACCGAACATCAGGGTGCCGATCTCGACGGAGCGGATGCCGCCTTCGAGATAGAGTTCATTGGCGAGCGCAACCGCGGGAAAGCGATCGGGCGGAATGTGCGGCAGAAAGGCCCGCGCGTCAATGTAGACCGCGTGGCCGCCCGGCGGCTGCACGATGGGCACGCCCTCGGCGGCAATGTGGTTGCCCAGATATGCGGTCGAGGCGATGCGGTATTCGAGGTAGTCCTCTTGCAGGGCTTCCTGCAATCCTACGGCGATGGCTTCGAGGTCGCGGCCGGCTAGGCCTCCGTAAGTCGGATAGCCCTCGGTTAGGATCAGCAGGTTCTTCTC
This sequence comes from Acidobacteriaceae bacterium, assembly GCA_003131315.1. GTDB lineage: Bacteria > Acidobacteriota > Terriglobia > Terriglobales > Acidobacteriaceae > Acidiflorens. The sequence goes on from PKUV01000082.1 coordinate 70,770, forward strand.
CTGCTGCGCCAGCAGATCGTCGTTGGTGCAAAGGAATCCGCCGATGTTCGCCATACCGTCTTTTTTGGCCGACATGGTGCAGCCGTCGCCGTAGCTGAACATTTCCTGCGCGATCTCTTTCGGCGTTTTCTTCTCGTATGCTTGCTCGCGAATCTTGATGAAGTAAGAGTTCTCGGCAAAACGGCAGGCATCGAAATAGAGCGGGATGCTATGCTTCCGGCAAACCGCGCTGATCGCTTTGACGTTCTCCATCGACACCGGCTGGCCGCCGCCGGAGTTGTTGGTCACGGTCAGCATGACCAGAGGCACGCGCTCGCGGCCGACGTTCTGGATAAGAGTGTCGAGCGCGGCGACGTCCATGTTTCCTTTGAAGGGATGTTTCAGGCTCGGCTGCCGGCCCTCCGGGATGACGAGATCCACCGCCTCCGCGCCGACAAACTCCACGTTCGCCCGGGTGGTGTCGAAGTGCGTGTTGTTGGGGACGACGTCGCCCTTCTTGCACATCACGCTGAACAGAATGCGCTCGGCCGCACGGCCCTGGTGGGTCGGGATGACGTGCTTGTAGCCGAAAATATCCTGCACCGACGAGCGGAACCGCTCGAAGCTGCGGCTGCCGGCATAACTCTCATCGCCTTCCATCATGGCCGCCCACTGGTGGGTGGACATGGCGCCGGTGCCGGAATCGGTGAGCAGGTCGATGAGGACATCGTCCGCGGGCAGGAGGAAAAGGTTGTAGCCTGCGGCGCGGAGCCGTTGCTCGCGCTGCGTGCGGGTCGTCCAGTGAATGGGTTCGACGCTCTTGATGCGAAACGGTTCAATGATCGTGCGGGGCATGTCGGCTTCTCCTTTTTACCACATACCCCCCGCCTGCGGATGTCAGTGACTGAGATCACGGGAAGCAGGCCAGAGCGGGAATTCCAGTCTGCTAAAATCCGTTCACAGCGGCAAGGGGAGCAGGAACCCGTTTATGCACATTCGGCTGATTTTGCTTGTGGCTGCAGTCATCGCGGGACTCGGGGCGGCGGTGCTTCGGCTGACGAGAAAGAAACTCGAGAATAAGGTGTGTGCGCATTGCGGAGCACCGGCCATGCATGGTTATTCGAAGGCGGCAGAGTCGGCCCCGGAGCACATCGTGCCGCTGTGTGTCCCCTGCCTTCTGGAGCGACTGGACGAAGACTACTGCACTTATGACCGACACGCTGTGGTCATTCAGCCGGTGGCCGAATTGCCTTGCTATGTCTTTCGTCCCAAGAGCGATTGGGACGAACAACTTCGTGCAGAGTTGGACACGCTTCTTGCTGGACTTCAGAACCATTGCTCTTCCTGCACCAACCCCGCGCGCTACCTGTGGGTCAATGCTCTCGAAGCAGGTCCGGTTGCCAAACTTCCCAAGATGGGTATCACTCACACACTACTCGCGACGAGCGGTGCTCGGCCCATTTCCCTGTGTGCCCGGTGCTCGGTTCAGCGCATCGCCCGGAGCTTCGCCGGACAAGAGGCAGGATACGTGGAAGTCTGCGGGCCACGCGGCGGCGAAGACGGCCTGGTAACGGCGATCGGTTATTAAAGGAACCTCCGCCCGGCGTGGCGTGAGTCCTACGGTACATTCACCGAAGCGCGCCGCTCCGCAGGAACGTAATTCACCGCCGCCGTGCGCTCCAGCTTGTCCCACGCGAACGGGCGCCCCTGGATGGCGCGCTTCACGGTCCGGAACAGAACCAGAGAAAAGACCTGACGATAGGCAAAGCGCTGCAACCACACCTGGCTGAGCAGCCAGGCGTCTTCGCGGGCTTCGGGCCGGCGGCGCTCCAAGGCGAAGGCGATCGACGAGGCGATGAAATCAATCACCAGGAACGCGCCGAAGAAGATCAGCAGCCGCTGGAAGCTGGCCGGATCGTTGGATTCAGGATGAAAGTATTTCTGGACGAAATACCAGATCACGCCGACCACAAACATCAGGTCGATGAAGGGCGAGACCAGCGGAAGCAGAATCTGGAAGATGAGGATGTTGGGAAGTGCGACGAATCCCAAAGCGCCCTTGCGCGCGAAAACGCCGCGATGCTTAAAGACGGCCTGCAGAATTCCGAACGACCAGCGGAAGCGCTGCCGCATGAGCGCGTTGGCACTTGTCGGAGCCTCGGTGAAAGCGAGCGCCATGTCTTCGTATTCCACGCGATGGCCGTTGCGCAGCAGCGCCATGGTGAGATCGGCGTCTTCGGCGACGGTGTCCACATGGTAGCCGCCCGCTTCGCGGACCGCCTCGATACGCCAGGCGCCGATCGCGCCCGGCACCACGCTCACCGCGCCCATGGTGTTAAGCGCTCGCCGCTCGAAATTTTGGCTGGTGATGTATTCGAGTGCCTGCCAGCGCGTCCAGAGGTTCACGCGGTTCCCGACTTTGGCGTTGCCGGCCACGGCTGCAACTTTCGGATTGAGGAAGTGCGGCACCATGCGGATGATCGCATCGGGAGCGATGATGGTATCGGCGTCGATGCCGACGAAGAGTTCCGCATCGCCGATGTGCTCGAGTCCAAAGTTAAGCGCCTCGGCCTTGCCGCCGTTGGGCTTGGTGAGAATCAATACCCGGCCGGCAGCTTCTTCGGCGGCAAACGCGCGGCGGGCGATTTCCAAAGTGCGATCCTTGGAACCGTCGTCGATGACGATCACGCGCAGATTGGGATAGTCGGAGTCGAGCGCGCCCTGGATGGTGCGTTCGATGACCTTCTCCTCGTTGTAAGCGGGAATGAGAACCGCGACCCGGGGCTGGTAGGCCGCAATTTGCTCGGGCGTTCCATACACATGCGAGCGCACACGGTCATAGATGGCGAGCACGCCGACCGAAATCAGGCGCCCGGTCATCAGGATGTCCCCCAGGAAAAAAATGACGGTGATGCCCGTCATCGTCGCACTGAAGAGCCAGAAGCCGATCCAATTCAGCCGGGCGGACCAATACTCGTTGGCCGGGAGCGGCGGCATGACATCCGCTTTCGTCTTGCCCATCAATTTGTACACGGGGACGAATTCAAATCCGCGGGCTCGGGCGCCGTCGATAATCAGCGGGAGCGCCAGCACTGTTCTTTCCCGGTTGCCGCCGCCATCGTGCATGAGAATAATGTTGCCGCACTTCTGATCGTTCGGTTGGCAGGGTGGCAGGTGGTCGAGCACGCCAGCGGCGATTTGTTGCGGTGTGAGCGCTGGCTCGTCGCTCCAGTCCTTGGGGTCGATCTTGTTGCCGATGGTGATGTAGCCCATGCTTTGCGTGAGTTCGAGCGGCCGCACCTGGTCCTCCGTGTCGGGCTCCGCATCGACGGAGTACGGCGGACGGAACAGCATGGTGCGAATGCCCAGGCGGCTGGCGAACAAGCGCCCGGTCAGGTTCAGTTCCACCTTCATGTAGCCGGTGCCAATCGAGCTGATATCGGGATGGGTAAAGGTATGGTTCCCGATTTCATGACCTTCCCGGTAAACGCGCTGGGTCAAACTGCCGAACTTCTCCGCCTGGATTCCGATCAGGAAGAATGTTCCCGGTACATGCTCGCGTTTAAGGACATCGAGAATTTTCGGGGTCCACTCCGGATCGGGACCGTCGTCGAAGGTCATGGCGAGTTGGTTCTTGCTGGCGCCATAGCGCGCCACACGATACGGCTCGGGCAGACTCTTAAAGGTTTCGCCGTCGATGAGTCCGGTCTGCTTGTCTATGGTCAGATCGCGCTCGCCGTTGGTAGGCCGCGCCTCGATGTGCAGGATCTCGCCGTCACCCTCCATGTCGACGTCCTGGCCGGGAGGGACGTCTTTCAATCGATCGGATGCATTGGCTTCTCCGGGCATATCCCACACACGCCACAATGAGCGGTCTTCCGCGCCCAGTCTCCACAAGGCGAAGGTCTGGATGCCGAGAGTCTGGGCGGCGCGCATCTCGTTCAGCGCAGTCACCGCATCCAGAAACCAGACATCGTGGCGGAAGTTATCGTCGTCGAGGTAGCTGAAGTGCGGATTGAGCGCGTCGCCGTCAAAATCAACGTCTTCTTCGGAATCGCGCGACCCGATCCAGGCTTCCTGCACGGAAACGCTCTTATCCGCCACTCCCGGTGGCAGCTTGCCTTTCTTCGGCCGCTCGACCCAGTCGTACCCGTAGTTGCCGATGGCGCAGATGAGCTTCTCTTTCGGAATCTCCTTGACGGCAGCCTCAAGGTTCCCCGAGAACCATTCCTGCGAAGCGACGGGGCCAGGGGTTCCGCCCGGGTAGTGCTCGTCGTAGTTCATGATGACGACGCCATCCACGGCGGACGAAATGGCCACGTAATCAAAATCCTCGTTGCGCACCTGGACGCTGACGTAGAGCTTCATCCCCTTGGCGTGCAGGTCAGACGAGAGTTCGTTCAGCAGAGCCACGTATCCGGGTTGCCCCTTCTTCGGGAAGGATTCGAAATCGATCATCAGGCCGCGATAATGATCGGAGGCAAGAAAAATTCCGATCTCGCGGCGAAACCTGGCGCGCGCTTCCGGATTGTTCAGGAAATCAGCAACGCTCGGAACAAAGTCGGTGCCGTCAAAGTTCTGCACCACCGGAAACACTTCCATGTTGGTGTCTTCCGTCTTCAGAAACGGCATTACCTTGTCATCGACGGTATGAACCGTTTGCCCGTGAACCACGTCAAACATCGTATTCGTTTCGGTATCCACGGCTTGCAGATGGCCGTCGGGACTGAGAACCTGCAGCCACGTCGGGAAGAGCAAGTCGAACTGGCGCGCATACTCGCGCAAGGAAGAAAAGCTGGCCGCGTCCCAGGAAACGTAGAATGCGGCGCGCACCCCTTGCTCGGAGTTCAGCATGAGTTGGGAAGGAGCTTTGCGGGGTTGGCGACGGTGTCCGGCGCGGGCCAGAGTGGCCAGGCGGCGTTTTTCGCGCGCTTTCACCTTTTCGTTTTCTTTCAGAGCGTGGTAGGGGCGCTTTTCTGTAAGCCAGGAAAGGCCGGGCAGAGGCTCGCTGCGCAGGGCACTGTAGATGAAAAAGATCAACAGCAAGGAAAAAGCCAGGGCGGCCACGTCGAAAACGCGGCGAATCCGCCTCCAGCGCGCTTGCAAGGGATCGTAAAAAACCTGTTTGGCCATCTCGTAGTGGTCCCTTCATCCTAAGGTGAGAGGGGCAGGGGGTCAAACCCGGTTGTCAGGGCATGTTCTCGGGTCATAGGACTTCCCACCGGGTCGGACCGGAAAGCTGCCATTCCGGTGAACCGCGGAGGAAAATCGCGTGATTCGCGATATATTCCCAACGTGCTCAGCTTGATCCGCGAACATCGCAGTTTTTTTCTGGGAACCACACTGGCCGCCCTGGCATTGCGACTATTTTTCTTCGTCCACTTCCCGGTGGTCACGGATGACTCGCGCATTTACGCCGACCTCGCCACCAACTGGCTGCAGCACGGCATCTACGGCCAAACGCAGGCGAGCCAGCGCGGGACCCAGCCGGAGAAACAGATCGTGCCGACCGACGCGCGCCTGCCAGGATATCCTGCGTTTCTGGCTGGGATCTTCTGGCTATTTGGAGCGGGCAACTTCAAAGCCGTCATGCTGAAGCAGATTCTGGTGGACTTGGCCACCTGCCTGATCGTTGCCGACCTTGCCCGCCGGGCGGTCTCAGAACGCGCAGCGAGAATCGCTTTTGTGCTGGCGGCGCTGTGTCCATTCCTGGCAAACTATGCCGCCGCCGCGCTCACCGAAACTTTGGAGATCTTCTTTACAGCGCTCGCTCTCGATTGCGCGGTCGCCGCGCTGAATCGAATGCATGACGCTCGTCTAGAGATGGGCGTGCTCGCCGAGACTTGCCGCAAGCTCTGGGCCGCGACCGGCGCGGCGATTGCGGCCTGCATCCTGCTGCGTCCGGATGGCGGCATCCTGCTGGCGGCGGTCGCTCTTTATCTGGCGGTGGCAGCCCCTAAAGGGGCGTCTGATTTCGAGGAACGTACGGCATCGCTAAAGCGATGCCCTGATACGAAGCCGGAATCGCGAAGACCATGCCCTGATACGAAACGCGAATTTTTCCGCAGCCTACTCGCCGCTGGGACCATCGTCGTGGTATTTGCGCTGGCGCCGCTCGCTCCCTGGACGATTCGCAATTTTCGGACGCTCCATCATTTCCAGCCGCTGGCTCCGCGTTACGCCAACGAGACGGATGAACTGGTCCCCCGAGGTTTCAACCGCTGGGTCAAGACCTGGATCGTCGACTACGCGTCGGTGGAAGAGATCTACTGGAACGTTCCTGGCTACAAGATTGACCCGGAGAAACTGCCGTCGCGTGCCATCGATAACCCGGCGGAAAGGGACGCAACGCTGGCCGTCATCGCGGACTACAACCAGTCGCAGGACATGACGCCGGAACTGGATGCGCGCTTCGGCAAAGTAGCCGCGGATCGTATTCGCGCCCATCCCGTCCGCTACTACGTTGTGCTGCCCCTGCTGCGCGTTGCGGACATGTGGCTGCGCCCGCGAACCGAGATCCTTCCTCCCGACGTGCGCTGGTGGGCATTCCATGACGACGCGAAGCAGTCGGTCATGGCAGTCGGGTTCGGCTTGCTGAACCTGGCTTACGTGGCGGGAGCACTGTTGGCGGTCGTTCGCAGGCCGTCGGGAATTCGCTGGGCCGGATTGCTGGTCAGCTTCGTGCTGCTGCGCTCGGCATTTCTGGGAACGCTGGAAAACCCGGAACCGCGCTACACGCTGGAATGCTATCCGGTGGTCATACTCTTCGCTTCCCGAGTGCTGGCTGATTTGCAGCGAGTCCGTCGCCCGACCTACAAGACTTCATAAGGTCCTTTCCAAAATCGTGATTAGAAAATCTTATCCAAGCTGCTAGTGTTTTCAGTCATTGTCATACTGGCTTGTTGGACGGATAATGATGGTCCAATTCCGGCACAGGGTTTGTTAGCAACACAGGCCGCGAATCCTAAACGATAGCCCTTTCAGGAGGCTCAAAATGCGCTCCCCCGTGATGTCCGCCGTTCTTCTCTCCTTCCTCCTAGCCCTGTCGGTGGGCATGACTGCTCAGACCTCGACAACGTCAGTGCGCGGAACTGTAACCGACAAGAGTGGCGCCATGATCGTCGGCGCGAAAGTGACCCTCTCGAATCCGCAACGTGGCTTTGAGCGGTCGACAACCACCAGTCCGGCCGGTACGTACGAGTTTTTGCAGCTGACACCGGCAACCTACACTCTGACCCTTGAGGCGGCCGGCTTCCGCAAGTCGGTGCAGACCAATGTCGAACTCCTGGTCGACACGCCCGCAAGCCTGAACGTGACCCTGCAGGTCGGAGCGATTTCTGAAACCGTCGAAGTCTCCGCCGAGGGAAGCATCGTGAACACGGCCGACGCTTCCATCGGGAATGCCTTCAATGAGCACCAGGTAAAGGAACTGCCGCTGGAGGGCCGGAATGTCCCGGATCTGCTGACCCTTCAGGCGGGCGTGACTTACACCGGCCATCGGCAAGATATCGACAAAGATGTTGATACACGCAGCGGTGCGGTCAACGGCGCTCGCAGCGATCAGAGCAACGTCACCCTGGATGGCACCGACAGCAATGACCAAGTGAATGGGTCGGCCTTCAATTCCGTCCTGCCGGTGACCCTGGATTCGGTCCAGGAATTCCGGGTGACGACAACCAGCTACAACGCGGACCAGGGACGCTCCTCCGGGGCGCAGGTCTCGCTCGTAACCAAGAGCGGCACCAACGACTTCCACGGCTCTCTTTACGAGTACCACCGCAACACAATTACCAGCGCCAATGACTATTTCGTGAAGGCCGCAGAGCTGCGGAGCGGGCAGTCGAACACACCCCTCAAACTCATTCGGAACATTTTCGGCGCTTCGTTCGGCGGCCCCGCGATAAAAAATCGCCTCTTTTTCTTCACAAACTACGAGGGCTATCGGCAGCGGGAAGAGAAGAGCGTCTTGCGCATGGTTCCCAGCGATTCCTTGCGAGACGGCGTAATGTTGTACCAGTGCCAGGACGCCACTCAGTGTCCAGGCGGACCAATTCAGGGCTATAACAGCAGTCACACCGTGCCCGTCGGCTTCTACGGACTCACCCCCTCACAATTGGCTGGCATGGATCCGGCTGGCGTCGGTCCCAACCCGATCGTAATTCCGTATTTCAATACGTTCCCGCACGCCAATGACTTGACCCAAGGCGATCAATACAACTTCGTTGGATACAGATTCCGCGGGCCGGTTCCGACCAACAACAATTGGTACATTGCCCGCCTGGACTACAAGCTGAACGAGAGTGGCACTCACAGCATCTTCTGGCGCGGTGCGCTCAGGACCGATAATCACAAGGATGCGCCCTATCTGCCCGGGACTCCGGCCCTGCAAACATTCGAGGATTTCAGCAAAGGATTTACGGTCGGCTACACGGCTACGTTGCGTCCCACGCTGATCAACAATTTTCACTGGGGGTACACGCGGCAAAGCTACGGCGATATCGGAAACAACAACACGCAGCCTTTTATCTATTTCCGTGGGTTGAACGACGACAGCACATCCAACTACTCCAGCTTGGCCGTGGTTCGCAGCTATGTTTTTCAGGCCCCTGTACAGAACCTGGTGGACGACATTACCTGGGTCAAGGGCAAACACACCATGCAGTTCGGAACGAATGTCCGCTTTATCAGGAACCCCCGCATGAACTACCTGAGCTCATTCCCTGACGGCGTCACGAATTCCTCGGCTTTAGATACCGGCGGAATCGCGAACACGCAAAGCCCGCTGGATCCTGGTTTCAATGGCTATCCGCAGGTCAATTCCAATTTCAACGTTCAGTACAACTATCCGGTCATTGCGATGCTGGGTCTTGTGACGGAACTGGACGCATCCTACAACTACGATAAGAGCGGCAACCGGCTCGCCGAGGGCGCCCCGTTAAACCGTCGTTTCGGAGCGGACGAATATGAGTTCTACTTGCAGGATTCCTATAAGATCAAACCCAATCTCACCATTAACTACGGTCTACGCTGGTCATTGTTCTCTCCGCCATGGGAAACCAGCGGCACGGAGGTAGCGCCCAACATCAGCCTCGGCCAGTGGTTTAAACAACGCGGCGCCAACATGCTGAATGGAATTGGCTCCGAGGCCGATCCGATCGTGAGCTTCAACCTGGCCGGCGCAGCCAACAACAAGAAGGGATACTACAGTTGGGATACCCATAACTTTGCTCCCCGCATTTCGTTCGCCTATTCGCCTCACGGTGACGGTTGGCTCAAGCGCCTGGTTGGTCAAGGCGATAAGACTGTCATCCGCGCTGGCGCTGGGATTGTTTATGACCGCATCGGCTCCGGCCTCCTCAGTAGTTTCGACCGCTTTGGAGCCTTCGGGCTTTCCACGCAAATAAGCAACAGCGTGGTTCCGTCGGCGGATTCAGCACCACGTCTCACAGGGCTGAATACGATTCCCCAGAATGACCGTTTTGGCAATCCCATCTTCCCTCCGCCACCTCAGGGGGGATTACCCTATACGCCCCCGCCGTCAGGCACGGGACTCGGTATCTACTGGGGCCTTGATGACTCGATCAAGACTCCTTACTCCTACACCTTCGACTTTTCCATCGGCCGCGAACTGCCCAAGAACATGAGTCTGGAAGTTTCGTACGTGGGACGCATGTCGCACCGCCTCCTGGTCCAGGAAGATTTGGCGATGCCTCTGAACCTGGTTGACAAGAAATCAGGAGTCTCCTATTTCCAGGCTGCCCGCCGCATCGCGGAACTGTACACGGCCGGGACACCGACCTCCTCCGTGACTCCGAGCCTGGTCGGCCCCACGGCCGCTTATTGGCAGAATATCACTGCTGTCCGGCTAAA
>PKUV01000185.1 GCA_003131315.1 Acidobacteriaceae bacterium
CTATATGTGAAAATGGTATAGGGTAGGCCCTGACGTACACTGTACGCAGAGAGGAAGCTATGACCGTTACCCTGAATCTCAAGCCGGAACTTGAAGCTGGGCTATTCGCGCAAGCGCAAGCCAGCGGAATGACCGTGGAGGAATATCTCCTTTCCGTGGTTGAGGGTGCTGTGCTTCCAACGATGCAGAAGACATTGTCGGCTGAGGAACGAGCGGCGGCATTTGAGGCGTGGTCCGCTGGCCATCGCCCTACTCCTCCCCTGTCCGATTACGCCGTCAGCCGCGACGGTATCTATGAAGGCCGCGACCACTGATGCGTGTGCTCGTTGACACGAATATTCTGCTCCGGAGCGCTCAGCGCCCGATCATCCCTGCCGCCCAGGCCAGCACGGCGATTCCAAGCACAATGCGATACATCGCAAAAGGCGCGAAGCCGCGCTTGCGGACCCAGCCCATGAACCAGGCGACGGCTCCGTAGGCGACGATGAAGGAGACGACGAAGCCGATGGCGAGGATGACCCATTGGTGAGGGGTGATTTCGGCGACGCCGATGGGGTTTCCATCTTTGCCGGAAAGCGATTTGAAGAGCGTGTAGAGCGTGGCCACCGCCATGGTGGGCATGGAGAGGAAGAAGGAGAATTCGAGCGCGGCAGCGCGGGACATTCCCATCAGTTGTCCGGCGGCGATTGTGGACATGGAACGCGAGGTGCCGGGGAAAACGGCGGAGAGAATCTGGCAGGCGCCGATCCAGAGGGCCTGGCCGCCGTGGATGTCGTCCATTTTCCAGGTGTGAATGGGCGAAGCTGGGGTGGACGAAGGTGAACTGGGCGAACCCGGCGCTCCCGGCCCGGCCTTTTCCCATGGCGCTTTCATGGCGTCGATGACCCACATCACGATGCCGCCGATCAAGAGCGATGCGCCCATCACGTAGAGACTCTCCAGGTTCTTGCCGATCACTTTGGTCAGTAGAAAAGACGGGATCGCGGTTACGACGAACGCGATCATAACCAGGCTGAGCGGATGCGTCAGGAGGGTGCAGTCTTTCTTCTCGCCTTCGGGAAACTTCGAGAAGAGCTTGGCGATGTGGTGGCGGAAATAGACGGGGAGCGTCAGGATTGCGCCCAACTGGATGACGATGGAATACATCTTCCAGTAGCCGCTCGCGAGCGGCACGTGCAGCAGGGCTTCGGAAATGCGGAGATGGGCGGTGGAGCTGACGGGCAGGAACTCGGTGAGGCCTTCGACAATTCCCAGCAGCACGGATAAAAGATAGTCGTTCAAGTGTTCTCTCCAATGTAGAGACGCGTCTTGCCGCGTCTTAGTTCGATGCCCAGCCCCTAAAGGGGCATCTGATTTCGACGACTTACGGCATCGCTAAAGCGATGCCCTGATACGAAGCCCGAGTCTTTCCAGCCTGTGACGAGGCTTTGCAAATCTTAATCTTACTGCGCGTAACGCCGGAAGAAGCTGTCTTGCTTCCACTGCGGGCGATGGCCGTCATTGGCAACGCTGATCAGCAAGGCTCTGACGATCTCTTCGTATTTCGCGGCGGCGGCGAGGTCCACAGGTTGGTCCACGTCGTCCGAGGGTGCGTGATAGCGCTGGGTCAGCCAGTCTTTGAAGATCTTCTGTTCGGGCGAGCCGGGCTCGGGAGCGACGCTCATGATCACCGAGGGCACACCGTGGCGGATGAAGTTGTACTGATCGCTGCGGACGAAAAGATTGCGCAGCGGTTCGGGGTCGGGCTGAACTCTTACGCCGAGCGATTGCGCGATCTCGCGGACACGATCACCGAGATCGGAGTCGTCGAGACCGAGCACGGTAAGCAGCTTCAGGGGCACGATGGGCAAAAACATGTCAACGTTGACGTCGGCGGCAATGGATTTTGGCGCGACCGTGGGATGAGCGGCGAAGTACTTGGAGCCGAGCAGACCCTTTTCTTCGCCGGTGACCAGGACCAGAAGGATTGACCGGCGCAGCTTTTCGGGATTTTTCTTGAAACTGGCGGCCATGTCGAGGAGCAGGGCGCTGCCGGAGCCATTGTCCATGGCTCCGTTGTAAATGCGGTCGCCGTTGATGGGTTCGCCGATCTCGATGTGATCGAGGTGGGCGGACAGCACCACGTATTCATCTTTCAGAGCGGGATCGCTGCCGGGGAGTTTGGCAACGAGATTGGCCGACTCTATCTTGGTGACTTCCACTTTCGTTTTCACTTCGAGCGAAACGGCGAGCGGAAAGTGTGGCAGCGGCTTGCGATCTTTACCCAGAGCAACGATTTCTTCGAAAGTATGGCCGGAGCCGGCAAAGAATTTCTCGGCGCTGGCGGGATTGACGGTGACGGCAAGCTTAGCGCCTTCGGTTTCGTAGAACTCGGGATAGTCGAGGTCCATGGATGGATGGGCGCGGTTGAGCGCGATGCGGGACCAGGGGATGTCCATTGAGGCGGGGTTGATCAACGAAACGATGCCGACGGCGCCTGCGGCGCGCAGCACCTTCCAGCGCTCGGCCGCAGTCTGGTAATGGGAAGCGAGCGCGCCCGGAATCTCGGAAGGCGATCCGGAAAAGATCACGATGATCTTGCCCCGGACGTCGACGCCGGCGAAGTCGTCATAATTTTTCTCGGGGACTTTGAGGCCATAGCCGACAAAGACCAGCGGCGCTTTGACCTCGGGCGCGGGCATGACGCGTGTGCCAATGATGGCATCTTCACCGAGCGTGAGCGGTTCGCGTTTGCCGTCGTGGATCAGGGTAAGGCTGCAATCCTTTTCGACGATCTGGCGGGAGACGAACTTGACGGGCTGGTAGAAACCGTTTACGCCCGCGGGCTCGAGGCCGGCGCTCTTGAGTTGCTCTATGGCGTAGGCTTGCGCGGCGCGCTCGCCACGGCTGCCCGTATCGCGGCCTTCGAGTTTATCGTCGGCGAGGACTTTGATGTGATTCCACCAGGTCTGGCCGTCGAAATTAGGGTAGACGACGAGACAGCCGGGCGGGCACCCGTCCACTTTCAAGACCACACTGATCGTTTGAGGCGCGGTGTCCGGCACTTGAATGTGCTGGTTCCAGCGTTTGAAGCCGGCCAGGGTTACAGACAAGTCGTAGCTCCCTGGCGTGAGGTCCACAAGCAACTCGCCGTCGGCGCCTGTCTCAAGATTCAGTGGAGCCGTTGTCGGTGACGGGGACAGCTTGATCTGCGCATGCGGAACGACGGCTCCGCTCGGGTCTGTCACTACGATAGTGATCGACGCGGTGCTCTTCGTTTCCTGGGCTGAGAGCAAAGCGCAGATTGCGATGAGCACGAACGCGGTCAATAAAGTCGATGATTTGATCTTCATGCGTCCCTCACAGGGCGAGGTTTCTAGGATAGCAGGAAGCGCGTGGGTGGAGGTTGTTCCGTGAACGAGGACGGCTCCGAGGGGCATTGCTCGGCAGTTGTGATTTGACACGCGTCTTCCTGCAACCTACGATTTGCGGGATCATGCAGACTTTAAAAACCTACTACTGCCGTCAAACTTGGATGCGCAATGCGAAGAGGGCCGCCGCAGCGAAGAGACTTGCGATTCTCTTTGCCCTGCTGGCATGCGCGTATGTTTCGGTGGCGGCGCCGCCGGCAATTTCCACCGTCGATCCGCATCGCTACCTGGATGACATCAAGGCGCTGACTACGCCTGCGATGGAAGGACGTGGCGCCGGATCGAAAGGGTTGACCCGGGCCGCGCACCTGATCGAGAAGCGGTACAAAAGCCTGGGGCTCGAACCCGCTGGCACAAACTCGTATTTTCAGCCTTTCACGGTCATCACCGGCGCGCGGTTGAAAGGGAAGAACGATTTCGCGGTGCTGACCGGGAACCAGAAGCGGGAGTTGAAACCGAAGCAGGATTTTGTTCCGTTCAGTTTTTCCGCCTCGGGATCGGCTCACGCGCCTCTGGTGTTTGCCGGCTACGGCGCTTCGGCGGACGAGTTTCATTACGATGATTACGCCGGGATCGATGTCAAGGACAAGATTGTCGTCGTGTTGCGCTATGAGCCTCCGTCGTTCGGCGTGAAGGGCGGTAATCATGGAATGACGCAGCATTCCCAGTTGGTGACAAAAGCTATCAACGCCCGGAATCACGGAGCGAAGGCGCTCGTGCTGGTGAATGGAAAGCTGGGAGACGGCGAAGAAGACCTGCTCACACGATTCGGCAGCGTGAGCGGGCCCGAAGATGCTGGCATCATCTTACTTCAGGTCAAAAATGCGGTTGCGGAGGGGTGGCTCAAGGGGGCGGGCAAATCGCTGGCGGAATTGCAGGAGCAGATCAATGCTTCGTCCAAGCCAGCATCGTTTGCGCTGCCGGAAAACCAGACTGCGGCACTGACCGTAAGTATCGAAACCACCCGGGCCACCGTGAACAATGTGCTGGCTTATCTGCCGGGCAAGACGGACGAATACGTGATCATCGGCGCGCACTACGATCACCTTGGGCGAGGCAATTTCGATTCTCTTGCGCCTTCGCAGATCGGACAGATTCATCCTGGAGCGGATGACAACGCTTCGGGAACGGCAGGAGTGCTGGAGCTGGCGCGGGTGCTGGCGCCGCAGAAAGGTCAGTTGCGGCGGGGAATTCTGTTCGCTTCTTTTGCGGGCGAAGAACTCGGGTTGCTGGGTTCAGCGGCGTGGGCGAAGGAACCGACGCGTCCGCTGGAAAAAGCCGTGGCCATGCTGAACATGGACATGATCGGCCGCATCAAGGATCAAAAAGTCTACATTGGAGGCGTTGGGACCGGCTCGACGCTGAAAGCCGCGGTCGAGCAGGCGCAGAAGGAAGAAAAATCCGGATTCAAGATCGAATATTCGCCGGGAGGATATTCTTCGAGCGACCATACGTCGTTCGTCGCAAAGAAAATTCCGGTGCTGTTTTTCTTCTCGGGGTTGCACGCGGATTATCACAAGCCTTCGGATACGTGGGAGAAGATCAATCCGGAATCGGCGGCGCGGTTGCTTGAAGTGGTAGCTGCGACGGGCGAGCAGTTGGCCGATGCGGACGAGCGTCCAGCTTTCATTGTCGTCGCGGAAGACAAGCCGGCAGGTGGGTCGGGCGGCGGCGGCTACGGACCGTACTTCGGATCGATCCCGGATTTCGGCCAGGTGGAAACCGGCGTGAGGTTCTCGGATGTAAAACCAGGATCACCTGCGGCGAAGGCAGGACTGAAAGCAGGAGATATCCTGGTGCAGTTCGGCGACAAACCGATCAAGAACCTTTACGACTTCACGGATGCACTGCGGCGCAGCAAGGTGGGCGATGTGGTGGAAGTCAAGGTGCTGCGAGATGGGCAGCCGGTTACGGCGCCGGTCAAGCTCGAACAGCGCAAATAAGCTGGCGCTCAGCGGCCGGATTGCTGACGAACTCGTGTTGTGCGCCGCTGTCGCCCTCAGCGGCTAAAGCCGACGCCAAAAACAAGCCAGCTATCGCAGCGCTGAAGCGCTGCGCCACCCAAAACCAATCCGGTCAGCGCCCGGATTCGAACCGGTAGCCAATTCCGCGCAGCGTTTTTAAATAGCGGGGATGCCGTGGATCGCGCTCGATTTTCTCCCGCAGGCGCCGCACGAAGACGTCGATTGAGCGTGGAGTCACGAAGGAGCCTTCTTTCCACACGGCGTCAAGCAACTGGTCGCGGGTAAAGACGCGTCCTCGGTGCCGGGCCAGATATTCGAGGAGCCGGAACTCGCGGACCGTAGTGAGTACTGTCGTGCCTTGCACGCGCACGGTCATCGAAGCGATATCGATTTCCAAATCTCCCAACTGAATAATCTCGTGACTGGGGGCATCCGGCTGAACGCGGAGAACGTTGCGGACGCGCGCAATCAGCTCACGGGGACTGAAGGGTTTGGTGATATATCCGTCTCCACCGGCGTCGAAGGCCTGGAGGCGGTCCGGTTCCTGAGTTCTGGCGGAAAGAAAAATGACGGGCGTCTTGCCCAGTCGTTCGTGCTGGCGGATCTGGCGGCAGAGATCGAAGCCGTTGATCCCGGGCAGCATAATATCTAGAAGAAACAGCGCCGGTTGCGCCATGGCTGCCATTGGAACCACCGGCGCCCCCGAGAAAAATGTGGAGACCTCGTATCCGGCGGTTCGCAGGTTGTGTTCGATCAGTTGAGACACATCCAGGTCGTCTTCCACGACGTAGATCAGATCGGGGTAACGCGGCTTGTCTGTCGCCTCCAAAGGTTCCATGGTTAGCAGGAGAGCCTCACGCGCTCTCAAAGAGCATTGCCTAGCAGGCTGGGGAAAAAGTCGATTCTCGATGCCCAGCCCCTAAAAGGGGCATCTGATTTCGAACTTACGGCATCGCTAAAGCGATGCCCTGATACGAAACCCGAGTTTTTCCGCAGCCTGCTAGAAAGAACTTTGCTTAGATAGTCCCCAACTGACACTAGAGGGACTGTGTTGCAGCAATGTTGCGTCAGTGTTAAAGCAGGGTTAATTTGATCGAGGCCGGCTATCTCCGCATCCGATCACGAACCCTACTGCTGTCTCTGTCCGACAACCACCGCTGGATGTCCGTTCAGCGGCGAAATGTCGATGTAGAAAAACTTAGATTGATTGGTCACCATGTACGTGTAGCCGCCCCAAGTGCCGGAGCCGTCGGCGCTCCAGGTGTACTTGAAAAGATCGAACTCCTGAAACGGGATCAGGCCCGTAAGGCTGCTGGAATCCAGGTACGAGTTGGCGTCTGACGAGACGCTGCCACTGGGTCCGGGCTGCTCATTGCCGGCAATCACCGTGGATTGCGGATCCAACATTTCTTCGCTTCCCAGCCCGTAGTGTCCGCTGATCGGTGCGAACTGATACCCCGGAGGATACGAATTTGTTTGGAACTCCATCGTGCCTGAGGCGGCCGACGCGCCTGTGCCCACCAGATATCCGGTGATGCCGCTGGCGGATGGAACCGCGTATCCAACCACTGCAACACCGGTTCCTGAGAAGGTGAACCGGCCGGTGGTGGGATCGACCGCATATTGGGCCGAGAGCGTCGTAGCGTTCGCCGTTCCCCCGCTTCGTTCATAGGCGGTCCCGCTCACCGCGGCGGACCCATCAAAATGGAGTACGCCCACTCCGACGTTGGGGCTGCCGGGAACGTAGCCTCCGAACCGGTAAATGTGGCTGTTGCTCAGCGTCGCTTGCGAGAAGGGACCGGCGCTGGCAGTCGCTTCTCCGGTGATCAACGGATGTCCGCCGGCGAGGACCTGTGCCGAGTTAAAGATCAAATGGTTCGCGTCCACGATGTAGAAGATCAAATCGGAGGTTGTTGTTCCGGCACTGAGCGTGGCCGTGCCCCGGCCGTTCGAGTCGGCAGCGCCGATTGTGCCGCCACCGGTTAATGCGCCGGAAAACGATCCGCCATCGTTCACGTCGGCAGTGACGGAGGTGAACGATCCAGTCTGCGCGGTGGCTGTGCCCGCCATTGCGAAATGGTTTGTGCTCGCATCCCATCCGGAGAATCGGAAGGCAAACGGTCCGGTTACGGGCGTCGCGAATGCCGTGCTGTCCTGAATGCGGAAGTAGCCGGCGCCCCGTGTTCCGGTTCCATTCGCGTCGTCGAACTCCACGATGCGCCCATCCATGAAAGCTGTGGTCAGCGTAGTCGGGGCGAGGCGGAACTGGGCGGTGGAACTCGAAGTGTTCAGCGTCAAGCAGCCGCGGGCCACATCACTGAACAAGATGGAGCTTGCGGTTGTGAGCGGCTGTGCCAGCTGCGCGCCGCTCGAGCGGACGATATCTTCGATACCGGTGAGGTTGCCGCTGGTGTCGGCGGTGAAACTGCCGGAGAAAGTTACCGGACCGTTCGCGTCGAAGCCGGTGAACACGAACGCGTAAGGGGTGTTTGCTTGTACGGAAGTGTTCGCGCTCTGGCAGGGATGTGAGGCCTCGTCATCCCCAGGGCGGAGGGAGATGATGCTTCCGTTAGCGGGCACCGGCGCGGGAAAGACGGCCTGAGCGGGGACCGAGGCCTGACTGTCCGCTACTTGCAAGGCGAAGGTGATGTTGCCGGAAAAATTCGCGGGCGGCTTTCCGGAGATTGCTCCGCTGGGACTTAGCGTCAGCCATGACGGTAGTGCAACGCTGCCTGTCGCCAGACTCCATGTGTAAGGAGGAACTCCACCGCTTGCCTGGAGTTGCACCGGCGTATAGGGCACGTTCGGAACCAGAGCCATCAGCGTGGGCGTGACCACCTTCAGTTGCGCGGGCGCCACGTTAATGTTCAACGACACCGCTGCCGTGTTCCCCGTCGCGTCCGTGGCGGTGAGGCTGAACGGGTAGATGCCGGTTGCGGTCGGTGTCCCGATGATTTCGGTTGAGAACCGGTCGGCGCCTGGAGCCAACTCCAGTCCAAGCGGCAGCAAGCTGTCGCCCAGCGACCAGGTGTAGGGAGCCAGTCCTCCCGTTACACTGACTGCGCACGGAATCTGTGTGACCACGACAATAGGCTGCTGAATGCAGGTGTAATTCGTATTCAAAAAGGCGGTGGCCAGGTCGGAGGAAGTTGTGACCGCCACGAGCGGCGGATAGATGGTGATGGGAATCGCGGCCGAGCGCGTCGTGTCGGTCACAGAAGTTGCCGTGACGGTTACTTGCACGGGCGAGGTGACGCCGGTGGGCGGTGTGAAAGTCACCGAAAGAGCCTGCTGCGAGGATAAGGTTCCGGTCGGGCCGCCCTTGACGGCGGGCGCTAGCGTCCAGGTAACCCCAGCATTCGAGGAGTCGTTGGTGACCTGAACCGTGATAGGAAGGGTCAGGTTCGGGTTGTCATCTACGGTCGCGGGTCCAACCGGAGAAACAACCTCGACATTAATTCCCGGCACGTTGCAGCAGCCACCGCCACCGCTCTTGCTGCCGCTGCCACAGCCACTAAGAAAAACAAGGATGACGAGAACGAAGCCCAGATATTTCACGAAATCTATCTCTCCCTGCTAGCAGGTTGCTGAAAAGTCGATTTTCGATGCCCAGCCCCTAAAGGGGCGTCTGATTTCTGAAGAACTATCGGCATCGCCAACGCGATGCCCTGATACGAAGCCCGAGTTTTTCAGCAGCCTGCTAGAAGCTCAGTTTTAAGGCAAACTGCATGGTGCGCGGACGGTGAGCATTGACCGGATGCAGAAACGCGTTGCCGGTCAGGCAATTGGTTTGCGCGTCGCCGGCCGCATTGAATGCTTGAATTCCGTAACAACTGACCGTGTTGTTGGCGGCATTTCCGAAGTTCGGGCTCGGGTCGTAAACCCGAAACTGGGTGTGGTTGAAGACGTTGAAAACCTCCGAGCGGAACTCAACGCTGGTGCCTTCCTTTACCTTGAAGGCTTTCATCAGGGTCATATCGAAGTTCCAACGGCTGGGGTTGTTGAGCAGGTTGCGCCCGGCATTGCCGAAGGTCAGTCCGCGCGGCGCTGCGAATGCAGACGCATTCCCCAGCGCCGGCCCAAAGCTCTTCGAATTGTTTGCCCCGGCCGGCGCCGAGCTGTGAATGTTGCCAACCACATCCGGGAATGAAGAGACGGCGGAGATTCCGCTGGCGACACCGGCGTTGTCGGGAACCGAAATTCCGAGGGCGGCGTATCCGTTGTTGATCACGGTAAACGGCGTTCCACTCTGAACCGTGGTCACGCCCGAAAGCGCCCAGCCTCTCAGTAAGTCCGTTGCCATGCGGTCGAAAAAGCCCGCTGAGGCTGGCGCTTCGGGCTGCGGCTCGTCTTTCGCCCAGGCGCGCACCCGGTTCGAATCGAACTTGAAATTGGGCAGCGTCCATGTGTAATTGATGTTGAGTAAGTGGCGTTGATCGAAGTTCGAGCTGGCCTTGTTGGCTGAAACTACCTGCGGATTCACGATCGTCGTGTCGTTCCGATCGGAGGAGTCGTCGATCGAGTGGCTGTAGGTGTAGGACATATCCACAGTAAGCGGGCCGCGCGTATGGCGCAGCGTGGTCTGGAAAGCGTGGTAGTTCGAATCGGCCACGTTTTGCAAAGAGAAAATCTTCTGCAGTCCAAGATACGGCCGGTACGCGTTGATCGGCGGGAGGCCCTGCGCGTTCACGTACTCACAGGCGGCCAGCAGATTGATGAAGGCGGGCTGCGTCTTGTTGATAGCTACACCGTTGACGGTAAAAACCGGTTTGTTGATGGTGCCCGAATTTGTGCAATCGCTGGCCCCGAACTGTTGTTCGTTGTTGACGATCGGCTGGTTCTGGCCGTAAGGATTGCCATTGAGCAGGATGCCGCTGCCCGCCTGCGAAGTCACGGGCGAGAACGAATTCGGTTGTTGTACCGCGGTCAGGTGCGTGCCCTTACTTCCAACGTAGGCGACTCCGAGGACCAGGCTGTGGGAGAGTTCCCGCTGCACTCCGAAGCTCCACTGCTGCACGTAAGGCCAGATCGTCTTGCGGGGAATGGAGGTCACATCAATGGGATAGGCGCCCGTTCCCGACGGACAGGTGACGGTCGAGCTCCCGATGCCGCCGATGCAAGGATAGGCATCGCCGTTTGCGGCCGGCGCCAATTGCGTCATCGTGAAATTGAGGGGAGCGCTGCCGACCAGCGAGCCGGTGTTGGCCTCGCTTCCGGTGCCATGCTCAAAGAACACGCCGTAGCCGCCACGAATCGAAGTGCGGCCATTCCCCCCTGGATCGAACGCGAATCCGATTCTGGGCGCGGGATTGAACCGGTGTGGCTTCATGCAGGTCGAGGGCACGCCGGAAGCGTAGGTTCCGCATTCGACCAAGCCGTTGACAAGGTATTGACTTACATCGCCGGGGCCGGTTGGAATCGGAATCGGCTTGCCCTTATAGAGCAGACGGCCGTCCTGAGCAAACTTCAGATATTTGTCGGGCGTCGTGAACTTAGTGGGATCCCAGTTCCACGCCTGCTCATTATTCTCGTGATAGTTGCCGAACAAGCTGAACCGTATTCCGAGGTTCAACGTCAGGTGCGAGTTGACCTTCCAGTCGTCCTGCACATAAGGCTCAAAGATCTCGTAACGGTTGTGGTATTTCTGCTGCGCGTTGTCTTGCTGGTACGAACTGATGGCGCCGGTCAGAAGATTGCTGTATTCGTTTCCGGTAAAAAAATTGGCATTGCCGAAGTTGCTGAAGCTTAACAGGCCTTGCGCGTCACCGGTATTGGGCCCGTTGGTAGCGTTGATCTCGTTTCTTTGGCCGAGGATCGCCTGCACACCCATCTGGACCGTGTGTTTGTGAATGACTTTGCTGATGTCATCCTTCGCGCTCCAGGTTGGATTGGCCAGTTGCCAGGGAGCGTAGCCTGGATCCACTGAGAAACCGCCCCCGTAGGCCAGGTTCCCTGGCGCGAGCGTAATGCCCGACAGTTTCCCTGTGCCTCCCTTGCACGTGCCGTCGCCCTGCTTCACGCCTCCAAAGCAGTTGTCGAAAAGGTACCCTTGGAGTCCGTTGATTGCATCCGGACGCTGGACATTCACACCTGGCGCTTGACGCGTCGTCAAACTGATGTGCGACGCCGTGTAGCTCACGACGACTTCATTGAGCAGCGTGCTCGATACGGTTTGCGTCAGGTGGGCCACGTAACTTGCGCCCGGTCCAAACAAACGGCCTTGTACGGTCGGGAAACTGTTTCGCACATAGCCCCAGATCGGTCGAGCTTCCGTCGTATCCCACGAGTCGTGGATATAGCGGAATGTGGCTCGCAGCTTTCCCGGCGTGATGTCGTGGTCAATGCGGAATAACTCTTCCCGCCAGTAAGTCGGCTGCGCGAAAGCGTAGTCGTAACAAGAACCGACGGTGGAGTTACACCCTGCTGAAGAGTTAGGGAGAGGAATCATCCCCGAGCCTTGGAATTGTGCGCCAGTTTTAGGGTCGGTGATCGTCCCCGAGCCTGCCAGGGCGGCGCCGACTGGGTCGATCGTGGGGAAGACCATTCCGACTTTGCTGTCATTGTAGCCAACGATGTTATACGGCAAGGTCGTGCCGGCATGAATATGAGGACAGTCGGGGAACTGCACCGGGTTGAAGGAAGTGATGGCAACATTCGGGGGCAATAGCGGACAAACGTCGCTGAAATCGGCGCCGATATATGAGGTCCCGTCCGCGTTCGTGCGGTTGGTCGGCCGTTCTGCGAGCGAGGGTACCGCCTGATTGAAATTGTTGTCGGTGGGATCTTTTTCCAAGCGGAACTCTTCGGAGAAAAAGAAGAACGTGCGGTCCCGGCGGGGATAAAGTTTGGGAATAAACACCGGCCCGCCGATGGTGCCGCCGAAATCATTCTTGCGATAAAGTGGAGCGCGCAACGTCTGATCGAAGTAGTTGCGGGAGTTGAAAATCTCATTACGCCCGTAGTAATAGGCGCTGCCGTGCAGAGAAGAGCCACCCGTCTTGGTATCTACCAGGATGGTTCCCGAGGCGCTGCGGCCGTACTGGGCGCCGTAGTTTGAAGTTAGAACCTTCATTTCGTTGATCGCATCCAGGCTGGGATAGACCACCAGAGTGCTTTCGCTGCCGTGGATGCCGGCGTGCAAAACGTCGGCGCCATCCACGCTGAAGGTGTTGTATTCGACGCGGCCACCGTTGACACTGAACTTGACGCTGCCCTTCACGCCGACCAGAGCCTCATCCTGTCCGCTTTGATTGCTGACACCCGGGGCGAAGGTCAACATGCTAACGAAATTGCGCCCGTTCAGTGGCGTCTCTTCCACCTGCTTCGCGGTGATGACCTCGTTGACCTCGGCCTTTTCGGTTTCCACATGGCCGACGCTCTCGCCGACAACCTCGACTTTTTCGGGACTGGCTGCCGCTGGTTCGACCGTGCCATCCATTTCAATTTCCTGGTTTGCGACGAGTGTCAAATTCTCTGCCGTGAACTCCTTGAAGCCCTTGGCTGCAATCTTGATGGTGTAGGTTCCGGGAGCCGCGTTGATGAAGTACTGACCTTGCGCATTGGTCGTGGTGGTCTGAGTGGCGCCCGACACACTGGTGAGCGTGATGGTGGCATCCGGAAGCACTGCGTTCGACTGGTCGGTGACGGCGCCGTAAACCTGGACCTCGGACTCTTTATGAGGGGACGGTTTGACCGGAGCAGCGGCCTGGGTCGTCGGCGTGCTGGGCGGCTTCACGCCGGCTGGCGGCTCGGGAACTTGCACTGTCGGTGGAACCAAATCAGGCCCGGTCGGTACCTGCGCCAGCGCCAGCGGGGCCAGAACCAGGGAAAAAGACGCAATGTGCAATAAACACTTCAGGGTCTTCACAAGAAACACACCTCGAACCAAAGGAGTTAAGGAGTACCGGAGAATTGTTACGGCAGTGTGACGCCTTGGTTAATTTCAAATGAAGATCGTAAGTGGAGTGTCGCCAGCACTTTCAAGGACAAGCGTCGTGTTCTGCGCTGGTAAGCTGGCCGCGAGAATTCACAATTCTTTAACATGACCGTAATTCCGACGTAACATTGAGCGCCGAGAGTTGCGGTTTTGGAAGCCAGTTCGTTACCCGGAGAAAGCTGTGTCCAGTTCTCGAATTCGATTCATTGCCCTGTTCCTGCTTCTTCTTCCCGTGCTATCGGAAGCGCAGACAAACGCAATTGTTACCTTCGGTGGTTTGAAGAATCTTGAGTTCATCAACCAGTTTTACGACGGGGGAAAGGGCAGTCTGGGATCGGGACCGGGCCCGAACTTTGGCCTGCAGTTCACGGCCAACGCCCAAACCATTGTCTCTGCCGGCAAGGGCGGCTCGGGAAATTTCATCAACAATCCCGGCGGATATCCGGTGATGTTTTTCCAGACTGGGCAGAACATCACTACGACGCCCACCAACGGCATACAGACTGCTTTGTGGTTTTACTATTCGGCGATTCAGTCCGGCGCGGTCACCGTATATGCGGGGCCGAACGGCACGGGCAATATCCTCGCCAGCGTCACGCTGACTCCGAACAACTCCGGCTGTACTACCTACAAGCTTTGCGTTTGGTCTGCGGTGGGAGTGCCGCTGAGCGCGACCGCCGGATCGATTCGATTCGCCGGCGTTCCCGATTACCTGGCGATCGGCACGATGCACCTGGGCTCCGCCCTGCCCACGTCGATGGTCCTGGTTCCCTCGCAGAATCCGTCGGTTCAGGGCGAGCCAGTCACTTTTACCGCGACCGTTACCGCCACCGGAACAGCGCCGGTCGGCAGCGTTACGTTCAAAGCAGCCAATAAGGTAGTCGGGGTAGTCCCGGTGGCCGGCGGAGTAGCATCGGTCACGTTGTCTTCATTGAAGACAGGTTCGACGCAGATCAGCGCGAAGTTCCAGGGCACCGGATTCGCCACCATCGCGAAGGGCTTGGTTCAAGTCGTGAACTAGGAAGACAGAGAGTCCGAGAACTTTCACTCGGCAAAACTCCAACCAGCCACGGCAGTTCGAGGGTGTGTTTGAGGGGAGCGGTGTCTGCTGCCGCGTACGCGGGGCGCTGCGATGCGGCCCGGAAATCCACAGTGCGCAAGGTTTTGCGGCCCGCGGCCTCGGAATTTAACCTCCCGTTCATCCTGCTGTCATTTCCGATTAACAGCCCTCGTTGATAGTTCTCTCGCACGCGAACCACGGAAACTCTTGCTCCCCCGGAGTTCTGGCGGTTGAGGAGTGCCTCGGGATGCTGTCGCTTCTGCAGCGTCCAGGGATAGCAGGGAACTCTACCGGGCGCCCAAGCGGGTCCGACCGACAAGCAACGTGCTCCAAGATGCAGAACAAATTATCGACCAAAGCTCTAAGGAGAATATTGAAATGAGAGGAACAAAAGCATTTTTCGCGGTCGTAGTTCTGACCGCAATCGTCGGACTGGCTTCCGTAGCCAACGCCCAGGTAAAGTTTGTGGGCGTTGGCTCGTCCGCCATGTTCAATACAATTTCAGCGGCAGCATTCACCGATCTGTGTTCTTCGCGCGCCGGCAGCGACTGCCATCACTGGAGCGCCAGCGGCAAGAACTCTGGCGATAACCAGAACTGGGCGCAGGGAGTAGACAGCCGTAACAACTCCATTCCCCCGGAGTCTGGAACCTTTTTTGTGGCATGGGATAACAACACTAGCCCGATCAGCGTCTGGTCTTATTTGAGCGTGGACACGATTGTGGGCCAACGCCTCTTTTTTGCCGCGCCTCGTGCGGCGCAGCAGATTGATTCCGGTGCACTCACCACTGCGGGCCAGAACAAGGTTCCGGCCGCGATCCTGTTGAACCGGCAGACGGGTACGACGCAGGCCGACGAGACGACGGGCATACCGGCAGCCGTTCTCACCGCCGTGCAGCACGTCTTCACCGCCGCGATCAGCGACGTCCGTCCGGAAGACGCCAAGTTCGAAGTCAACCGCATCCTGGCGACATATGTCGTCGCCGGTACCGGACTGGGCTATGGCAATCCGGCCAACGCCACCTGCTTCCAGGCGCCTGACAGCTGGACCGTCAGCGCCATCCTGGGCTGCCCGATTTACGGGACCTGGGGCGGCCGGTCGGTTCCAGTACAGTATGCCCTCACCGGCAAGGATCCATTTAGCGGTTCGGCGGCTTGGAAGTACAAGACCATCGAGGTGGGTGCAGAGCCCATCATCTTCGTTTACAACGCGAGCAACCCCAACGGCCTGGGCGCGCTTGGTCCCGATTCCAACGTTGCTTTCAAGAACCTGAATCGCTTTACCGCAGCTTACGCTTTCAATGGTACGTTGGGTCGCGCTCAGGATCTTGATGCGTCGCTCACTTTTGCTCTTCAGGGCATCAGCTCCAACCCGCCGGTCTTTCCAATCCTGCGCGAGCCCCTTTCGGGCACGATGACCACCACGGAATTCAACGTGTTCCGCACCACGGAGACGCTGAAAGAAATCCCGAACGCCGCCTCGCAGGAAACCGGCATCAACCTTGCCAACGCCTGCTCACTCGGCTCGAACTGCCCCGATCCGCTGTTTCTGCCGGGTCCCGGTGGCTCGTTCCGTTATCGTGCCATCGGTACCGGCGCCGAGATCAGTGGCGTCAGCAACGTGGGCGGTGTCAAACACACTGCGGATAGCATCGGCTACACCTTCTTCTCCTTCGGCAACGTGAACCCCATCGGCGGCGCCTCCGGTGTAGGCCGGTACGTCACGCTGGATGGAGTCGATCCCATCAACCAGGGCTATGGTTCCTACGTCTCTGATGGTGTGACCTACGCCCCTGGTCAACTGCCGCTGTGCGTGGCGCCGTGCGTTGCGGTTGGCGGCACTTCTCTACCCAATGTTCGTAACGGTTCTTACGGCGCGTGGTCGATCATTCGTGCTGTGACCGACGCCACTGGCGTCAACCTGACGAACACACAGGCCCTGGTGACGGCCGCCCAGAACGAAGTCAACAACACAACTGCGGATTTCGTTCCGTTCGTCTGCACCGACACCACCGGACTCTGCACCGGTGAACCGGGTCTGAACGTGTTCCACTCGCACTTCACACCCGCCGGCGTCGCCGGTGCTCCCCACAACGGCAACGTTACTGCTACCGAAGTTGGCGGCGACGTGCACGGCGCGGTCTTCACCGACCAAGCCGACAAGGACTACTTCGGCGATACCGGTAAGGAACTGGTTGCCATTCGCCAGTAACTCGACGGTAAGTTGAAAGTTAAGGTGGGGCAGGCTGACCTGATAGGCCAGCCTGCTTCTTTTTTCGAGGTCTCTGGTTCTGCAGAGTGTTTCATTCAGAGCGACTGCCGATTATGCAAGATTTCTCTGGGCGCGAGCTGGCGGCCTCGCTTACGTGAATCACAAATGAATCAACTACTCCTATCGAGAATATATATTTTATGAAGTGCGTGGGCTCCAGGCTCCTGGCGGTTGCGGTCTTTATTCTTCTCGCTTTTATTCTGCCCCTGGCTTGTGTGGGTCAGAAAATAGCTACGATCGACCCTAACGCTGCCTCCAGCAAGAGCGTCGAGGATTTCTCCAACGCTTCGCTCACCGGCAGCCAACTGCATGCCGACCCGCCCGAACTGGTGGAAAAAGCCGAAAAAAAGGACTTCACTCGCGAGTTTGTCGCGGTGCAATGGCGTCCAGGAGATCGAATTTATCTCTATGTCGTCCTTCCGAACAAAGTGCAGAAGCCGCCGGTCGCGATTTATCTGTACGGGCATCCCTCTGACACCGACCGCTACATGGACGATGGCTGGTGCCAGCGCACGACGAGCGGCGGCTACGCAGCTGTGGGGTTAGTTCCGGCGCTTACCGGACAGCGCTATCACGACCGGCCCATGAAGCAGTGGTTCGTCAGTGAACTACAGGAATCGCTGAGTAAGTCGTCGCACGATGTGCAGATGGTACTGAATTACCTCGCTGAGCGCGGCGACATAGATATGAGCAATGTTGGCGTGTTCGGGGTGGGGGCGGGCGGGACGATTGCAGTGATGGCGGCTTCGGTCGATTCGCGAATCAAAGCCATCGACTTGCTCGACCCGTGGGGAGACTGGCCGGTTTGGATGCAAAAGTCCGCGGTGATTCCAGATGAAGAGCGCCCCGCTTACGTAAAGCCCGAGTTCCTGAAAAAAGTTGCCGATTTCGATCCGGTCAAGCTCTTGCCGGGACTGAAGACGCCGCACATCCGGCTCAACCAACTGAACGACGATGTTGCGAGCACGCCCGAAGAAGCGAAGAAACGGCTGGAAGAATCGCTCCCCGCGACGGCGGAGCATCACCGGTTTGAAAGCAGCATGGCATTCTACGGTGAGGTCGCTTCCGGCGGGCGGGTTTTTGATTGGCTAAAACTTCAAATCAAGGCCCCCGGCCCGAAAGTTCGCGAAGCGACGAAGGAAATGCCGCCGAGCGCGGGTTCCGGGTCGGGAAAGTAGTGAAACGCGCGTAAGGCGGGCGCGCGGGCCAGACGCTACTGGCCCGGTGTTTGCCGCCGAGTTTGAAACGCGTCGAGCTCGAAACACAAGGACGTTAATTTGAATGCGGGTGATTCGACCCCGCTGGCAGGTGCTCTAAATGGTTAGACGTTCGCTTCTGTCCACTTTGATTTTGCTCACAACGACGTGCGCGATAATTGCTCTCTGCGGCTGCGGAGGGAAGAACGGCGTGCTCGGTACCGGAGGTGGCGCGAGCATAACCAGCATCTCGCTGACGCCGGCAAACCCGAGCATCGCCCTGAGCGTGTCTCCGGCCTCTACGCAGCCATTCCATGTGATTGCTCAATACAGCTTCGGCAATCCACGGGACATCACAAACCAGATGACGTGGGTCAGCGCCGACACGACCGTAGCCACCGTTGACAACAACGGAGTCGCTACGGGGGTCGGTTCCGGCAGGGTTATTATCACCGGGTCGATTCAGGACCCGACCACTCAGAAGTTCTTTCAAGTAAGCACCATACTCACTGTAGTTCCGCAGTTGACGGGAATTACGATCTCTCCGGGAAACGCCCCGCCGGTGACGATCGCGAAGGGAACAACCCAGCAATTCACGGCCACTGGCAAGTACAACGATGGAACTTCTCCCGATATCACGTCGTTGGTGACGTGGAACTCAACCCAGTCCGCGGTCGCCGGCGTAAGTACTTCGCCTGGGACGCAAGGCCTGGCGCTGGGCGCGGCTCCAGGTTCGACCAGCATCTCCGCCTCGCTCGGAACGGTCAGCAGTTCGGCTTCGTCTCTGACCGTGTCGAACGCGAATCTGGTTTCGATTTCCGTGACGCCGGCAGGCTCGACCGTGCCGCTCGGAACCTCTCAGCAATTTGTGGCCAATGGCAGCTTCGACGATGGCACGACGCAGAACATAAGCGGAACCGTCACTTGGACTTCGTCCAGTCCGGTGATCGCCCGCGTTAGTTCGGTCGGCGTGGTGACGGGCGCTGGAGTGGGCGGCACGACGATCGCTGCTGCTTTGGGCGCGGTCAACGGAACTACGACCGCCAGCGTGGATGCGAGTTCCGTGGCGACGCTCAACGTTCTTCCCGCTGGAATTCCAGTAAATTCAGCCGGAATTCCTCAGAACGGAATTCCTCCCATTGCCGAAATTGCCAATCTTACGAACTACCAGATGCGCGTGGTGGCCGTTTTCAAGGACGGCAGTTCGCTCGACGTCACGCAAACGCCGGGCATAGCGTGGAGTTCATCGAATTCCAACGTGGCCAGCATCGTAGAGTCCACCGGGTTGGCGTCCGCGGCTGAACCGGGAACGACGACGATTTCCGCGACTCTTGGCCAGAGCGGCAGCACATTGTTGACGGTTTCGGATTCGACGATCACGGCGCTGACGGTTGGCCTGGCGAACGGTAGGATCGCTCCGGACACGGCGGAGAATGTAGTTGCCGTCGGCACGTTTTCCGACAGCAACGGCACGTTCCAGCAGGACATCGGCAACAGCATCGGCAACAGCGGCAACTGCAACAGCCAGAACCAGAATTGTTGGTCCAGCGACAATGCCGGAGTTGCATGCGTGCCCAATTCCAAGGGATGCTATTCCAGCGGGTTGGAGGAACTTGTGACGGGAGTGGCGACGGGCACTGTCAACATCTCGGCTAGTTTCACCGATGCTCACAACAATATTGCTACCGGCTCCGCTGCGCTGAACGTCAGTAGTGCCGAACTGACGGGGATCAGCGTTGCTCCCTTGTCAGCTTCGGTCGCGGCACCAGCTTCGGTCACATCCGGAGGCGCTCTTCAATTTGTTGCGACGGGCAATTTCAACGATGGGACCCAGCAGGACCTCACGCTAATCGCGGATTGGGGTACGAGTCCGGGCAATAGCGCCGTCGCAACGGTGAGTTCGTTCGGCTACGCGGCGGCGAATGGGCCGGGCCAGGCGAGTATCAGCGCAACTCTCAATTCGCAGACCGGATCGAGTTCGGTGGTGGTGAATCCGGGAGCTTTGACCCGGATCGACATTTGCGCGGCCACGGTTTCGAATCCGCTGTCGAATTGTCCGCCGCTGGATCCAGCCACTACGCCGCCTCCGATCGGCTTCGCCACGGGAACGTCTTATGGCTTGATTGCGATCGGTACTTTTGCCGATGGCAGCCGGCAGAATTTGACCAGTTCAGCACAGTGGTCCTCTGGAAGTGCGGCGGTCGCCACAGTCAGTAACGATCCGGGAATCCCGAGATACGTCACTGGCGTTACCGGCCAGGGAGTTGTAACCGGACTGGTGCCGGGAGCGGTGAACATTACTGCCGCCGCAGGCGGCGTCAGCGGAGTTGCCAAGGTGATCGTGACCTCGGCAACTCCGCAGTCGATTGCGGTTACACCGGCCAATCCCGCCGTCACGCTCGGCTTCCCGCAGGCATTCACGGCCACGATGAAGTTCAGTGATTCGACTACCCAAGACGTGACGCCGTATGTGCAGTGGAGCAGCCTGAATCCCGACATTGCCGTCGTGAACCCCGGCGGTCTTGCATATTCGACGGGGAAGGGAACCATTGCAACCGTTTCGCAGGGGACGTCCGGTCTGGTGGTGGCCCCGGCGTTAGTCACAGTCACAATGGTGAATCCTTCGACTACCAGTGTGTTCCCCTGGCCGGTGGAATCGGTCTTCCAGTTTCAGGAACTCACCGTAAGTGCAGGAGACGTTTCGCTGCTCAACGGCACTCTCTTTACCATCGTTAGCGAAACCGATCCGGCGAATAGCCAGCAGCCCTGCCAGCCCGGACAAAGCTGCAATATCGGGTTTGCGCCCCCGGCCTCCGGGCCCGCGGATGGAACGTACACCGTGACCGGCGGAACCGGGCAGCCATCCGCTCTTATTACAGCCACGATGAACGTCAACGTCATCGCGAACACCCCCCCGTTGACCCAATTTTCCGCCAGCACGGCGTTGACTGTGCGGTAGCACACTGGTTGCTTGCGCAGTTTGCAGCGGGCTGCTCAAGCTTTGCTCTGCACTCTGCCCAAGCGTTACACTGCGAGATATGAATACAGCGAACCAACCGAATGTGAAGTTCGTGCAAACCCCCGATTACCGCGAGGCCTACTCCAACAGCGTGCAGATCCGGGTGAATGTGTGGGATTTCTTCCTCGTTTTCGGGACGATGCAGCAAAGCTCGGAGACGCAGGTGGAATTGCGAAACTTTCAGGGAATTTATCTCAGCCCGCAACAGGCCAAGGCACTGATGGCGCTCTTGCAGCAGAACGTGACGAACTACGAGTCCGCGTTCGGCGAGATCAAACTTGACCCACGGGCTCCGGGTGGACAAATTCACTGATGGCTGCGCGGCCGTTGGCGCATTCCGATCTGAAAACAAAATCTCAACCGGCATCCTCCGCATGGGTGCAGCAGTTGTTTCTGTTCGCGCTGTTCTTCGCCGGACTGATGCTTCTGCATGCTCCACTTCTGCGCCTTCCTTATTTCTGGGATGAGGCGGGCTATTACGTTCCGGCCGCGCGTGATTTGTTTCTGACGGGCACGCTCATTCCGCAGTCGACGCCATCGAACGCGCATCCTCCGCTGGTGATGGCGTGGCTGGCGCTGGCGTGGCACGTCGCCGGATACTCCCCGCTAGTCACGCGCACCGCCATGCTGGCGCTGTCCGCATTTTCGCTCCTGGGGCTGTTTCGACTTTCGCGAATCGCCTCCAACCTGCCCGTGGCGTGGGCGACAACCGCGTTGGCGGCGATTTATCCGGTGTACTTCACGCAGAGTTCCATGGCGCAGATCGACTTACCGGCCGCCGGATTTACTTTCTGGGCGCTGGCCGCTTATCTCGAAGACCGTCCGTGGAAACAAGTACTCTGGTTCTCGCTGGCGGCGCTGGCGAAAGAGACTGCGATCCTGGCTCCGCTGGCGCTGTTCGGCTGGGAACTGGTAGGTTATTTCATCCGCCAGCGATGGAAAGAAATTCGCTGGAAAGAAAATCTTCCACCTGAGGCCAGGCGCACGCGCTTGATTTATCTGCTGCTTCCGGTCGTGCCGCTGGCCGGCTGGTATGCCTACCACTACTCGAAGACGGGATTCCTGCTGGGCAACCCCGAATTTTTTCGCTACAACGTTGCTGCCACGCTCAATCCTCTGCGCATCCCGCTGGCTCTGGGAATGAGGCTCTGGCAACTGTTCGGATATTTCGGTCTTTATCTGCTCACGCTGGCGGGAGTGCTGACCATGCTTCGTCCGCCGCGGATGGAGAACGCGGTCGCGCGTCCGAGAATTCCATTCTGGACGCAGGCAGCATTTCTTTCCGTGTTGCTCGCGTACCTGGCCGTTATGTCCGCAGTGGGCGGCGCAGTGCTGGCTCGCTATATGCTACCGGTCGTTCCCCTCGTGATTCTGGCGTTGGTCTCGACTTTGTGGCGGCGTGTGCGATATTGGAAATTGATTGTGGGAGCGGTCGCCATTGCATTTGTCGCGGGGCTGTTCAGCAATCCGCCTTATGGGTTTTCTCTCGAAGACAATCTGGCCTATCGCGACTACATCGTGATGCATGCGGAAGCCAGCCGTTTCCTGGCGATGCGATATTCCGGCGAGCGCGTTCTCACCGCATGGCCCGCGTCGGACGAACTCACGCGGCCATGGCTCGGCTATGTTAATGCTAGTCAGCCTTTCCGCGTGGTGCGCATCGAGGACTTCTCAGTCTCCCAGATCGACGTGGCTGCCGCGGCTCGCGACCGCTTTGACGTGGCTCTGGTCTTCTCCACGAAGTACCAGCCGCCGCATGCGCTCTTTGGAATTGAGAATTGGGATGCGTGGCAGCGTATCAAGGAAAAGTTCTTCGGCTACCATCGCGACTTGCTGCCCGAAGACATTGCGCAACGTCTTGGTGGAACGATTGCCTATCGCAAAGAACGAAACGGGCAGTGGATCGCTGTAATTGCGGTGGAGCGTGAACAGGATGCGAGCCGCGGTGGCTGCTGCCGGGCGGTGCGAAGCCTTTCAGACTCCCATCAAGTGGCAGGAATGCGTCTTGACCACGACCCAGACGCCCTTGCCGGGGCCAAGTTGGAGAGCGTCGCGTGCTGCCAGCGTTAAGTGCACCTCGAACTCCGTGCCGCCGCAGTCCACCATCGCCGAGACGATGACGTCTCTCTGCGCCAGCCGCCGGATAGTTCCCGGCAAAACGTTACGAGCACTCAGCCCCCGCGGGCTTTCTGTTGCCAGCAGCAGATCGCCAGCGCGAACGCCCACGCGCAGGCGCGAGCCAACCTCTGCCCGAACCAGCGGCGTTTCTAATTCCACCGCACCTTTTCCCAGGCGGCAGGTCATGGTGCCGCGACCTTCGTGCAGTGCCAGCACAGTGGCGTCGAAGATGTTTTCGAATCCCGACAGGTGCGCGATGGTCTCCAGTCGCGGCGCGCGCATGACTTCATGCGGCTGTCCTTGAGCCACGATTCGTCCTGCGTCAAGCACTATGACCTCGTCGCCGAGGGCAAACACTTCCTCGCCATTGTGAGTGACGAAGAGAATCGGGACGCGGTGATGCTGGTTCCACCGACGCAGATCGCCGACGAGCAACGACTTCGTCGGACGGTCCAGCGCAGCCAGTGGCTCATCGAGCAGTAGCGCGCGTGGTTCGGTCACCAGAGCGCGCGCCAGGGCGACGCGTTGGCGCTCGCCTCCGGAGATTTGCGCCGGCCGCCGGTCGCGCAAGTGATCGATGCGGAACAGATCGAGTATTTCGCGGCTTCGTGTTTTTCGCTCTGGCGCAGTGAGTGTGCGAAGCCCGTAAGCGACGTTTTCCTCGGTGGTCAGGTGAGGGAACAGTGCGAGGTCCTGATGTACGTAACCGATGCGCCGTTTCCAGGCTGCGACGCTCCGCTTCTTCTCCGAGTCGTAAAGGTCTTCACCGCCAACGGCGATGCGCCCTTCGTCCGGATCGCTGAGCCCGGCAATGCAATCGAGCAGGGTGGTTTTGCCCGCGCCCGACGCGCCGAAGAGAATCGTGAAGCCGGCAAGCGCGCGGAAGTGGACATTCAGGTTGAAGGTGCCCTCAGGGTTCGGAAAGCGTTTGCGGATGCGGACTTCGAGTTCGGAGGAGATTGTCTGTAGCGGTGTCTGGGGCGCGGTTGGTAGCGCGGGAGAAATCTTTACCGCCATGGACCCACCACCCATGGACGCCGGTTCAACCCGTACACGATCGACAACACGACGAATGAGATGACCAGCAGCAGGAGTGCCGTCTGGTTCGCGCTGGAATAGTTTGCGGTCTGCACCTGATCGTAAATATCAATTGAGATGGTGCGCGTTACGCCGGGAATGTTGCCTCCCACCATGAGCACAACCCCAAACTCGCCGAGTGTGTGTGCGAAGCTGAGCGCAAATCCAGTGACCAGCCCCGCCTTTGAGAGGGGAAGCACGATACGCCGAAAGGTCTGCACCGGCGAATGACCGAGCGATGCCGAGGCGCGCAGCAGATTGGAGTCGACCGCGCCGAATGACGCTGCGAACGGTTGCACGGCGAATGGCAGACTGTATAACAAAGAGCCGATTACCAGCCCTTCGAACGTGAACGCCAGCGTGTGGCCGGTGAGCGACTCCCACCAGCGGCCGAGCGGGCTCCGCGAACCAAGCGCCACCAGGACATAAAAACCGAGCACCGTCGGCGGCAGGACGATGGGAAGCGCGACCGCGGCCTCGACCAGGAATTTCCAGCGCCAGCGCGAGTAAGTCAGCCAGTAGGCGATGGGAATGCCGATGGCGATCAGCAGCGTCGAGACGATGCCTGCGAGACGCACGGTCAACCAGAACGCCTCCCAGTTCATTTCAGCGCTTCTCCGCGGGCAGGCTGAAACCGTAGCTGGTGAGCAGGGAAGCGGCCTCGGGGCTGCGCAAAAAGTCGAGGAACTTGCGGGCGGCATCCTGCTGTTTTGATCGTGAGAGCACGACGGCCGCCTGATTTAGCGTGGGGTAGGCATCGAGCGGGACCGTCCAGTAGCGGCCTTTCTCTTTAAGCGCCGGAGCGAGCGCATGGGAGAGGGCGATCAGTCCCGCCTGAGCGTTGCCCGATTCGACGAACTGCGCAGCCTGCGAAACGTTTTCTCCCAGGACAAGCCGGCTGGAAACCTGATCGTAAATTCCGAAGTGCCGCAGCGCTGCCTCTGCTGCGCGCCCGTATGGCGCGTGCGCGGGATTCGCAATCGAAATCTTCTTGACCGAAGGGTCGAGTAAAGCTTGCATGCCCAGCTTCGATAAGTCCAGTGGCGAGTCGCCGGGTACCCACAGTACCAACCGGCCGATTGCATAACGGTAAAGCGTATCTTTGGATTTGGATCTGGACGCCAGTCCTTCGGCGATCAACTGTTGAGGATATTCTTCATCGGCCGAGAAGAAGACATCGAAGGGCGCGCCGTTTCGTATCTGATTGGTCAGATTGCCGGACGAGCCGAATGAGAGCTTCACCGCTTGCCCGGTCTTTTTCGTGTAGCTTGCGACGAGTTGCGGAAGAGCCGTACTCATATCCGCCGCCGCGGCCACGGTAATCTCCTGACCGGTTGCGAAAGCTCCTGTGAACAGGAGAAGTAGCGCCAGCAACTTGCTCATCGCAGAAATGTCGGGCCTCCCGCCTCAGCGCCTAAAGGCGCTCTCATAAGACAACATTTGCGGCATGCCTGAAGGAAGGCATGCCCTGATACGAACCCTACTTGCACCACGAGCTGCTAGTTACCGTGACCACGTGATGAGTCATACGGTGGAGNNCACGCGGTCGCGGCACTAGTTCCGATTACACCAGTTTCGTCTTCGACAATGGAAGCTCCCGCACCCGCTTGCCAGTGGCCGCAAACACAGCGTTGTACAGAGCAGGCGCAAAAGGCGGTACGCCGGGCTCACCAACGCCAGCTGGCGGCGCTTCGCTCTCCACAATGTGCACGTCGACGTGCCGCGGAGCGCGGTTCATGCGCGTGAGCTGATAATTGTGGAAATTGCTCTGGTCAATGATTCCGTTGGTCGCCGTAATCTCGCCGAACAACGCCAGGCTGGTTCCGAACACGGCCGCTCCCTCGAACTGGTTGCGGATATTGTCGGGGCTGACGACCGTGCCCGCATCGACCGCTGTCCACACCCCCGGAATGTGTACCTGTCCCTTGCTGTCAACTTCGACTTCAACCACAGTCGCAACGTAGGTGAGGAAACTGCGGTGAGCGGCGATGCCCATGCCGCGTCCTTTACCCATGGGCCGCTTGCCCCAGCCGGATTTCTCCGCTGCGATCTCGACCACACGCCGCAATCGGGCCGTGTCGAGCGGGTAGCGCTGCTTCTCGTCGGCCTCTTCCTCTTTGTACTCCAGGCTGACGATACGCGGTGGTCCGATCAGGGTAAGCAGATACTCGACCGAATCCTTGTTCGCGGCTTTAGCGAGCTCGTCGGCAAAGGAGTGAATCGCGAAGGCATGATAGATGTTTGCCACGCTGCGCAGCCAGCCAATCCGCACGTGGTAGTCGGCGGGGCCATTTTCGGCGCGATGATTGGGGATATCGAAAGGAAGATTGTTCCATCCCAAGCCCATCTCGTCGTCGGCATACGTGGCGGAAGCGTCAAAAGTCGAATTGATGGGCGGATACACAGTGCGCTGCAGCCACGCAGTCGGCTTGCCATCAGGCCCAATTGCGGCCTTCATGTACATCGCGGCGACGGAGTGAAAAAAATCGAAGTGAATATCGTCTTCACGGCTCCAGACTACCTTAACCGGCTTGCCAAGTTGTTTGGAAAGAACGGCGGCTTCCGCAACCTGGTCAGGTTTCGACTTGCGTCCGAAGCCGCCACCAAGCAGCGTGACATGGCAAGTCACATCTTCTTTCTTGATGCCGAGCACGCCGGCAATGGTCTCCTGCACCGCCTGCGGATTCTGCGTCGGGGCCCATGCCAGCACTTTTCCGTCACGATACTCGGCGACGGCGACCGGCGGCTCCATGGAAACGTGCGCCAGATGCGGAGTGTAGTACTCAGCCTCGATGATCTTTCCACCCTTGGCAAACGCGGCATCCACATCGCCGACGTTGCGAACCAGTTTGCCCGGCTTCCGGGAAGTTGCTTCGAGGGTTTTGCGGAACGGCGCTGAGTTGTACACCGCGTGCGGGCTGCTGTCCCATTCGATCTTCAGGCTCTTGCGTCCCTTGAATGCCGCCCAGGTGTTGTCGGCAATCACGGCGACGCCGCCCAAAGGCTGGAACAGGTGCGGCGGCTTGAAAGTCTGGATGGTCACCGTCTTCTGAACACCCGGCACTTTGAGCGTGGCCTTGTCGTCGTACGACTTGATCTTCTGTCCGAGTACGGGCGGATGCTCTACCGACGCGTAGACCATGCCGGGCATAGTCGCGTCCATACCGAAAACCGCTTTGCCGCTGACGATCTCGGGAAGGTCGAACAGGGAATTGCTTTCTTTGCCGATGTAACGCCATTCGGAACGCGGCTTGAGCGGGACGTCTTCTTTTTTCGGAACCGGCAGCTTCGCCGCGGCGGCGGCAACTTCGCCATAGCCCAGCTTGCGGCCGCTGGCTCGATGCACAATGAAGTGGGGCTCGGTCGCGCAGTCTTTCGGGGAAACGCTCCACTGCGCGGCGGCGGCGCTGATCAGCATCACGCGTCCGGTAGCGCCCACCTGGCGCATCAGGTCGAAGGAACTGCGAACCGAGTGCGACCCGTCCGTATCCTGCTCACCGTATTTCGGATCGCCAATCGCCTGATCAATCCTGACCCTGGACCAGTCGGCGTCAAGTTCGTCGGCGACTACGAGCGGCAAGGCCGTGCGGCTGCCGCATCCCATCTCCGAGCGATGGGCGACGATGGTGACGGTGCCATCCGATGCGATCGACATCCACAGACTGGGTTCGAACGGCGTCGCGGCCGCTTCGCCTTCCGCGGCCCACAGCGGCTCGGGAATAAAGCGCGCGCTCAGCACAAAAACGCCGCTCGCCAGAGATCCCTGCAGAAACCCGCGACGGCTGACATTTTCAATGAGCTTCATGCCGTCTCCTTGGCGGCCTGATGGATGGCCGCCCGAATCCGCTGATAGGTGCCGCAGCGACAGAGATTGCCGGACATTGCCGTGTCGATATCCTGGTCGCTGGGATTCTTGTTGTCTTTAAGAAGCGCGATCGCCTGCATGATTTGACCCGTCTGGCAGTAGCCGCATTGCGGCACCCGGATTTCCATCCACGCCTTCTGCACGGGATGCATGGGCGCGATGCCTTCAATCGTAGTGATGTCGGCGCCACTGACCTCTTTCATGGGAGTGGTGCAGGAGCGGATGGCCGCGCCATTCTGGTGTACGGTACATGCGCCGCACAACGCCATGCCGCAACCGAACTTCGTTCCTGTGAGCTCCGCCACGTCGCGCAAATACCAAAGCAGCGGCATATCGGGATCGCCGTCAAACGTCTTCTCTTTCCCGTTCACTTTAAAACGGATCATTTATCCCTCGCGAACTACGGATCCTGCAGAAATTGACTCCCATATCCTAGTCGCAGAGGGCGAAATGTGGAAGAGTGGTACGGGCGATTCCGTCAGCGCTCGTGCGTGCCGTCATATAATCGTTTGTCAATCGTCTTCATTACGGGAGGAATTTTGGCCTACGACGATCTGCGGGACTGGATCAAAGCACTCGACCGAGCCGGCGAACTGAAGCGTGTCCGCACGGAAGCGGACCCAATTTTGGAGATTACGGAAATTACCGATCGGGTTTCGAAAAGCCGCGACCGGCAGGGAACTGTCGGCGGGAAAGCTCTGCTGTTCGAGAACCTAAAGGGTTACCCCGGCTCGCAACTTCTTATCAACCAGTTCGGTTCAGCCCGCCGTATGCGACTCGCGCTCGAAGTCGATGCGCTCGATGAAATCGCCGAGCGCATCCGCGGCTTCATGGACATCAAATCCCCGCAAGGCTTCCTCGACAAAGTGAAGATGCTGCCGATGCTCGCCGAGATGGGCAAGTTCTTTCCGAAGACCGTCGCCACGGGCCCATGCAAAGAAGTGATCAAGCGCGACAATTTCTCGTTGCTCGATTTTCCCATCCTCAAATGCTGGCCAAAAGATGGCGGACGGTTCATCACGCTGCCCTGCGTGATCACGCGCGATCCGAAGACAGGGAAGCGCAACGTCGGCATGTACCGCATGCAGATCTATGACGAGCGCACGGCCGGCATGCACTGGCAGCGGCAAAAAGTCGCAGCAGAACATTACCGCGACCACATGCGGCAATCCATGCACCACGATGGAGGCGCGGGCGCCCCCGCCCGCGCGGCGGTCGACATCATGGCCCGCTCTTCCGGCGGTGCGATGCTCGCAGCGGGTGAGCGTCCCTCTGGTCGGATGGACGTCGCTGTCGCCATTGGCACGGAACCGGCTTTGACTTTTTGCGCCATTGTGCCCGCGCCGCCGGATGTCGAAGAATTCATCATCGCCGGATTTCTACGGCAGAAGCCCGTCGAACTGGTGAAGTGCGAGACCGTCGATCTGGAAGTTCCGGCCAATGCCGAGATCGTGCTCGAAGGCTACGTCAATCTAGACGAACTCCGCACCGAGGGCCCCTTCGGCGATCACACCGGTTTCTACTCGCTTGAAGACGAGTACCCAGTGTTCCACGTTACCTGCATCACGCACCGCAAAGACCCGATCTACGCCGCGACCATCGTCGGCAAGCCGCCGCAAGAAGACGCCTGGATGGGCAAGGCGGTCGAGCGCATCTTTTTGCCGCTGATGAAGCTGACCATCCCTGAACTGGTGGACATCAACCTGCCCATCGAAGGCGTGTTCCACAACCTGATGATCGTTTCCATCCGCAAGTCGTATCCCGGACAGGCGCGCAAGGTGATGAACGCGATCTGGTCGCTGGGGCAGGCGATGTTCACCAAGTGCATCATCGTGGTCGATGAAGACGTGGACGTGCAGGACGTGGCCGACGTTACCTTGAAAGTGCTGAACAATATCGATCCCGAACGCGACATCCAGTTCACGATGGGGCCAGTCGATTCTCTCGACCATGCCTCGCGCCTGCCCGACTACGGCTCAAAGATGGGCATCGACGCCACGCGCAAGTGGTCGACCGAGGGCTTCGGCCGTCCCTGGCCGGATGAGATCGTGATGGACGCGAAGACGCGCGCGCTGGTGGATGGCAAGTGGAAGGCGCTGGCGAAAGAGCTGGGGATCGAGTAGTAGCCCGGCGCGGAAAGCCGCCCTGATTGCTTGTCCTGCCCGCTTGTCATTCGGTTCTTTACCGAGGCCTGCCGGCCTGCCGTGATTCTTTGCCGATCGCGTTTGTTCTTGACAGGTAAGCAATACAAGCATGGGTCAGAAGAATTCCAAGTTCGGCATCACGGTGGTCAACCTCAACCGTCGGTTTGTGTTCGTGCCTACCGAGATGCAACAAGTCTGCGCATTGGCGTAGGAGTAGGGCGACCTCTTGAACCTTTTCGGGCGGGCCAATACCCTCAAGAATCTTTGCAAAGGCGTTCTGATCCGGCTTACTATGCGCACTTAAAGATTCCTTCGCCAGCTTTTCAAGAGCATCGTGACATGCCGCTATACCATTTTCACATAT
>PKUV01000187.1 GCA_003131315.1 Acidobacteriaceae bacterium
GGGTGCGCCACTTCTCGCGCTTTTCGAGAAGTGGCCTGCCGAACCGCCGACACCATTCGACTCCGCCTTACGCGGCCGGAGGTCGGATCTTCATCTTAAGCACTTCCCACTCATTCACTCTTACCAGACCTGCCTCGCCCAGGAACTAGCCGCGGAAGCTGCATGGGGCGAATTCTTTGTCGGCCACCCATTTTTCATCACATCCAGCCAGTGACCACTATCACAGACATCCCACTCGTCATGCCCGAAAATGAAGATTGATCGGCCAAAGCAGAAGTGTGTCCGTCTCCAGAGACGTACCTCAATGCCGCACAGAAGCCATTGTCAGCGCTCCTTGACAACCTAGATAACACCTGAGCGAGTCTTCACCCGCTCCCAATTCGGGCCATAACAAGCTTCTTCGCCGCTAAGTCCTTATTCCTGAATATTTTGCATATAAGTCCTTATTTCCCAATATTTTGGCGCTAAGCCTCTGATTCTAATAGATCAAAAAATAGGGGGGGGTGGGGGGTACCTCAAATGATCGTGCCTGGAAGACCGTTGGTGGGGCAAGCCAGCGCCCGCCCCAGCGTTTCGCTGTCCCTACGAGAGTTACTTGATCGTAACCAGCTTCTCCACTAACTCCGAGTAGTCTTTCTTCTCCAGCCCGTGAACCTGCTTGTTGTATTCGTCCACCTTGCTGGAGTAATTCATCGAGCAAAACTTCGGGCCGCACATGGAGCAGAAAGCTGCCGTCTTGTATCCCTCCTCGGGCAGGGTTTCGTCGTGCATGGAGCGCGCTGTCTCGGGATCGAGTGAAAGTTCAAACTGCTTTTCCCAATCGAATTTGTAGCGAGCATAGCTCAGGGCGTCGTCGCGGTCGCGCGCACCGGGACGCTGGCGGGCCACGTCGGCGGCGTGGGCCGCGATCTTGTAGGCGATGATTCCGTCCTTCACATCTTTTTCATTCGGCAGGCCTAGATGTTCTTTCGGCGTGACGTAGCAGAGCATTGACGCGCCATACCAGCCGATCATCGCCGCTCCAATGGCGGACGTGATGTGGTCGTAGCCGGGAGCGATGTCGGTGACGAGCGGGCCGAGCGTGTAGAACGGCGCTTCGTCGCACCACTCGTTCTCGAGATCGACCTGCTCTTTGATCTTGTGCATGGGCACGTGGCCGGGGCCTTCGATCATGACCTGCACGTCGTGCTTCCAGGCAATTCGGGCCAGTTCGCCCAGGGTTTTTAGTTCGGCGAACTGGGCTTCATCGCTTGCGTCGGCCAGGCAGCCGGGACGCAGGCCGTCGCCGAGCGAGAAGCTTACGTCGTACTTCGCAAAAATCTTGCAGATGTCCTCGAAGCATTCGTAGAGGAAGTTCTGCTTGTGGTGGTGAGTCATCCACTGCGCAAGGATCGCGCCTCCGCGGCTCACGATACCCGTGATGCGCTTCGAAACCATCGGCACATATTGAATGAGCACGCCCGCGTGAATGGTCATGTAATCCACGCCCTGTTGCGCCTGCTCTTCGATCACCTCGAGCATCACGCTCGCGGTGAGATCCTCGACGCGCTTGACGCGCGAGATTGCTTCATAAATCGGCACGGTTCCGATCGGGACCGGCGAATGCCTCACGATGGCTTCGCGAATCTGATGAATATCGCCGCCGGTCGAGAGATCCATCACTGTGTCGGCGCCATAGTGAACGGCGGTGTGCAGCTTTTTGAGCTCTTCTTCAACGTTCGAAGTAACGGCCGAATTCCCGATGTTGGCGTTGATCTTGCAGAGCGACGCCACGCCGATCGCCATCGGCTCCAGTTCTGGATGGTGGATGTTCGCCGGGATGATCATGCGGCCGCGAGCGACTTCATCGCGCACCAATTCCGGCGTGATCTTTTCGCGGTGAGCGATGTATTGCATCTCGCCGGTGATCACGCCCTGGCGCGCGTAATGCATCTGCGAGAAGTTGCCGTCTTTGTTTTCGGCTTTCCGCTTCGCCAGCCATTCTGCCCGCGGTTTGAGAACCGCATCCAAACCACTGCCGTTAGCGCCGTTTGTACCATTGCCTGCGGACATTTTCGTCTGTACCATCCTTCGCGGAGTCTAGTTCAAGATTATACCCCGCATCCGGGACGCGGCTTATTTTCTCGGGAAGGTCGGCTGGTGAGTTACGCCGCCGGGGAAAATGAATCCTTGTGCCGGGGAGGGGAATCGAACTAAAATGTCGTTATAACGACAATCGCGCGACGATAGATCCTGCCAGGAGGAAGCAATGCTGAAGCGGCTGATGGGTACAAGCAACGACGTGAGCTTTACCATCTTGCGAGTGGTTCTGGGAGTGGTGTTCTTCGCTCATGGGGCGCAAAGAATGCTGGGCTGGTTTGGAGGCTTTGGTTTTCATGACACCATGGGAGCCTTTACGCACACGGGGATGCCCGCTCCTGTTGCGTTTCTGATCATCTGCGCTCAATTCTTTGGCGGTCTGGGGCTCTTGGTAGGTTTGCTGACTCGCATCGCTTCGCTCGGAATTGCCGGCCTGATGATCGGGGCAATCTTCATGGTTCACCTGCAGAACGGCTTCTTCATGAACTGGATGGGCACCCAGAAGGGCGAGGGAATCGAATACCATCTGCTGGCGCTCGCCACGGCCGCAGCACTGTTGTTGCGAGGGGCCGGCGCGTTCTCGCTGGACCGGGCGCTTTCAAAGTAAGTCGCATACTGCTCAACGGCGAATGCCTAACTGAAGAAGCACGGCTTTTTCCACGGCTGCC
Organism: Acidobacteriaceae bacterium; assembly: GCA_003131315.1. GTDB lineage: Bacteria > Acidobacteriota > Terriglobia > Terriglobales > Acidobacteriaceae > Acidiflorens. Next base: position 2,748 of record PKUV01000187.1, read on the forward strand.
ATATCGGCGGGGGAAAGACTTCCCAGCTTATCGCGGAGTCTTTGTTTGGAAACGGTCACGATTTGGTCGGCCATCGCCTTGCGTTGCTCGCCGTTGAGCGCGACCATTGCCTCGCCGGGGTAAAGCTTCGCCGTTTGACTGGTAAGCGGGACGACAATCACCCGGTTCAAAGCGGCATTCGCGGCGTTGTTACTGAGAACCAGAGCGGGGCGAGTCTTGCGAATTTCTCCTCCCACTGAGGGATCGAAGGACACCCACCACACCTCACCCCTGCGCGGATGCATCGTCGATCAGCCCCTCTGACCACTCCTCCGCTTCGCGCTCGCGCGCCGCATCCCTTGCCATCGCTGAGTATCCCTCGATCAATCCACCGGGGCCACTCATCGCGAGATCGTCAACCCTGCTTAGGATCACTTCTTTCAGTTCGTCGGGAAGGATGAACCAAGTCGCGTTGCCGCGCGACTGCGGGTTTCCAATACCCGATCCTTCTTTGCCGTTCCACCGAATTCCGATGGCCTCCGAGCCCTCCCAGTCGATGCTCGCAACGGACCAGCCTCCCGGTCCCGAGTTGTAGAGAATCTCGACAGAGCGAATCGATGCTTTCGGGGCCCAAACTGTGGCTGGCTCCACATACGCCATAAACGTAACCTCGCAACGGCCATATTACGTAATATATGACGTAATGTCAATACGTATGATGACTATGTTATAGCTATGTATTAAAGCCTAATTCCTCAGCGTCTTACCCGTCTTCAGCGTGAACTGAATTCTCTCCTGCGTCTTCTTTTCGCCGCACAGGGACTTGAAGGCCTCGCGCTCCAAGTCGAGCAGGTACTGTTCACTGACCGGGGTGCCGGGCGTGATGTTGCCACCGCAGAGTACTTCGGCGATCTTCGTGCCCAACTTCTGCTCGTGATCGCTGATGAACTCGCCCTGCCGCATCAGGTGGACGCCCATTTTGAGAGCGGCGAGGATGTTCTCACCCGGAGCGGGAATGTCCGTGCGCATCACCGGAGGCTCATAGCCCGCACGTACGAGTTCGAGCGCGCGCGCTTTGGCGTCGGAGAGAACGCGCTCGCGATTCATGGTGATCCGGTCGGAGCTCGACAGGAATCCAAGTCCGCGGGCTTCATGCGCCGAGGTAGCGACTTTCGCCGTGGCGATGGTTTCGAAAACTTTTTTCATTGCCTCCAGCAGTTCGACCGATTCGCCGCGGGCATCGGGACGAATCGACGCGGCACTGTCCACCGCCCGCAGCAGCATTTCCTTGCAGCCGCCGCCGCCGGGAAGCAGGCCGACTCCGACCTCGACCAAGCCCATGTAGAGCTCGGCGTGCGGCTGGCGGGCGGAGGCGTGCAGCGAGATTTCGCAACCGCCGCCCAGTGTGAGTCCGAAGGGCGCGCTCACTACCGGCTTGGGGGAAAATTTGATGGCCTGCGTCATGCCCTGAAACTGACGTATGGCGAGGTCAACGTCGTCCCACTCTTCTTCCTGGACTGACATGAGCAGCAGCATCAGGTTTGCGCCGACGGAGAAATTCTGCGCGTCGTTAGTGATGACGAAGGAGTCGAAGCCATCGCCCGGTCCTCCCGGCTTCAGAGTCTGGAGGATCAGCGAAATAATGTCGGCGCCGAGGGCGTTCATCTTGGAGTGGAACTGGATGCAGCCCACACCATCGCCCAGGTCAACCAGCGAGGCGCCGGAATTTTTCTTGACCACGCCGTTGGACTTCTTGGCGACCTCAACCGACCAGACTCCCGCAGGAACAGCGACCAGTTGCCAGTTGCCAGTTGCCAGATCCCAGTACTTGCGGCCCGATGGAGTCTTCGGATCGTCCGCGTACCAGGAATTTTTTCCGGAGGCTAGCAGTTTTTCCACGTTGGCCGCGACCGGACGGCCTTCTTTCTTCATGCGGGCTACGGTTGCTTCCACGCCGGCCGCGTCCCAGAGTTCGAAGGGACCGAGTTCCCAGTTGAAGCCGAGGCGCATGGCGCGATCGATCTCAACTACCGAGTCGGAAATTTCGGGAACGCGATTGGCGGAATACGTCCACAAGTCGGAGAGCGCCGTCCGCAGGAAATTGGCTGCCTTATCGGGCTTTTGCGGTGCGCCCCCATCGAGGCCGAGCAACATTCGAACGCGCGCTCCTGTTTCTTCGACGTTTTTCGCCATATCGAGTGCCGCGAATTTCGGCTTCTGGCGCGGATGGTATTCCAGCGTTTTCCAGTCGAGCGCCATGCGCTCGTCATCTTTGCCTTCGCTGCTTTTGAGCTTCTTGTAGAAGCCGCCCTTGGTCTTGTCGCCCAGCCACTTGCGTTCGAGCATCTGGCGGAAGAAAGCGGGAATCTGCAATTCGCTGCGTTCGTCGCGCACGTTCTCGGTCATGTTCGTGACCACGTGCCCGAGGATGTCGAGGCCCACCAGATCGATCGTCCGGAACGTGGCCGAGCGCGGCCAGCCCACGGCCTGGCCGGTGAGCGCGTCGATCTCTTCGATGCTCAGGTCCATTTCCTGCATGAGCCGCATCACGTTGAGCACGGAAAATGTGCCGATGCGATTGCCGATGAAATTGGGAGTATCTTTCGCCAGCACGACGCCCTTGCCCAGTTGCGCGTCGCAGAAGTGCGTGACCGCCTCGATCAGCGCGCGGTCCGCTTCAGGTGTCGGGATCAGTTCAAGAAGCCGCATATAGCGCGGCGGATTAAAGAAGTGCGTGCCGAACCACGAGCGCCGGAAGTCCTCGGAAAACCCCTCGGCGATTTTCGCCACTGGAAGTCCGCTGGTGTTGGTGGTGACGATCGTGCCCGGCTTGCGGATGGACTCCACCTTCTTCAATAGCGTCCGCTTGATTTCGAGGTTCTCGACGATAGCCTCGATAATCCAGTCCACCTCGGCCAACCGTTTCAGGTCGTCGTCGAAATTTCCCACGGTGACCAGCCGCGAAAGCGACGTTTCGAAAAACGCCGCGGGCTTCGATTTCCTGGCCCCGTCGAGTCCGGCAGCCGCGATGCGGTTACGCGCGGGCCCGTCCGCGGCGGGCGGCGCGTTTGGTGGAACGTCTGGCGGAACGATGTCCAGCAGCAACGAAGGCACTCCCGCGTTGGCGAAATGTGCCGCGATGCGGGTGCCCATTGTGCCCGCGCCGAGGATGGCAATCTTGTGGATACGCTTCATAAATGCGAACTCCTGCAATAAAAAATGCTCTCTCTAACCGCTCCTACGGAAGTTTATCTACCGCCCAGTCGTTCTTTCCAGTCTCGACCAGGGTTATTTCAGAAAATCTGCGCGTGACCTGGGATCGTCGAAGCGTGACCAGCACGATCGGGAAACTGTAAAGCCCGTGATGTCCATGACCGCGCGTGATCTCGAAGGCCCGGTCCGTCGCGTTCGAAAAAAACAGTTCCAGTTTGTCGGCGTTCTGAGTGTGGCGGACGCTATCGCTGAGCAGGACCATGCCGGATTCGAGATCTCCCGTTTGCCACGCGTGCAGGAAATGGTTAGCGGCCGTCAGCGCAAACACGTAACCTGGGTCTGAGGGATTTTCCTGCCTGGCAGGATGGCTGTGCGATCGCGCCCAGACTGGGACCGTCAGAAAGAAAAGACACGCTGCTAACAAGATCTTCACGCTAAGGCTGTTCCTCGTCACTGATGATGTGACTTCTTACTCTACTGGAAAACAACCGGAACGCCAGTGTCGCGTCCCGTGAATTCGCGACGTAAGTTTGGGCTGTCCCTACGTTCGCTTCGACACTCGCTGCTCGAAAAATTAATCGGCGACCAAGGCCGCCACCGCCTTTCGCTGATATCCTGAATTTCGTTGCGTCGTTCTCCACACTTCATGACGTCAAGCCCTCTTCTTTTTTCTGCGTGGGAAATCGCGGCGCAGATCCGCCGAAAAGCGGTTTCGCCGGTGGACGTGGCGCGCGCTCACCTCGATCGCATCGAACGCCTGAATCCCAAGCTGAACGCGTTCGTCGATTACAAGCCGGAAGCTGTACTTGCCCAGGCGCGTGACGCGGAGAAAGCGATTCTGCGCGGAGACGACCTCGGGCCGCTGCATGGTGTCCCTGTTTCCATCAAGTCTGCGATTGATGTTGCTGGACATCGCTGTGAAGCGGGCACGCGTTTGCGCGCCGGACACATCGCCGCTGAGGATGCGCCTCTGGTTGCGCGTCTGCGCGGGGCTGGGGCCGTGATCCTCGGCGTTACTAACGCGCCCGAATTGCTGATGGCTTGGGAGACCGACAATCTTCTTTATGGCCGCACCAACAATCCATGGGATCTGAGCCGCACCGCAGGCGGATCCAGCGGCGGAGAGGCCGCTGCCATCGCCGCGGGACTTTCCGCGGGCGGCGTGGGCAGCGACGGCGGCGGGTCGATCCGCGAACCGGCGCACTTCTGCGGCATCTGCGGATTGAAGCCCACTCCCGGACGCATTCCTTCGACCGGGCACTTCCCGAAATCTGGCGGCCCCTTTGCCCTGATCGGAGTGGTCGGGCCAATGGCGCGCACTATAGAAGACGTGCGCACCCTGTTTGAAGTGATGGCGGGTTGGGACGACGGCGATCTTCGTGACGGCGATCCTTGCGCCGCGCCAGTCGAGGTGCGTGAGATTCATGAAACGACAGTCCGCGCCGTCTCCATCGGGTTCTTCGAAGACGATGGCCGAACTCCAGTCACGAAAGAAACGAGGTCGGCGGTGAGGCGTGCAGCGTCGCTCTTGTTGAGCTGCGGATTTCATGTCGAGCCATTTCGTCCTGAAGGGCTCGAAGAAGCGCGCCAGCTGTGGTGGGAATTCTTCGGCACGGCCGGAGGGATGATTCTCGGACCCATGTTGCGCGGCCGCGAGTCCGAACTGAGCCCGATTCTGCGCGAGTTCCAATCCTGGACTAACGCCGTGCCCGCGCACACCGGCGAGTCGCTGCTTGCGGCCTGGCTGGGACGCGATGAGGTGCGCGAGAAGATTCTCCTGCAGATGCGGAAATATCCCGTGCTGATTTGCCCTACCGCCTCCATCCCCGCTTTTCGTCATGGCGAACGTGAGTGGCAGGTGGAAGGGAAGACGGTGAAGTATCTCGACGCCTGGAGCTATTGCGAGTGGTTTAACCTCTTGGGTTTTCCGGCCGCCGTTGTTCCGATGGGCCATTCGGAACAGGGTCTGCCGATCGGCGTGCAGATTGTCGGACGGCCATGGCAAGAAGAAGTCGTGCTGGCGGTCGCCGCGAAACTCGAAAAGGAGCGCGGTCCGTGGCAAGCGCCTCCAATACTGGACTGACGATGGACTGATCGAACGTAAATCTCCCTACTCGTCTGTTTCAGGGGTTTCTTGCTTCGGCCCGCGTGAGAAAACGCTCGCTTCGGCATCCCCACAATGTGAGCGGGCTCCCACTCATCGCAAAATACGCGATGAGTGGGGCACCCGGATTTTTGTCCCAATGTGCGAACAAATTCAACATTGCTGCAAACCGCGCTGCATGCCGATTTTGCGTTGCCTTTTCCTGAAAACCGATGTATAAACTACTGGCGCTAGTAACTCCCGCAAGTCCCGCCCACGCCCCAGCGGGTTTTGACCGGCAGCGGTACCCGTTGGCACTTCTTGGAACAAAAGCAAACACTGCAGTTGTTGAATCGACGCAGAGAGGTTGAATTAGCGAATGTTTGATGTGAGGAAGTTCCGGCCCCGCCCCCACCTCCCCTATCTCTTGTTATTCCTGTTTGCACTTTCTGTTTTGGTGACCGCTCAGGGCAAAGATAAAGGCAAAGAAAAAGAGTCAAAGAAAGCGGAAGCCAGTGGAGGCGCCAATTTTGTCAAGGTCGAAGGCAAAGTTCGGTGTGACAAACCCGACCCGGCATACTCGATCGAAGTGCCAGATCGTCCCGGGCACGCTCTGCTGCTGGCAAAACGCAAGTGCACTTGGACGGAGCCGCTGGTGATCATGGGCGCGAAGAGCAAGGACGGAGTGGCCATCGAGTTCCCCGAGAAAATGGAAGGCACGCTGCATGCCCATGGTTTTGAAGTGGACACCTTCGACAACGGCGAAAAGGTGACGATGCAAACCATGGGCCAGGTGTTGGCGGAAAAGGGTCCAGCGACCGCCAAAGGGCGCTGGAGTCTCATGCGTGGTACCGGGAAGTTCAAAGGGATCAAAGGCGGCGGCAGCTACGGAGGAAAGCTCGAAGCCGATGATGTTTTGACGTTGGAGTTTGAAGGCGTTTACGACCCATCTGAAATGGTAGGGGAAAAGAAATGAAGGAGGAAAAATTGACGACCAAACGCATAGCAGTAGCGGCGTTCCTGACGATTCTCTGTCTGACACTGCCGACGTTCGCTCAACAATCCAGAACGGTGACTAAGGGACCAATCGTCATCAAGGAATTTAAACACGACACCGGACCGCTACTTCGCGAAATCGCACCGCTGCTTCCCGAATTCGGCACGCCTTCCGAGCACGAGATCGAGAACAACGTCAATCCCAACCACAATTGGAGCAACCAGGTTCAGAAGGACCGGGTGCTGCAGACGGCAGAGAATTCTCCGAGCTTGCAGACCCCGAACTTCAGCCTGGAATTCGACGGTATTGGCTATGGCAGCAGCTTTTTCTGTAACTGCATGCCCCCGGACAACGACGGTGCACCGGGCACGACGCAATATGTCCAATACATCAACCTCACCTACGAAGTTTGGGACAAGAGCGGGAACACGGTATTGGGTCCGCTCTCCGGAAATTCATTCTGGTCGGGATTCGGTGGATCTTGTCAGACCGACAACAGCGGCGACCCAATCGTAAGATTTGACGCGGCCGCTCAGCGCTGGGTCGTTGCCCAGTTTGCCATCAACGGCTTGGGCTCGGATTACGAATGCGTCGCCGTATCCAAGACTGCCGACGCAACCGGCGCTTACAATCGATATGCGTTTCCGTTCAACGATTTCCCGGACTACCCGAAGATGGGCGTATGGCCGGATGCTTACTACTTCACATTCAACAATTTCAATCTCTCGGGGACCGCTTTTGTCGGCGCGAACGTCTGCGCGGCGGACCGTACCAAGATGCTCGCTGGCTCTGCTGCTACCATTCAGTGCTTCCAGCAGAATGCGAACCAGTATGGAATGTTGCCTTCCGACCTGGACGGGGCCACGCCTCCAGCGGCGGGAACTCCCAACTTCGTGATGGAGTTGGATCCCTCGGGCAGCGCCAACCTGGACCTGTTCAAGTTCCACGTTGATTTCACTACCCCGAAAAATTCAACCTTCACCGGCCCGACTTTGATTCCGGTTGCCGCTTTCACGCCGCTGTGCAATACCCAGTACCGCAGCCAGTGCGTGCCACAGCCCACGGCAGGCAGCGACTTGCTGGAGTCCCTGGGAGACCGGCTGATGTACCGTCTGGTGTACCGCAATTTCGGCGATCACACGACGCTGCTAACCAGCCACTCGATCGTAGCCGGCAGCAGTGGCGGCGCGCGGTGGTATGAAATCCACAATCCTGAGACGTCTCCAACTGTGTTCCAATCCGGAACCTTTGCGCCGGACTCGCAGTATCGCTGGATGCCGGCGATTGCGATGGATTCGAACCAGGACATCGCAGTTGGGTTTAGCCGATCCGGCAAAGCAACGGGCCAGTATCCTTCGATTGTCTATGCCGGTCGCGTACCGACCGACGCGGCGGGTACTCTGGAATCCGAAGTTGTGCTGAAGGCGGGTGCCGGGTCGCAGAGCAGCGGCTACAGTCGCTGGGGCGACTACAGTTCGGTGACCGTCGATCCAACCGATGACTGCACCTTCTGGTTCACCGAGGAATACCAGAAGACCAACGGTGGATTTAACTGGAGCACTGCGATCGGTACCTTCAGCTTCCCGGGTTGCTCGGGTGGGAGTCCGAACTTCAGCCTCA
>PKUV01000073.1 GCA_003131315.1 Acidobacteriaceae bacterium
ATATGTGAAAATGGTATAGAGCGACGGCGACGTTCCAGAGCAGCGAGTACAACGGCGTGGGGTGAATCGGAACGCCCCGTAGAGAAGCCATTCGGCAGACCCGAGAACGAGGATGCTCATAGCGGATGCCCAAGTGCTCGCTCGCTGGCCGCCCGTGACAGCATCCCTGAACCAGGCACCGCAGCCGCCCAATCCCTTGAATCCACGGAGCAGCGACTACCAACGCGCTCAGCACCCGCCAGATACTGGCGCCAGACAACCACGCGGCGGCCACTCCACCGACCGAAGTACCGATCACTCCTCCATAGAATCCCAATGGCCGCAACAGAGCTGGCGAGCCTTCAATGAATTGTGCCCAGAGTGCGGCTCCGATTGTTCCCCCCAAGAAGATGGCGACCGGAATCACGCTCTTGCCCGGTCCCAGCAGCGTGTCGAGAATCCAGATTCCGAGGAACACTCCGGCAGCAGCGTAGGCTCCGTGGTTTATGACCCGCACTGGTCCTATTCGCCACTCCCGCCAGGAGTTCGCAATGGCCTCCGATGAATTGAGTAGGAATGACCAGACCCGCTCCATCCGCACGACTACCCAGACGACGAGAAAACCGGCGAGAACATCCATCAGGGCATGCATTCCTGTAGTCACGCAGCTCGCCGCAACCAAAACTGCCCAGAGCTGCCACACCCGCCTTTGCCAAAGGTTTCGGCCCATGACCCCGGCGGCCAGGAAGGCCCATATGACGTGGTAGGAAGGGAACGCTGCGGCGGCAATGTCGTGGGAGCGGTCGAGATTCAACAAGGCTCCCAACGCTCCGCTCGATACGAACGGGCGCGGCGGAGCGATCAGCGGCACTGCAAGGTATAGGGGGAAGACGATCACCATCGAGAGCAAGGCTCGACTTGAGAACCAGCGAAGAGCATGCCGCGTCCGTGCCATCAGCGGGGCAAGCACCACTACTATGTAGACACTGCCATAAAGCGTTTCAGTCCATGGCCATATCCGCAGGCGCGATTCAAACGGGAGATAGGCTACCTTCGCGTCCGCCGGAATTCCAAGTGCGATCACAGCCTCATAAAGAACGAACCAAGGCAACAGCACCGTCAGGTAGCAACGAGCCCGCTCCAGAGGGGTCGGCTGAGATTGATCATCCGGCGGCAGCAGACGTTGTTCTAGAAGTGCATCGCCGAAGCGTACTTGCATGTCGGGGAGTTCATATCCTAGAACCAGCGCCGCACTAGCCAGGATCACGGTCGTCGACACAAGCCATAACCCGCTGGCCGTCCCCACGGCGATCGCGACTCCCACGCACACAGACGCGAACCCTACATAGATCGGGTGGGATAACACGTGGTAGATTCCGCCGGAAACATAGCGCGGAGGAGGAAACGCATTCATCGGTAGTCCGCCGCCAAGCCACCACAGCGACGCTGTTCCCAAAGCCATCAACAACAGCCCAACTCCGGCCGCAACCAGTCCCCAAGACAAAGAGTGCACTGTCGGTAACGCGACAACATCCCTGGTTTTGGCCGCCCAGATCACTAGCAGAAGTGGCAGGAGGCCCACGAAGAGAAAACCGTAGAGCAGTTTCGCCACGGCGAGCTTTCTCAGTCTGTCCACTTCACGACCTCGTGGATCGCATAACCCGAACTCTCGGTACCCGAGGAGTGCATCACTCCTCGGCTCCGCCACTTGCATTCATTCACTGACAGCATGCTTCGGGGAAGTAACCGAGCAAGACGAAAGATGCTGGGAAATACGGTATCCCCCAGCCGACCCTGACGCAGAACCAGTCCACAATCGAGTTCCAGCCGCGCGTCTGAATCAGCAAACACAATTTCCGACTCTGTGATGGACTTGACCTGACATTCCTTGCTGTTGTGGAAGACGACGCGCTGTCGGTGCGGACCCCGCCAATCAATCCAGACAAGAGCATCCTGGTCGGAAAGAAATCGGCCCCAGTGCAGCTCGTTCATGGGCAATTTCCATGGAAGAACGGAAAGGGTCAAGCATTCCGCGTACCCGCGACCTGTAATCCTGGTTGTTCCTCGAAAAAGCAGGTCGACCTGAGACATCGGCTGCAAACAGTGCCACTCGACCGAACCGTGCTCACTTTCAAAGACTGTTCTTTGGATGGGTGATCTCAACGCTTGCCACGTGCCTTCGACACCTAGGTGAGGCACGCTAACTGCTATCTTTCTGTCCTGAACCTCGGGGACCGCACCGCCGCGGAGGGAAGAAGTAGAACCAATCCTGCCGCCGAGGACCGTGAGTAAGCTTCCATAGTGGACCGTGAGTGCGTTCCAGCGCAAATCGGCCACATACAAGATCACTGCATCGCCACTCTCTGCGACGCAGTCCAGGTACCACTTCGTGAGGAGAAAGGAATTCTTCACGGATTTCCTTTTTGATTTCGAAAACGCCGAGCATTGTACAACCGTTTTGCCTCCTGTGCGTAGGATCGGCTAACGTGAATTACACTGCGGTTAACCGGTAATTCAGCGGAATAGGGCATCCCCAGAGGAAGAGGCGCGCATCCCAGTTAGATCAGCATGACAACCAACAGTGCAACGATTGTTCCCCCTGGCCTGTCGACGGCCACCACCTCCAATTACCAGGACTACGTGAACCCGCAGTGGGTCACACTGCTCAACCTCCTGGGCATGAACGTCGAGTACGAGCGCTGTCTCGGCTCTGAGTTGTTCACGAAAGACGGCCGTCGCGTCCTGGACTTTTTGTCAGGCTACTGCGTGCACAACACGGGGCACAACCATCCCTACATCATTCAGGCGTTGAAGGATGAAATGGATCGGTGTGGTCCGGCGATGCTGCAAAGCCATGTGCCAGAGATCGCCGGTGAACTGGCGCGGCGCTTGTGTGAGTTGGCTGGCGGGGAATTGAAAAAAGTCTGCTTTGGCAGCAGTGGCAGCGAGGGCGTGGAGGCGGCGATCAAGTTTGCGCGAGCCACGACCGGCCGCGCAGGTATTGTTTATGCGAAAAGCAGTTTTCATGGACTGACAACCGGTGCGCTCTCGCTGATGAACGACGCATTTTGGCGAGAGGGGTTCGGTCCGCTGTTGCCGGATACCCAGGGAGTGCCGTTCGGCGACATTGCGGCTTTAGAGAGCGCGGTTGCAAGCAAACACCAAGCCGCGTTTGTCGTCGAGCCCCTTCAGGCGGAAGCTGGGATTCACGTGCCCGCGCGCGAGTACTTGCAGCAAGCACAAGAATTGTGCCGGCGGACTGGAACGCTTTTCGTACTGGATGAAGTACAGACAGGAATGTATCGCACCGGAACTTTTTTGGCGGCGCACCAATTTGATGTGCAACCCGATATGGTAGTGCTGGCCAAGGCGCTCAGCGGCGGCTTAATGCCCGTGAGCGCGGTCCTGATGACAAACAAGATTTACCACGCGGTTTATTCTTCGCTGAAGCGTTCCATCGTCCACGCCTCCACGTTCGGCGAAAACAGTCTGTCGATGAGAGCAGGGCTGGCCACGCTGGATGTTCTGCAACGCGAACAACTGGGCCCGCGCGCGCTGCGTCTTGGCGAAGAGTTTCGCGCGAAGCTGCGCCGCGAACTGGCGGGCTTCGACATGGTGAACGAAGTGCGTGGTATGGGTCTGTTGAACGGAATCGAATTCGTTCCGCCGAAGAAACTGGCATTCCGCGCATTGTATGAGACGTTTTACAGAATCCATCCCGCTATGTTCGGGCAGATTGTGGTCATGCGAATGTTCCGTGAGAAAGGAATTCTCACACAAATCTGCGGAAACAACTTCATGGTCCTGAAAGCCGCGCCACCCCTGATGGTGACTTCGGAGCAACTGGATAAATTCGTAGAGGGGATTCGTGACGTGGTTGAAATGGCACAGACGTCGCCAGCATTCTGGACCGAAGCGTTGGGAATGGCGCGCCGCGCGGTCAATATCTAAGGAAGAAAAAGGAAAAACATGAGGGTTTTACGGGGGAGATCTCTAACTATTGGAGCACTGGCAGTCCTCGGCTTAGCCTTGTTTCTCCCGGCCGCGGCGCCTCTGCCTCAGCAAGCGGCTCCAGCGGCCGTCTCCGAAATTGTCCTGACCCTCGACCCCTCACAATCAAGAGTGCATTGGACAGTGGACAGCATGTTGCACACGGTACACGGCACGTTCGCCCTGAAGAGCGGAACCCTGCATTTCGATCCGGAAACCGGGAAAGCCGGCGGAGAGATCGTGGTCTTCGCACCGAGCGGTGTAAGTGGGAATAGCTCACGCGACGCGCGCATGCACAAGGAGATTCTGGAAACGGCAAAATATCCCGACGTGGTCTTCCGGCCGACTCAAGTGGAGGGCAAAGTAGGCCAGTCCGGGGCATCAGACGTAAAGCTAGGCGGTGTTTTTTCCATTCATGGCGCGGACCATGACCTCACCGCGCTGGTTCACGCCGAGTTGACGGGAGATCGCTGGAGGGGAACCGGCAGATTCGAAGTGCCGTATGTGAAGTGGGGGATCAAAGACCCGAGCAATTTCCTATTGAAAGTGAAGCCAGTGGTAAGTGTGGAATTGGAAATGTCCGGCGCAGTCAAGGCCGCGAAATAGATTCCTGAGCGGCGCAGTTTGCCGTCCTGCTCACCAGCCTCTCGCCTCTGAATTGGAAGCCCGAGGATGCGCCTGGCGTAAATCCTTTAAACGAGGCTGCGCGTCTTCATCCGGTCAACCGATTCAGACGCGCAGCAAATCCGGCCTACGGCAGGGGTGCCTCCGTTTCCTCCAGAATCCAGTGATTATCTTTGGGCGAGTCCAAGTGGCAGTCGAACCCATAGAAGCGATTATTGAAAATGTGCTGGAAAAGGCAGGCTCGCTGTTCACTCATAATTGGATTTTCCTGGACGGATTGGAAGTCGCCGTCCGGGGAATCCGCCGCGAATATCTTGACCAGCCACTCCCCTTCAGGATCGGTCGTGTAGCGGTGCGGGTAAATTTCGGTGGCCAGATAGTAGATGCCCGACTTCGCGCCTTTTGCATTCTTTGCGTTCTCGACGTAAAGCAAGGTAGGCGCTGCGATGGTGTTCGTGTCTTTCAGCAGAATCTTCTCCGGAGCCTTGTCGAGCTCCACGACGGACGCGGCGCTCTTGCTGATGATCTCGAAAAAATCGTGGTCATTGCCGCGATAGAAAGTCAGATAAAAGCGTCCGGTGCGGGGATCCTGGAACAGGTTGGGATTCTGGTTGCGTTGATTGGGAACGCCCGCAACCAGCACTTTCTCCTCGGTTAGATGGATGCCGTCAGTCGAGGCGGCTAACACGATGTGGCTGCTGGAGGTGTCGTAATCCCGCGTAATCGCAAAATACAGGACATCGGGGTGCTTGGGATCGGCTTTCGCCAGCACGGTAGGCCAGCGGGCATTGGTCCAAAGCGGATTCTCTTCATACTTTGTCCATTCTTTGAGGTCGTTGCTGCGGGCGAGCCCGATGCCCCGCCCCTCGTTGAGCCCGTACCAGCCCCAGTAGCGATAACCGCCATGATTAAATTCAAGGACGCTCATGGTGTGCGGGAACTCATTCCCTTCCCAAGGCTGAGCGGTCAACAGCACATGACGGGGGGGGCTGAGTTTCAGGTAAGGGATCGGCCCGGAATCTTTCGGTGCGGCCGGGTTTTGCCCGAAAGCGCAGGCGGTCATCACAAATAGGAGAGTTAAAACTCTAGTGCAACGCAGGGCAGACATTCTGATTTCCTCCGAAATTGATCTAAGCAATTGTTCCAACGGCAGCGTTCTTCCGACTGATGGTTGCGTTACTGATAATGGGTCTAGCCCAGAAACCGACGCTGAGTACACAGCCGAAGGTCAGGTACAGGAATGCCAACCCGGTGCGCAGCCCGAAGTGGTCGCCCAGGCGTCCGATGATGAGCGGCACCACGGCGCCGCCCACAATTCCCGTGCTCAAAATCCCCGCGAAAGGCCCGTGATGCTCCGACACAGAGTTCAGCCCGAGTGAGACGAGGATGGGCCACATCACCGAGGCAAACAGGCCGATCGCGGGAAACGCCACGATGGCCACATGGGCCGGCCCGAATAGAGCGGCTGTCAGACAAAGCAGCGCTCCCATAGAGGTCCCGATCAGCACGTGGCGGCTGTCAAACACTTTCAGCAGTAACATTCCAATAAAGCAGCCCGCTGTGAGGAGCCCCCAGAACCAGGAGACGGCGGTTGCCCCGGTGGTATGCGGATCGTAGCCGTGATACTGGGAAAGAAATTGTGAAATCCAGTCGGCCGTTCCCTGCTCGGAACCGACGTAGGCAAACACACAGATAAAGAACAGCCAGACTGCCGGCTTGCGAAGAAGGCTGCGGTACATCTGAACGGTACCTGCCGCTTCGTCGCCGGTATGCTGCACTTTGGGAAACTGGCTGAGAAACAAGACAACGACCATAAAAAGTGTGCACACCGCGAAGATCCAATACATCGAAGCCCAGGGAAGACCGACGGGTGTAAGTTTCCGCAGCAGGCGTAACAACAGGTTGCTGGCGGATGGCTTGTCGAGATTTTCGACCAGATAGGAGTAAATCTGTGGACTGAGGAATGACGCGGAGCCGAATATCAGCTGTGCGAATGCCGAGTTGAAGGCGAAGTTCTCCTCTCCGCCCGCCACGCGGAGCAGAGGGTTGATGGCGGTTTGCAGGGTTGCCATTCCCGCGCCCATCACAAACAAAGACACGACCGCAACGGAATAGGAAGGCAATAGAGCAAAACTAAGAGAGCCGATGGTCCCGGCGAGAAAAGCAACGATCATCACGGGCTTCTCGGTGAATCGCTCGACCCAAAAACCGGCGGGGATCGACATGACGCCGTATGCGATGAAAAACGAAAAAGGCAAAACAGCGGCAGCGGCAAGGCTCACACGGAAGTCGCTGATGATGTCTGGAACCAGAGGCCCAAGGATATTGGTCAACAAGGACATTACAAAGAAAACCAGGAACACCAGCGCGATCATGTGGCGGCTTCGTTTCATCAATCAATGGGCGCAAGCCCAGCTCCTTACTCGGTGGTGGTCACTTTGGTTGCCAGTTCAAATCGTCCAGGCTCGCGCCCTGCTTGCGCCGCCAACGCCAGAGTAATCATTTGGACGGGCAGAATTTCGAGAATTGACCGAAGACCTTCACTCATGTCTGGGAGCCGGAATGCGTTTGAGGACGAATCTTCCCCGACCAGTCCGGCGCGGCCTTCCTGCGCACGAATCTCTTCGAACAAACGGACGTTCAGGTCGCGCGTCTTTTCTTCGCCCGCAAAAACGAGCACGAATATTTCTTCCCTTAGCATCTCCAATGGACCATGCCGGAACGCTGCGCTGCTCATACCTTCGGCATGGAAATGGTCTGATTCTTTGACGATCAGAGCGCCGGTGCCAACCGCCGCCAGTGATGGGCCCCGACCGACCATGAACAAATGACGAATTCCGGTCAGTTTGCGCGCCAGTTCACCGACGTGATCCCTCCAAGCGGACAAATACTCGGCCACCGCCGGAGCGGCGTGAGTGAGTTCCTTGCGGGTACGTTTGAGGTCACGTTCACACAACACTCCACTCAGCCACGTCAGTGTCATGAGCGCCGTGACGTAGGTTTTGCAGGAAACCGAGAATTCTTGCCCCGCACAGGTCAAAAGAGCAGCATCAGCGTTTCCCGCCAGGGGGCTGCGGGGAGTATTGGTCACCGCAATCACAGTGGCGCGCTTGCGGTTCAGTTCGATCAAGCGCACCATTTCCGCGCTTTGCCCCGATTGCGAGACTGCAACGATAAGAGTCTTAGGATCGAGAAGCTGAGCCTTGTAGTGAATCAGCTCGGAGGTTTCCACCATCACGGCCGTGAAGCCCTGCTCGACCAATTCAAGGTTAAGGGGATGCAGGGCGTGAAACGATGAACCCATCCCGGTGAGGACGATCTTCTGGAACTGGCCTTTGTTGAGACGGATCGCCAAATGCGCCAGAGCCTTGGAGTTCTCCAACCCAGCCAGTGTGTCGTTTAGCGCCTGAGGTTGGTTGAGAATATCCCGAAGGTACTGGCCTTCGATCACGGAGAAGTCGGCGATCATATTGTCCTCTCGTCTTGAGCAAAGCGGTGATGCCATACCTGTGCGGCACCGATCAGGGGCGCGTCCGAACCAAGTGAAGCCAGCCTCAATTCCGTCTTGTCGAAAGGCACGAGCCCGCAATTGGTTGCAATTGCTTTTCGAATTCCTTCCCAAAACAGAGGCGCACTACCCATCACGTTGCCACCGAGCACAATCGCTTCGGGCGCAAAAAGCGTGATGAGATTGGCCAGCCCGAGCCCGAGATAGTAGGCTTCCCTGTCGACGGATCGGCAAGCTAGCTGATCTCCCGCTTGCGCCAGTTCGCAGATCTTCTTGGCAGTCACTCCTTCAAGGTGCGGATAGTCCTTTGTCGCCTGGCTGGTCAGCCACTCCACCATCGCCGGCCCGCGCGCCAGTACTTCCCAGCAACCACGAGCGCCGCAGAAACAGCGGGGGCCGGCAGGGTCGATCACATGGTGTCCAATCTCGGGATGCGATCGATCCACGCCACGATAGAGGCGACCGTCAAGAATTAACCCGCCGCCAATGCCCGTGCCGACCGTTACGTAAACGACGCTCCGCTTTCCCTTGCCCGCACCACAAAGAGTCTCCCCCAGTGCGGCGGCATCGGCGTCGTTTTCCATGGCCACTCGGGTGTTAAACAGCTGGGACAGATCCGCGACCGGGTTCTTCCGCTCCCAGCCGGGGAGAAAATCGACAACGCCGATTTCACCGGTAAAGGGATAAACCGGACCGGTGCACCCAATTCCAATCCCTTTCATCTCGGCGTTGGCATTGCGAGCCGTTTGTCGCAACATCTCCGCAATTCGCTCGACGGCATTCGAATAGCCGCGAGCGGCGTCGGTCGGACACTCGAGGCGAGACAGGACGCGGCCGTCTTCGCTCACCTGGCCGACTGCGATCTTGGTCCCGCCGATGTCAACTGCACCGATCATCAAGATTCTCCAAACTATTCGAAGGGCAAGAAGCCCAGAAAACCAAACACGCAGAAAGCGGTCTCGTTGTTGTACTCGTGGCTGCGATCCGCTCCCGAACTGTGGCGGACACCACCGGTGTTTGAGTCGTATGCGTTGTCAACCAGCCACTGTAAGGACTTGCGGGGAGCGGGCTGTGCGAGAGCTCGGCTGGCCATCGCGAGCATGGCGACATTCAAACTGAATATGGGTTTGCCGGGGACGGAGACAATCGATCCATCCGCTCGCGCTTTGGAGCGTAACCACTCCAGCGCAGCCCGATTGTTACAGGTGTCGCCCCACATCCATGACAAGTATCCTTGCGAGAAAGCAGCACTATTGCCGTCATCGCCGGTGTCCAACTTGCCGCCCTCATCCATTCCGAGCGCATATCGCTGCAGTGACGATGGGAAGATTTGTATAGGAGTTTGTTTTCTTAACGTCGCGGCAGCCCGTGCATACCTTGCGCCGTGGTACAGAAGCTCACCCGCGCGCATACCGAGATAGACGTCGCCTTGATCGGCCGAATACTTTTCCTGAAACAAAAGCCACTGACCGTCGGAAGCATAGAGCTGCCAGGAGCTGCGGCTGAAGCCGTCCGAATCGAAGTTATGATTGAGTACAAAGTCGAGCGCCGCGCGGCAGTTCGCAGTGTAGGTTCGCGCGAGGGCGCTCCTTCCAGTCAATCTCCGATCCAGGTACACCAGGTACACGAACAACGCGGATGTTGCATCCACGCCACGTGCATCCGTGATGCCGGGACCAGGCGATGTCGGGATATGGCCGTAGGGAGCGTTTGCCGAGTACACGTAGTACCAGCTGCCTTTCCAGTTCGGGTCACTCATCTCCTGGCGGTCGGCAAGCCACTTGATACCTTTTTCCAGCCCGTTGAGGTACTTCGCATCTTTGCTGGAAGCATAAGCTGCGCCGAGACCAATCAGCGCATACTCCATGTTGGAGTCCTGGTTCACGGTAATGACGCCCCGCTCGTCGGGAATCGCGCCGGAGGCATTTTGCAGGGAGAGAATGAAGTCGGCCATGCGTAGCGCTTGCGGCCACTCCGAGGGCCCATAGCCGCTTCTGGCCGCTGCGCTGCTTGCATTTGCTTGCGCCAAAGAGACACGTGGAGCAAGCAACAAGCCGCAAAAGCACAGCGCCGCGCATAGTGACAATTTCGTGCGCTTCGTGGTGTGCCAGCCGACTCTTGGTTTGATCTCGCCTACCATCGCTATTTCCACTCCACAATGACCGTGTCATGGGGCTGCATCGCTATCTTCCAGATCGATCCCTGTAGCTGGATGGCCTTGGGTCCGTCAGGAGTTACTTGCGTGATCGAGCGCACCGGCAAAGTTGTGGAGACCGTGGTCTCGTGCGTCTGGGAACTGTGGTTTACAAGAACAATGTAGCCGCGGTGTTCCGCATTTAACGACGCCGCTTCCACGTCGGCCTGGTCGGTGGTAAACAGCGGTGTTATGCCCGCCCACTCCCGAAACGACTTATAAATAAGGTGAGTCGTCTCGGGCTTCTCGAAAGCGGAAGGCAGATTCGCCAGATACTGTTCAATGGGATAAGCACAAAGCAGCGTCTTGCCTGAACCTAAGGAGTTCGCAATCAGCGCCGGCCGACCGTCCTGGTCGACCGCGATAACCTTCCCGCCTTTCACTTCAAGCATCGAACCCCAGTACTTCGGATTGGCTCCAGGAACCGAGTAATGAAAGGTATCGCCCGGCTTAAGCTCGCCGAACGGCTCGACTACTTTTAGAGTGACCTCAGACACCGTTACCGTATCGACTAGTCTCGCGCCGAACAGCGCCTCCATTCCCGGTATGGCAGCATCGGCAGCGACGGAAGCATAGAGGAACCCTCCCCGTTCAACGTATTTCTTCGCCTTCTCGTAGAAGTCTGTATGCACATGAACCATGTAGCTGTTCGTGCTCGTCAGGGGAGAAGGCATCAAGAGCATGGGCCGCTTTTCCCAATCGCTATACTCGCGAGGGAAGTCGGCTTTCAGGCCTGCGCGATGCGCAAGAAGAAAGGAATTTAGCCGTGAACTCCGCAGCCACTGAATGTCGTCGCTCAGACTTGCGGGCGGCTGACCTGGGATTGCGTCGGCATCGAACAACGAAACGTAAGGAGTAACCTCGGGACCGGTTAAGCCGAAGCGAGAAAAATCGCCGTGCGGTTTCGACCATTCATTGGGAACAACTATCGCTGCGTCTGCCGCGGCGGGAGCCACACCCGTCATATCCAGTTGCCCAAGAACCTTGGAGAACTTCCTGAACTCCACCGCCAGCGGACGATCCTGTCGATCCCACGTGGTCATCCCCCACCCGGTTTCTTGCGGCGTCCGCAAGTACGGCGCTTTGCGATACTGCTCAGGGGAGGCGTCCGTATAAAACCAGAGGTCGAAACCAATCGAACCGGCGCCCAGCCCCGAATACATCTGCAGGCGATCGTAGGTGGCAATTCTTTCGGGCGAGTATTGCGCCGACGAAGCGCCCATTTCGTGGATCATCACCGGAGCCCCAGCGCCGCCGGAAAGCGCGATTTGAAACGCCGCTCCGTAGGTTTGGCGCTGCGAGATCATGGGATCGGGATAAAGGCTGGCGTTGTAAATGGTGAAGGGATGCACGCTGAAGAAATCGACTTCTTGCCTGATGTTGTCAGGCCGGAAGGGGCCGTGATCGAGATCTTCCTGACTGGTTCCGGCGACAATGAGGTGAAGCGTATCGTACTTTCGAATCGCACCCGTGATGAGGCGAGTCCAGTTGATCGCCATCGCGTCGGTCGTCTGCGAGGCGACAATCCAGAATGGTGGCTCATCGGTCAAGTCCCAGGCAAGAATCGCGCTCTCATTTGAGTAGCGCCGCGCGAACTCCGCCGCATGATTGGTTTCCAGTCGTAACATCTCCGGGTCGGACTGCGGATTGCGCCCATGGCGATACGCTACGTCCCAATAGGCTTCTCCAACTTCACCGCCGATGAACAGCGAGGGATGCAAGTAAATCCGATATTTCTTCGCCAGCGAGAGTAGGTAGTCGAACTGCTTGAAAGCCTCGGGGTTGTAATCGCCGGGACGCGGCTCAAACCATGCCCACATCATGTCCAACCGCGTCATGTTGTAGCCGAGTTCGTGCATTTTGGCGAAATCGGCTTCGATATCTGCCGGGTCCCATTGCACTGGCCACTGCATGGCAGCCTTGGCCGGGACCCAGTGCGCTCCGATCGGAAAGAAACGCTTGCCGTCGCGGACAAAGTAAGTGCCGTCGATATGAACCTTCGGCATTGGAGCGCTAAGCCCGTTATTCTGCGCAGGCGGAGCTTCCCGCGCAAATGAATGCGGAAGTAACAGGCCCCCAGAAAGAACGAGACAAAGTGCAACCCGAATTGCTTTGTGCTGTCGCATGCATTCCTCTAAAGCGGACGTTTGCCTAACATGTAGTTATTTACCCGTATGAACCATCCTGCTTCCTCGCAATACCACGGATACGGGAAACCCCGGTTCACATACCTTTTGTCGATCTTGCGGATATAGGTGTTTACTCGCGGGGCATCGCCGATGAGTGCCGCGGCGCCCGGAACCAACGCCCACGGAAAAGCATCGGGAAACTTAAGTTGATCCCACTTGGGCCAGTGCCGATTGAAGGTGTTGTAGAGGTGTTTTGCGCGCGGGCTGAAGCCGGAGATCACACCGTTCAAAACCGGAAACAGTTGTGCCGTAGCATCCGGGTACCACTTGTACCAGCGTGAGGGAGGGGCGCCGGCATAAGTCAGGTAATTGTTGTGAACCGGGTCCCACAGCGCCGTTTCAATACCGTTGTGCGCGGCGACGGCGTGCGAGTTATACCAGTCTCTGGCGTTCGTGTCGCCGAAGGCCGCCTGAAAAAGCTTTGCGGCATCGCGCAGCCCGCGATAGACCTCAGCATTGTCCATCAGGTATTGGGCTTGGTAATCGGGTTTAGCCCACGTCAGTCCGTTGCTCTGCTGCGTCTGAACGATCACTCCTCCGATACAGTCCAGTTGATAGGAGAGCGTCCCTATATACGCACGTACCTCGGGATCACCGGTTTGCCAATACGCCCACGCCAGCGACAAGAAGGTTGCGGCATAAGAATCGGTGGAGTCCGCGTCTTCGGTCGACGTCTCCACTGTGCCAGAAACGTTGTAGTCGTACATCGTGCAGTAGAGTCCCCATTTATCCGGATAATTCAGGTGACTGATGTACCACTGCATCCAGGCCTTTACCTGGGGATAGTAGGCCTTATTCCTAGTCAAACCGATGGCGGCCAAATTCGAGTAGTAAGGCACAATTTTCGTAGGGGTAAACAGAATCGCCCCATCCGGCAGAGAAGACGCGCCGGAGACTGTCCAGTCCGCCGTCTTGATGATGTTTTGCCGATAATCAGGCGCCTGTCCCTGAGCAAACCCTGCCGCGCCGAAGATCGCTAACAGCGCGCAGGAAACGGCAACATTCCGCAATGTGTTCATAAGCGCTCTGCCCTTCAGCGGCTCGACATGCTGAGTGACTTCCCTCTTGGAAAGCTGGACCGTCGCCGAGCCGACGGTCCACGTGCTGGAGCGAGTCGTTACCATTCGAATCTTGCTGCAAGTTGGCCGTAGCGGTGGCCGGAGACGCTGGTTACGTGGCCGAAGTACGGGCTGTTGATATCTGTGGTGGGATCGCCCCAGTGATGGCGGTTGAAGGCATCGAAGAACTGCGCCCGCAAACTCGCGCGGTAGCGGCCATCGTTGCCGAAGCTAAACCGTTTCACGATACTTATGTCCTCGTCCGCATAAGCCCATGTTCTCAGAAAGTCCTGGATTGAATACTTCTCAGGACTGAACGAGCCAAAGGCGGGGCTCGAGAACGCTGCTTTGTCGAAATAGACACTGTTAGGATCGGGGACGGGGTTGATCGTCGGGTTCCAGTTCGGATTGAGTGTCTTGAAGTGGTTGGCGAGACTTACGCCGGGATTTCGAGTGGCAAACACCGCATCCCAGCCCGGATACTGAGTGGCTCCGGCAACCATCCACAGCGGCTGTCCGCTGTGGTAGTCGAGTTCAGATCCGAGAGTCCAGCCGCCCAGGACATAATTGTCAACGCCTCTCAAGCCTGTCTGCCACCGCTTGCCCTTGCCAACGGGCAGGTCATAGAGGATGTAGCCCTTCACCTCGTGGGTGTGATTCCAGTCGTTGACCTGGTTGCCGAGATTCTTGAGGTTGTACGGATCTTGATTCCACAACGTGGTCCATGCTTCCGCGTAGGCCCCGCCGTCGCTCGCGTTGCCTTCGGATCGCGACAGAGTGTAATTCAGATCGGCAGTAAGCCCATGCCCTCCGTGCGTTCTGAGCTCCACGACCAAGGCACGATAGCTGCTCACGGCAAGATCCGAGTTGACGATCTGCACTGACTGCCCCTGCGACGAAAGCTGCGGATAAGGCGTAATCGCCTGGAATGCATATCCAAAAAAACCAGGATACGGATACGGAACGCCGGCGTTCGCCGCATCCTGTGCAGTGTAGATGAGGTCATTCACGTGCCCCGAGTTCAGCAGATTCAGATACTTTGCCTGCGTCGGGAAGTTATACGGCCAGACGCTGCCATCATGCAAGTGACTGCCGTGGTTGCCCAGATAGTTCACCGAGAGCACCGCGTCTTTCGACACCAAATATTGAATCCCGGCGTTCCAATTCTGAGTTGTGCCCATGTGCAGCGCGTTGGGCCAGGTATAAGCGACTCCGCTGCTGACGTAGGTCTGGGTGGGCGTGCGCGACGGGTATACGTTCTGCCCAGGATAGCCCGCGTCCCACTGAAATCCGACGGCGTCCATGATGTTGTTGACCACGTTATTCGAGCCCACGAAGCCAAAAGCTCCACCGCTGGTGGCGAAGGGCACGCCGTTCCACTGGTTCAGCGCGAGCGGCGTATAGAAGATGCCGTAGCCGCCGCGCAGCACCAGTTTGGGGTTCAACTGATAGGCAGCTCCAACGTGGGGACCAAATTCATGGTAGTCCTGATTGGCCTCGAACGAGCTGCTGCCATTCTGGGCCCAAGTCCACGCCCCCTTGTAGCCGCCCCACAGCGGGTTCACGGCGTTGAGGTCAAAGTTTGCCCATTGGCCATTGGTTTCATGGAAACGGAAATTAAAATCCCAGCGTAGGCTGGCACTAAGCGTCAGTCTCGAGTTCACTTTGATATCGTCCGCCGCGAACAGCGACATGCGCTTGCGGCGGCCATGGATCCTGTACCCCACACTTTGGCCACCGCTCTGCACATCTCCCAACAGGAAGTTGGCGAACGCAAAACCGACGAAAGGCTGAATCTGCGGGTCGGTTGGAGCGCCAGTACCGTTGCTGTAGTTATAGGTCCGAATCCCGCTATCTTCCCGGCTGTTCATGCCTCTAGCCTGAAACTCGCCTCCGAACTTGAAACTGTGGCGGCCTTTTATCCAGGAAACCGTGTCGCTGACACTGCGGTTGTACATGACATAGCCGTCGGAGTATGGCGGTCCAATTGTCGCCTCTTGGACACCATTCACCGAACCGTTGAAGTTTATAGTCGGGAAATTGGTGTCATTGGTTCCAGTAATCCCGACGTTGGCGGCGTTGTAGGGACCCGGAGGACTGTCGGCAGCCTTGTGTTGGTTGTAGACGGCGGAGAATGTGTTCAGGACATTGGGTGAAATCGTGTAGAAGTGCTGCGCGCGAATCGATTGGTCCCACTGCGTCTGGGTTAGTCCGTTGGAGAAGGGCCCGGCTGTCGAGTTTCCTGTCTGCCACAGACCACCGGGAGGAGGACCACCGTTACCGGTGTAAGGAAGGGTCCACCAGTTATAGGACACAGCAACACGCTGCGCCTGTGAAAAATTGTGGTCCAGTTTCAGATCGAGATGTTCGACGGTCTGTCCGGCGTTTCCTGTAAACGCGGGGTAATTGAGGATGAGGCCCGGCCCCTGAGGTGCATAACCGTTCTTGTAGAGCTTGTTGATAATGTTTTGCGAGATCGTGCTGACCCGGCCGGACGGGATGATGTTCCTCTGGAATCCAACGTCGCAGGTAACCCCGCTGCCGTTCACGTACATCGCGCTGGGATCGTAAATCTGGCCGGAGAGGATCGGCTGTCCTGTACAGGGATCGGTGGCGATCGGCTGGCTTGGATCGTTGTTTAGGTGCAACGGTCCGCCCAGCAGCGCACTGAAATCTCCCGTCATGAACGCCGGCGTCGGAACCGTCATTTGGTTGGGAGCGAATGACAGCGTTACGTTGCGGTAGTGCTCCCAGTCCCCAAAGATGAAGGTGTGGTTCTTCCAGATGGGCCCGCCCGCGCTGAATCCCCAGTCGTCAAAGCGGTCGCGCGGACGGCGAAAATTGTTATGGCAACCCGTGTCGCCGGGCGCGCATTGGGCCAGGAAAAAATTGTTGTCCCAACTGTTTGCGTCGAGCGCCTCATTCTCCAGATAGTAGTAACCGCTGCCATGGAACCGGTTCGTTCCCGACTTCAGTTCCAGGAGAATGGTTCCGCCGCCGGTCGACGCTCCTTCGGCGCCGATGCCGCTAATCTGCACGTTCATCTCCTGCACTGCCTCCATGCCCACGTTCTGCACGAAACCTTGGAGACCTGGAGTCGCATCCGCGCCGTCTACCATTATGTTCTTCGACATATTCTGGGAGCCGGCGACGTGGCCTACCCAATTGCCACCATTCGTGGTCGGCACATTCGTAAAGATGAAGTTGGTAACATCTCGGCCACCGTTGATGTCCAGGGGCAGATCTTCAAGCGCCTGGCCCGTCATCACCGTGCCAATCGTCGCCGTCTCTGTCTCCAAGAGCACCGGTGGCGCACCCGTAACCTCTACCTGTTCCGAGGACGAGCCAATCAACAGCTTGACGTCAACCTCCGCCACTTGCCCGGTTTCCAGCGTCAAGCCCGGGCGATCCATCTTCTTGAAGCCAGTCTTTTCAAACTGCAACGAATAGCGGCCGATCGCCAGCCCACGAATCTGGTAGATGCCGGCCTCGTTCGTCGTGCCCTCATACTTGATGCCGTTCTCAAGGTTTGCGGCGGTTACGCGCACGCCGGGAACAACGGCGCCAGACGGGTCCGAGACTGTCCCGTTGATGGTCGCCCGGTCGATTTGCGCCCACGCCGGCAGCGATACGATGTGTAACAACGCGACTGTGCTGAGGCAAACAATCAGCCACCAGAACGATGCTTGGCGGTTTTCTTCTTTTCTGCTCTTCATGGCGCTCCCTCCGTTTTTCCCTTGAATCACCAGCTGCTATTCGATCACGTACCAGACTGTTCCGTGAACCCAAGCTTTCTAGAGCGGTCTTTCCCCTAGCATGTAATTGTTGACTCGAATAAACCAGCCCGATTCGGCGCAGTACCACGGGTACGGGAATCCCGTCTTCACGTACTTGTTTTGAATGGTGACGATGTAGCCGTTTACGCGCGTTGTATCGCCCATCAATGCCGCGGCACCGGAAACGACCGCCCACGGGAATTGGTCCGGGAAGACAAGGGTCGTCCAATGGGGCCAGTTCGTGTTGAAAGTCGAGTACAGCTGTATGGCGCGGGAATTGGAAGGCGCGAGAACACCGTTCAGTACGGGAAACAACTGAGCTGTGGAATCGGGATACCAAGTCTTCCAATTCGTCGTCGGCGCTCCAGCGTACGCGAGATAGTCGTTGTGAACCGAGTCCCAGAGGACCGTCTGGATTCCGTTGAATTCATTGAGGGCGTAGGCGTTGTACCAAGCGCTGCCAGTCGTGTCGTTAAACGCGTACTGAAAGAGGCTGGCAAGGTCTTTTAGCCCTTTGTAAACTTCGGAATTGTCCATCAGATACTGGATTTGATAATCCGGCTTCGCCCAGGTGAGACCATTGCTCTGCTGGGTCTGCACCATCACACCGCCAATGCAATCAAGTTGATATTTCAGCGTCTTGATGTAGGCTTGCGCACCGGCGTCGCCGGTCTGCCAATAGGCCCAGGCTAGCGAGACGAACGTTGCCGCGTAGGAGTCCGTTGAATCGGCGTCGTTGGTGGGCGTCTCGGTTGTTCCCGACACGTTGTAGTCGTACATCGTGCAAGAGTATCCCCACTTGTCGGGATAGTTCAGGTGGTTCACGTACCACTGCATCCACGCTTTTACTTGCGGGAAATACGTGGGATTCTTGGTCAAGCCGATGGCCGCCAGGTTGGAGTAGTACGGCTTGATTTCGGTCGACGTGTACAAAATCGCACCATCCGGCAGTGAGGAGGCACTTGAGACCGTCCAGTTCGCTGTGGCAGTGACATTGTTCCGGTAGTTTGGCGTTTGTCCGCCGAGGCAAGCCGGGCACAGAACCAGCAGTATCCAGCAGGCAAATCGAAATCCGTTTTTATTTGCTCTGGTCATGCGAATAGCTTCCTTTCCTCCAGAACGGGAGAAGGAAAATGTGTATGCGCATTTGAACCTCATATGTCTATATGTTGTCAAGATGATTTTTGTATAGCCTCTCATGCGCAATCCAATAGTACGCACTACAAATCCACGTAATATGTTTATAACAATATACTTACAAATATTTGCTTGGAGTTCATTCCAACACGGAATAGTCCATGTTGACACACTCGTATAATGTTTGTATACTATGACTATATGATGTTGTATTCAAGGATAGACGAGGGACTCCAACATGCCCAATTCCAGCGGAGTAGTTGATTCGGTCAACGCAGAAGAACTAGGCCTTATGCTAGATCACGGCAGTTTCGTGCCCTACTACGAGCAGATTGTGGGTCAAGTGCGGTCTCGGATAAAGGCCAAGAAGCTCAAGGAAGGACAGACGTTCTGCTCGGAAGGCAAGATTGCCCGTGCGCTTGGCATTAGCAAGATGCCGGTGCGGCAGGCGTTTCAGAAACTCCGTTCCGAGGGCTTGCTGGTCATCGCCAAAGGCAAACGGCCAGTGATTGGCTCCGGACGTGTGTTATGGAATTTTCAGCAACTAAGGGGGTTCAGCGAAGAGATGCGGCGCCGGGGCCTTGTGCCGTCGGCGCGCATGTTGAGCATGGAAATCGTGGAGCCGGAGATTGATGTCGCGCAGGCGTTGAAATTGACTCCCGGTGAACGCGTATACCGCATCCGGCGCCTTCGTTTCGTGGACGGAGAACCCGTAGCGGTGGTCACAAGCAATCTACCCGCCCGCATCTTCGCTGGGATTGATAAGTATGACCTAGAGAAACAGTCCCTTTACCAGGTCTTCGAGCAAGCCTACAAACGCAAACTGAAGTGGGCCGAAGAGGTAATTGGCGCCATGAACGCCGGGGAGGAAGAAGCGCGACCTCTGGAAGCCCAGCCGGGCAGTCCTCTCCTCGTCATCAAAGAAACAACCTACGACATCCAGAACGTGCCCATCGAGTACAGCGTATCCTTTTTGCGCGGCGACCGTTATACCGCCTCCGTGATCTCCGTCCGCAAGGAGTAACGTCCATCTCGCAACCTCGGCTGGCGGCAATACGTTTTCTTTTCGCGAGAATTCCTTGAGTGCCGGACCCGCGGATCTGAAATCTGTGCCGACCACTGCTATCGTCCGTCAGCAATTAGTCTGCCTCAAACATCTGGGATCCGGGTCTTGGACCACCCGATGGATCTACCAGTTCCATTCGCTGAAACGTGGCCCGACTTTGTGATTCAACTGGGAAAAAGCCGCCTTCCTTCGAAGCTTGCAGACCCACTTTCTTGATTCTGTACTCCAGATATTCTGCAGAATTGGCTTTGACGTCTGACCCCAAACCCAGAATGCAGTGGCGCGCGCCTTCTCTGGATGCTCTTTGGATGCCGCAGCAGCCAGACCCACGGCGCGGTTCGGCATTGTTTCCGAGTCGCCGACGATACGGGAGTTATCGCGTAGTAGCTCGAATCCACCAGCCGCAAAGGCATTCAAGAGCGGCGCCGTTCATTTCCTGACGAAACATGTGCACTCGGAGGAGGTGCCGTTCGCCAAAATCCCTGTGCGCCCTAGAATCAGCGCTTTAGGAGATGGCGTTCTAGGATAGAAGCACGCCATGCTCGATCTGTTTTCGGCTCTGGTTGGGAGCTACCAAGTGCCTCTTTTCATCTCGCAAAAAACTGTTACTTGACAATTTGGCTC
>PKUV01000167.1 GCA_003131315.1 Acidobacteriaceae bacterium
CGCCCGGCTCTCCACCAGCAACAATCATATGAATCAAGAGACAAATCAGCGGATCGTAGGCGCGGCTCCTGCAGGTGCGCGAGACCGCGAGTCGTCGGCGCAGGCCGTCCGGGAGATGTTCACCTCGATTGCGCCGCGCTACGACCTGCTGAATCACGTTCTTTCGTTCAACATTGACCGGTTGTGGTGGTGGCGCACCGCGCGCAAGTTCGACGCGATTCTGCAGCGTCCCGACGCTCGCGTGCTGGATCTTTGCTGCGGCACTGGAGACATGGCTTTTGCTTTGCGCCGGCGGGCGTCGGAAACAGCGCAGATTCTGGGCGCGGATTTTTCTCATGCCATGCTGCAGCGCGCGGCAGAGAAGGGAAGAGGCACTACGCTGCGGCCCCTGCAATGGATCGAAGCGGACGCGCTGCGGTTGCCGTTTCCCGATGGACATTTCAATCTGGTGACCTCGGCATTCGGGTTTCGAAACCTGGCCGACTACGACGCGGGATTGCGTGAGATTGTGCGGGTGCTCGCTCCCGGCGGAGAATGCGGCATCCTCGATTTCGGAGAGCCGGGCGGCTTAATCGGACAGTGCTACCGCGTCTACTTCAAGAGAGTTCTTCCCGCGGTCGGGACGGTGCTTTCGGGAGTGCGAGGTCCGTACGCGTACTTGCCGGCGTCGGTCGAGCGCTTTCCGGCGCCGGATGAAATGCTCGGGCGCATGCGTCAAGCGGGGTTTCGCGAGGCTTCCTGGACTCCGTACACGTTTGGCATTGCGGGGCTGTACCGGGGAGTGAAAGAGAGTCAGAGCGTTTAACCGCAGAGATCGCCGAGGTCGCGGAGAAGATCAAAATCTTGAACCACAGAGGTCACGGAGGACACAGGGGTCTTGTTCTCAAAAATTCTTGGCGTGCTTCGCGTCTTGGCGGTGAAATGGTTTTTAGTTAGCTTGGAACGAATCTGCGAACGCCTCGAGATTGGTTTTCTCAATCACCCGCGCGTAGTCGTTGCCGAGAAATTTCTTCAGGCGGTCGGTGTTCATGATGTACTCGCCGGTCATGTAAGGGACCGCGTCCGGCGGAATCGCCGAGATGTTCCATTTCCACAAGAGCTGCAGAACGCGGCGCATGCCCCACTGTCCGGGGACTCGCAGCAACTTGGCGTGCGCCAGTTCGATACACTGCGCGAAGGTCAAAGGATCGCCGCGTCCTGCAACGTTCAGGATGGTTAGCCGCTGCGCTTCCGGTTCCCGCTTCAGTATCCACGCGATCAGCCGGGCCATGTCGTCGACGTGGACGAACTGGATTTTGTTGTCCAGATACTTCTGACCGTAGGGCAGCATGCAGGGCAGGCGTTTCGCCGACTGGCGCATGCGGGCGGCGCGCGGCCCCTTCCCATTGGGCGTTCCGCGGAACGCTCCCATTAAGTAGTTTTCGACGGTGGCTCCCGCAAAAATGTGGGGACGCAGAATGAAAACGCCGCACCCGCGCAGGGAAGGCGCGCGCTGTTGCACGACAAGATCGCTTTCTTTCTTGTGGATCGCGTAAGGCAGCGTGTGAGCGCCGAGTGGCGAGTCTTCCGTAACGGGTGCGGGCAGGTCGGAGCCATACGCCGCCACGCTGCTGGGAAAAATGAACTGCCGAATGGTGGTTCCGATATTCCGGTTGGCTTCGGCAATGGCTTCCATCAGACGGGCTGTGCCGGCCACGTTGATCCGCCACATGCGGTCAACGTCCAGAACCCCTGAGCGCTGGGGATCGATCACAAACGCCAGATGCACAACGGACACAGGCTGCAACTCGCGCAGCAGCAGGAGCAACTCGCGGGTGGATTCTTCTCTTCCCATGTCGAGCGCTACAAAGCGGTCAACCGGGGAATGAGTGGGGGGCGTGACATCGATGCCCACCACCGTGTAATCCGAGAGCTGCGGCAGGAGCCGCTGGCCAAGATTGCCCGAAACGCCGGTGACGATGATGGTTGGTTTTGCAGTATCCATTTAGTCGGGGTCTTCGGCCTGTTGGGCCGGCGGCTTTGCTCCCCTGGGAGGTGGTGGCATGGCAGGATTTCGGGTGGGGCCGAAGTAGGCATCGTTCAGGTCAACATTGCCCTGAAAACCTTGCCAGCTGTCGCGATAGCGTTGGCTGGAAATAGTTTTGCGGATCTCCGGTTTCACGGTCTCCAGCGATAAGGTCTCCTTGCCGACCAGCTTGTAGATGTAGTGGCCGCTGTTGGGTTCGGAGATCACTTCGGACACTTCGCCGGGCTTCAAATCCATGACTGCCTGTTGGTTCGTCAGCGTGGCGCGGCGCACCTTCTCCATCTTTGTGTTCGGCGGACTTCCCGGGAGTCCAGCGGCGACGTAGGCCTCTTTTTGCAGCTTGTCGGGGTCTTCCCCCTTAACGGCGCGGGCGCGGAGATCGGCTGCGACTTTCTTCATCGCTTCTTCAGCAGCTTTTTGTTGCGCCTCGGTCGGCGCTTGGTTCGCAGTGGTTTTCGCACTGGCCTTCGTACCGGCTTTGGGCCTTACGACCGGATTTACGATTTGCTTTGCGCGGGGAACGTAAATCCGCATGAAGGTGGCTTGCTCGTAGGACGGTGCATTCTTCTTGTAATAGTCTTCGATATCGCCGTCAGTAACCTTACCGGAATCTTCCTGCAGCGCTTGGCTCAGTTCCTGGGAAAGAATTTGCATGCGCGCAAGGTTCATCTTTTCGTCGAACCTGGGCCCTTTGTCTAGGCCGCGTTTTTCCGCCGCAGTGGACATCCGCAGCATGCGCGAATAGTTGTTTGCTACTTGGCGACGAATGGCCGGCGACATTCCCGGCTGCACCGCTTCGGCGAGCTTCTCAAACTGCGCACGGCTGATCACGGTCTTGCAGGCGTCGCCCTGTTGGGTGGCATCGGCGCAGAAACCCTTGAGCGTGATCACCGCATCATCGGGCCCAACTTTTACTTCGGGGGCCTTGCCGGTCGCGGCGGAAGCGCTTTGTTCCGCCTTTGCTCCGGCGGCGGGAGGTGTAGCCGGTGGCGCAGCCTGTCCGTAGGCCAAAGCGGTGAGCAGGAGACACACGAGGCACTGAAAACGCATGAATCAGGATCCTCCAGGGAGAAATTGGGACGAATGTCATCGTAGCATGTCCCGCCGGAGACCGGGCAAGGGGGCAAAGGGGTTGGCGGCGGGCGAATCCAAAGCGATAATGACGTTTATGCCAGAAATTCGGGCCACCTTCAGTTCCGAGTCGATGCGCCGGGAAAAGCGAGCCGTTGCCGGGAACTCGGTGCTGGCGGCCCTGGTGATCACCAGCCTGAAAATTGTTGTGGGGATCGCGACCGGCTCGCTGGGAATTTTGTCGGAGGCGGCACACTCCGGATTGGATCTGATCGCGGCCCTGGTGACATTTTTTTCGGTGCGGGTTTCCGACAAGCCAGCGGACGCCGATCACCAGTACGGACACGGCAAGGTCGAGAATTTTTCGGCCTTCATCGAAACTGGTCTGCTGCTGATGACCTGCGTCTGGATCGTCTATGAATCGATAAGCCGGCTGTTTTTTCACAGCGTGGAAATTGAGCCGAGCGTGGCTGCGTTCCTGGTCATGTTGCTGTCGATGGCAGTCGACGCCTGGCGCTCCCGCGCTCTCGGACGCATTGCGACGAAGTACGACAGTCAGGCGCTGGAAGCTGACGCACTGCATTTTTCAACGGACATCTGGTCGAGCGGGGTAGTGATTCTGGGCCTCGCGCTGGTTTGGGTGGGGCGCAGCTATCGGGTGGGATGGCTGCGCCAGGCCGATCCGATTGCCGCACTCGTCGTGGCGGGCGTGGTGATTTCCGTGAGCTGGCGGTTGGCGCGGAGAACGGCGGATGCGCTGCTCGATGCGGCGCCAGCCGGCGTGCGCAGCCAGATTCTCGACCGGATCAGGACCGTCGATGGCGTGCTGGAAGTGGAGCGGGTCCGGTTCCGGAAAGCTGGGAACGGTTTCTTCGCGGACGTTTCGGTGGGACTGGAACGTAATTTCACGTTCCAGCGCTCGGAGCAGGTGTCCGATGCGGTGACGTCGCGGGTGCGCGAGGTTTTGCCCGATGCTGACGTGATGGTGCACACGGTTCCACGCGCCCGGCGCACGGAAAATATTTTTGATCGCATCCGCGCCGTGGCTACCCGTCATAACTTCAATGTGCACGACGTCAGCGTGCAGGACTTGAAGGGGCAGTTGCACGTGGAACAGCATCTGGAACTCGACGAGCAACTCAGCATGAAGCAGGCGCACGATGAAGTCACCCGGCTGGAAACGGAGATGCGCACCGAGATTCCGGAAATTGCGACCATCCTTACGCACATTGAAAGTGAGCCGGCGACGATTGAAACGGGAGAGGAGATCGTTCGCGAGCCGGAATTGGAACAGCGGCTCAAGGATATTGTGAAGGAGTTTCCCGAGGTGATGGACGTGCACGAATTCCAGTTCAAGAAGGTACGCGCGCGGCTTTATGTTTCCTGCCACTGCACGCTGCCCGACGATATGCCGCTTTCGCGAGTGCACGACGTTCAGACATCGCTCGAGATCCGCTTCAAACACGACGCGCCGGAACTGTTCCGGGTACTGATTCATCCCGAGCCCATGACGGATAACCGGCGGTAGGCAGTGGTCAGTGGCCAGTGGTCAGAGTTGGTTTCACATATAGGTTTCGGGTAGGGCACGGCTTCAGCCGTACCGCTACGGTTCGCATAAACACTGGGCTTTAGCCCCTGAGGGAACTACCCGTGTCCTCTGAAACCGGTTTATGAAACAACTTTGAGTTAACGAAAGGACGCAATGATTGAAGCTTCAGTGAATTGGACGGACAAAGACCGATATGTAGGGTCGGCGACTTCACGGCACTCGATTGTGATGGATACCGCAACCGAAAAGACTGCCAACAGCCCGATAGAGTTAGTGCTGCTCGGTTTGTGCGGTTGCACGGCATCGGACGTGGTGGGAATTCTCCGCAAGAAACGCGAGACGTTCACCGGGCTCGAAGTGCGGGCAGAGGCCGAAAGAGCGGACGGCTACCCCGCCGTCTATACGTCGATTCACCTGACCTATCTCGTTAGTGGACAGGTGTCGCAGAAAGCCATGGAAGACGCGGTGCGGCTTTCGAAAGAAAAGTACTGCTCTGTTTCCGCCATGCTGGAGAAGACTGCGAAGATCACCTACACCATCGAGCGCGTTTCGTGAAGGCTGGTCCTCATCCGCTGCGCGGGTACTTCTATATCGGGAGTGCGGCCCTTCTGTGGGGTGTCTCGGCGACACTGGGTCGCGCGGCATTCACCGGGCATCTGTTGCCAGGCGGGGCGTCGCTTAGCGCGATTGATCCGCTGATCCTGTCGCAAAGCCGTGCAACGTTGTCGCTGGCGGTGCTGTTGCCGGTGCTGCTGGCACGGAGAGGAGCGTCCGCGCTGCGCGTTCCGGGGCGCGACCTGGTGCGGTTTTTCCTGCTTGGAATTCTGGGAGTCGCGGCGTCGAACTATCTCTACTACCTCGCGATTCAACGAACGAACGTGGCGACGGCCATCATCCTGCAGTACACGGCGCCGGTTTGGGTGCTGCTCTATACGGTGGCGCGCGGAGCGCAGCGGCCGTCGCTGCGGAGAAGCGCGGCGGTGGGACTGGCCGTGGTGGGTTGCGCGCTGGCGGTCGGCTTTGTCGGCTCGGGCGGCTTCCGCATGGATGTGGTCGGAGTCACGGCCGCACTGCTGGCGGCATTCTCCTTTGCGTTTTACAACGTCGGCGGACACAGAGTGCTGGCGCGCTACGACCGCTGGAAAGTGCTGCTGTGGGTGTTGGTGGCTGCTTCAACATTCTGGATCTTCGTGAATCCCCCATGGAAAATTGTTGCGGCTCACTATGGCCGGCAGCAGTGGGGATTCATGCTGGTGTTTTCGCTGGTTTCCGTGCTCGGGCCATTTTCCTTTTACTTCGCCGGGCTGCAGCATCTGGAGCCGACTCGCGCGATCGTCGCGAGTTGCCTGGAGCCGGTATTCAGTATCATGATCGCGGCGCTTGTACTGGGCGAGTTACTGCGGCCGATGCAGACGGTTGGAATCGTTCTGGTGCTGGTAGCGATTGTGCTGATCCAGTTGCCGGAACGGGCTGCTCGGGGCGAGGAGTTGGTGGTCGAGCCGATCGAGTGAGTGGAGGGACGGGCGCCTCGCCCGTTCAGCCGGGCGGGGACGCCCGGCTCTCCACCTACTCCAGCCTCTTCCCCTTCGTCTCCGGCAACTGCGTCGCCATCAAACTCGCCAGAAAAAAGGCTGCGCCGCACAGATAGAAAGCCCAGCTTAGTCCCTTGGCCTGGCCGACCCGTCCAATTACATAGGGGGCGATGGAACTCAGGGTGCGCGCGCCGTTGTAGGTAAAGCCTAATGCGCGCGCCCGCACACGCGTGGGGAAGATCTCGCTACCGATGATGCCCGAGCCGGAGAAGAATCCCGTTCCGAAGAAGGCGACAATCGTGCCCAGTACGAGCAGCATTGCCTGCGAACGCGCCATGGCGTAGAGAGGCACCAGAAGGGCG
Source organism: Acidobacteriaceae bacterium (assembly GCA_003131315.1). Taxonomy (GTDB): domain Bacteria; phylum Acidobacteriota; class Terriglobia; order Terriglobales; family Acidobacteriaceae; genus Acidiflorens. The sequence goes on from PKUV01000167.1 coordinate 6,541, forward strand.
GCGGCAAAGGTGTAGAGCATGAAAGATTTGCGGCGGCCAAGATGGTCGGCGACCCAGCCGAAACTGGCGTATCCGGGAAACATGCCAAACAGGTTGAGCACGATGAGCAGTGCGGTGGTGCCCATGACGCCGAAACCGCGCCCGCCTTGTGCGACTGGAAGGGAGAGATAAGGAGGAATCCAGGTGAACAGTCCCCACCAGCCAAACATGCCGAAGAAGTTGAGCAGGAGAAGGACGATGGTGCTCTTGCGATAGGGCGCACGGAAAATGAGGGAGAAGGAATCCTCTGCCTGAACATCATGGGCCAGAACGTCGTGGGCCGGAACGCCGCCGTCGTCCTTCTGTTGTGCCTGTGCCACGCGTTCGGAATCGGTTGCCTGGCGATGGTGGTCCAGCCACATCTGCGATTCGGGCACCCGGCTCTGTATCCAGAGCGTAACGATGGCGGGCAGAATTCCGACGAAGAACACCATTCGCCAGTTGGCGTAACGCAGAACGATGCCCGCTACCAGCGCGGCCAGCGCATAGCCGATTGCCCAGGAGCTCTGCACCACTGAAATCGCCTTGGCACGCAGTTCATCGGGCCAGGTTTCTGCGACCAGGGTGGCGCCGGTGTTCCACTCGCCTCCCATCCCTAGTCCGAGGATGAAACGAAACACCGCCAGCATGAGCACGGTGGTCGAGAGGCCGGAAGCGAACGAGCAGATCGAGTACGTCAGGATGCTGAGCATCAGGGCGCGCTTGCGTCCGATGCGGTCGGCGAGGAAGCCGAAAAACACGCCGCCGATGCCGGAGGCGAGAAGGGTGAGTGTGTACAGAAGGCCGGAGGTCGCCTTCGACATGCCGAGATCGCGCATCACGGATGTCAGGACCAGCGCGTAAAGCATGGCGTCAAAGGCGTCGAGCATCCAGCCGAGAGAGGCCGCCAGCAAGGTGCGGCGCTGTCCGGGGTTCGCTTGCTTCAGGAGTTGGATGGGCCCGATGGCCATGCGGGGAGCGATTGTATCAGCGGGCAGCCGGGAAGATCAGCAAAACCTATCCCAAGAGCCGGAAGTAGCGCTCGGCCTTTGCCACGTCCCGTCCGATCTGCTCTCTCAGCGCTTCGACGGAAGGGAACTTGATCTCGTCGCGCAGACGATCGAGGAAGTGGAGTTCGACTTCGGTTTCCGCCGAGAGTTCAAGTGGATGGAAATTCAGCAGGTGAGACTCGATGGCAAACGAATCGCTGCCAAAAGTCGGGCGGTTCCCGACGTTGGTGACCGAGTCGAAGCATTCGTTGCCGACGCGGGTGCGGGTGACATAGACGCCGTCTTTGGGGACGAGTTCTTCGTAGCGCGCCAGGTTGATGGTGGGCACGGTGTACTTCGATCCGTAGCCGCGTCCTTGGCCGGCGGGTGAGAGAATGCTGAACGGACGCGCCAGCAAATGGCGCGCCCGGCTGACTCGGCCTTCGGAAAGCAACTTGCGGATGTGGCTGCTCGAAACCGGCTCCCCGCGCAGGCGCATCTCGGGATAATCGTGCACCTCAAATCCCATCTCCCGGCCCAGATCGCGCAACAGTTGTATGTTTCCCGCTGCCTTGTGCCCGAAGTGGAAGTTGTAGCCTTCGTGAACTTCACGGGCATGTAAGCTCTTCTTCAGAATTTCATGGGCAAATTGGTGCGGCGTCATCAGCGAAAGATCGCGCGTGAAGGGGAGCAACAGAACCGCGTCGATACCGGTGGCTTCCAGCAAGCGCAGTTTTTCCCGAGCCGGAGTCAGCAGTTTCAGGTTGTGATCGGGACGCAGGATGCGGGCGGGGTGGGGCTCAAAGGTGACGACCACCGACAGCGCGTTCCCGGCTTTCGCTCGCCGCACGATCTCGTCCAGAACATGGCGGTGAGCGCGGTGCACACCATCGAAGTTACCGACGCTGACGAGCGCTGGACCAAAGTCGCGGGGGACATCGTCGAGTTGGTGGAAAGTTTGCATGCAAAAGTTCTTCGTTGCCGAAACCGAGCAAGTTCTTAACCGCCGTTTTGAAAGCGAGACCAGTTTTTAAAAAGTAAAGTTGCCGGATATTGTCATCCTGAGCGAAGCGAAGGATCTGCTTTCTTGGCGGGCACGAGACAGCAGGTCCTTCGCTTCGCTCAGGATGACAATTTCCAAAATGTTTCCGCAAATACCTAAATTTCAAACTCCAACTTCATCCCGTCAAACGCCAGCCGCACGCCCGGCGGCAACGCGGCGTTGGTTGCCTCGTGCGGCAGGTCGTGGCAGATGTGCGTGAAAAACGTGCGCTTCGGTTTAACCTTTTCCACGATCTTCAGCGACTGCTCGACGGTCGAATGCGTGGGATGCGGCTTGTAGCGCAGCGCGTCCAGAAACAGGATGTCGAGGTTCCGCAGTTTCTCCAGCGTTTCGGCTGGGACTTCGCTGTGATCGGTCAGGTAGGCGGCCGATCCGAAACGGAATCCAAGGATCGGGGTTTCGCCGTGGATCACCGTCAATGGCTCGAAGCGAGCGTCGAACAGTTCGAGGGGGCCCTCGATTGGATGCAGCTCAACCTGCGCCAGTCCGCCAAACTTATACTTCGGTTCAAAAATGTAGCGGAACATGTTGCGCAGAAATTCACAGGCTCGCGGCGTGGCATAAAGAGGCAGCTTGCCCGGCTTGTGCCGATAAGTCAGGGGGCGCAGATCGTCGATTCCGAGGATGTGGTCGGCGTGCGTGTGAGTGTAGAGCACGGCATCGAGATGCGTAATGTTTTCGCGCAGCGCCTGTTCACGAAAGTCGGGCGTGCTGTCGATCAGGACGTGGCGGCCGTTGTAGCCGATCATTACGGAGGGGCGGGTGCGGCGGTCGCGCGGGTCCGGCGAATGGCAGACGGCGCAGTCGCAGCCGATTGTGGGAACTCCCATCGACGTGCCGCTGCCTAATACCGTCAGAGTCGCGTGCATCAGCCGTTTGTACCTGTGATTGGGCCGGGCGTCTGCGGAGGATGCGCGAGAGCGTTGGTCACTTCCACGTAGGCCATGCGCAGTTCATAGAGGCAGTTGTGCAGGAATCCCTGCTCCTTCGGAGTGAGATTGCCCTTGGTCTTCTCGGCGATCATGCCGAGCGTGTCGATGGTTTGCCGCGCGCCGATCAAGTCAACTCCGGGCTGGCCGCCCTGTTCGTGCATCAGGCCAAGCTGCATCATGGCGGTCATGTAGAGCGAAGCCATGAAGCGCTCAAAACTCATTTCGAGTTCTTTCACCGAGTGTCCGCTCAGTTCGACTCGCGTATCCAGGTCGCGCGACGACTGCTTGTAAGCATCGTGCTGTGCCTGCTGCTCGGAGGCGGTGGGCGGTTCGGGTATATCCGATTCGGGTGCGGGTGCGGCTGGTGTGGGCGCGGCTTCTGGGATCGTCGAAACGGGCGTCGAAACCGCCGCCGGAGCTGTCGTTGAGACCGCCGTTGCCGGAGCCGTCGCCGCGACTGGAGGAGGTGCTTGTTCTTCCACGGGATCGGATCGAAGTTCTCCTTCGGAGGTGAACAATCGCTTGTCGCTTACTTTGAATTCGCTTTCTTCTTTTCTTTTTTGAGCCATATGGTTTACCTAGTCTCTTGAAGTTCTTCTTGAAATTCAGGCGATCGGCAGCGATGCTGGCTTCAGCTTAGCCGTTCCCGCGCGCAAATCTTTTCCAGCAGCCTCGCGTCGCAGATAACCCAATGCGACTGGGCGATCTCCGCCGGGCAGTGGCAAAATCGCGCTGCTGGTGATCTCGCCGACTTCTTTCTCTTCTTTCTCTCCGGCCAGAATCTTCGCGCCCGGTTCGGGCAGCGTGCCTTCGACCACGAACGTGGTGAACTGCCGGTGCACAGCGCCGCGCGAACGGATGCGCTCCACGATTTCCTGACCGAGATAGCACCCTTTGGTGAAATTCAACGCGCGTGTCTGCCCGGTTTCCTGCGGCAGATCGCGCTCGCGGATATCCTCGCCAAATTGCGGGATGCCGCGCGAGATGCGGAACAGATTCAGCGCAGTCGTGCCGGTGGGCCGCGCGCCCGCCCTAAGCAGCGCGTCCCAGAGTTCGCCCGTGTGCTCGGGGGCAATCCAAATTTGCCAGGACTCGCGCACTTCCTCGCCCGAACGCAACAGCGTGATGGTCTTCTGTTGCCAGGCAACCTCCGCGAATTGCAGGTGTGCGAGATCGGGAACGGCCAAACCGGCGCGTTCGAGAACATGGCGCGATTCGGATCCGGTCAGGCCGAGCGCGGTGAGTTTGCCGCTGATGTCGGCGATCTCAATATCGTCGGAGACGATGTAGTGATCGAACAGCTGCAATATTTTGTCTCGCTGCCGGCGTTCGGTATCGATCAGCAGCGATTCTCCACGCTGGAAAGCATAAAGGTCTGCTTGAATGCGGCCCTGCGCGTTCAGCAGGAAGGCATAGACGCCGTGGCCGGGGGCAAGATCGCGAACGTTGTTCGTGGCCATGCCGTTCAGCCAGCGGACGCGGTCGCCGCCGGTCACCACGATCTTGGCACGCCGGCTCAGGTCGTAGAGGCCGCAACTCGAGAGCAAGGCCTGGAACTCGGCGCGACTATCGCCGAAGTCCGACGCAGTGGTCGCGCCGCTGTGCTCACTCGGGTTCGCCCCAGGAAGTGTTGTCGAAGTCATAAGGTTCGATCTTTGATTATAACGAAGCGCGTGATTCGACCGGCGCACGAGTTCTCACCATGAACTCTCACAATGAGCAGATGATTCCAGCGTGCAAAACGTCGCAACGTCGGGGCCGTGCCGCGTGGACAATTTGACGATGGAGGGACGGGCGTCCTCGCCCGTCCTGCCGGGCGGGGACGCCCGGCGCTCCACCGACTAGTAATTGAGGTCGCGAGTTTAATAATGCTTCGCGGCTGTGCTAACGTTGCGAGCGTGAGCGCGACGAAGCGTATTGCCGTGATTGCCGGTGACGGGATCGGGAAAGAAGTCATTCCGCAGGCTGTAAGAGTCATCGAGGCCGCCGGTGCCGCGGTCGAATTGACGTCGTTCGACTGGGGAGCCGACCGCTATCTCGCCGACAAAGTTACGGTCCCGCCGGACGGCTTCGCCACCCTGGCCCGGGATTTCGACGCCATATTGGTCGGCGCTTTTGGCGATCCGCGCGTGCCCTCCAACATTCATGCGAAGGAAATCCTGCTGGGCATGCGCTGCCAGATGGACCTGTACGCCAATGTCCGGCCAGTGCGCTTGATGGATGCGTCGCTTTGCCCGCTCAAAGGCATCGAACCAAGGGACCTCGATTTTGTCGTGATTCGCGAGAACACCGAGGGCGTTTATGGCGACCTCGGAGGAGTCTTCAAGCAGGGAACGCCGGACGAAGTTGCGATCCAGGAAGACGTCAATACGCGCAAGGGCGTCGAGCGCATTGTCCGCTACGCCTTTGAGTACGGCGCGAGCAACCAAAAGCTGGATGGCACGCCGCGGCGGCGAGTGCTGATGTGCGACAAGTCGAACGCCATGACGCACGCCGGCGGTTTGTGGCAGCGCGTGTTCAAGGAAGTCGCCGCAGTGTATCCGCAGATCGAGACGCAGCACATGTACGTGGACGCGCTGTGCATGCAGATGGTGCGCGATCCGCGCGGGTTTGATGTCGTCGTCACCAACAACATGTTTGGCGACATCATCACCGATCTCGCGGCGGGACTGCAGGGCGGGCTGGGGATGGCCGCGAGCGGCAATCTGCGTCCAGGGAAGACTTCGATGTTCGAGCCCGTGCATGGTTCAGCGCCGCCGATTGCGGGGAAAAACATTGCCAATCCCTTCGGCGCGATTCTGACCGCGGCGATGATGCTGGCGCATCTGGGAATGGCCGGCGAGGCGCAGAAGATCGAAGCCGCCGTGCTCGAGGCGGTGCGGCAGAAAAAAACGACAATCGACATCGGCGGAACGCTAGGGACGCGCGAGGCGGGCGAGTGGGTGGCCGAGAGAGTATCGCGCCGCTGATTCCTGGAGCGTATCTGCAAACGATGTACCCGGATGGCAACCGGCGAGCTTCGCCCGCCCGGACGAGGGCGTCCGGGCCTACGTGATTGTGTAACGGGGTTACGCCCGTCTGCCCGCCAGCAGCGCCAGTTCCCGCCATTTCCAGTGACAATCCACGTCAACGAATCCAATCTCGCGTAGCCATCTTAACTGGGTTTCTACATCGAGGAGCTTGTTGGAGGGGTCTTCCGTCTCAAGTGTAAAGCCAATCCCTCGCAAGAATTCCTCGTGCAGCCTTGGCGTGGGAGAGGCGACGTGTTCCAGATTGCAGAAGACGCCGCCGGCGTTCAGCAGTCCGTGGATTTCGGAGTAGAGTGCGCGCTTGCGCTCGTGCACGACATGATGGATGGCGAAGCTGGAGATGACAGCATCAAACTTGCCCACGCCGGGAAGCGGGTTGTCAAGATTGTGGGGCAGCACGGTAACGGAAGAATCGCCGGCAAAGCGCTTTCCGGCGGCCTCGATCATGGCAGGGGAGAAATCGATGGCAACGGCTTCCGTGTTCGGATGCTCGCGTTTCACCAGCGCCAGCAGCCGACCGTCCCCAGTACCCAGATCGAGAATGCGGCGGGTGGTCCGGGGAATGAACTCGAGCAACGACGATTCGCCTTCCGTGCGATGCGTGATCGAGTCGGCTCGTTCGAGGTAGTCGAGGGCGTGGCCGGTCTTGGTCCAGAGATTGACGGCCATGCGACAGTATAAACTCGATGCCAATGGACAATGTCAAAGCGGTTGCTCAAAAGCTTCGGCGCTGGTTCTTGGAACTCGCTCTGCTCGTGCTGCTGCTGGGCACGCTCTGGGGGCAAGCTGCGAGTGGGAGTGCGGCGTCGCAGGATCAGGCATCGCAAGGCCAGGCATCTCAAAGTCAGCCCCTCGCGGGCGAGGGCGCCAGCGCCACACAGGAAACAATCGTTTCGTCCAAAGAGGCAAAGGAACTTTTTCGCTCGGTGGACGAGATCCTGCAGTTTGCCAGCACGGACACGGGCCTCCCGATCAAGCACAAGGTGAAGCGCAGGTTGACCAAACGCGACGAGGTGCAGTCCTACATCCGGAAGAGCATGAAGGATGACAAGGACGCGAAGCGACTGGAGAGGTCGTCGGCGGTACTGAAGAAGTTCGGGTTGCTGCCGCGGAACTTCGACCTGCCCAACTTTCTGGTGGCGATGCTGCGGGAGCAGGTGGCGGGCTACTACGATGTCAAAACGAAAACTGTGAATTTGCTGAATTGGGTGGACGTAGAGCAGCAGAAGCCGGTGCTGGCGCACGAACTGACGCACGCGCTCCAGGACCAGTCGTTCGGCATCGAGAAATGGATGAAGGGGTCGGCGGAAAAGACTGACGATAAAAAAGATGATCCCAGTCCAGGCGACATCGAGGGTGACGAGGAATCCGCTGCTCGGCAGGCGGTGGTTGAGGGACAGGCGATGGTAGTGCTGCTGGACTATTCGCTGGCGCCGACCGGAAAGACGCTGCTGGAATCGCCGCAGATTGTCGAAGCGCTCAAGCAGGGCATGTTGGTGGGGACGGCGGATTCTCCGGCGTTTCGCGATGCCCCGATCTTTTTGAAAGAGGAGTTGACATTCCCGTATCGCTACGGACTCGACTTTACCGCCGCGCTGTTGCAAGCGGGCGGGAAGGAGCTGGCTTATGCGGGCGCGTTCAAGGATCCGCCGAAAACGACGCGCGCAATCATGGAGCCCGAGACGTACCTTGCGCACGAGAAGCTTGAGCCGATGAAGATGATCGACATGGAGAGAGACTTCAAGGGCTACGATCCCTTCGATATCGGCGCGATGGGGGAGTTTGACGTTGATGTTTTGGTTGAGCAGTATGCGGGGCGGGATGAGGCCGGGGCGATGTATCCGGAGTGGCGCGGCGGGTATTACTTTGCGGGGAGGCCGAAGCGAGACAAATCGGCGCCGATCGGATTGCTGTACGTTTCCCGCTGGTCGAGTGCGGCGAAAGCGGCGGAGTTCGCGGCGGTGTATGCGAAGTCGCTGGCGCAGCGGTATCGGAAGCGGCAAGCGCTGGGAACGGATGGCAAAGTTGCGGAAGACGCGCCGCCGGTGGATTCCTGGCGAACCTTGCGCGGACGGCATGACTGGCTGACAGAAGAGGGGGTTGTAGCGATTGAAGTCCGCGGCGACGCGGTACTGATCAGCGAAAGTCTGGATGACGAGACGACGAAGAAGGTGGAGGGGGACTTCTGGCCGGAAGAAAAAGCCGCGCCCGGCAAGCCATGAGTTTCCGTCTTGTATAATCGGCAGTTCCGCAGTCATTTCCAGTAACTTCGGCCCAGCCCAATCAGGAGCGCATTTGCAGCAGGCAGAGATTGGCATTATCGGCGGCAGCGGTCTGTACCACATGCCGGGTTTCAACGACGCGCACGAGGTCGAGCAGCAGACTCCATTTGGAGATCCTTCGGATGCGTACGTTCTGGGGACTCTTGAGGGTCGCAAGGTGGCATTTCTCGCGCGCCATGCCCGCGGGCACAAACTTCTGCCGAGCGAACTGAATTTCCGCGCGAACATTTACGGCTTTAAGCAGTTGGGAGTGGAGCGCATTGTTTCGGTTTCGGCCGTGGGGTCGTTGAAGGAAGAGCACAAGCCGCTCGATTTCGTGATCCCGAACCAGTTTTTCGACCGCACCCGGCACCGCGTGGACACTTTCTTCGGCGACGGCATTGTGGCGCACATTGGATTTGGCGATCCGGTGTGCAGCGAAATGACGAAGGTGGTCCGCGGCGCATGCAAGGCTGCAGGCGTATCCGCGAAGCTGGGGGGGACTTACATCTGCATGGAGGGTCCGCAGTTTTCTACCAAGGCCGAGTCGAACGTGTACCGCAGTTGGGGCGCGGATGTGATCGGCATGACCAACTTGCAGGAAGCCAAGCTCGCGCGCGAAGCGGAGATTTGCTACGTGACGATCGCCATGGTGACCGACTATGACTGTTGGCATCCGCATCATGATTCCGTGACGGTGGAGCAGATTGTTTCCGTGCTGGTAAAGAACGCCGAGAACGCCGCGAAAGTCGTGAAGGGCACGGTGTCAGCGATGCCGAAGGAGCGCTCTTGCAAGTGCGGGCGGGCGCTGGCGAATGCCATTCTGACCGATCCGGCCAAGATTCCGGCTGCGACGAAAGAGAAGCTGCAGTTGATATTGGGAAAATACTTGAAGTAGTCGTTGGTCGCTGGTCGTTAGTCGTTGGCTTCATTTTCCGCAAGTTCGCTGATGAACATTGGGCTTCAAGCTCGTGTCACCAAATTGTGGGAGAGTCCAACCGATTTCGCCAACGATTAACGACCATCGACTAACGACTAACGACCGACGGAGACTCATGAGCATTCTGGTAGTTGGTTCGGTTGCCTTTGACATGATCGCCACGCCTTCCGGCCGAGTGAACGACATTCTCGGTGGGGCTGCGACTTATTTTGCGCTGGCCGCAAGTTACTTCACTGAAGTGCGGATGGTGGCGGTGGTGGGCGAAGACTTTACGCCCGAACACGAAGCCGTGCTGAAAAAACGCGGTGTGGACACGCGCGGCATCGAGCGGACCCAGGGAAAGACCTTCCGCTGGGGCGGACAGTATCTCGACAACCTGAACGAGGCCAAGACCGACTTTACGGAACTGAACGTGTTCGAGAAGTTTCAGCCACGCATTCCAAAAGAGTATTCGGACACGCAGTTCCTGTTCCTCGCGAACATCCACCCCACACTGCAAGCGGCGGTGCGCTTGGAGATGGATGGCGTGCGCCTGACGGGCGGCGACACCATGAATTTCTGGATCCAGGGCACGCCCAAGGAATTGGCGGAAACGTTGAAGCTGGTGAACATTCTCCTGATCAACGACACCGAGACCAAGATGCTGGCCGGGGAGAAGAATCTTCCACGCGCGGCGAGAAAAGTTCTTACGATGGGACCGAGCGCGCTGGTGGTGAAGCACGGCGAGTACGGAGCGACCATCTTTTTCCGCGAGGGAGCCTTCGGCATTGGATCGCATCCTTTTCGCGCGCCAGCGTTGCCGATTGAAGAAGTAAAAGACCCGACAGGAGCCGGCGATTCGTTTGCCGGCGGCTTCATGGGCTACATCGCGTCGCAGGGCGAGATCAATCGCGAGGTGCTGAAGCGCGCCTTGTTTTACGGCGGGGTGATGGGATCGTTTGCCGTGGAGCGCTTCGGGACGGACCGGCTGCAGAATCTTACGCGCGGGGAAATTGACGCGCGCTTTCAGGTGTTCCGCGAACTGACGCACCTGGAATAAGCCATGACAGAGCGCACAGTGAGCGTGAAGACAGCCGCCGTTCGGGACCGCAGCGCGGCTCGCGTGGCCGGGGTCGCTGTCCTTGTGTCTCTGTTTTCTTTTCTCTACTACCTTCAACGGAGCGACCTTCTGCTGTATGGCGACGCGGTTGCGCACATCAATATTGCGCGGCGCGTGTTCGATTCGCAGACGCCCGGTCTGCTGCAGTTGGGGACAGTGTGGTTGCCGCTGCCTCATGTGCTGATGATCCCGTTCCTTTGGTCGGACGCGATGTGGCAGAGCGGAGCGGGCGGTTCGATTCCTTCGATGGTCGCCTACGTGCTCGGGGTCGTGGGAATATTTCGCCTGGTGCGCGGCATGCTGGAAGCCGATCTCCGCACGAAACCGGCGGCTGGCGTGAGCGCATTGGCCGCGGCATTCGCTTATGGAGCCAATCCGAACCTGATCTACATGCAGGCGACGGCCATGACGGAGTCAGTCTATCTGGCGCTGTTTGTGTGGGCCGCCGTGTACTTCGCGGAATCTATTCGGTGCCTGCGAAAAAATGAAGATGCAGATGGACGACAGACGCGGGTGGTACATACTCCGCTGGCGCGCTGCGCCTGGTGTCTGGCGGGCGCGGAACTCACGCGTTACGACGGATGGTTTCTGGCGGGCGTAATGGGAGCGGCGGTCGTCGTCATCGTGCTGCGGCGATGGCAGCACCGCGCCTTGCGGCGGGTTGCCGTGAAGTTTCTGTTGGGCATTGCGGTGGTTCCGGTCCTGTGGCTGGCGTACAACGGGGCGGTGTATGGGAATGCGCTGGAGTTTGCCAACGGTCCATACTCGGCGAAGGCGATTGAGCAGCGCGTGGGTGCGCCGAATCCGGCGCTCCACAATGCCGGGGTTGCGGCCATCTATTTTTTGAAATCGGCGCAGTTGAATATGGCGGGCGGGAACTGGGGCCGGTTCTGGCTGGCGGCGGCCTTTGCGGCGGTGGCGATCGGAGCATGGAAACTGCGGGCGCAATCGGTGTCGATGCTGTTGCTGTGGGTTCCGCTGGTGTTCTACGCGCTTTCGATTGCGTACGGCTCGGTGCCGCTTCATGTCTACACGTGGTGGCCCTTTGCTACCTTCAACCAGCGCTACGGACTCCAGTTGCTGCCGATGTTCGCGGTTTCGACCGGAGTGCTGACTGCTTCTGTCTCTCTACTTGGCGCGGGCGGGCGGCATGTTGGGAAACTGGTAGCGGTGATGTTGGCGCTGGTGGTGGTCAGTTATGCATCGGTGTGGAAGGCGGAACCTCAATGCTTGAAGGAAGCGCGGAGGAACTGGGAAATCCGGCATACTTTGAATTCCGCGGTGCAGGGCGTGGTTGCTCGATTACCACGAAATTCACGATTTCTGATGGACCTCGGAGAACATGTGGGCGTCATGGAGCAGGCGGGCATTTCACTGCGTCAGGTGGTGAATAACGAAAATCACCGCCCGTGGAAGCGGCCGTCGGATCCCGAAGGCTTGTGGGAGCGCGCGCTGGCCGATCCACCGCGCTACGTGGATTTTGTGATTGCCTTCGATGGCGATGCGGTGGACCAGGGCGCGAATCGGGCCAATCTCACGGTGCTGGCGGAAATCCACGCGACCGGACAGCCGCATGCGCGCATCTACGTGGCGCGGAGTGCCCCGAATCAATCGCGTTAACCCTTCCCGGCAAGGAGCACAGAAAGCGCCCGGATGGCGATGATAGAATCCGCTCGAAGTCGGGGCGCTCTTATGAACCCAATCCATCAAATCATCGATCTGCTGCGTAATGAACTGGGTGTGGTGCTGAGTTCGACGCTGGCGCGGTTGCTGCTGGCGGCGACGCTTGGCGGCATCATCGGCTTGGAACGGCAACTGCGGCACAAGCCGGCGGGGCTGCGCACGAACATGTTCATTTGTTTCGGCGCGGCGATGTTCACGGTTCTATCGCGGCAACTCGCGGGCACCCCGTCGGACAGCGCACGAATCGCGGCGCAGATTATCCCGGGCATCGGTTTCATTGGCGCGGGCTCGATTCTGCACGCGAAGGCATCGGTGACGGGCCTGACGACGGCGGCGACGCTGTTTGTGGTGGCGTCGGTGGGAATGGCAGCGGGCGGCGGCCTGTATCTGACGGCGTGCTTCGCCACGGTCCTCATTCTGATTGCGCTGGTATTGCTGGGACGAATGGAGGCCGCGTTCTTGCTGAAGTCGTTTGTTACCACGTACGAAGTGACGGGCCGCAACGTGGATGGGATGCTGCGGGAAGTGAACCGCCTCCTGGACTCGGAGCAACTCACCATGCACAGCGTGCACATCGCGTCCGCGGCCCCGGATTTCCGGATGGTGTTTTCGGTGGATTGCGAACATGAACAGCAGAGCGTGTTTTCCATCCGGCTGCACGAATCGACCGCGTTTGGCAGCGTGACGTCACTCGGGGTTACGGAACACGAATGAGCGCACCGCAGAATCATGGCCAGCAGAACACGAGAATCCCTTTTACGAAAGCGTCGGCTTGTGGCAACGATTTTCTGATGGTGGACGGTGCGCACGCTTTCGGCGATCTTGGTGCGATCAGCCGCCGGTTGTGCGATCGCCATAGCGGAGTTGGCGCCGACGGCGTGGAATGGCTGTTTCCGGATGCGGAAGCTGACGTGAAGGCGCGCCTGATCAACGCGGATGGTTCGGAGGCGGAAATTTCCGGCAACGGCACGCGCTGTGTGGCGGCAGAGATTTGTTCGCGAGAGGGCAAAACGGAAGTTGTGGTTCGCACGGGCGCCGGACTGAAGAGCTGCCGGCTCGCGGGGCGGCAAGGCTCGACCTTTGAGTTCGAAGCGGATATGGGCCAGCCGGAGGTCGGCGAGCAGTTGTCGATTGAGACGATGTGGGTGCGGGCGGTGGGGACGAAAGTTTCGATGGGGAATCCGCATTTCGTAATTTTCGTGGAGAACTTTCAGGATGGATGGCAGCGGCAGGCGGCGCTGATCGGGACGCAGCCTCAGTTTCCGCAGGGCACGAATGTGGAGTATGTGGTGGTGAGCGGCGCGAACGAAATCGAAATCCGTCTATTTGAACGGGGCGTGGGAGAGACGCAGTCGTCGGGTACGGGATCGTGCGCGTCGGCGGTGGCTGCGATTGCGAGCGGGCGCGTCGCTTCGCCGGTGACGGTGATTGCGCCCGGAGGTTCGCAGACGGTGCGCTGGGAGAATCAAGTTTATCTGCGGGGTCCGGCGACTCTCATCTGCCGGGGAGAATTCTTCGTTTAAGATCGAGCCAGATAAGATCGAGTCCAGATGATTTCCGCTCCCCAGAATTCGCGAATCAAGCCGCGGGCGCTACGGCCGGGCGACAAGGTGGGAATTGTTGCGCCCGCGTCGAACGTTAAGCGCGAAATGCTGGAGGCGGGTTGCGACGGTCTCCGCCGTGCCGGCTATGAGCCGTTTTATTTCGAGTCGATCCTGGAACGCGATCTTTACTTTGCAGGGTCGGCGGAGCGCCGGGCGCGGGAACTGGAAGACATGTTCGTGCGCGACGACATCCGCGCGATTGTTTGTGCGCGGGGAGGATATGGATCGACCTATCTGCCGCTGACGCTTGATCCGAGGAAGATCGTTCCGCATCCCAAAATTCTGGTGGGCTACAGCGATATTACGACGCTGGTGTGCTGCATGGCGGACTCGGCGAACTTCGTGACCTTCCACGGCCCGATGGTGACCAAGGATTTCGCCGTTGCCGACGGTGTGGATCTGGAGTCGTGGCAGAACGCGTTGGGCGGAGCGGAGGAGTGGCGCATCGCGGAAGGCTCGGGGGCAAGGCCGCTGTTGGCGGGACAGGGGGAGGGAATCCTCTATGGCGGGTGCCTCTCGATGCTGGTGGCGTCGCTGGGCACGCAGCACGAGATTCGAACCGCGGGCACGATCCTTTTCCTCGAAGACGTTGCGACCAAGCCTTACCAGATCGACCGCATGTTGATGCAACTGAAACTGGCGGGCAAGCTGAAAGATGTGCGCGGCATTATCTTCGGCGAAATGATGGATTGCCGGCAGAGTCCGGATCAGGATTACACGCTCGAGGAGGTGATTCTGCGGATCGTCGACGACTTGCGGATTCCGGTGGCGTTCGGGCTTCGGTCGGGACATGTCTCTCGATCGAACATCACTTTGCCGATTGGAGTGCGGGCGAGACTGACCGTAGGGGACTCGGTGGAACTGCGGATTCTGGAAGCGGCGACGGTCAAAGGATAATCACAGGAGGCACGGAGGACGCGGAGGACTTTCGGCTAAGAGCTAAGAGCCAAAAGCCAGGCCGGGCGAAGATGCCCGTCGCTCCGTCATGCACATGCAATGAAAGGCAAACCCAAGCACATTCACCTGATCGGCATTTGCGGGACGGCGATGGCTTCGCTGGCTGGCATGCTGCAAGAGCGCGGCTTTCACGTCACGGGCTCGGATGCGGCGGCGTATCCGCCGATGTCGACATTTCTCGAATCATTGGGCATCCCCGTCGCGCAGCCGTTTGCTGAGGCGAACCTGAATCCTCGGCCCGATCTTGTGGTTGTGGGGAACGCGCTTTCTCGAGGGAATGTGGAACTGGAGCGCTTGCTCGACGAGCGCATTCCGCTCTGTTCACTGCCGCAGATTCTGCACGATGAGTTTCTGGTGGGGAAAGACGTTTTGGTGGTTGCCGGGACGCACGGCAAAACGACGACGACATCAATGCTGGCGTGGATCTTTGAGACGGCCGGCCTTCAGCCTTCGTTCCTGATCGGAGGCATTGCGGAGAACTTCGGCCGCAGTTTTGGGCTGGGCGATGGCAAGCACTTTATTTTGGAAGGCGACGAGTATGACACCGCGTTCTTCGATAAGGGGCCAAAGTTTCTGCACTACTTTCCGGATTCCGTGATTCTCACCTCGGTTGAATTCGACCACGCGGATATCTACAAGGATCTGGACGCGGTAGAGACGGCTTTCAAGCGGCTGGTGAACCTGGTTCCGCGACGCGGGCGGATTGTCGGCTTCGATTCGGGGGACAGCGTGGATCGGTGCCTGCAGAAAGCATTCTGTCCGGTCGAACGTTACGGCGCGTCTGATCGCGCGGGCTGGAGAATCGCAAATCTGAAGTTGGATGCGGAACGAACTTCCTGGTCGGTGCTGCGCGATGGAAGAGCCTGGGCGGATTTCGAATTTCCGCTGGGTGGGGAATACAACGTCTGGAACGCGACGGCAGCGGCGGCGCTGGCGGCTCATTATGAAATCTCGAAAGGTGTAATTGCACGGGCTCTCCAAACGTTTCGGAGCGTTAAACGCCGGCTGGAAGTGAAGGCCGAGGTCAACGGGATTACGATCATCGACGACTTTGCCCATCATCCGACGGCCATCGAGCAGACGATTCTGGCGTTACGGGCGCGGTATCCGCAATCGCGCCTGTGGGTGGTGTTGGAGCCGCGCTCGAACACGATGCGCCGCAACGTGCTGCAGGATGCGCTCGCCCGCAGCCTGGCGCTCGCCGATCAGGTGGTGGTGGCGGCCATCTTCAAGCCGGAGGCGATTCCTGCGGCGGAACGGCTGGATTTGAATCGTGTGGTGGCCGCAATCCAGAAGTGCGGAAAGCAAGCCCGCATCCTTGCCGATGCCGATGCCATCGTGAACGCAATTGCGCCGGAACTGCGGGAGCGGGACGTGGTTGCTATTCTCTCCAATGGAGGATTCGGCGGCATCTATGAGAAGCTACCCCAACGATTGCGCGGGCTCGGAGTGAAAGCGTAAGTGTTTCGCACCATTCTCATGCTGGTGTTTTGGGCCGCTGCGCTGCCTGTCGCGGCGCTTCTGGGGTTCCCCTGGACCTATCTGACCAAAGACATCAACTTTTTGTACCGCATGTGCATGTTCGCGTTAGCGACGGGCGTGCGCATCGCGGGAGTGAAGGTGCGGGCGGTGGGACTGGAAAAAATCGATCCGGCGCGGACCTACATCTTCATGTCGAATCACATCTCCAATCTCGATCCGCCCATCACGGTGCCGCTGATTCCGCGCCGGAGTTCGGTGATGGTGAAGAAGGAACTTTTCAAGGTTCCAATTTTCGGCAGGATCATGCGGATCGGTTCGCTGGTGCCGGTCGACCGGGGAAATCGCGATGCCGGCATCACGGCGGTGCGCGACGCGCTCAAGGCAATCGAGCAGGGACTGAACATGACCATCTACGTGGAAGGGCACCGCTCGTTCGATGGCAAGCTGCTGCCGTTCAAAAAAGGGCCGTTCTATCTCGCGCAGGAATGCAAAGTGCCGGTGGTGCCGATCACGATTTCAGGGACCGAAGAAGTTATGCCGAAAGCGCGGTTTGCGATTCGTCCGGGGATGGTGACGGTGCAGTTTCACGATCCCATCGAGCCCGCGGATTTCGGAGAACGTGATTGCCTGATGGCCAAGGTGCGAGCGGCGATCAATAGCGGGCTGCCGGCGGAGTTGCAGGAGTAGACCAAAGCTGTTAGCTCTTAGCTTTTGGCCTTTAGCTAAAAGCCAAGAGCTAAGAGCTAACAGCCAAGACATTCAATTCCGCTGTGCTATAGTATTACCAGGTAACACCTTGGGGCACCCACCATGCCGAAGCCTTCTACCACCAGCCTGAAGCTCGATATCGAGACCAAGGAGCGGGTACAGCGGCTCGCTTCGGCCCGCCGCCGGTCGCCGCACTGGGTCATGCGCGAAGCGATCGAGCAGTATGTGGAGCGCGAAGAGAAGCGCGAGCGATTCCGGCAGGACGCGCTCGCTGCCTGGAACGTTTACCAGACGACCGGCCTGCACGTCACCGCCGAAGAAGCCGACGCCTGGCTGGCCAAGCTCGAAGCGGGTAAGGACGCCGCTCCTCCTAAATGCCACGGCTGAGGTGGTCGCAAAGCGCGCTGCTGGATGTGGCCCGTCTCCATGACTTTCTAGCTCCAAAGAGCCGGGATGCGGCCCAGCGTGCGGTCAAGGCGATCCGGCAGGGCGTGAAAGCGCTCGCCAAGCACCCGGAAATTGGCCGCCCGGTCGAAGAAATGCCGCTGGAGTTTCGCGAGTGGGTGATTGAATTCGGAAGCGGGGCCTATGTCGCTCTGTATCATTACGACGGAAAACAGATTGTGATACTGGCCGTCCGCCACGGACGCGAAGCCGGATACTGAGTTGCCCGACAGACAGCCGGAACTGCCTCGTGTTTACTCTTAAGTTATTAACCCGTGTTTACCACTACCCCCTCCCCCCTATCTATTGGAATCATAGGGTTAGGCGGAAATTCCCGCAAAATCTTTGAGTTTAAAGGACTTATATGGAAAATATTCCGGAATAAGGACTTAGCTCGATTCTTCGCCCTATTCTCTTAAAATTCATAGTTTCGGCGGCGGGCTGACGCCCGTTCAGTGCCATAAACTCCAAGATCCTTCGCTTCGCTCAGGATTTCGGCAGCGGGCTCCCGCTTCGCTCACGCCCGCTAATCGCCTCAAGTTATCAAAGAGCAACTGCCAAATGGGGCTGGGGCAGCTTCGGGGGCCGTCTTGGGAGACGGACACACCTCAGCCCTGACACACAGGTCGATCACCATTGTCGCCGACGGCCGGTTAGAAGTCTGTGACGCGTGGCCCGGGCGTTTGTGATGAAAAAGGATAGAGGTCAGATCTTGGGGGTAGCGTCGAGAGGTTGCAGCATCAACGAACCCGCCCAAGCGGAGCTTGGACGGGGCACCCTCCGGATTTCAAATGGCTACGATAAGGTGGGCCACCCACCAACTGCGGAAGCGGCGGTGAGTCGGAGTAGAATGCGGGCCACGCAACAACAGCGGAGATGAATAATGCCTTCAGATTTCAGCATGGCACTAAAACGATTTATGAGAAACCGTAATCGCCTCTTGACCTATGTTGGTGCATTTATCGTGTTCGGGACGTTTGTTGTGAAGGATGGTTTGCGGGAACATCTGAGGGATGCAGCCGGTTCGATAAGCGCCGCAAGCAATGTGTTTGCAATTCGTGAAGACAACATAGAGACACGATTGGAGCTAGCGGATCTCAAGAAAAATCTCGCGGACAAGGACGCGGCCAATCGTTCGTGGTCGGACGTTCGCGTCGTTCAAACCAAGTCTCAGCAAATGTACTACTCGCTCGGCGCTGTAGCCTACCTCATTGAAACAACACACGACGAAGAGGATGTGCCACGGATCACCGTGCTCGACCAAGAGCTCACCAAGATTCGGTTCGGTAGTCTTGATCTAAACATGTCCCCATCGACGGTCAGTGCTTTAAGCTTGAGCGCTTCTGCCTTGGAGTTACAACTCGCGCAATTTGAGGATGAAGTGATGCAGCATGCTCGACTTAAGCTTCAACGAAAGCAGGAACTCTATGACATCTTTACGTGGGTCAGCTATGTGCTGTATGCAATCGGCTGGGGTCTAGGTCTGGTTGGGAAACTCTATGGCGTTGACGGTTTCAGTACGACATGAAGGAACATTTAGTAATTTCGGTTCACTAACAGCACCACCAATCACAAACGGATTGGCAAAGATTGCCAGTAGCAAAACTCTGGGGAACTCCCGGGGTTGCCGTCCGCGCAGCGTGAAAGGCGAGTCACATTGTGCGATCAGACTGCCACCCACCCTTCGCAAAAAGCCGCGAAGGATGGGGCACCCTCTGCGTGGTTGTGTCGGCGGAAAGCTCGGCCACCCGCCTGGAAAGCTGGGCCACCCGCCCACCCGCCAGCTGGCCGTTAGGTGTCGAGCATGTCCCAATCGTAACCAAGAACCCAACGAAGCGCGGAGAGTTTGCCGCTGAGCATACCCCACTCGAAATCGCCTCCGCGGGCAAGGTTCTTTTTGCCAAAGCGCTTTTCCGCAGCACGCTTTGCCTTGAGCATTCCTCTAATTATGTGCTCGGGTGTCCCTCGCTCCCGATAGAACTCAGCAGGCATCTTCCGGCCATACCAGACCTTCGTCTCGCACTCGTCTTCGGCAGCCAGAATCTCCCCGACGCTTCGAATGGGAATGTCGGTGAGGTCGTACTTGCGCTGCAACGTCAGTTTGCGGCGGAGCATGCGCGCGAGCTGAGGCTTTTCCCAATAACGAATTTTGAATGACGGCCGGTTGTTCTTTCGGTACGCGTCGAGGTATTCCTTCGCCGGATTGCTCAGGAAATTCGAGACGATGAACAAGGCGACGTCGGGCCGTTCGGCTTCGGCCCATGCAAGCAGGTTTTGGAGTTCTTTCGGCGGAACTCCCCTCTTGAAGTGCTTGCAGTCGACAAACCATCGTTCGAAGTGCTGACTGCCATCAGGCTCAACCCGGGGATGGTCGCACACGATATCGCGGCCTTTATCGGCTGGACTGGTCGCGAGTCCCGTTCCTTTGCGCCAATCGACGTTGACGAAGCCCATTGCGTGCAGCAAGTCGGCGCAGAGCCCCTCAAAATCGGAGCTCGAAAGCCCATCAAAGCTGATCGCCATTTGGTTTTCCCCCTGGGAACTGACCAGATTCTACATCGGGGCTTTGTCAGCCACTCCCGTTGTCTTTCATGCCGCCGCTTCTGAACTGCTTAGGGAAGCGTATATCCAATATCGCTTGCTCGTTTTGTGTAGGCACCCCACCATTCCTGACTAATCCGGCCATCTGCTTTCAGCTTCTTGATCACCATGTGCGGATCGACGAGCAGGATGTATCCTTGGCGGGTGGCGCACTTCTGTGAAACGCAAGTTCACAGAGGTCGGTTATTGACTGTTCCCAAAGAGACCAAACTGGGGTGCCGCACTTCTCGTGCTTTTTGAGAAGTGCGCCGCCCGACAGCCGACACCAGTGTGGCTTGCAGTTTCACACTCTTCTCCGCGATTGTGCCGATTTCCTCGTTCGCGATTTTTGATCACCACCGGACGTCTGCTCCCGCCCAGAGGGGACGTTCGTGCCGGCGGGTGGCCTGGGTCACAATGACATCCGCGTTTTGAGGAGCCGCTTTACATCGCGCTTGCCATGCAGGACGGCAACGATCTCCACCAACTCCGTCAGCCGGTACACGATCATGTATTGGTACACGCTGAAGAACAGCACATCCCGGCTGGTGAGGTCGGAACGCTTATGGCCTTTGGCGGATGGGCCACTTTAACAGGGAAGTATAACGCGGGTTTGTCTTTTTACATCGACCGAAACAAGCTGGGGGTGCGCCACTTCTCGCGGTTTTCGAGAAGTGGCCTGCTTCCGGCGCGACGAGGTAGGGTTTCACGAACCGGAGCGGTCCCGGAGCCACGCCGCTTTATCGTCTGCAAGACGCGTGCGCAACTGGTCCCCCGGTATGCCTTCGCCCCGGTCGAGCTGGGCCAGTCCGCGCTCGATCTTGGCGTTGATGGCCTCTTTGTTTTCCTGAAGCCAGACCTCGCGTTCGCTTTGTATTTCCAGCGCATCGAAGAGCACGTCCTCCACGCTCTCGAACGCGCCGCTGTGCAGTCGCTGCTGAATGAGCGCCTCTATTTCCGGACGCTTTATTTCGATGGTCATGGCCTGGCCCTCTAAAAAAAGCTGTTCTGTCCCCACCGTACCGCCGAGCTCGGCTTCGGTCAACCGTAATAGCCCCTCTTTCATCACACCCAACCGGTGTCCACCGTCACAGACTTCCAACCCACACAGTGCGACAATGTCCACTGATTGGGGCAGTGACGAGGGGTGCCCGTTAACGAAGACGGTCCTCGAAGCTTTCCCAAAGCCATTTTCAGCGCTCTTTGACAAGCTAAGTCCTTATTCCGGAATATTTTGCATATAAGTCCTTTAAAGTCAAAGATTTTGCGGGATTTTTTGCCTAACTCTATGATTCCAAAAGACCGAAGCAAGAGTTTTTTTCAGTACCCATAGGTTATTAACTATTAAGTAAACAGACAGAAATATAGTCCGCACCCGAGCAAACCCACGGCTGGTGGCTGCCGTCAACGAAGCGAGGGGGACGAGTAAACGGGAGCGCAGCCTCAGTCACGCTCCGACAACTTCCTTACTGCCTTGGCAATCTCCGGCAGTTTCGTGTACGCGGCGCAGCACTTCAACCACAATCTGTGATCGATGGCGGGAGCGCCGCTGACCATGGCTCCGGGGGGAACGTCGTGGGGAATGCCGCTTTGCGCGATGGCTACGGCTCCGTCTCCGATCTTGACGTGGCCGGAGACGCCGACTTGTCCGGCGAGAATGACGTTGTTGCCGACGTCGGTCGTGCCGGCTAAGCCCACCTGCGCGATGAGCAGCGTGTCGTGGCCAATCGTGCAACTGTGGCCGACCTGGACCAGGTTGTCGATTTTCGTGCCGCGACCGATGCGGGTCTCGCCAATGCTGGCGCGGTCGATGCAGGTGTTGGCCTGAAGTTCCGCGTCGCTCTCAATCACAACGTTGCCGGACTGGACGATTTTGTGCCAGTGGCCGGAGTCGTCCTTGGCGAAGCCAAAACCGTCCGAGCCTATGATGGCGCCATTTTGCAGCAGAACGTTGTCTCCGAGTTGGCAGAATTCACGCACCACGGCTTGGGCGTGCGCGAAGAAATTGTCGCCGATGGTTACGCCGCGATAGATGACGACGTGGGCTAACAGGACTGCGTTGTCTCCGATCACCGCGTCTTCGTCGATCACTACGTAAGGGCCGAGGTGCGCGTTCTTGCCTAGCTTGGCCTTAGGATGAACGACTGCGGTGGGATGGACTCCGGGGGCGTAGCGCGGCGGCTGGTAGAAAAGTTCGATGGCCTTCGCCCAGGCTAGATATGGGTTCTTGCTGCGCAGCATTCCCGTGGGGATGGCCGGAAAATTTTCGGCGACGATGACCGCCGAAGCCTTGGTGTTTTTCGCGGCGGCGTTGTACTTGGGATTGGACACGAAGGTGAGCTGGCCTAGGCCGGCGTGTTCTATGCCGGCCACAGCGGTGATTTCGGTGTCGGGTTTGGCGTTGTCGATGCGGGCGTTGAGGGCGGTAGCGATGTCGGAGAGTTTCATGGCGGTCTCGGGAATTGTAGCGGAAGGCGTGCGTGGGGGTGCGGCGGGTTGATAGTTCGCGGCGAGGGCCGAGCTGCGCTCGGCTTGGACGGGCGAGGGCGCCCGTCCCTCCATGAGCTATGACTCGAACAGCGTGACCTGACGCGTGTCGGGTTGGCCACCCTTGCGGCGGCGGTTCGCTGCACCGATGACGGCGAGCACCGTCACCGACGTCAACGCCTCGCGAGGCACGAACACCCGCTGTGTGTTCGAGCGCAGGTCGGGAGGGTTCATCAGAAATCCTTCGGGGGGATTCTGCGTGAGGTCGTTGGGCAGGATGCCTTCAATCACTTCGCCGTCTTTGAACTTCAGGCGCACCCACAGGCCTTCGGTCCGGGGGCGGGTGGTGAAAGTCTTGCGGAGCATCAAGTCGGAGTCGGAAAACTCACGGACAAAATAAACGGATTTGATGTCTCGCAGGTCGATGGCGACAACGTTGCCGGAAGTGTTGAGCAATTCGAGCTTGCCATCCACCACAAAGTTGGCGGGAGCGACGAAGCCGCTGACCGAGTCGCGGTCGTGTTTCCGCACGATCACTTTCTTGTGGGTCGAGGACATGGGGCTAGGGACGCTTTCAAAGCTTGTACTTGATAAAGCTCGCTCGTGACAGCGCAATGCGCGGCGGCGATGGAAGCTCCAGATGGGATTCTCGCACTTTCCCGATAAATTCGGACAGTTTGTGCCTTCACAGTAGCCAAACGGTAAACCTTTGTGTTAAGTTCTGTTGTTTACTGGAACCATGGTTGTGCGGTATAAGTCTAATGTCTAGAGTGATTTAGATTCCGCAGGCGGGCAGCGCGCCAAGTTGCGGGCAGTACCCCTGTGGAAAACCTGTGAATAACCGCCCCGGCCGAGCCCAGCGAAGGGCCACCGCAAGGCGACTAGGAAGGCATGGCCGATTACATATACACGCTGGAAACCCGGCTCTCGCCGGACCAACAAAAGGGAGTCACCCTCGTCCTAGACGCCGCCAAGGCGGCGGGGATGAACCTATATCTTACCGGTGGCGCCATCCGCGACATCATTACTGGCTTCCCCATCCGCGATCTGGATTTCACGGTCCAAGGCAACGCGCTCAAGCTCCAGAAAGATTTGGAGCGCGCGGGAGCGGTGGTGGGCGACGCCGACAACGAGACGCGGACCTTGCTGCTGACGCTGCCTGGTGGCGTTCGCGCCGAGATTGCGATGGCGCGCTCGGAGCGCTACGACAAGCAGGGCAAGCCTCCGCAGATGGCTCCGGCCACGATCATCGAAGATCTGCGCCGCCGCGATTTCACCGTGAACGCGATGGCCCTGTCGCTGAACGAGGGATCGCGCGGGCTGTTGATGGATCCGTTCAACGGCGTGGCCGACATCGAAGCCAAAGTGATCCGCGTGTTGCACAACTACGCGTTTCTCGAGGATCCGTCGCGGATGATCCGCGCCACGCGCTTTACCACGCGCTTCCACTGGCCACTCGAGGAGCGGACCCAGGCGCGTTACGAATCGGGGAAAGAAAACGGCTACATCGAGTACATCCAGAGTTCGAGCATCGGATACGAGATTGAGCAGTTAGCTTACGAGGACGATCCGCAGGGCGTCCTGAAGGCGTACGAAAAAGAGGGATGGCTGAAGGTACTGAATCCGCGCTGGAGCACGGCCAAAGTGGACACGGCCGGATTGGGCGCGCTGATGAAGACGCGGCAGCAAATGAACGAGCTTGGCTACACGCCGGAGGTTGCGCCGGCGGTGCTTTATTTCCTCACCGAGCGGCTGGGCGAAAAAGATATTTCGGATTTACGCCGGGCGATTCCGCGCAAGGATCTGGTCGAGGCATGGAAGGATCTGGATTCGAACGCCCACAGCCTCGCCAAGCGTTTGTCAGGTAAGGAAGCGGGCACGCCGTCGCGGACGTGGCAATTGCTGTCGTCGGCCCGTCCCGAGATGATTTTGTTTCTTGCGATCACGGCGCGGCAGCAGGCGGTGGCGCAGAAGATCAAGAATTTCTTCACGAAGTGGCGCCAGGTGCAGCAGAAGATTCCGTTGCCAGAGATGACGGAACTCCGCATCACGCCGCAGATTCCGGCGTATCCGAAGATTGCGAACGATGTGTTCTTACTGTTGTTGGATGGCAAGCTGCGTTCGCGGACGGAGACGCTGAAGTTTTTGAAGCCGCTGGCGCCGCCACCACCACCGCCACCACCACCTCCATCCGCCAAGCGGGGCAGAGGCGCCAAGGCTGCGGCGGTTGCCGCTGCGGCGGTTGCTCCTCCTGCGGCGGCGAGCGGCAAGCCGGGTAAGGGGAAGGGAAAAGCTGCGGCGGCTCCGGCAACACCGGTCCCGGTGAAGTCCGCCCCGGCAGCGAAGCCTGTCGTGCCAGTGAAGCCCGTGGCTGCTGAAAGGCACGTGGCTCCTGTAAAGCCCGCGAAGCCTGCCGCAGATGCCAAGGTGAGCCAGCCAGCCAGTGCTCCTGTGGTCAAGAAGCCGGGCAAACCTGCCAAAACCACGAAGCCAGCCGCTAAAACGAAGGCAAAGGCCAACTCCAAGCCCAAGAAGAAGGGCAAGTGAGGCGCTTTCGTGGTGGCCGTGGAAATCGGCCAGGGGCTTTGTTCTTCGGCGGCCGAGCCCATTTTCTTCGCGAAGAAACAAGTCAAACTGCGCTATAATGTGGGTATGCGGCGCTGGTTGTGCGTAGCGACGTTTAGCCTGATTCTGCTCTCGCTGCCCGTGTGGGCACAACGGCACGGTGGCAGTGGCGGCGCACACTTCGCTTCAGGTGGCGCGTTTGCCGGACACTCTTCCGCGTCGTTTCACAGCGGAA
This sequence comes from Acidobacteriaceae bacterium, assembly GCA_003131315.1. GTDB lineage: Bacteria > Acidobacteriota > Terriglobia > Terriglobales > Acidobacteriaceae > Acidiflorens. Next base: position 31,617 of record PKUV01000167.1, read on the forward strand.
ATTCTGGCCGCAGTTCCGGCGTGCATCTGCGGATCGGGAACCCCTACTATCACCCTCGATCCTTCTATGGCCGGCGCTCATATTATCCGTACGCGGCCTATTACCCTTACGCGGGCTATTACGGCTGGTATTCCGATCCGCTCGATTATCAGAATGAAGATCAGACTGCGGATTCCTATGCCGACGCGTACTCCCCGGCTCCCTACCGCGAGAACGGCGAATTGCAGCGCGATGTGCAAACTCTGAGCGGAAAAATCGACCGGCTGCAAGCAGATGTAGAAGCGCGCAATCGACCGAAGCCAGATGCGGAACCCGCGACGGCGCTGGTTTTCCGCGACCAGCATGTTGAAGAGGTGCGGAATTATGCTATCGCCGGTGGAACGCTCTGGGTGCTCAATGAGCAAGCCGCGAAGAAGATTCCGCTCGCCCAGCTCGATCTTGCCGCCACTGCCAGAATAAATGATGATCGCGGGGTGGATTTTCAGGTGCCGAAATAGCGCTTTATGGCGGTTTCAAGGGAAGCATCGCCCGATATTCCTCAGGCGGGGTTCCGGTAAAAGGGAAGAGCTTCAACCACGGGGGACCCTTCGGCTTCGCTCAGGGCAGGCTCCGAGGTGCACAGGGGAAACCCTAGCGGAGCGCTGGTCCTGGAGTCGACAGGCCCAGCCCCAATTGCACCACTTTCTGGCGTTGCGCGATTCCCTCCAGCCAGTAGAATGAACTCGATCAGCTAAAACTGGTCTCATAAATGGTTCGCCGAGCAGGGTGTCTGGCCCTCAGGGGCTAAAGCCCGCATTCTTATCGGTCCTGAACGGCACGGCTGAAGCCGTGCCCTACCCAAAACAATTTATGAGACCAGTTCTTAAGAGCTAAAAGCCAAGAGCTAACAGCCAAGAGCTAACAGCCAAGAGCTAACAGCCAAGAGCTAACAGCTAAGTGCCGTCCTCATGAGCCAAAACCAATTCGTCCACCTGCATCTCCATAGCGATTACTCTCTACTCGACGGTGCTTGCGACGTCGACAAACTCGTCGATCGGGTTCATGAACTTGGCATGCCCGCAGTGGCCATGACCGACCACGGCAACATTTTTGGCGCGGTGCATTTTGTAAATGCCGCGCACAAGGCCGGCGTCAAACCGATCGTGGGATGCGAACTCTACATCTGCAAAAAAGACGACCACAACATCGCGCGCACTCCGCCCGACGGCGACACCTATAACCACCTGCTGGTGCTCGCCGAAAACGAAGAAGGCTACCGCAACCTGGTGAAGATCACGTCGGAAGCCTCGCTGCACGGCTTTTACTACAAGCCTCGGGTGAGCAAGAAATTTCTGGCTGAGCATTCGAAGGGTCTGATCGGGCTTTCCGGATGCCTGAAGGGTGAAGTGGCCGAGCGGCTGACGGAAGGGAACTACGACGCGGCGCGGTCGGCTGCCGGATTCTATCGCGACCTCTTCGGCAAAGAGAATTTTTTTCTTGAGATTCAGGACCAGGGCCTGGAGTTGGAGCACCGCATCCATTCTGGGTTGTTCCAACTGGAGAAGGATCTCGGGCTGCCCATGGTCGCGACCAACGACAGCCACTACCTTTGCGAAGACGACGCGCACGCCCAGGATGTGATGCTGTGCATTCAAACGGGGAAGTCCATCCAGGAAACCAACCGGATGAAGTTCGAGGGCACGCAGTTTTACGTCAAGAACGGCGACGAGATGTTGCGCGTGTTCAAGGACGCGCCTCATGTGCTTTCGCGCACGCTCGATATTGCCGAGCGCTGCAACCTTCGACTGGAGAAAGTTCCCAGCCCGTTTCCGCACTTCGACGTTCCGGACGGATTCACTCTCGACAGTTATTTCGAGCACATCACGCGGCAAGGATTCGCCCGCCGCATGGAGACCCTGCGGACCTTGTCGGCGAACGGCCGGCTCAAGCATTCGCTTCCGGACTACGAACAGAGATTGGCGCGCGAGATCGGCATCATCCAGCAGATGAAGTTCTCGGGCTACTTCCTGATTGTTTGGGACTTCATCCGCTACGCCCGCGAACGCGGCATTCCCGTGGGCCCGGGGCGCGGATCGGCGGCGGGGGCGGTGGTTGCGTATTCGCTCGGAATTACCGACATCGATCCGCTGCAGCATGAACTTCTGTTCGAACGCTTCCTAAACCCGGAACGCATTTCCATGCCGGATATCGATATCGACTTCTGCATGAACCGGCGCGGCGAAGTGATCGAATACGTCACCCATAAATACGGGCGGGAAAATGTTGCGCAGATCATCACGTTTGGCACGATGGCGGCCAAAGCCGCGATCAAGGATGTCGGCCGGGCGATGGACATGCCGTACAGCGACGTTGACCGCATCGCAAAGATGGTGCCAACCACGCTGAATATCAAGCTGGACGACGCGCTCAAGGAGTCCGTGGCGCTGCAGGAAGCGTACGAGAAAGATCCTCAGGTGCGGCAGCTGCTCGATACGGCGCGGAAGCTGGAAGGTCTGGTGCGGAATTCGGGTGTGCACGCGGCGGGCGTGGTGATTTCGCCGCGGCCGCTGATTGAGTTGGTGCCGCTGCACAAAACCAAGAACGGCGAAATCGTCACCGCCTTCGACATGGTGGCGATCGAAAAGATGGGCCTGCTGAAAATGGATTTTCTCGGCCTGACGACGCTCACCATTCTCGACGACGCGTTGAAACTGATCGCGCAGAAGGGGACGAATCTGAAGCTGGAGGACATCCTGCTCGAAGACCAGGAGACCTACGAGAAGGTTTTCCATAAGGGATTAACCTCCGGCGTGTTCCAGTTTGAATCGTCCGGCATGAGAGACGTTCTGCGCCGTTACCAGCCGAACTCGATCGAAGATCTAACCGCGTTAAATGCGTTGTACCGCCCCGGCCCGATCCAGGGCGGCATGATCGACGACTTTATCGAGCGCAAGCATGGGCGCCGCAAGATTGAATACGAATTACCGGAACTGAAGGAGATTTTGCAGGAGACACTGGGCGTCATCGTTTATCAGGAACAGGTGATGCAGGCGGCGAACAAACTCGCGGGCTACTCCCTCGGAGAAGCGGACCTGCTGCGGCGGGCGATGGGCAAGAAGAACGCCGAGGAGATGGCGAAGCAGCGCGAGCGGTTTGTGCAGGGAGCGATGCAGCGCGGTTTTCCGTCGAAGAAGATCGAGAAGATTTTCGATCTGATGGCGCAATTTGCCGGATACGGGTTCAATAAGTCGCACTCGGCGGCGTACGCGCTTCTGGCGTATCACACCGCATACTTAAAGACGCACCATCCGATCGACTTCATGGCGGCGCTGCTGACTTCGGTGACGGGCAGCACGGATGACGTGGTGAAGTACATCAACGAATGCCGCGAGATGGGAATTGCGGTCGAGCCACCCGATATCAATGTCAGCGATGCGAACTTTACGCCGCACGGGCAGGCGATTCGCTTTGGGCTGGCCGCGGTGAAGAACGTTGGCGGCAATGCGATCGAGTCCATTGTCGCGGGACGGAAGAAGCTGGGCCGGAATTTCAAGTCGTTTTATGAATTCTGCGAAGAAGTGGACCTGCGACTGTTGAACAAGCGTGTGCTGGAGTCGCTGATCAAGAGTGGGGCCATGGATTGTTTCGGGCGCCGGGCGCAGCTCATGCAGGCGCTCGACACGGCGATCGAGCAGGCCCAGAAAGCGCAGCGGGACGCGGAGTCGGGACAGCACGGGCTGTTTGGCGTGTTTGCGGATGAAACCGCGCAGGAGGCGAGCGACGCGCTCCCCAACGTGCCCGACTGGGATGAACATACGCGGCTGTCGGCGGAGAAAGAAATCCTCGGATTTTTTATCACCGGGCATCCGATGGAAAAGTACAAAGAGAAGCTAGCCGACCTGAATGCTCTCTCTACCCAGGATATTGCCGCCATGAAGAAATCCACCGCCAAGGATGAGAACATCACGACGGCGGGTTTGATTTCAGGACTGCGGGTCGCCAAGTCAAGAAGAGGCGAGCTGTGGGCGCAAGCGGCCCTCGAAGACATGTTGGGGAAAGTGGAGTTGCTGATCTTTCCCGAGGCTTACAAAAAACTCGCGGAGAAAGTTAAGCTCGAGGTTCCCGTGCTGATTCGTGGTGGCGTGCGCATTGAAGAAGGCGCAAATCCAAAGCTCACCGCCAACGACATCATTCCGCTGGACGAAGCTCGCGTGCCGTTGCCGAAGGCGCTCCGTATACGGATTCCTCTCGGGAGCGCGACCGACAGCACGGTCGATGCGCTGCATGCCCTCTTCAGCGAGCGCAAGGGCGAGGCGAAGGTGCTCTTCGACGTGGAGCGGGAAGGCGATTTCATGGTGGTGATGGAAGCGGAAGGCTATAATGTGATGCCGGACCGCAGTTTTCGGGGCCGTGTGGAAGAGCTGTGCGGGCGCGGCAGCGTACGCGTCATCAGTTGATCCGTGCAAGTTAACAGATACGGCCGATGAGACGAGCGAAAATAAAACGGGCAGAAAAGTCGGATCATAGTGCGGGGAACGGCGCGGAGAATCCCGCAATCTCCGGTACGGACTTTATGCTCTCGATTGTGGAAGCGCATCAACCCCGAAAGAATGGGAACGTCATCAAGATGGATTCTGGACTGAAGGCGCAACAGGAACTGGGAAAAATCGAGGAGCAGATCACGCGACTGCAGGCGCTGGAGGGGCAGAACGCGGAAACGCTCCGCCAGATCCAGCAATTGCACGAACGGGTGAACGACCTTCGCCGCGAGATTTCTTCGCACATGAACGCATGGGAGCGCACGGAACTGGCGCGTCATCCGCAGCGTCCCTACACGCTGGATTATATCGAGCGCATTTTTACCGATTGGAGCGAGATTCACGGGGATCGCGGCTTTCGCGACGATCCGGCGATTGTTTGCGGGATGGCTCGCTTTCACGGTGAGGAAGTCGTCGTTGTGGGCCAGCAGAAAGCGCGCGACGCGAAACAGCGCGTGTATCGAAACTTCGGCATGTCTCACCCGGAAGGGTATCGAAAAGCGCTGCGGGTGATGAAGATTGCGGAGAAATTCAAGCGGCCGATTTTTACTTTCGTGGACACCGACGGCGCCTATCCCGGACTGCACGCCGAAGAGCGTGGTCAGGGAGAAGCCATCGCCCGCAACCTGCTGGAGATGGCGCGGCTTGAAGTGCCGATCATCGCGACCGTGATTGGCGTCGGCGGCAGCGGCGGGGCGCTGGCGATTGCGGTGGCCGACCGCGTGTTGATGATGGAAAACTCGGTTTACTCGGTGATTTCGCCGGAGGGGTGCGCGTCGATCATGTGGCGCGATGCCAGCAAAAAAGGTCTGGCGGCGGAGGCCATGAAGATCACCGCGAAAGATTTGAACGAACTGGGCTGCATCGATGCCATCATCCCGGAACCTGCCGGAGGCGCGCATAAGGACCATGCCCAGGCGGCGGAATTGCTGGACGCGGCGCTGCAGCAGCATCTGGCCGCGTTAAAGCGACTGCCGGTCGGCGAACTGCTTGAAACCCGCTATCGAAAATTCCGCAACATGGCGCAGTTCTTCCAGGTGGAAGCGTAAGAGCAGCGCTGGCTTTCGGGCGTACTCAAGACCGGGGCCTTATGAAGAAAACATCGGCAGTTAAGTCTCGCGGATTGCGTCCCTCGAAAGACCCGCGGAGCGAATACCGGTTTGACTATGCGAAAGCTCGCCCCAACCGATTCGCGCGTCGCGCGGGCGAAGTCCGTTGTTGTACTGCTTGCCCCTGATGTTGCGAAAGTGTTCAAGCCGGGTGAGTCGGTCAATGACGCACTGCGGGCGATCCTGAAGGCGGTACCACGGCGAAAAGCTGCAACGAGTTCGAACTGAAAGAGACTGGCGCACTCTCTCGCCGCCATAAGTTCCGACTGCCATCACCAGGTTCTGGCTGCCTTCAACGCGCGCCGAGGCTGCAGCCTCTCGAGGACCGCCGCGCTCGTGAGGGGGCCCCCCTGAAACGTATACTTGCCTGAATTTCTCCCGCATGATATCATGATATCAATTTAGCGCTGGGAGGATGCCATGGCCCAACTCGTCGTCCGCAATATCGAGAATGCCGTGAAGGCCCGATTGCAGCGCCGTGCGCGGCGGAACGGCCGCAGTATGGAAGAGGAAATACGGGATATCCTGCGCAGCGCCGCGGTTGAAGAACCTCTTCCAACCGGCGGGTTAGGGACCGAAATCGCTGCCTTATTTACCAAGGTCGGGATCGAGTCCGATATTCCTGAGCTGCGGGGACACAAAGTTAAGCCCGTCCATTTTGAATCATGATCATTCTGGATACGAACGTGCTTTCGGCGCTGATGCGCCAGGCGCCCGACCAGAACGTCGTCACTTGGCTCGACCGGCAACCTCGGACATCGGTCTGGACCACTTCGGTGACCGTCTTTGAAGTCCGGTTCGGACTGCAGATTCTGGCGACGGGAAAGCGGCGAACTCTGCTGACCGAGGCGTTTGAGGAACTTCTCGTTAGAATTGGTCAGCGAGTCGTCACGTTTGATGTTGCGGCTGCGCAGCAGGCAAGTGACCTAATGGCAGCGCGGCACAAGAGAGGCCGCCCCGGCGATCTCCGCGATACGATGATTGCGGGGATTGCGCTCGCGCAGCACGCCACGCTTGCAACCCGCAACACTGTGCATTTCGAAGATGCTCCAATTCCGCTCGTCAATCCTTGGACGATCTAACGGTGCCGCCGGCGTTTTGCTAGGAATGAAGATCCTCTTCCTACAGTATCGGCAAGTGCAAGCACGGCTGCACCATGAAATCCAGCGAGTTGATTTGCTGTAGCGCCTGTTCCACCAGCGAGGCCTTGCATTCCTCCAGCGTAATCAGAAAGGGCAGGTGTGATTTCGGGCAGGCCGGTTTCTGCAGCACCGAGTCGATGTTGATGCCGCAGTGGGAGAGAATTGTGGCTAGGCTGGCGATGATGCCCGGCCGGTCCTTCACCAGAAAGCGCAGATAGTGCTTGGTGGTGAACTCGGCGGTGACGGTGGGCGTTTTCTCGAGCGGCTGTCCGGCGTAACTCATCCCGGCTTGCTTGGCGCGAGCAATGGCCAGAATGTCGGACACGACCGCGACGGCGGTTGGATGTCCACCTGCGCCGTGGCCTCCAAAGACGGTTTCGCCACCGTAAGTTCCGGTCGCCATCACCAGGTTTTGACTGCCTTCGACGCGCGCCAACGGCGATGAGAGTTCGACCAACGCCGGCTGGACCGCGGCAAACAAGCAGTCACCTTTCGGCTCCGCTTTCAACTCGGCCCATGAAATCTGGCGAATGGTGCAGCCAAGCTGGTTCGCGTATTCAAAATCAACCGAGTCGATGGCTGAGATCGAGCGCGCCACGATGCTCTCAGGTCTGACGTTGCAGTGCAGTCCGACTCGCGCCAGGATGGTGAGTTTGGCCCGCGCGTCCAGGCCGTCGATGTCTTCCGTCGGATCGGCCTCGGCGAAGCCCAGCTTCTGCGCCTCCCGCAGAGCAGTGGCGAAGGGAATGCCGTTGCTCTCGATCTGGCTGAGAATGTAGTTGCAGGTGCCGTTGAGAATGCCGCAGATCTTGAACAGTTCATCGCCGGCCAATCCCTCATGCAATCCGGAAATCACCGGCACGCCGCCCGCTACCGACGCGCCAAAATGGATCTGCTGTTTCATCCGCCGCGCCAGGCCGATCAACTCAGGACCGCAACGCGCGATCAACTGCTTGTTGGCGGTGACCACGGATTTGCCCGACTCGAGCGCGCGCCGGATCCAGTCTTCGGTGGGCTGGAGGCCGCCCATCACCTCGACCACGATCTCCACGTCGGAGGATAGAACATCGTCGATATTCTCCGTCCACTGCACCGAGGACGGAAGCCAGTCCACTTTTTTCCGCGCCACGTTGCGATTGAGGACATGCGTCAGGCGCAGGTGGGTGTTGGATCGCTCGCAAAGAATTCTTGCCACGGAACTCCCGACCGTACCGAAGCCGAGCAGAGCCACGTTGCAGTTTTGTGCGCCGTCGTTTTTTGCACCAACGGCAGTTGAACCGAGTTTAGAAACAGCTGTCATTCCATCTCCCGTGCGGACGGAACCTTTTTCCCGCCTCGCTCTATTATCACCGAAGTAGGTATAGGCTGGGCCGCCCGCCGACTTGCGATTCGACTCCGGTGATTTTTGTCACTGACAGTTCGATGGTTACCGTGATTCAATTTCTATAGAGTTTCCAAGGCACTTTCCGTATTGAAAGGAGAGAGCTATGCAATTCCACCTGGAAACAGACGAGCTGAAACTGCTTGCGAACGTCTTGTTAGAACAAGATCCCCGGCGGTACAACGAACTGCTGAAAAAGGTCATGGCTCGCGACTTGCGATTCGACTCCGGTGAACTCGAACAAACAGCAGAGATCCTCGCTGGCAAGAAGCGCAGCCTTAAGGATGAAATCGCCCGGCAGCCGGACGCCGCGCTGAAGATGGAACTACAGCGGCAGCTAGCGCTGCTGGAACGGGTACTGGAGAGGGTCAACGAGGCCTGTGTCATGTTCTGAAGGCTGTCCACGCGGCGGCCCTGTGCCCCGCCCTTGTTTTTTTGAAGGGTGAAACTGCACGGTCGTCTCCCGCGTGGGATTTCTCGCTGACTCCTGCAGTGCCCTCGTCCATAGAGTGCACCGATGATCCCCATCACCCACCCTTTTCGCAAAGTGCGCGAAAAGGATGGGGCACCCGGGGTTTCTTGTGCGCGTCACCAGCTACGGTGATAATTCTCACTGCGCGCGGGTCGCGCGGCGAATACGCTTGGTGCGGCATCCGGCGTTCGTCTGATGCTGCACGTTTGAGATCGCTAGGCTCGTGCGTAGGACCTTCCGCCTGGCACGAATTCTTCGCGCGAGGAAAGGAGGCACGTCATGCTGCTGCTGTTAGGGTTGTTTCTCTTCCTGGTTGGGACTTGCCTGATCCTGCTGCTGCCGGCGTTTTGGGGCGAACAGATTTACCGCACGTATCGCGAGGGGCGGACGGTGAACTGTCCGGAGACGCATGCGCCGGTGTCGGTGCGGTTCAACGCGTTGCGGGCAGCGTGGAGCAGCCTGGCCGGCGCCCCGAAACTGCGACTGGCCGATTGCACGCGCTGGCCGGAGCGCGCCGATTGCGGGCAGGAGTGCATTCCGGATGCGGTGCTGGCCAAGCCCGCGCCCTTGGTGGACCACGTTCCGTGGCGAACCAGAAGAATCGTGCATTTGCCCGTGCTGCTGGCAGGCGCGGCGGCGTGGGTGCTGGGCATGGCTTGGCACTCCGAATACTTGTTCCGGCCACGATGGATGATGGCGCTCGGATTGAGCGACCCACAGACGCGAGCGTTGGCGCGAATGTTGGCGCCGCATCTGCTGAGCGTGGGTGCGTGCGTACTGTTCGCTTACGGCGTCGCGGGACTGCTGCGCTGGCTGGGCTCGCGTACGTTGACGCACGGCCTCGAAGTGGCGGCCGCGCTGTGGTTGGCGACGTTCGCAGCACTGATGGCGGTGACGTGGTCGCGGTTTGTGCCCGGGCTGCTGTGGATTGAGGGAGGATATACTTTTATGGGGGCGCTGCTAATCGGCGCGATCGTGGGCGGTGTGCCGCGGTGGGTGGTTGTGGGGGACCCGGAAGAGCGTGGCGGTAGAAGTGGGGGATGATGGCGTAGACGGGGTGGATGTGAGGTAGGGGTTCCTTCGACTACGCTTTGGGCAGGCGATTCGACTCCGCGAGAACTTCACTTCGTGAAGTTCTCGCTTCGCTCAGGAAGACAGGAAAAAAACAATTTAGGAGCCCGTGGTGAAACTCCAGTCTCCGGCCTCAGCGCCTGAAAAGGCTGCGGAAAAACTCAGCAAGGCCGCGAGAAGCTCACCTCAGGCGCTAAAGCGCGAGACATTTTCAACGACTTATGGCACGACTAAAGTCGTGCCCTTACCAAAAACCTGCATGAATCAGAGTTATTCCGCAGCCTGTGAAGGCGCTCTCATAACGCGGCACTTACGGCATGCCTGAAGGAAGGCATGCCCCGATACGAACCACACTTGCACCACGGGCTGTTAGGCTTAAAAGGGTCGCTGGCGTAACACCACCTTTGCCCCAACAACCTTCCGTCACCGTGTTCCCGAGTGTGCCAACCGGACCCTGCCTGTTGCCGTTCTGATTACCGCTCCACCGCCTTCGGACGCGTATAATAAAGGGTTTTCACTATTCACTCCGCAAGACTCCCGGGCGAATGGGGTTTGCCCGGTCATGACAAGGGAAGGTACAAGGGATGTCCACTAGCGATGTCGTGCCCCAGGAATTGTCCGGCCACGTGGGGCAAAAGCGTGTCGGCGTCATTAATGACATGAGCATTCAGGTTGCGACGGTGAATGGGTCGGGGTCGCAAAGTTCCAACACAGTTTTGTTGCGCAGCATTTTCCAGATGGGCGTGCCGATTTCGGGGAAGAACCTATTTCCTTCGAACATTGCGGGGCTGCCGACTTGGTACACGATCCGCGCCAATAAAGATGGCTACATCGCGCGCAAGAAGGAGATCGACCTTCTCATCGCGATGAATGCGGAGACGGCGCAGGAAGACGTGAAGTCTTTGGCGGCGGGTGCTTCCGTGCTCTACGACGAGCCGCTGGCGCTCGACAAGGTGCGCGACGATTTGATTTTTTACGCGGTTCCTTACGACAAACTGGTAGCGGCGGCGTGTTCGGAAGCCAAGCTGCGCAAGCTGATCAAGAACATGATCTACGTCGGGGTCGCGGCGCAATTGCTTGGAATTGACTTTGCCGAGGTCGAGAAGGCGATCCGCAAGCAGTTCTTGACAAAAGTAAAAGCGGCAACCTTGAACCTGGCGGCTGCTAAGGCAGGCTTCGATTATTCCGCCGCGAACCTGAAGAAGCGCGATCCGTTCTACATCCAGCGCATGGACAAGACGAAAGGCAAGATCATCGTCGACGGCAATTCCGCCGCTGCCCTGGGATGTGTGTTTGCCGGTTGCACGGTGGTGACGTGGTACCCGATCACGCCGTCGTCATCGCTGGTCGAGACGATGATCGACTACATGAAGGAATACCGCGTCGGGCCGGATGGCAAGGCGACTTTTGCCATCGTCCAAGCCGAAGACGAACTGGCGGCGATTGGCATGGTGATCGGGGCGGCCTGGGCGGGCGCGCGCTCGATGACTGCGACCGCCGGTCCAGGCATCTCGCTGATGGCGGAGTTCACGGGGCTGGCGTATTACGTGGAAATTCCCGCGGTGATCTGGAACATTCAGCGGGTCGGGCCATCGACGGGCTTACCCACGCGAACTGCGCAAGGCGACGTGCTCTCGACGGCATTTCTCAGCCACGGTGACACCAGGCACATCATGCTGTTTCCGGACTCGGTCAGCGAGTGCTTCACAATGGCGCAGGATGCTTTTGATTTGGCCGAGCGATTTCAGACGCCGGTGTTCGTCATGTCGGACCTCGACCTGGGGATGAACAACTGGATGTCGGATCCGTTCCCTTATCCCGACAAGCCCATTGATCGCGGAAAAGTGCTGAGCAAGGCGGATCTGGAAAAGGCGGGTAGCTTTGCCCGCTACAAGGATGTGGATGGCGATGGCGTCGGCTATCGCACGCTGCCGGGCACGGATCATCCCGCAGCGGCATATTTTGCTCGCGGCAGCGGGCACAATGAAAAGGCACAGTATAGCGAGCGTCCTGACGATTTCGAACGCAACATGGAACGGCTTAACAAGAAGTTCGAGACGGCTCGGTCGTTTGTGCCGCGACCGGAAGTGACGGGCGGCGGCAAGGCGAAGATCGGCATCCTTGCTTATGGCACGTCGCACTGGGCGATCATCGAGTCGCGCGATCAATTGTCCAAAGAGCACAAAGTGGAAACGGACTATCTTCGTGTGCTGGCGTATCCGTTTACGCGCGAGGTTCACGACTTCATTGAGCGGCATGACCGCGTGTACGTAGTCGAGCAAAACCGTGACGGGCAGATGGCCAGCCTGCTCAAGCTCGATATCAAGCCAGAGTTGACCCCGCGCTTGCGGTCGATTTGCCATATTCACGGATTGCCAATCGACGCGCGGTCCGTGACCGACGAGCTCATGATGATGGAGGGCAAGTAAATGGGGAACACACCCACCAACACGCCTGCACCGGCTCCAACTCCAACTCCGAAGACCAATCGCATTGGACTGCAGGTCGTTGACTATCGGGGCGGGAAGACGACGCTCTGTGCGGGTTGCGGGCACAACGCGATTTCCGAACGCATCATTGACGCGATGTATGAAATGGGCGTCCAGCCCGAGCGCGTGGCCAAGCTCAGCGGCATCGGCTGCTCGTCGAAGAGTCCGGCCTATTTCATGAATCGCGCGCACAGCTTTAACTCCGTGCATGGCCGCATGCCTTCGATAGCGACGGGAGCGATGCTGGCGAACAAGAACCTGATTGCGCTGGGTGTGAGCGGCGACGGCGACACGGTTTCGATTGGCGCCGGGCAATTTATCCACCTGATGCGACGCAACCTGCCGATGATCTACGTCATCGAGGACAACGGTTGTTACGGTCTGACGAAAGGCCAGTTCTCCGCGACCGCCGATCTGGGGTCAACGCTGAAGAGTGGCGTGGTGAACGACCTTCCTCCGGTCGATACCTGCTCTTTGGCAATTCAGTTGGGAGCCACGTTCGTGGGCCGATCGTTCTCCGGCGACAAGCGCCAGCTTCACACTATGCTCAAGGCTGCCATCGCTCACCGGGGCACGGTAATGCTGGACGTAGTTTCGCCGTGCGTGACGTTCAACGATCACGAGGGCTCGACCAAGTCTTACAAATACATGCAGGCCCATGAGGAGCCGCTGAACGAAGTCAGCTTTGTGCCGTCGTTTGAGGAAATCAACGTTGACTACGATCCTGGGACGACGTTTGAAGTCACGATGCACGACGGGTCGAGCCTGCGGTTGAGGAAGCTTGAGCAGGACTACGATCCGACGGATAAGATTCAGGCGGTGAGAAGGTTGATGGAATCGCATGAGAAAGGCGAAGTGCTGACCGGCGTTTTCTACATCAATGCCAAGGCGCCGAGCTTTATTGACATGCTGAACGTCACGGATGAGCCGCTGGCGACCTTGCCGGAATCGGTAACACGGCCGAGCAGGGAAGTGCTGGCAAAGTGCATGGACGAGCTGCGGTAGGCTTCTGCGACAGATGGCAAGAATTGAGCCGGCCCCGCTTGGGACCGGCTCGGATTGTTTATAGCGAATCCAAAGTTGCTGTGGCCACAGGCAGGCTGCCGAGCTGCGCTCGGCTTGGACGGGCGAGGGCGCCCGTCCCCACACGAGCGTTACGCACCCATCGTCAGCACCACGCGAAAGCGCGCGCGGCCGCTGATCATTTGTTCGTAGGCTTCGGCAGCCTTCTCGATCGGATAGCGCTCGATCATCGGACGGACTCCGGACAGCGCGCTGAACTGCAAAGTGTCTTCGGAGTCTTTGGCGGTTCCCGAGGGCCAGCCCTGGATGGACTTACGGCCCGAGATCAACTGGAGAGGAGTGACGGTGATGGGTTCGGGGCTGGCGCCAACCACCACCAGCTTGCCGTTCGGTGAAAGTCCATTCACCAGCGCGGAGATGGATTTCGAATCAGGCGCGGTGGCGAGGATCACGCGGGCGCCGCCGAACTTCTGCAGTTCTCCGGCTGGATCGCCAACGGCGGTATCCACAAAGTGAGTGGCCCCGAGTTTTCGCGCCAGGGCTTCTTTGTCTTTGCCTCGGCCGATCGCGAAAGTGCGGAAGCCCATCTGCCGCGCATACTGGATTCCCAGATGACCAAGTCCACCGATGCCTTGAACGGCGACCAGATCGCCAGCGCGCGCGCCCGCGTTGCGAAGGGAATTGAAAACCGTGATGCCGGCGCAAAGCAGCGGCGCGGCCTCGGCGGCGGGAAGGTCTTCTGGGATGGCGGCGACTGCCTCGGCGGGCGTAACCATGTATTCCGCGTAGCCGCCGTCGTGGCTGATGCCGGTAATCTTTTGGAACTGGCAGAGAATGAAATCGCCGCGGCGGCAGGGATCGCAGGTGAAACAATGGCCTCCGTGCCATCCGACTCCGATGCGCTGGCCGGGTTTCCAGTTGGCAACGTCAGCACCGACAGCGTCAATGCGGCCGGCGATTTCGTGTCCGGGAACGCGTGGATACTGAATGCCAGGCCAATGGCCTTCCTTTACGAGCGCGTCGCTGTGGCAGATGCCGCAGGCTTCGACTTTAATCCTGACCTGGCCGCGGGCGGGCTCGGGAATGTTTCTTTCGACGAGTTCGAGATTACCGCCGGGCTTGCTGACTTGGACAGCCTTCATCTTCGACATAGCTTCTTCCTTATGAATTTTGGTTGATGGAAATGCTGACGGCAATAAAGCGCCCAGCAATGAGATGAGCGAGGATGCGGCGAGGACTCAGGCTTCAACCGCGCTTGTTCGTGGAGCGCCGGGCGTCCCGCCCGGCTGGACGGGCGAGGACGCCCGAGTCGGTGTCGCAACTCGGTGCCGTCCCTGACGGGACTCCGGTCTGTACCCTTTGCCTTCCCGGCACTGACNNCGGCTGGAGCGATAGCGTGTTCCACTTTCTTGCTGCGCTCGGAGTTGTGACACAGACTCGCCCGTCCCTCCATTGTTTAACTTTTCGTGATGCTAGATAGTTTTCTTCAACTCTCCCTCGAACGAGTGCTCGGGGCTGTGGCCGGGCTCGGGGAAATCGCTATCGGCGCCGTCCTGCATGGGGTCGGGGTTGCGGTGCGAGAGCTGGTCTTTCATGGAGTTGTTGCCGGTTTGGGTACGTTCGTCGGGCTCGAGGGAACCCTTCCCGCGGTCGGCATCATTGTGAAGATGATCGCTGACACTTTTCGGCATGGCAGACCTTTCGAGATGCGTGCGTCGATAAGAATGATTACAGGATTAGGCTACGCCGAAAGCTCACAGCGGGCAATGTCGGTGGTGGGCTAATTCTGTGTGGCCGAGTAAATAAGCTACGAGCTACGAGCTGCGGGCCGGGTTTGCTTGAAGCTCGCGGCTCGAAGCTCGTGGCTCAGCACACGGAATTAGCCCACTACCACAATGTCCGTCAGCACCTGCAAGTTGTTGTAATGGTTGCGATAGGTAAATTTAATAGTCGATTCACCTGATCTTGAATCTAAAATAGAGCATGGTTAGCAAATTTCGGAAACACTATCTGTTTGCCAGCGACTTCGATCAGACGTTGACCTTCAACGATACGGGCTACGTGCTGAGCGAGTTGCTCGGTATTTCTGTCAAGGAATTCGAGCGCAAAGCCAAGGGCATGGCGAAGCTGAACCTGGTTCAGCAAGGCGCCGAACTTTCTTATCTACTTTTGCACGATCCCGAATTCCATTCGCGCGTCCGGCGCGACCACCTGTTCGAGGTGGGCAAGCGGATTCGCCTCAAGGAAAACATCAAGCAGATTTACGAGATACTCGACCGGCGGATCGACGGATTCCACTTTGATTTTTACGTGCTCTCGGCGGCGCCAGTAGAGGTGATCCAGTCGGCGCTGGAGGGGATCGTGCCCGAGGACCACATCTTCGGCACCGAGTTCAAGTACAAGGCCTCGGGCGAGATTGAAAGCCTGGTGCGAGCCACAGCCGGTTATGGAAAAGTCACGCGCCTGGATCAACTCGAAGAAGAGCTGGGCATTCCGGCGGACCATGTGGTCTACGTTGGCGACGGCAGTTCCGACATTCACGTCATGCTGCACGTGAACCGGCGCGACGGCTTCACCATTGCGGTGTCGGAATCGAAGCTGGTAGCGCAGATCGCGAAGCGGACGGTGCTAGGCGACAACGCCCTGGCAACGCTGGTGCCGATCCTGGAAGAGATTGCCGGTTGGCAGCGGCCGCAGATCCGTCAGCTATTCGAATCGTACGGCTTCCTGATTCAGGGATGGGATCGCGTGCAGACCGATTGGGTCACGCTGCGGCCAAGCGGCGTGGTGGCAGAGAAGGCGACTGTGGCGGACGCGAAGTAAACCTCAAACCAATTCACCGCAGAGACGCCGGGGGCGCAGAGGAATTCCGGATCATTTCCCTTTGCGCTCCCGGCGCGCTCCGCGGGTGAATGTTTTGGCGGCGAAGTCCCACTCATCGCAGAAAACGCGATGAGTGGGGCACCCAGTTTTATTACACCCAGTTTCTTTTATTGGTGGGCTTTTGGAGTGGCTGGGCCTAGTTTCCGCAGCTTCTCTCTGGCCTGCGTGGCTTCGGTTGTTTTCGGATAGCGCTGGATGACGTGCTTCAATTCTTTTGTGCCCTCGTCTTCTTTTCCGAGTTCGAGGAGCGCGAATCCCTTCTTGAGTTGCGCGGCGGCAGCCTTGTTTCCGCTGGGGAAATTCTGCAGGACCAGATCGTAGTTCACGACTGCTTTCTGGTACTCGCCGGCCTTGAACTGAATTTCGGCTAGATAGAAATACGCGTTCCCGGACAGGTCGGTGTTCGGGTAGAACTTGATGTAGTCGTTGAATCCCTGGATTGCCAAGTCGTTTTTCCCGCCGTTGTAGTCGCGCAGGGCGTTGTTGTAGAGCACGTCGGGCGGAGGGGCCTGAGCGATCGCCTGGGCCTGCTGCTGCGCTTGTGACTGCTGCGCGGCCATGGACTGCTGCGCCGCCTGCATGTCCTCGAATTGCTTGCTCAGCTTGGCGAGGCGGACCTTGAGCTCATCCATGGTGTCGTTCAGCGCCTGAATCTGCCCGGAGATCTGGTCGACCTGCCCTGAGCGATCCTGCTGCTGTTTGTTGATGGAAGTTTGCAGCTCGCCGACCGCGGTGCTCACCTTGTTGGCGGCGTCGGTGTTCTGCTCGAGTAGATTCTTCATGATGCCCATGCGCTCGTCAAAGGATCGCATCATCGCGGTCATCTGCTGCTGCAGTTGGACGACCTGCGTTTGCAGTTCGATGATTTCCTTGCTGGCGCCGTAGGCGGGAGTGATCCAGATGGTGAGGAACAACGCCAGAGCGAGTGGAATTCGATTGGTTTTCATAGTTAACCTATTGGATGTCAAAAACCCGCTGAGTGTCCAGCGGACGGAACCTGAGAAATCAAGGGCGGCCGCAGCCGCCCTCAGTGGTTATTTTTCGTACACGAAGTGCCCGCGGCGGTTTTGCTGCCAGCAACTCTCGTTCGACTCGGTGCAGAACGGTTTCTCTTTGCCGTAACTGATGGTTTTGATGCGATCGCCGCCAATTCCAGCCTGGATGAGCGCGTTCTTCACCGCGTCCGCGCGGCTGGTGCCCAGGGCCAGGTTATATTCGGTCGAGCCGCGCTCGTCGGAGTGTCCCTCGACCGTGATGTGGATGTTGGCATGCTGTTGCAGGAACTGCGCATCGCCCCGCAACGAGCCCTGCTGGTCCGCGCGCACATCGTACTTGTCGTAATCGAAGTAGATGTCCTTCACGTTTTGCGAGAACAGTTCCTCTTCCGTAGCGTTAGAAGCCGTTGACGGCGGCGGTTCGGCGGCGGAGTTGACGGTGACGCGAGCGGTGGCGTCCTGGGTTCCGCCGGCGCCTTTTGCGATGAGATGGTAGGTGGTCGAGTTGCTCGGAGTAACCTGACGCGAGCCGCTCGCTTCCACCACGCCGATTCCGTCGATGCTGATGTCGGTCGCGTTCGTGGTCTGCCAAGTCAGCGTTGTCGATTGGCCCTGGTCGAGAGTATTCGGGTTCGCCGACAGCGAGGCCGTGGGAGCCGTCAGTGCGGGTGGCGGTGTGGGCGGCGGCGGAGCGACCTTCTTGTGGCATGCGCCCAGGAACACGATCGTGCCGAGTGCGAATACCAGGGTCGCCCATCTCGTCGTCGTTATTGTCATTCTTATTGCGTGCTTCACCTGATTCCTCCAATTCTTTGTGCGCCCGCGTTGTGGCGTGCAATTTGCAGATTCACGGCAGGGCGCACTCTGGGCCAGCCGCAAAACCGTTCTTCTTTTCATTTTCTTAACAACCCGTAGTGAAACTCCAATCTCCAGCCTCAGCGCCTGAAGGCGCTTTCATAACGCAGCAGTTGCAGCACGGCTGAACAGGCTGCGGAAAAAGTCGACTTTCGATGCCCAGCCCCTAAAGGGGCATCTGATTTCGAAGAACTTACGGTATCGCTAAAGCGATACCCTGATACGAACCGGCGTTTTTCCGCAGCCTGTGAAGCCGTGCCCTGATACGAAACGCGCTTTCACCACAGGCTGTCAAAACCAATCTACTTCCAACTCCAGTTGGGCTGCGTGTTGGCGCCCTTGAAAGTCAACTGTTTCACGTTTGTGCCGTCCGCCAGCATGGTCCATATCTGGTCGCTGCCCGAGCGGTGGGACTGAAACACAATGTGCCGTCCATCCGGAGACCAGCAGGGAAAATCGTTGCGCCCCGCGTCGTGCGTGAGTTGCACCCACTGCTTGCTGGCGACATCCATCAAATAAAGGTCGTTCGAACCCGGCTCTCCCGGCCCGTACTTGCGCATCCAGGAGAGAGTCAGAAACTGTCCGTTCGGCGACCAGTTGGGAGACACCGCATAGCCTTGATCGGTGAGACGCTGCACGTTGGTACCGTCCGCTTCCATGGTATAGATCTGCGGCAGGCCGGTGCGTCCGCTGACGAAAGCGATCTGAGAGCCGGTCTTGCGATTCCATGTCGGAGAAACGTCCGGCCCCTGATCGTTGGTCAGGCGCCGCGAGTTTCCTCCGGATGCGTCCACGGCGAAAATGTTGGGGTAGCCGTTTCGCGAGGACGAGAACGCGATCTTGCCGTCGGGCGACCAGGAAGGCGAAAGATTCATCCCTCCAAAGCGCGGGAAGCTGACCATGCGGTTGAGATCGAATGAGTACATCATGATTTCCCAACCACTCTTCGTAACCGAGCTGAACGCCAGCCGCGAGCCATCGGGCGAGATGCGTGGCGACAGGGAAATGCTTCCCAGGTGCGTGATCGCCTGCTGGTTGGCGCCATCGTAGTCCATCATCCAGATTTCTTTGTGGCCGGTGCGCTCGCTGACGAAGTAGATCTTGGTTTCGGCGATCCCGGCTACGCCTCCGCCGAGGCGGAAGATGATTTCGTCGGCAAACTTGTGCGCGATCACGCGCACCGCGTCGCTCGTTGCGTTATCCACGTACTGCTTGCCGAGTACCTGCGGGGACTTCTCATTCTTGACGTCGTAGAGCCATCCCTGCACCGTGACTTTGCCGGCGGCTGCGCCCAGGTTGCCGAAAGCGAGCATGGAGGTGTTGGGCGGCGGGGAATTCCACGCCGGGAAGTTGACCTCGGACGGTTGCCCCGGCTCCTGCAACGGATAAAAACTCTTCGAAACAAGATCGAAGATTCCGGCGTTGTCGAGGTCGTTCCACAGCACGTCGTTGAAGGTCTTCAGCAGGTCGGCGTTCTTGGCGTCGGTGGTCGATGGCTTGAAGTCGGATGCGGCCAGGCGCACTTTCTCGACCCCGAGCCCAGTGCCGGTGCGAATCCAGTCCTGCGCGGAGCTCGCGACCGCCAACAGAAACAGCAAGGCAAGGGTGATCAAAGCATGACGACGGATGGGGCGAGCCGAGTTACTCAATGTATGCTCCCTTTGCTGGTGGAGTGCCGGGCGTCCCCGCCCGGCTGGACGGGCGAGACGCCCGTCCCTCCACTTGCTTCTACCGCTTGTAATCGAACCAGAACTCTACCGACACTTTGCTTCCCGAATAATCCGGCGGCAGCGGGCCAAAAGTATCAATGCCCTGGATCGCCCGCCTGGCCGAGATGTCGAGCGACGGTACACCGCTCGACTGCTCGATCTCAACATTCGACGGGTGTCCGTCGCGTGCGACATCAAAAGTCAGATAGACCCGTTTCGCCTCCGTAATCCGAGGATCGATTTCATACTTCAGCCAGTTTTCGGAGACTTTCCGCTGCACGGCTTGGACGTACCACGAAAACCGGCTGCCGAAATCGCCACCGCTTCCAGTAAATCCAAATCCGCCCTTGGCGCCGCCCGCGCTCATGCTGTACGGCCCGCTGACCGGACCACCCTCGCCATACGGAATCTGATTCGACTCGGGTGGTTCTGGTGCCGCCTTTCTTTGGGTGGCGCTGGTCACAGGTTTGGGTTTGACCTTCGTGTTCTTGTCTGGAATCGGAATCGCTTCCGGTTCCTTTTCCTGAACCATGGGCTGCGATTTCGCGAGCCCCTTCGATTCGGTTGCCAGCACGTTCGTTGTCTGCGCGGCATTAGCGGGCAATGGAACCGCGCTTACCAGCGTCGCTCCCATGGCATCCCCGCCGCCGCCGCTGCCCCAGCCTTCACCGCGGAAGCCGTGAATAAACGTTGCATAGAGCACGACGAATGCCGTGAAGGCCACGTGCAGTCCGAGCGACCAGGCCAGAGGCCGGCGCAGTTGGCCGTGTTCGGAGTAAATGTCGATGTCAATATCATGCATGTCAATATCAGTGATGGCCGCCATGGGTATCCATCGGCTGCGTAACGATGCTCACGTTGCTGATGCCCGCCTGTTTGATTGCGTCCATCACGGTGGCGAAGGCGCCAAACGGGACATCTTCGTCGGAGCGCAAATAGATCGACTGGTGTTGCGGATCGCGAATTTTCTGCTTCAGGCGCGCTCCGATCTGGTTGATGTTAATAGGATCGTTGCCGAGAAAAACTTTCTGCGATTTGTCGATGCTGATCACCAGCCGCTCTTCGTTGATCTCTTTGACCGTGCGGGTGTGAGGCACGTTGACTTCGATCCCGGACTGCAGCACCGGCGCGGTGACCATGAAAATGATGAGCAGCACCAGGACGACATCCACCAGGGGCGTGATGTTGATGTCGGCGAGCGCGGTCTGAGTGCGTCCGTTGGCGGAGGTGAAGGCCATCAGCGCCGCGCCTCGGTGACCGGTGGCGCCTGTTGGCGCTCCACCGTCTGGCGCTCAACCAGGTTGAGCATCTCCAGGGTGAAGTCGTCGTTGCGCGAGGCCATTTCACGAATGGAGCCAATGATGAGGTTGTAGGCGATCACCGCCGGGATGGCTGCAGCCAGGCCGGCGGCGGTGGTAACGAGAGCTTCGGAAATTCCAGGAGCGACCGCGCGCAAAGTCGCCGCACCAGCCGTGCCCAGTCCGTGGAACGCGTCGATGATTCCCCAGACGGTCCCGAACAGGCCAATAAAGGGCGTGACCGCGCCCGTAATCGCCAGCCATGGGACATTGCGTTCGAGGCGCGTAATCTCCTCGGAAGACGCGACCTGCATGGCGCGCTGAATGGCCACCAGGTTGTGGATGCCGCCCGTCATTCCCATCTGGCGTCTGAACTCCTCGACTGCGCCTTCAAACACTCCAACCAGCGGGCTGGGACGGAACTGTTCGGCAACCGAGGCAACGTCCTGCATGCGCTGCGCCTTGCGGAAGGCGCGGACGAAGCGTCCGCTTTGGCCGCGCGCGCGGCGGATCAGCCGCCACTTGGAAAGAATCACGGCCCAGGAGAGCACGCTGAACGCGATCAGCAGGAGAAGCACGGTCTTGGCGACCGGACCGGTCTGAAGGACGAGATCAACGATTTCGCCGCCGACAAACAAGAGGAGGACGGAAGAAAAATGCATCGGTTTAGGGAGAACCCTGTTTAAGATTATAGACCAGTGCGGCGGCGTGCTCCGCCAGGGTACCGCGTCGGTCAATGCGGTGTTGGGTTGCGCGCATGTGGGCTGCCCGCCGCGCGGGCTGCGGAATTGGCTGTCTCTGTCATCTTTTTCACCGGCTCGTTTTCCACAAACGGCCGGCAGCGAGGGGACGGGCTTCTTCGACGCTACGGGTTCGGAATCACTGCCTGCACTACATTTGAATAGGCGCTTTCCTGACCTTGGGCGTTTACCTCAGTTGCCACGTAATAGTAGGTTGCCCCGGAGACAACCGTAAAGTCTGTGTAGTTAGTCGAGGCATCCAGCGCGGTATTGATCTCCTGGTAGGGGCCTCCGTGGGCAGTGCCGCGGTACACGTTGTAACCCACCGCGTTCCCGTCTCCCGGATTCCAGGAAAGATCGGCGTTATGGGAACCCGGAGCCACGCCCGTACCGGTCAACTGTTCGACCGTTGGTGAGTTCGCTGCATCGCTGACGAATCCCGCTTTGCCGGAGGCTGTGCCGGATGCGTTCGGCGTGAACTTGACCGTGACGTGGACGCTCTGCCCAGCCGAAATCGTTACCGGCAGATTCAGCCCGAGAATGGCAAACTCCGAACTCGTCGACTGGTCCGACGAGATGGTTACGGCAGCGTTCGAGGCCGTGAGCGTAGCCTGCAGGCTGGCACTCAATCCCACCGTGACGTTACCGAAATTGAGGGTCGCAGGGCTGACTCCCAGTTGCGGGCTGGCGTTGGCGACGCCGGTCCCCGCGACATGCATGTAAAGAGGCGAATTCAGGGCGTTACTGGCGACTGTGAGGATGCCGTGGGTATACCCCTTGGCAGTTGGCGTGAAAATAACGGGCAACTGGATGCTTGCCCCGGGTTGGACCTTTACGGGTAAAGGGAATTTGCCGAATGAGAAAGCGCTTCCCTGTTTCGACTTGGAAGCGATACGCAGCGTTTTGTTCCCCGTGTTCGAGAGTTGGATGGAGTAGGAAACGGAATTGCCGATCTGTACCTTACCGAAGGCATGACTGCAAGGATTGCATTGAAGTTGCTGCGCCGACGCAGGCGCTAGACAAAAGAGCAGCCATGCGGCTACGACTAGGGGGAAGGATCGCATGGATACTATCTTCACGAAGCGCTCGGTTGCGAGGCAAAATCGGAAGTGCATTCGTCACAATCTTTGGTACCGATTTGGGAACGGGGCAGCCGGTTTCGCGCAGCCCGCTGGGGTGGTCTGTGCTATCCTGCGCGTAAATTACAGGTCGCAAATTAAAGATCGCCCTGAATTAAAGATCGTCCTGGATTAGAAAATCTTTATGAACTAAAGATTGTCCTGAATTCAAAGATCGCTATGAACTAAAGATCGCTATGAACTAAAGATCGCAGGACCCTTGTGTTGGCTGAACTTCGACTCGAAAATTACGCGGTGATCGACAATGTCGTGATCGAATTCGCGTCCGGTCTGAATCTTCTGACCGGCGAGACCGGGGCGGGGAAGTCGATCCTGATTGACGCGCTGGGACTGCTGCTGGGAGAGAAAGCGTCTTCGGAGGTGATCCGCACGGGTGCGGAGCGGGCGGTGGTCGCTGCCGTGTTTGAGAGCGACGGAGCCGCTGCGCGTTCCATCGAAGGGATCCTCGAGACGAACGGTCTGGACGCGGAGAATGGCTCGCTGATTCTGCGGCGCGAGATTGCTCCCGGCGGCAAGGGGCGGGTATTCGTCAATAATCAGCCGGCAACCGTCGCGGTGCTGAAACAGATTGCGCCGCATCTGGCGGCGATCCATGCGCAGAATGAATCCATCGTAAACTTCGACGCCGCGGCGCGGCAGGAACTGCTCGACGCTTATGCCGGAGTCGAGTTAAAGGAAGTATCCGGCGCTTTCGCCCACTGGAAGCAGATTCGCGGACGCATCGCCGACCTCGAACAGGACGAGCAGGATCGTATGCGGCTTCTCGACCTGTGGAACTTCCAATGCCGCGAGATCGAAGAGGCGCGTCTGCGGGCGGGCGAAGATGAGCAACTGGAAGCCGAGAAGCGCGTTCTAGCCAATGCCGAGAAAATTTACGGCGCGGCCATCAATGCCTTCGACCTGTTGTATGAGGGCAACGCCTCCACCTCGTCAAGCCTGCGCGCCGCGCAGAAGCATCTGGATGAACTGGCTCGTTATGAGCCGAAGTTTCAGGAAGCGCTGGCGGCGCTGGAGACGGCTCGGATCAGCGTCGAAGATGTGGGAGCGACGCTGCGCGATTATGCCGGCGGAATCCAGGCTTCGCCCGAGCGCCTCGCCGAAATCGAAGAGCGGCTGGCGTTGCTGGATCGTCTGAAACGCAAGTACGGGCCGACGCTCGAGCAGACCGTCGCCTTCGGTGAGGACATCCGGCGCAAACTCTCAGAGATGGAGAACAAGGATCAAGTATTACTTGAACTAAGGGCGATGCTGGCCGTGGCTGCCGAGGAGTATCGCAAAGCCGCTCGCAGCGTGTCGCGCAAACGCTCGGAGGCGGGACGGAAATTAGAGAAGCTGGTCGAGGCCGAGATCAACGACCTCGCCATGCGCGCCAGTTTTCGAATTGCGGTTGGAGAGAACGAAGCTGAGGAGCATTGGACCTCTTCGGGCATCAACCAGGTCGTCTATCGCATCTCGACCAACACGGGCGAGGCGATGCGTCCGCTGGAGCAGATTGCCTCGGGCGGCGAACTTTCGCGCGTCATGCTGGCGTTGAAGGCGAGCGTCGAAGCGGGCAAGGGAAGTGTGGCGCGGGCGCCCTCGCCCGCGTCGAGGGCGGCGCAGCGCACGTTGGTCTTCGACGAGATTGATACCGGTATCGGAGGCCGCGCCGCCGAGGCCGTGGGGAAGAAATTGAAGGCGCTCTCCAAAGGCAATCAGGTGCTCTGCGTCACCCACCTGCCGCAGATCGCAACCTTTGCCGATCACCACTACCTGATCGAGAAACGCGAATCCGGAGGCCGCGCCAAGACTACCGTCCGCCAGATCACCGGCGAAGAGCGCACCGAGGAGGTGGCGCGGATGCTGTCGGGGGCGAAGCTGACCGAGACTTCGCGGAAACATGCGGAGCAGATGATTCGGGCAAACGGGTGAGTTTGTCGGTCAGAATCGGCTACAACGGGGCTGACTTGTCGATTTGGGAGACCTATCTGATGTTGCCCCAGTCAACTTTGGATTGCCGAATTACAAACACATCGTACAACTGAAGTGCATTCTTGAGTTTGTCTTTTCTGAAGCCAGTTTCGATTAGTTCGGCATGATCAAACAAACTCACCCACAGTTCCCGTGAAAGGAGATTGACGTAGTGGTCGGAAATGTCGTGTAGGACTTCCCTGAGTCGAGTCTCACCATGTGGGCTCATTCCGCGGGTTGCTGTCACCACTAATTCCGACGAATATGCCGCTTCGTTTGTTGGATGTGCCGCGTTGCTGAGGATATCGTATTCCCAATTGAAGTCAGACGGGCTGCCACCCAAGTGCTCGATGGCTTTTCTGACAGTGTTGCGAGTGCGGCGTCGTTCCCACAGTTTTGACTTAGGATGAAACCAATCTTTGAAATCCAGATTCTGCGCCGTTCTCCTCCGCAGACGAAAGTCGCATTGCAGGTACCAACATTCTAAGAACGCTCGGTGCAGAGCTGCATGGCTATCGAGGAATTGCGGTTCCAACAGCCGGAGCATCCCGCGGAGCAACGAAAGACATCGGATACCGCAGAGCAAGAATGCGGAAAGCTGCGTTTGTTGACGGAGGTGACCACACTTTTCTGAACCAATGCGCAAATACTCCTGTTCGAGCTCGTCGAGGGTAGGTCGAGCCAACGATATCAACCATGGAAGTTTGGGGTTCTTGGTGCCGGGTATCTTCAGTTCCAATTTCTGCATAGTTTGGAGTCCTGCATTCCGCAGTGGCACCTCGGATTTTGCCACGAGCAGTACCCTGCCAATCGCGTTTCCCACCTTGCCCGCACAAATCGTACTGCAACTGCACATTCATTCTCTCTGATATCGGAAGGAGAATGGTGGGCGATGGCAGAGACGACGGGGTTCTAGATTGTCGGCGAGAGCTATTTCAACGCATGTGGTAGCTGCTTCTGCAGAAGTCGGTGTGAGCGGGGAGGAGCCCCTCCGCCGTTCGCGCCCCGGTTTTCCCCGCCCGCTGCTAATCCTCACAGCCTCAAAGGCTTACATTGACCGGACGGTGCATCTTTCGATACCCTTACAGCATCTTTAATCTAATGAGAAAGTGTACCCTGGTGGGTGAAGGATGCAACTTGTCTGAGAGCAAGAGCTTGCTGCTGTTGAAGCCGCGCGGATTCTGCGCTGGGGTGGTGCGGGCGATCGACATTGTCCGGATTGCGCTGGAGGCGTTTGGGCCGCCGATTTATGTGCGCAAGGAGATTGTCCACAACCGCTTTGTGGTTGAGGAACTGCAGCAGAAGGGCGCAATCTTTGTCGATGGCGTGGACGAAGTGCCCGAGGGCGAACGCGTCATCTACAGCGCCCACGGCGTTTCGCCGGAAGTACGCGAGCACAGCAAGCGTCGGAATCTGCGTGTAATCGATGCCACGTGTCCGCTGGTCACCAAGGTGCACGTTGAGGCGGTGAAGTTCGCCAAGGAAGGCTATTCGCTGATTCTGATCGGCCATCGCGATCATGACGAGGTGATTGGCACGCTCGGCGAGGCGCCCACGGTGACTCAGGTAGTAGGGTCGCCTGCCGAAGTGGCGTCGGTGACGTTGCCCGACCCCAACCGAGTGGCGTACTTGACGCAGACGACGCTCAGTCTGGATGAGACGCGCGACATTATCGCCGCGCTGCGAAAGCGGTTCCCGAACATAAAGGGACCGGCGGCTCAGGACATCTGCTATGCCACGGAAAACCGGCAGGTTGCCGTGAAGCACGTGGCCTCCGATGCCGATTTGCTGCTGGTGGTTGGCTCCGACAATAGTTCAAACTCCAAGCGATTGGTGGAAGTTGCCCGCAGTTTGGGCACCGAGGCGCATCTAATCGATGACTGTCGCAACATTCGGCCGCAGTGGTTGAATGGCGTGAAGACGGTGGCCCTGACCGCGGGAGCATCGGCTCCCGAACATCTGGTGCAGGAAGTGGTGCAGTACCTGGCGGGACAGGGCTTTGGCGACGTGCAGGAATTGGAAATCATGCCGGAAAATGTGCGCTTTGGATTGCCGCCGGAGATCGTGGAAACGATTGCCGCGGCGCCGGCCATAGCTGCTGTGGGGTCCTAGATGGAAGAATCCTCCCCTTTCAGTTCGGCCTCTGCGCCGCAGATGCGATTTGGAAAGATTGACGACCTGGGGAGCCGGGTCGCGGTAGCCGTCGATGCGGCTCGCAAGTATCTTTTCTCGCAGCAGCACAAAGAGGGTTACTGGTGCGGAGAGCTGGAAGCCGATACCACCCTCGAATCCGATTACATCCTGCTCCATGTGCTGCTCGGCACGGGCAGCCATGAACGGTTTGACAAGGCAGCTCGCTACATCCTGAATCACCAAAATGAGGACGGGGGCTGGAACATCTACGCCAGCGGCCCTTCAAACATCAGCGCTTCGGTGAAGGCCTACTTCGGGCTGAAACTGGCTGGATTCACGGCGGATCATCCCGCGCTGGCACGCGCCCGCAAGAAGATTCTCGAAATGGGTGGCGTGACCGAAGTCAATACATTTACAAAGATCTATCTCTGTTTCTTTGGGCAATACGATTACGATGCGGTTCCAGCGGTTCCGCCGGAGATCGTGCTGTTTCCCAACTGGTTCTGGTTCAATATCTACGAGATTTCTTCGTGGTCGAGGGCCATCCTGGTGCCGCTTTCGATCTGCTACGCCAAGAAGCCATTCAAGAAGATTCCTGACGAAATGGGCGTGGAAGAGCTCTTTGTCGGCGGGCGCGACAAGTCGCGCATGCATCTGCACTGGGCCAAGAAGCGGATTTCGTGGCGCAATTTCTTCTTGGTTCTGGATCGGATTGCCCACTGGGCAGAACGTGTGCACATCCGTCCGCTGCGTTCGATTGCTCTGAAGCGGGCTGAGAAGTGGATGCTGGAGCGCTTCGAGATGAGCGACGGCCTGGGAGCGATCTATCCCTCGATGATGAACGCCATCATCGCGCTGCGCTGCCTGGGGTATTCGGTGGACGATCCGCAATTTATCCGCGCTATGGACGAGTTTGAGAAGCTGGGGATCGAAGAGGGCGACACTTTCCGCATGCAGCCCTGCATGTCTCCGGTCTGGGATACCGCATACGCGCTCTTTGCCTTGGGCGAGGCGGGGGTTCCTGCGACCGATCCGCGGCTGGTGAAGTGCGCCGACTGGATACTGCAGAAGCAGGTACGCAAGCCCGGAGACTGGAAGATCAAGAATCCGAAAGGCGAACCCGGTGGCTGGTACTTCGAGTTCAACAATGAGTTCTATCCCGATGTGGACGACAGTGCCATGGTCTGCCTGGCGCTGAGCCGGGTCGAGCATCCGAACGGGCGCTATCAGAGCGAGTCCGTGCAACGGGCGATTGATTGGATCTTGTCGATGCAGTGCAAGGATGGTGGCTGGGCTTCGTTCGACAAAGACAACGACCGCATGGTGTTCCAGTACGTGCCCTTTGCCGATCACAACGCCATGCTCGATCCCGCAACCGTCGACATCACGGGCCGGATTCTGGAGTGCCTTGCAACCTATGGATACGGCCAGAGCCATCCGGCGGTGAAGCGGGCGCTCAAGTTTATTCGGAAAGAGCAGGAGCCGGACGGAAGCTGGTTCGGACGCTGGGGCGTGAACTACATCTACGGCACGATGCAGGTGTTGCGCGGTCTGGAAGCGATGGCTGTGGACCGTAATGACCCCATGATTCAGCAGGCGGCGGAGTGGCTGCGATCAGTGCAGAATGCCGATGGTGGCTGGGGCGAGACGGTGGGATCCTATGACGATCCCAACCTTCGAGGACAGGGCGACAGCACGGCTTCGCAGACCGCGTGGGCAATTATGGGACTGCTGGCCGTCGGCGACACGCGCAGCGAATGCGTGGCCCGCGGCATGGCGTATCTGCTGCGCACGCAAAACAAAGACGGTTCCTGGGACGAGCTTTTCTACACCGGAACCGGTTTCCCGCGAGTGTTCTATCTGATGTACCACCTGTACCGCGAGTATTTCCCGCTGATCGCGCTCACGACGTATTCGAAGGTGATGGCGGAGAAAAGCGGCCATTAGCTCTTGGCTCTTAGCTTTTGGCCAGAGCGGATTCGTGAATAGCTTTAGCGGATTCCAATAAGGTATTTGATCGGCTAAAGGCCAAGAGCTAAGAGCTAAGAGCTGAATGCTAGCTTTCGTCACTGGCGCCACGGGATTTCTGGGCAGTCATGTTGCGCGCGTCCTGGCGGAACAGGGAGCGCAGTTGCGGCTGCTGGTGCGGCCGACCAGCGATCTGCGCAACATTGACGGCCTGAACGCCGATCGGGTCGAGGGCGACCTGCGCGACCCGGCTTCGATTGAAAAGGCGCTCGCCGGCTGCGACGTTGTATTTCACGTCGCGGCGGACTACCGGCTATGGGTGCGCGATCCCGACGAGATGTATCGCTCGAATGTCGAGGGCACGCGCTCCTTGCTCGAAGCTGCGCGGAAACAAGGTGTACGGCGCGTTGTGTACACGTCGAGTGTAGCGACCATGGGCTTTACTTCGGGCTTCAGTTCGAACCACGGAAACGTAGCGGATGAACAGAGTCCGGTCGGCATCGAAGACATGATCGGGCACTACAAGCGTTCGAAGTTCATGGCGGAGCAAGTAGCAATCGAGGCCGCGCGATCTGGAGTCGATGTGGTGATAGTGAATCCTACGACGCCGATCGGCGAGCGCGATATCAAACCGACTCCGACCGGGCGAATCGTCGTGGATTTCCTGAAGCGAAAATTCCCGGCGTACGTGGAAACGGGCTTGAACCTGGTGGATGCGACCGAGTGCGCCCGCGGTCATGTCCAGGCCCTGGAAAAGGGAAGATCGGGCGAGCGCTATATCCTCGGCGGAGAGAATCTTACGCTGAAGCAGATTCTGGACCGGCTGGCCGCGATCACGGACTTGCCGTCGCCAACCGTGAAGCTGCCTTACATTTTTGCGCTGGCGGCTGGAGTCGTCGACGAGATGGTGACGGGCCGGCTTCTGGGCCGCGAGCCGCGCGCGACGATTGACGCCGTGCGCATGGGACGCAAGATGATGTTTGTGAGTTCAGCGAAAGCGGAACGGGAACTGGGCTGGCGGACGGTTCCAGTCGATGGGGCATTGCGCCGGTCGGTGGAGTGGTTCCGTGACAACGGATATGCCTAGGATTGCCATCATCGCCGCCATGGAGCGAGAGGTGCGACCGCTGATCCGAAGCTGGAAGGTCAGGACGATCGAACACGGCGGACGAAGATATCGTCTTTTTGAGAATGGAGACGCAGCGCTGGTATGCGGCGGAATTGGAGCCGAAGCCGCGCGCCGCGCTACCGAGGCGGTGATTCGGGAAGTTAACGCCGTGCGGGTGATCTCAGTTGGTTTTGCCGGAGCGCTGAATGGTTCGCTGCAGGTCGGACATGTTTTTGAGCCGCGCATGGTGATCAATGCCGCCGACGGCGTCCGAACCGAAGTCGGCTCGGGTGAGGGGATACTGGTAACTTCCGCGACTGTGGCCGGCAAGGAGCAGAAAATTCGATTAGGCAAAGCTTATGGCGCGAGTGCGGTGGACATGGAAGCCGCAGCCGTGGCGCAAGGAGCGCTGGCGCGGGGAGTCGAGTTCGGAGCTTTGAAGGCCATCTCCGACGTCGCCGATTTCAGCCTGCCGGCGATGGATCGCTTTGTGGCGGACGACGGGAGCTTTCATTCCGTCAGGTTTGCGTGTCATGTGGCGCTGCGTCCGTGGCTGTGGGGGACTACCATTGCGCTGGCGCGGAACAGTTCCAAGGCAAGCCACGCTCTTTGCGGCGCGCTTGTGAGTTACCTCGGTCGCGAGACGCTCAGTCGTCAGACTTTGCCGGGTGAGTCTTTGGTGGCGGAATCGAAGCAATAGGGGAAACAATAAGGTCTGCTATGGCAATTGCTCGGACATTGACATTGGCCGTTGAAAGCGAAAGGCACGAGATTCCTTCCACAATGAGGGCCGCCGTGTATCGCGGCGTGAACGATGTGCGCCTGGAAGAAGTGCCTGTGCCTGAAGTTGGGCCCCGCGAGATTCTGGTTCGCGTCCATACCTGCGGGATCTGCGGCACCGATCTTAAAAAGATCGCGACCGGTTCCCACTCCGCGCCACGAATTTTTGGTCACGAAACTTCAGGTGTCGTCGCGAAGGTGGGGGAAGGCGTTCGAAAGTTCAGCGTCGGCGAACGCGTGGTGGTGTTTCATCATATCCCGTGTGGGGAATGTTATTACTGCCGCCACAAGACCTTCGCGCAGTGCGCCACCTACAAGAAAGTTGGTTGCACGGCTGGGTTCGAGCCGTCGGGTGGAGGATTTGCGGAATACGTCCGGGTGATGGACTGGATTGTCGAGAAGGGAACGGTGCGTATCCCGGACGGCATCAGTTTTGAGCAGGCAAGTTTTGTCGAGCCGGTGAATACATGCATCAAAGGTATTGAGACGCTTCGTCTGCAAGCGGGCGAGACCGTGCTGGTGATTGGGCAGGGTCCAATTGGTCTGATCCTTGCGACTGTGGCGAAGCGGGCGGGGGTTCGGGTGATTACTTCCGATTTGCATCCGGCGAGGCTTACAATAGCAAATAGCTTCGGCTTGAAACTGACAATTGACGCTTCCAAGGCTGATGCCGGACAAACGGTGCGGGGAATGACTGAAGGGCGCGGGGCTGACGCCGTGATTCTGGCAGTCGGCGGGAGCGGCCTGATCCGGCCTGCCATCGATGCCACCCGTCCGGGAGGACGTGTGTTGCTCTTTGCGCAGACTGTGCGGGGCGAAGTCACGATTGATCCGGCGGCGGTGTGCGTGGACGAAAAGGCTTTGCTGGGATCCTACAGTGCATCGGTTGAATTGCAGGAGGAATCAGTGCGGTTTGTCATGAACCGTGAAATGGATCTGGAACGGCTTATCAGCCACCGTTTCCCGCTGCAAAGCGGTGTGGAAGCGCTGAATCTGGCTGCCCATCCTCAACCGGACTCGATGAAGATTGTCATCCAGCCGGGCAGCGCGTGGGAAGGACATCAACTGTGAATGGCAAGATGACAGCCGCCGTCCTCTACGGCAAAGAAGACATCAAGATTGAAAGGGTGCCGATCCCGCGTGTGGGTGACGGCGAAGTTCTGGTCAAGGTCCACGTGGCGCTTACTTGCGGCACGGATTTGAAGGTGTATCAGCGGGGCTATCACGCCCGCATGATTGTGCCGCCGGCGTTGTTCGGGCATGAACTGGCCGGCACGGTCGAGGAAGTCGGAGAGGGCGTGCGCGGCTTCAAGAAGGGCATGCGCGTGGTGGCGCTCAACTCGGCTCCCTGCGGCATGTGCTTCTATTGTTCCAAGCACCAGTTAAACCTCTGCGAAGATCTACTGTTCAACAACGGCGCTTACGCCGAGTACATCCGGATTCCCCGGCGCATTGTGGAAGCCAATATGCTCGTCGTGCCTCCGAATGTGAGCTTCGAGGATGCTGCGATGACCGAGCCACTCGCTTGCGTTCTCCGTGGCCTGCATGAAACGGGAGTCGAGATCGGCGACACCGTGGCGGTTATTGGCGGCGGACCCATCGGTCTGATGTTTGTGCAGGTGGCCAAAGCAATCGGATGCAATGTGATCGCGGTCGTCAAGCGCGATTCGCAGGTTGCACTGGCGCGCAAAAAGGGTGCGTACGAGGTTGTGCAGATTACAAAAGTCAAAGATCCGGTGGAGGCGGTGCGCGAGTTAACTCCGGAGAGGCGTGGCGCCGATGTGGCGATCGAAGCCGTCGGCCGCCCGGAAGCCTGGGAGTGGGCCGTGCAGATGGTTCGCAAGGGCGGCACGGTGAATTTCTTCGGTGGGTGCGCTGCGGGAACCAAAGTGCAGTTAGACACCAACCGCTTGCACTACTCGGAAATCACTTTGAAGGCGACTTTCCATCACACCCCGGAGACGGTGCGCCGGGCCTTCGGTTTGATTGCCGAGAAGAAAGTTCTCGGCACCGACTACATTACCGGCGAAGCTCCGCTTTCGCGTTTGCACGACGTGCTGCGCCACATGCTGAACCGCAACGGGGATATCAAGACTGCGATTATCCCGGGGCACTAGCGCGGTGACCGCGTGACGATTCATACGGTGGAGCGACGGGCGTCTCGCCCGTCTTGCCGGGCGGGGACGCCCGGCTCTCCATAAGCACTGTGTCCTCTGCGGTTAAGAATTTCCGATGACAACTGCTGCCAGCCATCCCCCGACTGCGCCGCTCTCCTCCGCCTGGAGTGCGCTGCCGCCGGAGTACGCCATCCCCGACCACGCGCCTTCGGAAGCCGAAGCGCGCGAATATTGCCGCCGCCTGGCGCGCTCGCATTACGAAAATTTTTCGGTCGCGTCCTGGTTTCTTCCAGAACGCCTACGCCAGCACTTCTTCAACGTTTATGCGTATTGCCGCATCTCGGACGATCTGGGTGACGAGGTGGGTGACACCGCCGCCTCTCTGCAGTTACTCGCTCAGTGGGAGACGGAGTTAAACGCGTGCTACGACGGTCATCCGCGGCATCCCGTATTTGTCGCGCTCGCCGAGACCGTACGCGAGTTCGAAATTCCGAAACATGAATTCGCGGATTTGCTGACCGCTTTCCGGCAGGACCAAAGTATCCGCCGCTACGAAACGTTCACCGATCTGCTGGGCTACTGCCGCTATTCGGCGAATCCGGTCGGCCACCTGGTGCTGTACCTCTGCGGACACCGCGATTCCGGTCGCCAGATGCTTTCCGATTACACCTGCACCGCCCTGCAACTTGCGAACTTCTGGCAAGACGTAAGCGCGGACTTTGCCAAAGGACGAATTTATCTTCCACTCGAAGACCTGCGCCGGTTCGGTGTGAGCGAAGACGCGATACGGGACGGCAAAAACACCTCGGCGTTCTGCGAGATGATAAGTTTTGAAGTCCAACGTGCGCGGGAATGGTTCGCGCAAGGCATGCCACTGATCGCGAAAGTCGATCGTGCACTGGCCACCGACATCGAACTCTTCAGCCGCGGCGGTCAGGAAATTCTGAACGCAATCGAGCGCCAACATTGCGCTGTTCTGGGCAGGCGTCCCGCAATTTCAAAAACCCGAAAGCTGGCCCTGGTCGCTCGGGCCGCGCTGGGGAAGTTGCGATGAGCAGCGCCGTGGGAAATGTACCCGTGCAGTTTGCGCCCACTGCTTCACAGCTCGAAATGGCGTACTCCGTCTGCCGGAGTATCGCCCGCTCCGCCGCCAAGAATTTCTACTACGGGTTTGTGGTGCTTCCACGGCGGAAACGGAATGCGTTGAGCGCAGTCTACGCCTTCATGCGGCGGTGCGACGACATCGCCGACGACAACACGCTAAGCCCCGATGATCGTCACAACAAGCTGGCGGAATGGCTGGACAAAGTCCATCGCGCTTTGGCGGCACAGCCAACGGACGATCCGGTGCTGCTGGCGCTGACCGATGCGCAGCGCACTTACCAGATTCCAATTGGGCTTCTCGACCAGCTAGCCTACGGCACGGCTGCGGATCTCGATCAAGGCCAACGAGAGCCCTCCGCCGGTGCGCCGCTGGTCGCGCGTTACCAGACTTTTGAAGAGTTGCGCCAGTATTGCTACGGTGTGGCATCGGTCGTCGGTCTGGTGTGCATCAGGATTTTCGGGTATCGCGATCCCGCCGCTGAGCCGCTGGCCGAGCGCTGCGGTCTGGCATTTCAGCTTACGAATATTATTCGCGACGTCAAAGAAGACGCCGCCGTGGGCCGGGTTTACTTTCCGCACGAGGACCTGGCGCAGTTCGGTCTCTCTGCCGCCGATCTGGCCGCGCCACATGTTGAGGTTGCCCGTATCCGTCCGCTGCTGGCGATGGAGGCCGACCGCGCTCGCGACTGCTACCGCTCCGGAGAAGAGCTCATCCCGCTGGTGAATGAAGACAGTCAGCCCGCCCTGTGGGTTCTCATTACCATCTACCGCCGCCTGCTCGAAAAGATTGCTTCGAAACAGTACGACGTCTTCAGTGAGCGCGTCCGATTAACGGTTCCCGAAAAG
This sequence comes from Acidobacteriaceae bacterium, assembly GCA_003131315.1. GTDB lineage: Bacteria > Acidobacteriota > Terriglobia > Terriglobales > Acidobacteriaceae > Acidiflorens. The sequence goes on from PKUV01000167.1 coordinate 66,446, forward strand.
CTCACCGTCTTGGGAAAAGGAATCCTGAAGCGTCTGGTGTGATGCCGCCCTCGACACATCCCCCTACAGTCGCTGTGGCCGGAGGCGGGTTGGCCGGCCTCGCCGCTGGATGCGCTCTGGCCGACGCCGGCTTTCGAGTAACCCTGTTTGAGCGCCGCCCTTATCTCGGCGGGCGCGCCTCTTCTTATCAGCATCCTGGCACCGGCGAAATTGTCGACAATTGCCAGCATGTGTTGCTCGGTTGCTGCACCAACCTGCTCGATTTCTATCGTCGCGCGGGAGTTCAGGACAAGATTCGCTGGTATGAGAAGCTGACCTTCCTCGAGCCCGGAGGACGCGCATCCGCGATCGCCCCATCGGCCCTCCCCGCTCCGCTGCATACTGCTCTGGCATTTCTCCAGGCCGACTGTTTGAGTTTTCGTGACAAGATGGCCATCAGCCGCGCCATGGCGGCGCTCGCTCCTTCCATTCCGCCGGATCGCGGTGAGTCGTTCCTCGACTGGCTCAAACGCCACGGACAAACCGAGCAAGCTATCGAGCGTTTCTGGAAGACAATCCTGGTCAGCGCCCTGAACGAAGATCTCGATCGGGTTTCCGTCCCCTATGCGGCCCAGGTGGTGCGCGAGTCGTTTCTTAAATCGGCCGCTGCCGGGCGCATGGGAATTCCAACCGTGCCGCTCACCGACCTGTACAGCACCGCTGGAGACTACATCCGCGCCCGTGGTGGAGAGATCCAGTTTCGTGCAGGCGTGGAGTCGTTTCGCGCAGAGACCTCCGAGGTAAGTGTGACGACGAACGGAGAGGAACAGAAATTCGACTACCTGATTCTGGCTGTTCCTTTTGATGTTCTGGGGCGCATGTTGCCCGATACTCCGTCGGCTGCGCCTTTGGCCGCAGCACTCGGACAGTTCTCGACGTCACCGATCACCGGCATCCATCTCTGGTTCGATCGTCAAATCAGCGACCTCGATCACGCCGTCCTGCTCGACCGCACCATCCAGTGGATGTTTCACAAGTCGCGGCTCATTGAATCTCGCAACAACGAAGCTCGCGAGAACGAAGCTCGGGATAGCGGCAGCGGCAGCTACGTTGAGCTGGTCGTAAGCTGCTCACGAAGCCTGGTTGAAAAATCTAAGGCAGAGATCGTGGACATGGCGGTGAAAGAATCGCAAGAGTTTTTCCCCGGTGCGCGCGAAGCGAAACTGCTGAAATCGACCGTGATCAAGGAAGTGCACGCGACGTATTCGCCGCGCCCGGGAATCGACCAGTACCGGCCCAAGCCAGAGACGGCATGGTCGCGAGTCTTTCTCGCCGGCGATTTTACCGCGACCGGATGGCCCGCCACTATGGAGGGCGCGGTGCGCAGCGGCTATCTTGCAGCGGAAGCACTGGCGCGGTTCGCAGGTGGCAAGAGCGCCAGCTTCCTCGTCCCCGATTTAGCTCCGACTGGCTTGATGAGGCTGTTTGGATAAGATTCATCTCGACAACTTCAATTACTTCGGTTTCCGATCCTGCGTTACCTTGATGCCATTCTCAAGAATACTCGACCGACATACGATCTTATAAACATGCCTGAGCGCACCGACGCAGACGAGGATCGCCGCCGTAACACGCGATTCACCTGCGGCGGTGACGCGAAGATCAGTCGCCTCCCATCAGACGGTATCTTTCTTCCGGGGAAGATCCTCGACCTGAGCCTCGGCGGATGCTGCGTCGATACCACGCTGCCGATTGATTGCGGGGTGCGAGCTGAACTCGTCGTGCGCGTCAACGCTGCTTCGTTCCGGGCCGTGGGTGAGGTGAGGGCGATTCGAGGCCGTTCGGGAGCTTGCATTGAGTTCGTTCGCTTGAGTACTGGAGGAAAAGAAATGCTCGCGGACCTGGTCGCGGAGTTGGCGAGGTTGCAGGCCGTCATGAACAAGCTCAAATCTGCCCGCCGCGAGATGGATACGGAGTCGTTCCGGAGGCAACTGGAGGACGGAAGACTTCAAGCGGCGATGTTGAGCGAGCGGTTTCCCTTTCTGGGGACAATTCTGTCCGCAGAGAGTTTGGAACTGGACCAAGCCGCATCCGATGGCAAGGACCGGATCGTGGAAGTGCAGCCGCTTGTGATCACTGTCGATTTATTCGGTTAGTGCAATTCAGACCGCCATCAGCACCACGCCACCCGCTACCAGCAATGCCGCAATCCAACGCCGGCGCCCCACGCGTTCGTGCAGGAATATGCGTGCGGCTACCGCGTTGGCCACAAAGGTGAGCGAGGCCGAAGCGGGCACGACCAAACTGAGGTTTCCCCAGGAAAGGCCAAAGAGCAGGCTGTAGAACGCGATCCCCATCGCCATCACGCCGAGAGCAAACGTCGGCGTTCCAAGCACGCGCCCAATCACCGCCAGCGCCCCGCGCCGCTTCCAGAGTTCAGCGACGTCGCCTACGCGCTTCATGGAGTAAGAAAGCAGCACGTCTCCGGCGGTCGAAGCTAGAGTGATGAGCCCGATCGCGGCCCAGGCGTAGACGTCTTTCACGACTCCACCTCCGGGGAAACTGTATCGCGTGAAACGTCCGGGGAATTCTCGCGGTGGCGACCGGGCGTCACCGATGGGCCAGCGGCCACAAAGCCCACGCCGGCGGCGATCAGCGCGATGCCAAGCCAGCGTGTCGGCGAGATTTGTTCATGAAAACCGAAGCGAGCGACTAAAGCGACCAGCACATATCCGAGCGACGTGGCGGGCAGCACATACGTGAGATCGGCCCACGAAAGCGCGGACATGTAACAGGCGAAAAAGGCCAGCAGTAACAGGATTCCCGCAGTTACCGACGGATTGAGGACGGCCACGACCAGGCGCGAAAGATTGTGCAGGGAAACACTGCCCAAATTCTTCATGCCGCGATCCAGCAGGGAATCGCCCGCTGCAGCGAACACGGTGATTCCCGCCAGGACGAGGTATTTTCGAAATGTCACTTACGATCCAACTTCGGAGGCATTGAGGCATTGAGGCATTTTGAAAACCCAGGAGCCTTTGACCTTTAATGACTCAATGCCTCAATGATTCAATGGTTCTCTAGGCCTTGGCCGGTTCCGGGGCAGGCGCTTCTTCCTTGCGGTTTTCCTTGACCCACTTGTGGCGCAACGCGCGCAGTTTAAGGAAGGTCCGCGCTTCTTTGTACAAGCGCTTGCGTTCGGAGTTGTCGAACACCGCTTTCCTCAAAATGCGGTACGCAGCCTTGGGACGGAAATAATAGGCATCGTAGAAGTGGTGGACCGCCTCAAGAATTTCCGTCGCGGGCAGGCCCGGATACTCGATCTGCACCATCTGGTGCCCGAGGTCGTCCACCATTTTTGTGTCGCTGGTCATGAAGCCATTCTTTATCGCGGATTCGTGCAGTTCAGTTCCAGGGAAAGCATGCGCCACTGAAACCTGAATCGTTTCCACGTCGAGTTCCTTGGCGAACTTGATCGTGTTCTTGATGGTCTCGCGAGTTTCTCCAGGCAGGCCGAGGATAAAATCTCCGTGCACCACCAGTCCCAGCTTGTGGCAATCCTTGGTGAACTGGCGGGCGCGCTCGATGGTCGCGCCTTTCTTGATGTTCTTCAGAATCTGCTGATCGCCCGATTCGTAGCCCACAATCAGGAGCCGGCATCCCGCGTCTTTCATGGCCTTGAGCGTTTCGAAGTCGGTGGTGACTCGCGATGTACACGACCAGGTCAGGCCCAGCGGTTTCAGCTTGGCGCACAATTCGACGGTGCGAGCCTTCTGGAGGTTGAAGGTGTCGTCGTCGAAGAAAAATTCCTTCACGTACGGCCAGTAATCTTTCGCCTTGGCCATTTCACGCGCTACGTCGTCGGTGGAGCGCTTGCGCCATGGGTGTCCGCTGAGCGTCTGGGGCCAGAGGCAGAAGGTGCACTGCGCCGGACATCCGCGCGATGTATATAGGGACACAAAGGGGTGGAGCAGGAAAGGCACGTTATAGCGGCGGACATCCAGGTCGCGCCGGTAAACGTCGGTCACGTGCGGCAGGGCGTCCAGATTCTCGATCATCGGACGATCGGGATTATGCACGACCTTCCCATTCTTACGGTAGGAAACGCCAAGAATGTCTTCGATCGGCTTGCCCTGAGCGTATTCGACGATGGAGTAGTCGAATTCCTTGCGGCAGGCTACGTCAATCACTTTCGCTTCCATCAAAGACTTCTCGGGCAGCACGCTAACGTGTGGTCCCACGAAAGCGATCTTGATGTGAGGATTGCTGTCTTTGATGGCCTCAGCGATGCGGACGTCGCCGGAGAACCCCGGAGTGCTGGTGAACAGCACGAGCAGTTCGTAGTCCTTGCAGGTGCGGATCGTCTCTTCTGCAGTGATGTGGTGAGGCGGGGCGTCCAGCAAGCGCGCGCCTTCGAGCATTCCCGTCGGATAGGCGAGCCAGACAGGGTACCAGTACGATTCGATTTCACGCGTAGCGGGCCAGCGCGAACCCGCGCCCCCATCGAAATTCTCAAACGAAGGCGGATTCAAAAACAGTGTTTTCAATGGCATATTGGGAGTCTCTATTTTAGCATTCTTACGCGCGCGCGCACCCAGCCGACGCTACCATTCAGGTACGTCCCCAACTGTGTCGAAAGCGTGGAAACCATTGTCTAAGTGTGCCTTAGCGGGGCTCAAACCGCAAAAGAACCTCGCCGAACGTCGTTTTTGCGCATTAAGACGCGAGAATCGGGTACCGGCTGGACGATCTGTTTTGTGCGTCATTTTGAAGCCGGGTTTGTTGAAGCGGCGACTGGCAGCGCCCATTTCTCCAGGTCTCCGGTGGCCCGCAGCAGGTTCATGCGGATCCGCTGGTACTCAAAATCGGCATCCTGGAAAAGCAGATAGCGTTCGGCTGCCTGCACCCGTGCATCGGCCAATTCGTGCAAGGTGCCAGTCTTTGCGTCGACCCGAGTTTGGGCCGCTTCAAGGCCCGACTGTGCCAGTTGATATTCCAACTGCGCCACTTCGCGGGCGGCTTCGAGTTGCTCGGCGGCGCGCTGCAGTCTTAGCGTTTCCTCCGCAACCTGATCGCGAGTTGCTTCCGCTTGCTTCTTCGCTTTGAGGGCTTCGGCCTCGGCCGCCTCGGCTCGGGCGCGCTGGCTGGCGTTGAATAGCGGGATCCGAAAGGCAAAACCAATCGTGGCATTGTCGGGCTGAAAGTTTTTGTAGTACTGGTTGTAGTTGTTGATGGTGGAAAGCCGCGCATACTGGGCGGAGAAATCGATCGACGGCAATAAGGAGCGATGCTCGCCCGAAGCTCGCATCGATTCCGCCAGAGAATGCTGCTCGGCAACCTTGATGGCGGGGCTCGAGGCAATCGCTTTCTCCGAAAGATCTTCTTCGGAAGCGACGGGCGGCAAGGCCGGAATTGTTTCGGGCGCGAGTTCGATGGAGGAAACCGGCAAACCGGTCAGCGTCGAGAGATGCCGCCGAAGGACGTCGGCGGAGCCACGCGCCTCGGCTCGGTGAAGGCGGACGCGCGCTGCGGCCAGCTTGGCTTTGTTTAAGTCCACGGCGCTGTCCACGCCTTCCTGCAAGCGCTCGGACACCGCTTGTTCCATTTGCTGCGCTTGGGCCTCGTCCTGCTGCAAGCGCACCAGTCGCGCCTCCCACTTCGCCAGTTCAGCGTAGGTCAAGGCGACGTCCTGGATGACGGCATTGCGCTGGTTTTTATCTTGAAACTCAGAAGCATGCCAGTCCGTTTTCGCTGCATTCAGGAACTGCCGCTGCGCGGGATTGAAGACCGTGCTCTGCGCGACGACGTTCACCAGTGCCGGTGCCGCTCCTTCGATGGTGAGGGGGAATCCATAGGACCAGCCGAGTCCCGAACCGAGGACTAGCTGGGGCAAGTAGTTGTTGCGGAGTTCCCGGTAGGAGGCAAAGGTCCGCTGCACGTCGGCATTCGCAATCGCCGAACCCGTGCTGTGCGCAAGCGCGAGCCGAATGGCGCGCTCGAGAGGCAGCGGTTCAGCCTGGCCGCGCGCTGCGATCGTCAGTACGGCGGTAAATAAGGCGAGCAGATTTGTGGAGCGCAAGCACCGCGGCAATCGGAATTTCATCTCGTCACCTTCATCTTGTCACCCCTGGGCCATGGTCGGCCATGGATCAGGCCGCGGCTGCGCCGCAACGCACAAATTGTAGTGTGCCAGACGCGAGCCGCGCAGTAGCCTTGGAAAGTTATTTGGGACAGCGCGAGAAGCGGGAGGGATCTCGCCATCCTCAGTGGGCAAGTCGTTTGAGTGCTTGCTGGGCTATGTCGAAGTTCTGGGCCAATGACAAGGAAGTACGGTACTCGTTCGCAGCGCCTGCTTTGTCTCCTTGTTTTTCAAGCAACATGCCCAGCAAATAGTGGGCCTTGAACGCCGGAGCTGCCTCCACCGGACCCGCGGCGAAATAGCGGCGCAGCAGTTCCGTGGCGAAAGGATAGCTTCGACCGGCGCGATATAGGACCTCGGACGCTTCAAACAGATCATTGAGTTTGGGCACCGGCGACTGGCTGAGCTTAACGATGGCTTGCTCCATTTCGTCGAAGCGCTTCTGGCGACGGAGAAAAAGAGCAAGGTTGAACCACGCTTCCGCGTCACCCTTGCTGAGGTCGATGTACCGGTGATATTCCCGTTCGGCGGTGGCGGCGTCTTTTTTCTTTTCGGCGATGCGCGCATAAACCCAGTGTTCAGGGGCAGGATTCACAGATGCAATGGACTGCGCTTGCTCGCGGGCCTTCTGCTCGCCGCCGCCGACGATGCCGGGCGCTTCCAGATAGAACTCCGCCAGATCGAGCCGGGCATCCACGTCTTTCGGATTCAGTTGCACCGCGCGCTCGAATTCTCCTCGGACCTTTCCGGCCAGGCCCAGCGCGGCAAGAAAATTTGCCCGATCCGCCTTTTCGCCGTACACGCGCCCCAGCCAAAGATGGAACCGGCTGTTGTCCGGATCGAGGGAGACCGCTTTTCTGCAGGAGGATTCCGCACGATCCCATTCTTCGAGTGTGAAATAAGCACGGCAGAGAAGGTTGGACGATTCCGCGTCCGCCGGAGCGGAAGAGAGGCGGCCATTCAATGCGGCGATGGCTTCATCGACCCGGCCAGCCGCCAGCATGTCCTTTGCAGAGTCCGTCACGCTGGCGGTCAACGAGGCAATCGGCAATAGTAAAACCAGCAAAACTTTGAAAGTGCGAGTGATCATCTAAAACTTGACCTGGGTTCGGTCGCCAATCGGCTTGCCATTCCACGAATTGATCGCAACCACGTCCTTGGCGGAGAGGCCGCGTGTGATTTCAACCTGCGTGAGATTGGAAAGGGAAGTCTCCACATCCCGGCGCTTGAGTTCGTGGCCCGCAACCTGCAAAACATAAGGCTTGGCGTCGTCCATTCGGACAGCCTCTCGCGGCACCACCAGCACATTATCGTGCTCGGCGGCGACGATCGTCACTCCGACGTTTATATTCGGCAAGAGTTTCAAATCCTTGTTATCTACGATGCTGGTGGTCTCGCCGACGTTGCGTGAACCGCGCAACTTCACCGTCGATGGGACGGCAGTCACGGCGGTCCGCCACACGCGTCCAGGGGCGGCGTCCCAAGTAATCTCAATCGGATTTCCGGGCGCCAGTCTGCCCACATCCGGTTCATCGACGAAAGCGCGGACCAGCACTTTTCGCAGATCCGCCACTTGCAGCAGAAGATCTCCGGCCGCGACGAAGCCGCCCTGCTTGGCGGGCAGCGAGTACACGATGCCATCAAAAGGAGCGCGGACATTCGATTTCGCCAGGACGTCCTGCGCGGCATCGTAGGTGGCCTGCGCTTCCGCTCGCTGCGCTTCGACGCGCGCTAACTCCGCATTCGAATATCGTTTCGTCTGCTTTTGCCGGAGAAAGGTGAGTTGGGCATCGGCGCGGGCAAAAGCGTTTTCCGCTTCTCGCACTTCTCCCGCCGAGGCCGCGCCCTGCCGCTCAAGTTTTTTCAGCGCGTCTAAATTGCGCTGTGCTGAATCGCGGTCGGTGCCAGCTTTCACCAGTTGGGCTTCGAGGTTCAGCACTTCTTCCCGGTTCCCGCCTCGTTCTGCGGCGCTCAGGTCGGCCTGCGCCGCTCTTAATTGGGTCTGGGCTCGAGCGGCTTGGGCGCGCGCGTCGGCGTCATCCAGAACGACCAGCAATTCGCCCTTCTTGACGGAGTCGCCTTCCTTGACGAAAACGCGTCGCACACTGGTCGAGGCCGGAGCGTGGGCCTCGAAGTTGTTGACCGGCTCAATTTTTCCGTTGGTGGAAACCAGGCTGCGGATCGCGCTTTGCTCGACGACGGCGGTTCGCACCGGCACCGAGTCATCGCGGTGGGAGACGAAAGCAGCCAGTAAGATCACCGCCCCCAGGATGGCAATCGCCGTTACCCACCAACGCCGCGGCTGGCGTCCCGAACTGTTTCCATTCAATGGCATCCAGAGAAAAGCGGAACCTTCAATGTATATCATCCACGCGCTGCGGGGAGCTGGCAAATGTACGCTTGGGACTTAGCTGTTTAGATGCATCGCGCCGGCCGTTCGCGTCAGCTACAGCGCGGAATGTTCACGGCGGCGCGCGTGGCTGGGCACAGGCGGCTAGGTACAATAGCTAGATGCCGAAATCTCCCCGTTCCACATCTCCCCGCTACACTGCGGAGCACGCCAGCGCCGGGCTCGATCACGATTTCCCGGAAATTGAAACCTGGCCGAACCAGTTTCCAGGATACGAGATTGTTGTGGACGATCCCGAATTTACGTCCGTCTGCCCGAAGACTGGATTGCCGGACTTCGGCAACATCGTGATCCGCTACGTGCCCGATCGCCGCTGCCTGGAGTTGAAATCGTTAAAGGAATATCTTCAGGCGTATCGAAACCTCGGCATCTTCCAGGAGAACATTGTGAACCAAGTGCTGGAGGATGTTGTCCGGTGGGCCAAGCCGGTGTGGGCAGAGGTGAAAGGTGAGTTCCGTCCGCGCGGCGGAATTTCGACAGTCGTGATCGCGAGATGGCCGCGAGGGAGCCACGTAAAGAAGAAATAAGGGACCGCGTTTTTCTCCGAGGATCTGCGCAAATCCTTCTCGGCTTTGGGTAGTGGGCTGTTTTGAATGTTCTTGTTTACCCTGGGCCTCGCGGATCATATTTGGTGTTTTGGAGGAATTTGGTGAGACTATTGAACCAGAGAACAGTAGGAGCGGCAGAGTGAAATACCGAATTTCTATGTGGGCGAGTGCGGGCTTAGTCGTTGTGGGCTGCTGGAGACTTTATGGCTTCGCAACGGCCCCAATTCCGATAACTGCAGCCGAACCGATTGTGTGGACTCTCGTCCGTTTAACTTGCCCAGTGGTGTTTGCTAGTTTTTATTTCCATTTCGGCATTGGTTTTTATTGGGTTCTTCTTGCGAATGCTGCTACGTATGCGTTGGTCGGTCTGATTGTGGAAACCCTGCGGCAACAACTCAATCACGCAAAATAGTTAAAAACAGCCCACTACCCGGCTTTGCGGAGCGTCTCTTGTTTTGGTCCGCCGTGTTATATTCCCACGCTAAGTGACTCCGACGAAACTCTATCCCCGAACCGCGCTGGCCCTGCTGACCACGCTGAACCTGCTGAATTACATTGACCGCTCGGTGTTGTTTGCCGTGCAGCCGCTGGTGCAGTCGGAGTTCCATCTCAGCAACACCCAGGTGGGATATCTCACCAGCGCCTTCCTCGGGTTCTATATGGTCGCGGCGCCATTTGTCGGTCCGCTGGCCGACCGCTACTCGCGCAAGCGGATCATCGTGCTCGGCGCGATCTTCTGGAGTGGGCTGACGCTGCTCACCGCCTTCACCCACACCTACTGGGAGTTGCTGGTGCGGCACACTTTGGTCGGCGTGGGCGAGGCGACCTTCGTCACCATCGCGCCCACGTTCGTCGCCGACCTGTTTCCGGAGAATAAGCGGGGCCGCATCTTTGGCGTGTTCTACCTGGCCATCCCCGTGGGAACAGCGGCTGGATACCTGCTCGGCGGCAAGCTCGGCCCCGATTTCGGCTGGAGGTTCCCTTTCTATATCGCGGCCGCTCCGGGCTTCCTGTTGGCGCTGGCCGTTGCCTTTCTCCCCGAACCCTCACGCGGCCAATTCGACTCCCTGAAGGAAACTCCCGAGCGGGGAACGATTCTGGGGCTGGCGCGGAATCCCGCGTTCTGGACTGTCACCCTTGGCATGGCTGCGGGAACGTTCTCTCTCGGCGGAGTGCAGGTGTGGATGCCAACTTTCCTGTCCGTCGCGCGGGGATACAGTCTGAAAGAGGCCAACGAAATCTTCGGGATCATCGTTGTGGTTTGCGGCATCGTGGCTTCGTTAGCGGGCGGTTGGCTGGGGGATCGCTTGCTGCCCCACATGAAGGGTTCCTATTATTTTGTCTCGGCGATCAGCATGGCTTTGGGGGTGCCGGTCATGATTGTCGCTCTTTTTGCGAAGGGACCCATCATGTTGCCCGCAATCGCGCTGGCAGCGTTTTTTCTGCTGGTGAATACCTCGCCGTTGAATACAGCGCTGGTCAACGCGGTTGGCGCACACATACGCGCTACGGCGATCGCAGTGAACATATTTCTTTTTCACCTGTTCGGAGATGTCCCCTCGCCAACCTTGATGGGATACGTGGCCGACCGCCACTCGCTCCAGGCTGCCTTTATTCTGCCTGTGATCGCCATGGCTGTTTCTTCTGCCATACTGTTTTACGGCATGCGATTTGCGCCACCACTGCGGATCGGCAGGGAATCGGAGGCATCGTAAATCCTCTCAGGGGCATCTTCCTCGGGCGCGGTCTCCTGCTCTGAACCCGTTGTATACTTCGCGAGGAGGTTCAAATCAGCATTCTCGACAACCTCGCTCAGATCAACAATCCGCCAATGACGCATGGAGATACCATCGCTATTTGGGCTTTGGCTCTAGCAATTGTTGCGCTGGTCTTTCACGTCCCGCTCTCGATGCTTGCACATCATTATCAGCCGAAGGTCGAGGATTATATCGCCTCGTACTCTAGAGAACGGCTGATTAAGAGAATAGCCAAATTGCAGCACAGACTTGACCGACTGAATGATCCAAAATACTTTGAGGACATAGAGTGGAACTTCCGTGAGCACTTGTTTGTCGTAATGTATTTGTTTGGAACCGGTTTTCTCGCGCAAGCAGCGAGCCTTTTTCTTGCGACGGGTGCCGTCCCAAAGAATTGGTTCTGGAAACCAGCGAGCTGGGTCTGGAACCCGCTCCCGTTCGTGGGCAATCATTTGCCTGAGATTGCAGTTGCTTTCTTTTTTCTCGGTATATTGCTTGCGGGGCTGAACATGAATAAGTCAGCTCCCCTTCGACCGTCAAAGCGTCCTAAGCTCAGGTTGGAGATTCAGACGCAGATTGACGCGCTCAAAGCCAAGCTCGATGAATTTGACTCCTGAGCCCAGCCCCTGGGTGCAGCGCTCGCAGAAATCGCTGTTTTCAGTACCTTGGAGGTATGCAGGTAGTTGGCAGAATGCATTGGCAAACATTTCACTGGATAGCAGGCGGCATCCTCGCACTGGCCTGGTTTTCACGCATCGTGGAAGCGGCATTCGGTATGCCGCATGTCGCCGATATCGCGCGGCCCGAATGGGACCGCGAGCCGGCGACTCCAAATGGCGAGCCTAGAGTCAGCATTGTCGTTCCGGCGCGCAACGAGGAAGAAGATATTCGCGAGACGCTCGTGCAGTTGCTCGCCCTCGACTACTCCAACTACGAAATCATTGCCGTCAATGACCGCTCGACGGACCGCACCGGCCAGATCATGGATGAGGTTGCCGGCGGCGCTGAGAATCACTTGCCCGCACACGCGAACTCGCTGGCGCATGCAGAGGCGGACAAGAGTGTCCGCCCCACACGGCTGAAAGTGATCCACATTTCAGAACTGCCTTCGGGGTGGTTGGGCAAAACGCACGCCATGGGGACGGCCGGACAGCAGGCGAGTGGAGACTGGTTGCTCTTCACCGATGCCGATGTACTCTTCAAGCCCGATTCTCTGCGGCGAGCCGTTGCATATGCGGAAGCTGAGCGAGCCGACCACGTAGTCCTTTTCCCGCGCATGATCATGAAGCGTCCGGGCGAGAGAATGATGATCGCTTTCTTCCAGGCGCTTTTCGTTTTCGTACACCGCCCGTGGAAAGTTGCCGATCCCAAAGCGCGGGACCACATGGGTGTGGGCGCTTTCAACATGGTCCGGCGCTCGGTCTATGATGCGGTCGGCACGTATCGCGCCTTGCGCATGGAAGTGCTCGACGACATGAAACTGGGCAAGGTCATCAAGAACGCGGGATTCGCCCAGCGCAACGTTTTTGGCGAGGACCTGATTTCCCTTCACTGGGCAAAGGGCGCTTTCGGCATCGTCGACAATCTCACCAAGAACTTTTTTGCCGTGCTTTCTTTCCAGTGGCCGCGAACGGTAGTCTCCATCGTGGGCCTGGGTTTCTTGAATCTCGGGCCCTTTCTTGGCGTCTGGCTGGCACATGGATGGGCGCGAGTTCCTTATGCCATCGCGCTAGGTTCGCTGTTTGCGATTTATTATGGAATGTCGGCCAGGTCGGCAGTCCCGGCCTATTATTTTTTTCTGCATCCGGTCAGCACCAGCTTGTTCATGTACACACTGATACGTTCCATGTTCCACACCCTCTGGAACGACGGCATCGTGTGGCGAGGGACGAAGTATTCGCTGGAAGAGTTGCGTAAGGGGATGGTGTGAAATCCGCGGATTGTGAAGAGTGGCGGCCCGCTACTGCGGCTCTTCTGGATCTTCGATCGAAACCGGCGGACCCTGCTTTGTGTGCGTCTTCTTGGCGGCTTTGGGACGTTTGAACTTGCCGGCACTGTAGTGGCCCGGACGCTCGACGTCGTAGTCCGTAGGCACCGGAGGAAACAACCGGAAAGCGCTTTCGCCCAGTTGTTGCGTGTGGCGTAAGACGATCTCGGCGCGTCCGTCGTAGTCCTGGACGGTTCCCTTGATTTCAACCTGTCGGCCTTCGAGCTGGCGAATGTCGCCCATCTTTTTGAGATCGGCCGGGAACACGACCACGGTGAAGGGACACGTCTTGGAATCTTTGCAGAAGTTGAGGAACTTGACGCCGTTGCTGCCGTCATCCACGTGCAGCACGGTTCCGCTGATGCACCCGGTCGTGCCCACATGCTTGCTCGCTTCGGCGAATGAGACGCAGTCAGGCTTGGAAGTATTGCGCGCGGAGCACACCCCGCTCATCGCAAGAACGGCCCCGAGCAAGAAAGTCAGAGTAAGAAAACGCATGACGGCTGAGGCGCAGAGAAGTACATTCTCAATTTTATTGTAGGCGTGGAGGCGAGATCCTACGCTCAGCAGGACGAAAATTTCCGCAGCGACTTCCCAAAAAAGGAACTTGCAGCGCCGGGGTCCCCAGCACGCCCGGTTTTGGCGTGATGGGGTGGAGCGCCGGGGGGCCGGGCCCCGGCCTGCCACAGTTCTCGCGGTTACAAGCACCGCGCGCCCCGCTACTTGCTGAAAGACTTTACCGCCGCTGCTTCATCGTCCTTGACATCGAAGACGGTGTAGAGCTTCGTGATCTGCAGCAGGTCGTGTACTTTCTTGGTGAGGTTGAGCAGCTTGAGATCGCCGCCTTGGTTTTTGGAAGTGGTGAAGGCGCTGACCAGCTCGCCGATACCTGAGCTGTCGATATAGTTCACGTCGCCGAGGTTCAGCAGGATCTTTTTCTGCCCCTTGGAAAGCAGGTCGCGCACCGTTTCGCGCAGAACTACGCTGCCTTCGCCGAGGGTGATCCGGCCGCTGAGGTCGACAATGGTGACGCCATCCACCTGACGAGTACTGGACTTCATGGTCACTGGGGAGCCTCCTTGGAGTCCGCGGGGTTGCCGTGGACGTGCTTGATCATTCTAAGTTCGGTGCCCGTTTGGGAGGGGTGAATCTCCACCACATCCATGAACGAGCGTATCAGGAAAATGCCTCGCCCCGATGTCTTCATCAGGTTGTCCGGCGCCAACGGATCCGGAATCTTGCTGGCGTCGAGCCCTTTGCCTTGATCGCGGATGACGATGACCAGGTCGTGAGCCGTACGCTCAAACGCGAGTGTAACTTTCTTGCTCGGGTCGTAGGCATTGCCATGCAAAACTGCGTTAACGGCGGCTTCTCGCACCGCCATGGAGATCTTCATGATCTCCTCGTCGTCAAAGCCGGCTTCGGCGGCCATGCGGCTGGCCGTCTCTTCGGCGTTGTTCACCGTCTCCAGCGTCGAATCGAGCGTGTAGGAGACTCGGTCTGCAGACATAGAGCGAACGGTTCCTGAGTCGGCCTTCGCCTCGCTTGCGACGGTGACGCCGGGCTCATCGTGCTGGCCCGAATGCGGTGGACGGGCGAATTGAGAGTTTGCCTGTAGGGCTCGCAAAAGTCAACGCGATACCCTACGTCTGTCATACCACATTAGACAATGTTTCCGCATTGTGCACAATTCCATGTCGCGGCGGAGGCCGCAGCCGTACCAATGGAGCAAGCGCAGCGCCTTGCGGTCACATCTCACTCTGCACCCGCATCGCGCACCGCTGAGAAGAACCGCTTTAGCTTGGTCGCATCCAGCTTGCCATCGGTTCGCACGCCGGAACACACATCGAGCCCGAACGGGCCCACCTCTTCAATTGCCTGGCCTACGTTCTCCGGCGTGAGCCCTCCAGCCAGAAACAGCGGGATGCCGATGCGTTCCCGGATCGCACGACTGAGGGTCCAATCGTGAGTTCTGCCCGTACCGCCTAACTCCTTGACCGCGAGTTTCTGGTTGCCGGAATCGAGCAGGATTGCATCCACATGCGGCGCCACCCGCGCGGCCTCCTCGACGGACTCGGGACCGGTCACGTGGACGACCTGCACAACCGAAATCCCAGGCAAAGCATTCTTCAGATCGCGATGCGTGCCGACAGTGAGATGATCGCAGATCTGGATTGTGTTCGTCCGGCAAAAGCGTTGTTGCTCGACAATGTCGGCAACCCTTTGCCGCGAAGTCAGCAGGAATGTCCCGATCGCAGGTGGAACGGTCGCGGCAATCTCCGCGATCCGCTCATCGCTGATGACGCCCGGCCCGCTGGGCATGTTTGAAACCAGGCCCAGCGCAGATGCTCCACACTCGATGGCCAGAGCCGCTTCGTCAACACTGCCGATGCAGCAGATTTTTACTCGTGGCGTGCGCGTAGGTTTCATGGGATTTCCCCTGTGTACCTCTGTGTACCCTGTGGTAAAGGCCTTTCTAACCACAGGGTACACAGAGGTACACAGGGTAGAGCAACGACTTGTCAGAGTCTATTCGCCGTAAGGAACCCAGATGTTCTTCACCTGAGTCGCGTGCTCAAGAAACCAGCGGCCCTCGGCCAGTTTCCGGTTGAACCAGTCGATGGCGCGGCCTTCGTTCGTAAAAACCTGCTTCAGATTGCCCACCGACATCGCCTTCGCGGCGGCGGCGCTGGCTTCATCGCCAAAACACCAGATGGCATCGACATCGTCGTGCTCGGCGAGCGTCTTCAGAAGCTGCGCCGTGTACCCGGTCACAATATTCAACGCACCACCGGGCAGATCGCTGGTGTCGAAAAGCTGATAGAGATCGCCGGTGATCAGAGGATAGGCTTCCGAAGGAACGGCGATCACCGTGTTTCCCACCGCGAGAGCGGGCATCACGAGAGAAAGAAACCCGAGTAGCGGCGCTTCCCGGGGACAGATGACGCCAATCGTCCCAATTGCCTCGTTCATCGCGATCGCGATATTCCGGAACGGAGGATTGTGCACCGCGCCGTCAAACTTATCGGCCCGCGCCGCGTACGAGAAGATGCGCTCGATGCTGAGATCCACTTCCGCGGCAGCCTGCCTTTCGCCCACCACGGCGGCCAGGCGATGCGCAATTTCGTCGCGTCGTTGTGAAAGATTCTCCGCGCTGTAGTAAAGAACCTGGGCACGATTGTGCGCGGTCGCTTTTGCCCACGATGCGGCCTTTCGCGCCGCTTCAACTGCGTTGCGAATGTCTTTGCGATTGCCAAGCGGAGCTTCGCCCAGCAATCGTCCGTCGGCCGCCCGCACTTCCATGCTGTAGCCGGAGTCCGGACGCGCCTGCTTGCCACCGATGTAGAGCTTGACGGTTCGATCGATGCCATGAGGATCAATGCCATGAGGATCAATGCCAGGAGTGCTGGCAGGAGCGATGTCAGGAGTGCTGGAGTGTTCTTCCAGTTCCGCCTCGGGTGGCGCGGGCGTCTTCTCTGCCGGAAGTGTCGGGGCGCTCTTGAACCATGCTGGCTCCATATATTCCAGCAGACCCTCGCGTCCGCCTTCGCGCCCATAACCGCTCTCGCGGTAGCCGCCAAAGCCGCAGGAAGCGTCGAACAGGTTGGTGCAGTTTACCCAGACCACGCCCGCTTTAAGTTGCGCGGCAACATGCAAGGCAACGTTGATGCTCTCGCTCCACACGCACGCTGCCAAACCATAAACCGTATTGTTCGCCAACTCCACCGCTTCAGCAGGCGTGCGGAACGTCATCGCCGCCAGCACCGGCCCGAAAATTTCCTGCTGCGCAACAATCGACGTCGGATGCACATTGCTCAGAAGCGTTGGCGGGTAGTAGAACCCGCGCGCAGGCAGCGTAACCGGCGGCTGCCAGCACGTCGCGCCGTCCGCCACACCCTGGTCCACCAGCTTGCGGATGCGGTCGAGTTGCACCTTCGCAATGATCGCGCCAATGTCGATCGTTTTGTCGAGCGGCGCGCCGACGCGCAGCGTGCTCATTCGAGCCTGCACTTTGGCGATCAGAGCTTCGGCAATGCTCTCCTGCATCAGCAGCCGCGAGCCCGCGCAACATACCTGGCCTTGATTGAACCAGATTCCGTCGACGAGGCCTTCGACTGTGCTATCGAGGTCGGCGTCTTCGAAGACGATGAATGGCGACTTACCTCCGAGCTCAAGCGAAAGGCGTTTGTGGCTCGTCGCCGTGGCTGCGCGAATCGCGCGCCCAACTTCGGTCGATCCGGTGAACGCGATCTTGTCCACGCCCGGATGCTTGACCAGCGCCTCGCCGGTTGCGCCGTCTCCGGTGACGATGTTGACGACACCGGCAGGCAAGCCGGCTTCCTGGCAAATTCCTGCGAAGGCCAGCGCAGTGAGGGGCGTGAATTCGGCTGGCTTCAAAACCACGGTGTTTCCTGTCGCCAGAGCCGGCGCAATCTTCCACGCCAGCATCAGCAGCGGGAAATTCCAGGGGATGATCTGGCCAACGACTCCGCAGGCCACGTACTCGGGGAACTCCTGCTCCAGAAGTTGTGCCCAACCCGCATGGTGATAGAAATGTCGCGCGACCAGCGGAATATCAATGTCCCGACTCTCGCGGATGGGCTTCCCGTTGTCCATCGTCTCGAGAACCGACAGCAGCCGGGAATGCTTTTGCACCAGCCGCGCGATGGCATAAAGGTAGCGCGCGCGGGAATGCGGAGTGAGCGCCCGCCATCCAGAAGACGCCGCCCGCGCGGCTTTGACCGCGGCGTCAACGTCCGCCGCCGACCCTTGCGCCACCGACGCGAGTTTCTCTTCGGTCGAAGGATCGAGAGTGTCGAAATACTCTCCCGCCGCGGGCGCTTGCCATCCGCCGCCGATGAAATGTTGGAAGCGATAGCCATGGTGCTCCAGCCAGGCTGTTGCTTCCTTCGAATCTTCTGGGGCCGGGCCGTATTCCATGCTCACGAACTTTTCGGCAATGCTCATTGGCGTTTGCTCGATTCCTTGCTAATCGCAGTTCCAGTTTATTCAATTGTCATCCTGAGCGAAGCGAAGGACCTGCTTTCTTGGCAGTGCACGAAACAGCAGGTCCTTCGCTTCGCTCAGGATGACAAGTCATGAGGTTCTTCAGAAGCTTGTTTTGACTCGTAACCGTTTGTTCAATCTCACGCCATCGGATGCCGATACTGCGCCGAATACCGTCCGGTTGCATAGTGCTCCAGTTGCCGCTCGATGTCGCTTAACAAGCCGCTGACTCCGAAGCGGAACATTTCCGCCCGCAGCCAGGACGGGCCAAGTTCCTCTTTGATCATCGCCAGCCAGTCGATGGACTGCTTCGCCGTGCGGATGCCGCCCGCTGGCTTGAAACCCACCGCCATTCCGGTTTGCTGCGCGTATTCGCGGATGGCGCGAGTCATCACCAGGCCGACCGGCAAGGTCGCGTTCGTCGGCTCTTTGCCCGTCGAAGTCTTGATAAAATCTGCGCCCGCCATCATGGCCACCACACTCGCGCGCCCCACGTTGCGCAGCGTCAGCAGGTCTCCGGTTCCAAGGATCACCTTCATGTGCGCCGATCCACAAGCTTGCTTGAAAGCTGCCACCTCGTCGTAGAGCGCCTGCCAGCGTCCGCCGAAAACATGCGCGCGCGTGATGACGACGTCGATCTCGTGAGCGCCAGCCTCCACCGATCGGCGAATCTCCGCCACCCGCTCCGCCAGCGGCGATAGGCCTGCCGGAAAACCGGTGGACACGGCGGCCACATGTACTCCGCTGCCTTCGAGTGCGTGCAGCGCCGTTTCCACAAACGTGTGGTACACGCACACGGCGGCGACCTTAATTTGCAAAGCCTCGATCCCAAGCTTCTGTTCCAATTCCTGCTGGACGGGGTGCCGGGCCTTCGCGCACAAACGCCGGACGCGCTCGTCGGTGTCATCGCCGGAAAGCGTCGTCAGATCCATGCACGTAATCGCCCGCAGAAGCCACGCCGCCTGCCATTCTTTTTTCACCGTTCGCCGCGCGACATGGGATTGAGCGCGGCGCTCGACCGCGCTGGTGTTAACGCGCACTTCCCGGACCCAATCTAGGTTGAGAGGAATGCCGGCATTTGGCAGCAGAGGCCGCCCGGAGAGAATCGCAATCGCACTGCCGCTCTGCGACTCGTGACGCGAGTCATCTCGACCGCTTGGGTCGCTTGAAACGCGGCGTGCGACGCTCCGAGACTCGTTGCGTTCCACCGCCATCAGTCGCTCCATGCGAAGGTGTCTCGTATCAGGGTATCGCTTCAGCGATACCATATGATCCCGGATTGGAAGCCCCTTTAGGGGCTGGGCGTCGGAACCCAATTCTTCCGCGTCCCGTCCTTTGCCGTTCGATTGTACGGCAGATACGGCGAAAGATGAATTCCTGAATCGCCGCTGTTTCTCGCCGGCGTTGGGCGACCATGTGTATTTCGTCTTGACACTAGCGACCTTGCACGGCTACGCTCGGCGCAATTGCAACATTCTGCAATTTGCAATCTGGAGGTCACTCCTGATCAACCCGGTCAGTCGTTTCCAAGTTCACCAAGAGTTTTTCATTACCGCAATTCTCTCCGCATTCTTCGTAATGACGCTGGCAATCCCCGCGTTCAGCGCCACCAAGAAAATCATCTTCGATACGGATCCCGGCACGGACGATGCCATGGCGCTGATGCTGGCGCTGAACTCTCCCGAACTGGACGTTCGCGCCGTCACCGTGGTGCCGGGCAACGTAACCGCCAGGCAGGGACTGGAGAACGCGCTGCGCATGATCTCGCTGGCCAATCGTTGCGATATTCCCGTCGCCGCCGGCGCCCAGCATCCGCTCTTCCAGAAATTGATCACCGCGGAGTTCTGGCACGGCAAGAACGGGCTGGCCAATATCGAATTGCCGCCCAGTAAATGCAAAGTGGATTCGCGGTATGGCCCGGACCTGATCATCGAGATGGTGCACGCCGCTCCGCACGAAATCACGCTCGTCCCGATCGGCCCGCTCACCAACATCGCGCTCGCCGTGGAGAAGGACCCGTCCATCGTCCCGCTGGTAAAGGAAGTCATCCTCATGGGCGGCTCGATCACCGGCGGCAACGTGAACGCTGCCGCCGAAGCAAACATTTACAACGACCCCGAAGCCGCGCAGATCGTTTTCCAGGCCGGATGGCCGCTGACCATGGTCGGCCTCGATGTCGGCGACAAAACATTGCTCTCGGCGAAATACCTCGCACAACTCGGACAGACCCACGGGCCCATGAATGATTTCATCTACCAGGTGGCGCACTACCTGGTTGATCTGTCGGCGCAATTCGGTTCCGACGGTACGCCGATGTATGATCCGCTCGCGGTCGGGGTGGCCATCGACGCAACGCTCGTGAAAGCGCCGCCGATGCACGTGGACGTCGAAACCCGAGGCGAGTTCACTCGAGGTGAGACGGTCGCCAATCGCCACGGCGCAGTAGAGCGCAACGTGCTTCACGGTGACCGCTACATCATTGAAGGTCTCGACAAAGTCGAGCCAAACGCGAAGGTTTGCGTCGACGTCGACGCCAACCGGTTTCTGCAGCTGTTTGTGTCCAGACTTCGCGGCAAGTAGACTCGCGTCGAGTAGACTCACGGAGAAGCCCGTTCTAAGGAGAAGCGATGTTCACACCCCATACTCTGGGTATTGCACTGTTCATGATGATCACGAGCGCCATTTGCTGGGGCTCCTGGGCCAACACCTACAAGGGCGTCAAGAATTATCGCTTCGAGTTGTTTTACTGGGACTACGCCGTCGGTATTTTTCTGGTGTCGCTGATCCTCGCGTTCACCATGGGCAGCACGGGCAATGACGCTTCCAGTTTCTTGAACAATGTTCGTTCCGCCGACACCAACAACATCGTCTCCGTCATGATCGGCGGCGCCATCTTCAATCTCGCGAACCTGCTGTTGGTGGCCGCGATTGATATGGCCGGACTCGCTATCGCCTTTCCGGTTGCTATCGGAATCGCGCTCGTGGTTGGTGTGATTTCGAGCTATGCTCTCCAGCCGAAAGGGAATGCCGTACTCCTGGCCGCGGGCGTCGTTTGCGCTCTCGTCGCCGTCGTCCTGGACGGAAAAGCCTATGGCAGTCTGGCGATCGCCGGCCGCTCGGTTTCGAAAAAGAGCATCATTGTCTGCGTGGTCTCCGGTGTTTTGATGGGGCTCTGGGCTCCCTTCGTGGCGCGAGCGATGACCAGCGGCAACACACTTGGTCCCTACAGCATTGCCGTCTTCCTCACGCTGGGCGCGCTGCTCTCGTGTCTGATCTGGAACATTTATTTCATGAGGAAACCGCTGGTCGGCGAGCCCGTGAGTTTCGCGGGCTTTTTTAGCGGACCCATTTCCGGCCACGCGCTCGGACTGCTCGGCGGATTCATCTGGGGCATCGGCATGGTTTTCAATCTCGTCGCTGCCAGCTTTACCGGCGTAGCCATTTCGTACGCCATCGGACAATCCGCGCCGATGGTCGCCGCTCTCTGGGGCGTCCTTGCCTGGAAGGAATTTGAAGGCGCACCCGGCAAAGCCAAGATGTACCTGGTCCTGATGTTCGTCTTCTACTGTTTGGGGATCTTGCTGGTGGCAAGGGCAAATGGCTGAAATCGCTCCCAGAGCCGGCTGCGGGTTGTAAGATTCTTCCTAAGAAGATTCTCCCTGGGACACGGACTCATGAATTGCAGGCTCGCTGCGGTTGTTGTCGCACTGTGGGTACTCACACTCACCCTCGCAGCCGCGCAACCGCATGCCGCGCCCGCCGCGCCACCACTCACTCCGCCAAAAGTTAACTTCGTCGACATCGCAGAACGCGCCGGCCTGACTGCCAAAACTGAAGATGGAGGCGACAAGACCAAGCGCTACATTATCGAAACCACCGGCAGCGGCGCCGCTTTCTTTGACTTCGACAACGACGGCTGGCCCGACATTTTCGTAGTCAACGGCAGCCGCCTGGAAGGGTTTCCCAAGGGTCAGGAGCCGACCAGCCACCTCTACCGCAACCGCCACGATGGCACGTTCGCAGACGTCACCCAAAAAGCCGGCGTCGGGCTCAGCGGCTGGGGCCAGGGAGTCTGCGCCGGCGACTACGATAACGACGGATTCGTGGACTTGTTCGTCACCTTCTGGGGCCACGACGTTCTCCTGCACAACAATGGCGATGGCACCTTCACCGACGTCACGCGCAAGGCAGGCCTCTGGCACGACGATGTGCGCTGGTCCACCGGCTGCGCTTTTCTGGATTACGATCGCGACGGACGCCTCGACCTCTTCATCGCCCACTACGTCGACCTCGATCTGCCGCACACGCCCGAGCCCGGCAGCGGCGCTGCCTGCCTGTGGAAAGGGATGCCGGTGATGTGCGGTCCGCGCGGACTGAAAGGCACGCACAGCGAGCTCTACCACAACAACGGCGATGGCACTTTCACCGATGTCAGCCAGGCATCCGGGATCGCCAAGACCGACGCTTACTACTGCTTCACCGCCCTTACCGGCGACTTCGACAACGACGGCTGGCCCGACATCTATGTCACCTGCGACTCCACTCCCAGCCTGCTCTTTCACAACAACCACAACGGCACTTTCACCGAAACTGCCGTCGAGGCCGGCGTCGCCTTCAACGACGGAGGCCGCGAGCAAGCCGGCATGGGAGCCGATGCGGTCGACTACGATGGCGACGGGTGGCTCGACATCGTCAAGACCAACTTCTCCGACGATACTGCCACGCTCTATCACAACAATCGCGACGGAACTTTCTCCGACGTCACCCCATCCGCCGGGCTAGGCAAGAATTCTCAATTCCTCGGATGGGGCACGCTCTTCCTCGACATCGACGACGACGGCTGGCCCGACCTGTTCATGGCAAACGGTCACGTCTATCCCGAACTCGACAACAAAGGTCTCAACAACACATTCCGCGAACGTAAGATTCTTTACTGGAACGAGCACAACGGAAAATTTCGCGACATCTCACTCGATTCCGGCGCGGGCATCGCCACTCCGTTCAACAGCCACGGTGTAGCCGCCGCCGATTTCGACAATGACGGAGCCGTCGAGATTCTTGTGAACAATAGTCATGATCGTCCCAGCCTGCTAAAAAATCTCGGCGAGCGCGGAAACTGGATTCTACTGAAATTGGAAGGAACGAAGTCCAATCGCGATGCCATCGGCGCCAAGGTCACTGTCCGCGTGGGCGATCACCAGCAGACGCAGGAGGTTCGCAGCGGCGGCGGATACATCTCGCAAAGTGACTTCCGCCTGCATTTTGGGCTGGGCAAAGCTACCAAGGCCGATGCCATCGAGATTCGCTGGCCGAGCGGTCTGGTGCAGCGCCTGGAAAACGTCGCCGGCAACCAGATCGTAAAAATCCGCGAAAGCATAGGCATTATGGAAAAGTGAATTTCCCGCCTCATCGGGAGACATTCCTGGAGTCCCTACAAAAACTCTTGACTTTGCTTTTCTAATCTATTTATATGACCCATCGTTAAAAATAAGGCTCGCTCCACGTTCCAGCCGCGACGGAGTCGAGCCGGATCACCGCTCCTTGTACGAAAAGAGAGTGGTCACTAAGGGTGAAAACGAATGTTGAAAAGATATGCGCTGCTTGTAGCGGTCGTCTGTTGCGTGTTGTCCCTCTCGTCACTCGTGTATAGCCAGGCGAACGGCAATCTCTCCGGCACGGTTGCCGATAAAACCGGCTCCGTGATTTCCGGAGCGGCGGTGAAAATTGTCTCGCAGACAACCGGCACCACCCGCGAAGTGAAGACCGATGGGTCCGGCCACTATCAGGCGCCGTTCCTCGCCGTCTCGGTTTACACCATTCGAGTGGAGTCGTCGGGCTTCCAGACCACCGAGCAAAAAGACGTCCGACTGCAAGTCGACGAACAGCGTGAAATCAATTTCACGCTCAACCCCGCCTCGGTCAGCCAGACGGTAGAGGTGAGTGCTGAAGAGGTTGCGGTGGAAACGACGAATCCGAGCCTTGGCCAGGTCATCACAGCCGAGCAGGTCGCGGATCTCCCCTTGAACGGGCGCGACTTTGTGCAACTGGCAACCCTTACGCCGGGCACAACGCAGGAAACCAGCCCCAACAGCTTCTTCAACGGCGGCCCGAGCAGCGAAGTTTCGACCCGCGGAACGTTCTCGCTCTCCGTTGGCGGATCGCGCGCCCAGAGCACGGATTGGCTGTTCGACGGCAACGACAACAACGAACTCACCGCTGGCGGCATTGCAGTTGTGCCTTCCATCGATGCCATCCAGGAATTCAAGGTTCTGACCTACAACTACTCGGCCGAATATGGGACGCGCGCGGGTCCGACGGTTCTCGTCACCTCGAAGTCGGGAACAAATAAGATGCACGGGTCGGTGTTCGAGTACTTCCGCAACACCAAGCTTGACGCCAAGAGCTATTTTGCGTCTTCCAAAGAGCAATTCAATCTCAACCAGTTTGGCGGTTCGCTCGGCGGAGCGATTCAAAAGGACAAAACGTTCTTCTTCGTGGACTATGAAGGAAAGCGGCAGCGCCACGGAATTCCGTTCATCGGATTAGTTCCGACGCAGGCAATGCTGGGTGGAGACTATAGCGCGGATCCGCTCGGATTGGCGCGTCCCATGGCTTTTGACGGTGTTACTAAGAATGCGAACGGTTTCGGAGACATCAACAGTCCTTACACGTTCGCGCCCTTCCAGTGCGACGGCTCGGGGAACCCGCTTCCGGCGGGTGCTGGCGGTGTCCAGGCCTCGGGTGTGAACTGCAATAAAATCCCGACCAATATGTTCGATCCGACCGTAAACCCATCCGTCGATCCGACCGGCTTGGCGATGATGAAGCTCTATCCATCTCCAACTCCGAACGGGAACAATACTAGCGCGGTGACCAACTACGCCAGCGTGCCGGTGAGAAGCTTAAACGAAGGCAAGTTCGACATTCGTTTGGATCACACATTCTCCGGCAAGGACTCCGTCTTCGCGCGTTTTAGCTACGATCAAGCCAATTCGTACGTCCCGGGTGGCACGCCGGGATTTGCCGAACAAAGTGCTTTTGCCAGCAACCAGAACATTGCCAACCACGGCCGCAACGCAGCCCTCTCGGAAACACATATTTTCAATTCCAACAACATCAACCAGCTCACCGCGGGCTTTAGCCGCATCTTCAACCACATCCTGTCGCAGGGCAACGGCTCATGTGAAGCGGCAAACATCGGTATTCTCGGTGGGGATCTGAACACAAAATGCGCGAACTCTCCCGCAGGTTTTGTCAACCAGTCGACCAAGGACTGTATAAGCTGCGGCATGAGTTCAACGTTAATGAACAATTACTTTGCGCTCGGGGACCGCGGTTTTGCCCCGTTCCAGGGCGGCACCAACGTGTTCACCGTCAACGATACGTTCGACATGATTCGCGGCAAGCATGACATTCGGGTTGGCATGGGCTTCCGCGCCAACCAGATGAACGTTGAGACCAACGGTTTCCAGGACGGTTTCTTCATTAACTTTGGATTGACCGGCGATGCAACGGCCGATCTTCTTCTTGGCCAGTTAGGCGGCGGCATTCACGACCAGACCTTCCTCGGTGCAACGACCGGGCGGCGCTGGAAGCTGTTCCGTCCCTTTGTGCAAGACGATTGGCGTGTCACGCCGAATCTGACCCTGAATATCGGAGTAGCGTGGGCTGTCGTAACTCCAATTTCGGAAGCGAAAGGCCGCCAGGCTAACTTCGACTTCTTTGGCGGCAAGTTTTACGTCGATGGGCCCCTCGCAGCGGCGGGCTGTACGATATGCGTTCACTCGAGTGGAACCGCCGGAATCCAGATGGACAAGACTGCGTTCGAGCCACGCATTGGACTGGCTTGGAAACCGTTCGGCTCGCAGAAGACTGCTGTACGCGCCGGTTACGCTGTATTCCACGATTCCTCCTGGAACCAAGGTTCTCAGGGACTATGGCAGAATCCGCCGTATTATGCTGAGTCCGACAACTTCTACGGGCCGTGTCCATTCAACAACGCAGGTCTCGGCAATGCTGCCGCGAACTGCGGCAACCAGCGATTGTTCACTCCTGTAATCACCACGCCTCAAGGCCCCACGTCATTCTCCGGGACTCTGCAGGCGCAGAATCTGAGCTTCAAGCAAGGGAAAGTCCAGCAGTTCAATCTCAACATTGAGCACCAGTTGCCTGGGAATATCGTCCTGACGGCTGGCTACGCAGGTTCCCGCAGTTCCCGGATTCTGACGGATGGTCTGAACATGAACGTATCGTCGCCGACGGCGTGCGCTGGTGGGCCGAACGAAACACCGGGATACACACTTGGGTGCGGGCCGGGAGGGGCGTACGTGGCGCAGAAATGGAATCCCTTGACCGGGTTCCCCTTTACGCCGGTGATTTCAAACAACAGCGATTACGGCCGCGCTCACTATGATTCCATCGAGATCAAGGCTGAGACGAAGAGCATGCGAAACGGTATTTATGCTCTTATTGGATATACCTACTCTCGTACCTTCGACAATGGCATGCCGGACGGCGTGGGAACCTTCCCGGGGGCAACCTACTTCCCGCTGCCTGGCACCAAGGCTGCTGATTGGGGCCTCTCGCAACTTAACCTGAACAACAGTTTCACCGCCAGCGTTCTATACGACTTGCCCTTCGGAAAAGGAAAGAGATGGGGCAATGACTGGAACGGCGCTGTGAACGGCGTCCTTGGAAACTGGGAAGTTGACGTGATTGAGCGTGCTCAATCCGGCTTCCCACTCTTCGTCGTCAACAGCGCTAATAGTTCCGGCGTTAACTTCCAGTGGAACGGAAACAGCCTGAATCGTCCCAACCAGGTTTGCAACCCAAATTCCGGCCCGCACTCGGTGGGAGAGTGGTTTAACACGAGCTGCTTTGTCGCAGCGCCTGTAGGAGAGCTTGGAAACGCAAGCCGGACGCCTGTTTATGGTCCGCGCTTTGTGAACACGGACCTGTCATTCATCAAGCACCTTCCGCTGCCTTACGAAGGCATGCGATTGGATTTCCGCGCTGAATTTTTCAATGCGTGGAACCACGCGCAGTTCTTCCTTGGTGGAGGCGCAAGCGGGATGCAGGACATGGCTTCGTCGAGCTTCGGGAAGGTAACTAACACCGTAGGCAATCCACGCGTAATGCAGTTTGCGCTTAGGCTGAACTTCTAGGGTCCGAGCCAAGCGAACTGTATGGAACCTTCAAGCTGGGGCCGACGCTGGCGCGTTGGCCTCAGCTTTCCTTTATTACACCGGCCAATATTACACCGGCCAACTGAGGAATTTTGAGTGTGTCTGGGACGTTCCGAGTCAACACTCGCAACTCCTTATTCCTCAAAGACCTGGAGCGATCGCCCGAAAAACCGCACGATTTCAATACGTATGTTGTTGATTTATAAATACTTTACAGGTACGTCCTTATTCTTCAAAGACTTGGCGGGAATCACCTCCTAAGTCTTTGACTCTAAAAGACCGCTCCCAGGGGGAGATCGGCTGAGTTATCATCGTAAATCGACCCAATGCATTCATTCGTGAATCGAATCTCCAATTTCCACTGGCTTGCGGCATCGCTCACTGTGTTGCTCGTCTCAATCCCCGTTTCCGCCGACGAGTGGAAACCTCGCCATGATCTCGTATCGCATACAGGCGTCATGAATCTGACCGAGCCTCCTCCGCCGAGCGAGGTCTTTTTCGCTGGTCCCGCTGCTTCTTCCGATCAGTCCACATGGCTTCATGGATTAAAGACCTGGCGAAGCGATCGTCTGCGGCTGTTGCGCTATTCAGGTGCGCAGTATGAGCGTCCTGAGTTGCTGTGGACGCAACGCATCTTCTCGCAGACACAGCTGCTGATCTGGGATCGGAGTTTGTACGATCCGGACAAGGGCGAGTACACGGTCGACCGCTTCCTTGCGGAGACCGAGGCGCGAATCGGGCCAATCGACGCGGTGTTGATCTGGCATGTCTATCCCAATCTCGGAGTCGACGACCGGAATCAGTTCGATATGCTGCGCGATCTTCCGGGTGGAACCGCTGGCGTCAGGAAGATGGTCGAGCAGTTTCACAGCCGGGGCGTGAAGGTATTCTTCCCGCTGCTGATGTGGGACACGGGAACGCGGAACGAAGGCGCGGCGTTCTCGGCGACGATGGCGCAGTTGCTGAAGGATGTCGACGCCGATGGCATCAACTTCGATACGCTGGAGAGCGTACCGCCGGGCTTTCGCGAGGCCTCGGACGCGATTGGCCATGCCCTCGCGCTTGAGCCTCAGTTTCAGCCGCGCGACGCTTCAATTGCATGGACGAACATCAGTTGGAACGACTGGGTCACATGGGAAGGGAAGCAGTATCCATTTATTCCGATGGTCAGCAAGGACAAGTGGATGGAGTCGCGCCACACCGCGAATGTTACGGACCGCTTCACTCGCGACAAAACCGACAGTTTGCAGCATGCCTTTTTCAACGGCCAGGGGTATGCGACGCTCGAAAATCTCTGGGGCTTCTGGTACGAGAATAATCCGCACGATGCGGAAGCCCTGCTACGCTTCACCCGCATCGAGCGCGCCATGGCCGATTATCTGGTAAGTCCCGGTTGGGAACCGCACACTCCGGTCTTGCAAGCAGGCGTATTCGCAAGCCGCTTCCCCGCGGCGAAGGGGACGTTGTGGACGATCGTCAACCGTAATGAGTACGACGTCTCCGGTTCTCAGATCGAGATCGCAAGCCCTCCTGGAGCGCATTATTACGATCTGTGGCACGGGGCGGAATTGACGCCCGTCGTAGCTAACGGCAAAGCCACTTTGAGCTTTGATCTTGAAGGTCTTGGGTACGGCGCACTTCTGGCGACGGAAGAGCAGCCGGACGATAGTGTCCAGAAATTTCTTTCCTACATGGCGGAGCGCTCCAAACGCCCTCTTGCCAGTTATTTGCGGGAATGGAAAGCTGCGCCCCAGACTCTGGTTGAAATACCGGCCACCGCCACGTCGCAGTCGGCGCCGGAGGGAATGGTGCGCATTCCCGACGGTGATTACGACTTTCAGGTGAGCGGCATTGAAATCGAGGGCGGCAATGATCCTGGGGCAGACGTGCAGTATCCGTGGGAAGATACGGCGCGTCGTTTCCATCGGCATCGAATGCACGTGCATAGTTTTTATATCGATCGGACGCCAGTCACGAATGCTGAGTTCAAAAGATTCTTGAACTCGACGCACTATCGCCCGAAGGACGATCACAACTTCCTGCGCGCCTGGAAGAATGGCAGTTATCCGGAAGGTTGGGACAACAAGCCCGTCACATGGGTTTCGATCGAGGATGCGCGCGCCTACGCCGCATGGAACCAGAAACGTCTTCCCCATGAGTGGGAGTGGCAATACGCGGCCCAATCCACCAGCGGTCGTGCGTATCCTTGGGGGAACGACTGGGACCCTCACGCTCTTCCCCCAGTGGATTCGGGACCTGCTATGCGTCCACCCGCCGACGTGACAGCGTTCCCGAAGGGTGCAAGTGCGTTTGGCGTTCTCGATCTGGTTGGCAACGTGTCTCAGTGGACCGACGAATATCGCGACCCGCATACCCGCGCGGCGATCATTCGTGGTGGCGCATCTTATCAACCAAGCGGTTCGATTTGGTACTTCCCGCAAACTTATCGGTTGGATGAACACCAAAAGTATCTCTTGATGTCTCCTGGACACGACCGATCGGGAACGGTTGGCTTTCGATGTATTGTCGATGCGCCGTGACGGAACGGACCCATCGGAGCGGTCGGCTATGGAAGGATCAGACAGTGAGAAACATTGTTGTCAATGGTGAAATCGATGGAAGGCAAGGGACAACCCAGACCACGCTCGGTCTGCCCTTAACTTTCCAATCCAATACTCTGCCGGGGAATGATGACATGGTGATTCGCTGCACGCGGAAACTCGCGCTGATGTCTTTGCTCGCTCTTTTGCTCGCAACCGCTGCCTCGGCCCAGAAAATCAAAGTCATCGTCGATCAGGACGCTCGCGGGCCCGGCACCAGCGACCAACAAGCGCTGCTGGTTTTCCTTCAGTCGGAGAAGTTTGACGTTCTGGGCATCACTACCGTCAGCGGCGATCAATGGGTGAAGGAAGAGACGCAGCACACCCTCCGCATGTTGGAGATTGCCGGGCGCACCGACGTCCCTGTCATCCAGGGCGCCGAGTTCCCGCTGCTCAACAGCAAAGAAGAGACCGAGCGATGGGAAGCTCTCTACGGTAAGTTCGAATACAAGGGATGCTGGACCGAACACTTCGCCGCGAAGCGCTCCACCGTTTACGACGAGCCCTACCATGCGCCCGACGTTGTGCCTCCCATGAAGGAAGGCGAGCCCCACATTCACGCGCAGCCCGGCACCGCCGCGGAATTCATTGTGCAGATGGTGCACAAGTATCCCGGAGAGGTTGTGCTGTGGGCGGGTGGCCCGCTGACGAATTATGCGCTGGCGCTGAAGCTCGACCCGTCGGTCGCGACGCTCGCGAAAGAGTTCGTCATGATGGGTGGAGGACTCTACGCCGACAAGGGCGCGATCGATCCCGGCGCCATCGATGCCCGCCGCGAATTTAACTGGTGGTTTGATCCGGAAGCGGCTCGCATCGTCTTGCGCGCGCCTTGGAAGAACGTGACCATCACTCCCATCGATATCTCGGTCAAAACGCGCTACACGAGCGAGATGAAAGCCACCATTACCAAGGCGGGCACTCCGGTGACAGAGTATCTGGAGAAGTATTCGTTGCCCGGCTATATGTGGGACGAAATCGCCGGCGCCGCGCTTATCGATCCCTCCATCATCACCAGCCAGAAGCAGCTCTACATGGATATCGACGTCGATCACGGCGCCAGCTACGGCAAGACAATCTTCTGGAACTCCACCGCCAAGGTTCCACCCTACCTGCGGCTGGCTAATGTCCAGTTCGACATTGATGCGGAGAAGTTCTACAAAATCTACATCGACCTGATGACGCGCCCTGCCCGGAAATAGTGGAGCGACGGGCGTCCCCGCCCGTCCGTGGCGTAACTGAAATGCTCGCGAATCCAGCCCCGGAGGGGCGAACCAGCTTAGCCCAGCGCTTTAGCGCTGGGAAAGGGGAACAAATGATTCAAGTCCCGGAGGGACGACCCAGTTCTCGCGCACACTCTCTAGGTCTGCTCCTTTTGCTCCTATTAGCGACCTGCTTCGCCTCAGCCCAGCCGCGCCGCAAGGTCATCATCAATCAGGATTGCTCGGGTCCTGGTGGCAGCAACCTGCAGACCCTCCTGGTGATGATCCAGTCCCCGCAGGTCGAGGTACTTGGGATCACGGTGGTCAGCGGAGACCAGTGGCGCGACGAAGAAGTCACGCACACGCTTCGCCTGCTCGAAATCATTGGACGCACCGACATTCCCGTAGTGCCCGGCGCGGCGTTCCCGCTGGTCCGGCGCCGCGAGGAAGCGCAGCAGTGGCAGGAGCGCTACGGAAAAGTTGGCTACGCCGGCGCCTGGGACGATCGCTGGTGGCACGAGCCCTTCGTCGTACCCACACTCCCGGAAGGGCAGCCTACCACCAAGCCCGCCGATGAAGATGCCGCCCATTTTCTGATTCGAATGGTGCACAAGTATCCCCACGAGGTCACGATCTACGAAGGCGGCCCCATGACCAACCTCGCGCTGGCCATTTCACTCGATCCGCAATTCCCCGAACTGGCAGAGGAGTTGGTCTTCATGGGCGGAAGCATTGGGCCCCAAACCGACAACGCCGAGTTCATCAATAACCCGCGCCACGAATTCAATTTCTGGTTTGATCCCGAGGCCGCGCACGTCGTGTTGCGCGCGCCGTGGAAGAAGATCGTCTGCACGCCCACTGACATCTCGGTCAAGACGCGCCTGACGCCTGCCATGATCCAGCAGATCGACAAGGCCGGAACTCCTCTGGCGCACTACGTTGCCCGCTTTTACCAGTCGTTTCCGGGCGCCGATATTATGTGGGACGAGCTCGCAGCGGCCGCTTGGATCGATCCGTCGATCATCACGAAACGAGAGACGCGCTACATGAGTGTGGATCTTGATCGGGGAGCCGGATACGGCAACACGCTGACCTGGTCGGAGAAGGATAAACCAGCACGGACGGTGCAGCCGGTAGAGATCCAGGTTGACTTGGACAAAGAAAAGTTTTATCGGATGTTCGTGAGCCTGATGAGCGGCGCCACGCCCGCCCGCTGATCGCTTCAAGGCTGCGGCGGCGAGGCAGAATTCTTGTTTCGTAGCGCAATCACAAACTGCTGAATCTCGCGCCGCTCGCGTTCGGTATCTTCCTTTGTTGTCTTAGCTAATCGATCATGGAGTTGAAGTTGTTCTTGAGCCCTCGCTTTATTGCCGGTTCGCAGGTAAGCCTGAGCTAGTCGATAGTGCGCCTCTTCAATCGTCTGATCGAGTTCGGGACTGACTTCGATCGCCTTTTGATATGCGGAAATTGCCCGCGAAAAATCCTCGCGCTGCGAATAGAGAATCCCCAGTTGCAGATACGCGGCACCGAGTTTGGGATCGAGATGCACCGCTTTCTGCAGCAGCGACTCCACGCGTACTGAACGCTCAATGTCACCGTCCACCGAACCCGCCGATTGTTTCCACAGACTGACGGCGTAATAGTAGTTCGCGAGCGCATTGTCCGGTTGCAGCTGTGCGAGTCGCCCCAATCTGTCCACCGATTTTTCTGATGGAGTGGTCTCCGCACCTTGCATTTTCCCCAGAAAAAGGTACGGAGTCGGATTGTCGGGAGCGAGATCGGACGCGTTCACGAGACACTGCGCCGCTTGATCGTAGGAACCGCGAGCGTACCAGGCTACGCCGAGCGCAACCAGCATCCGCACGGACTTTGAAAACAGGCGATTGCCTTTTGTGAAAACCTCGGTGGCCGGTTCCAACGCGCGATGAGTTAGAAGTTCGGTTCCCCAATCGAACAGGTCCGCTTCGCTGGGGTCAAGTTCCGCCGCGCGCTGGTACTCCCGAACCGCCCCCAGTGGATCGCCTAGCTTCTCCTCGACGTCGCCCAGCAGGTGATGAGGTTCGGGATCACTGGGTTTGATCCGGGAAGCACGTTCCAGGTAGGGAACTGCTTCCGTAGCCTTTCCGTTGTCGACGAGTAACTTTCCCAGCTGCCAATTCGCCTCAAAGTTCTCGGGGGCCCGGACCACTGCGTCTCGCAAAGAACTCTCTGGCGCAGCGGATGTTGCCGACTTAGACCCAGCGCTCGATTCCTTGCTTAATGAAACCGTTGCCTTGGCGAGCGCTTCGGTGGTTCGCAGTACGGTATCGGAACCGTGTCCACCGGAATTGGTCGCTTGTGTCACACCCGCTACGGTGAACTGAGGTTCGTCGAAGAACTCGGGTGCTTCCGCACTCGGTTTTCCTGTCGCCGGTGTTCCAGGAGGAGGGTTTTGCGGTTGAGATGCTCTGGGAGAAACGAGAGCCAGGTCGATATTCTTGGTCACTTTCTGCGCGAGGCTGACGGGACCGACGATTGCCTCACCATATCCCTTTATTTCTGCGCGCAGAGTGTATGCGCCCTCTCGAAGCGCCACAAAGCGATACGCTCCTTCCGAATCCGTGTGCGTGATCTGGGTCTGTGTCGCGGGGGTCTCCGTTCCAGTCGCGAGTTGCAAGAGGACGGTCGCGTTCGCCACCGGCCTGCCATTGGAATCGCGCACGTACCCCTGCAGCGTCCCGTGCGCCGTTCCTTGCACCGCGGCGATACCCGCCGGTTCTGGAGACTGTGCTCGAACTGGAGCGAGAGCCGCCATTGCCGCCAGAACCCAGACGGCAACATGAATTCCAGTTTGTCTGAAGTGGCCGGCGGTCACGCGGTTCGACTCCTGGGAGAAAGGGAGAAAGCGGCAGCTCCAAAACAAAATGGAATCAGCCTTGGTCGTCGCTCGTCATTCTATTCGCGCTTAACCTCATCTGCAATTCATGCATTCCCATCGAAAAATTGGCAGAGCGCGTGAATAGGATTTACAATGGCACGCCTTCCATGCGGGATTGTCGGGGGCCCGAATCGTTTCTATCAATCACGGGGGCACATCAATTGTCGAGGGGGTCCGAGCCATGAAGGGAAGAGGCATCGTCCGGCTGCCGATTGCTTTGCTGTTCGTTGTTCTTACGTTCGCGAATCATCTGCTGGCGCAAAAAATCAAGGTCATTGTCGATCAGGACGCGCGCGGCCCGGCCACAACCGACATGCAGTCCATCCTGATTTTCCTCCAGTCGGACAAGTTCGACGTCCTGGGCATCACCACCGTAAGCGGCGATCAGTGGGTGAAGGAAGAAACGCAGCGCACATTGCGGTTGCTTGAGATCGCGGGCCGCACCGATGTTCCGGTCGCGGAAGGCGCAGAGTTCCCGCTGCTGAATTCCAAAGAAGAGTCCGAGCGCTGGGAAGCTCTCTACGGGAAGTTCCGCTACAAGGGCTGCTGGAGCGATTTTTCCAAGCGCCCGGACGGCACTCCGCCGGCCTTCCGCGAGGGGTATCACGATCCGGACGTGATTCCTCCGCTGGTGGAGGGCGCACCTCATACCAAGCCGCTCGACGAAACCGCCGCCCATTTCATCGTCCGCATGGTGCGCCAGTATCCGGGCGAAGTCGTGGTATGGGCCGGTGGTCCGCTGACCAATATCGCTCTCGCCCTGCGGCTTGATCCGGAAGTGGCAGCCCTCGCGAAAGAGTTGGTCCTGATGGGCAGCGGAATGTACGCCAACAACGGTGGAATCAGCGGCATTGATGGACGCCGGGAATTCAACTGGTGGTTCGATCCGGAAGCCGTACGCATGGTCATGCGCGCGCCCTGGAAAAAGATTACGATCACGCCCATCGACATTTCCGTCAAAACCCTGGTGAACCCAGCCGTCAAAGCGGCCATCGCCAAGGTGGATACGCCGGTCGCGCGCTACCTCACCCAATACTCCGTCGAAAGCTTTATGTGGGATGAACTCTCCGCGGCGGCCATGGTGGATCCTTCCATCATCACGGGACAGAAACAGCTCTACGTGGACATCGACATTGATCACGGGCCGAGCTACGGCGAAACGCTCTTCTGGGAGCCGGGGACGGAACTTCCGCCCTACGAGAGACTCGCGACGGTTCAGTTCGATGTGGACGCACAAAAGCTGTACGATCTCTACGTCAAGCTGATGACGCAACCGCCAAAGCCCGCACGTTAGGGGTTGTTTGATTAAGTCTTTGTTGGCAAGAATGGATGCTATGAAGGGGAGATCCTCAGCGGCTAAAGCCGCTTGTGTTGCGGCTTCTAACGGCATGGCTGAAGCCATGCCCCTTCAAAGCTGACCGGGAACCAACTCAATCAGAGTTTCTTGGCGAGCACGACAGCATTCAAGGAGCAGCGCACGTGGATTCAACAAAAGAAATCTTCGGCATCACCCGGCGCCAATTTGTAACGTCGTCAGCCGCCGTCTTGGCCACCAGCGGTTTCGCCCACGAGGCCAACGCCGTCACCGCACTGGCCAGACAGCCGTCAGAGCAGGGAAAGTCCGGCCCGGGAGCTGGTCGCGGTCCCTTTCGCGTCATTATTGACACCGACCCCGGAGTAGACGACGCACTGGCGCTCTTGCTGGCCATGCGCTCGCCGGAATTGAAGATTGAAGCCATCACTCCGGTCGCCGGAAACGTGCCGCTCGATCTGACGCTGCCGAACGCTTTGCGCATGGTGGAAATCGCCGGCCGCACCGATATTCCCGTTGCCGCGGGCGCGCGGGCCCCGCTGGTGCGCCGCCTGGTGACAGCAACTTACGCGCACGGCGAGAACGGATTGGGAGGCGCCGTCTTTCCTGAGCCGACGACCAAACCGGTCGCAACGCCTGCCGCCGATCTCATTCGCCAGATCGTTCGCAAGTATCCCGGCGAAGTGACACTGATTACCATTGGCCCGCTCACGAACATTGCTAGTGCTCTCAATTCCGATCCAGAACTCGCGAGCATGGTTCGAGGGCTGGTCATGATGGGCGGCTCGCTTTCGGGAGGAAATATCACGCCCGCCGCCGAGTTCAATGTTTACGTGGATCCGGAAGCTGCGCGCATTGTCTTTCAATCCGGAATACCCGTGACCATGGTTGGTCTCGACGTCACGCGCCGGACCTCTCTTACCGACGACCATGTGCGCGCGCTCGAAGCCGCCCAGAACCCCGTCAGCCAGGCTGCGGCCAAGATCGGACGCAATGCGATCAACCACAACCGCGAGGGCGGATATTTGGTCGGACCGAACATGCACGACTCGCTCGCAGTTGCCGGATTTCTCGATCCGGCGATTCTGAAATTGCAGGACTATTACATTGATGTCGAGACCACAGGCGAACTCACCGCCGGCGAAACTCTGGGCTACAGTCCCGTTGCCGGCGATTTGCGGCGCCGCCCCGGAATGGAGAAAGATGCAACGAACATGCCGATTCGCGGATCGGCTCCGACTCTGGCCAGCACAAAAACGTCTCCCGTGCTGCGTGATAAATTTGTACCCAACACGAAGGTCGCGGTGGAAGTTGATTCCGCGAGGTTTTTCGACCTGCTCATTGGGCGGTTATCGGGAAGCAAGTAAAGAGTTTCTGCGAGAAGTTCGACAATTCCGAGGTGCACGAATGAAGCTGGGCCAATTCCGGGGTTTTACCGCGGTGGCAACTGTAATTCTAATGACATGCCTTGTGTCCCAAAGCCAAGACAAACGCAAGATCATCATCGATCAGGACGCGGCCGGACCTGCCGGCACTGACCAGCAAGCGATACTGTTGCTCATCCAGTCTCGGCAGACGGAAGTCTTAGGCATCACGGTGGTGACGGGCGATGCATGGCTCACCGAAGAAGTCGCGCACACGCTGCGCATGCTCGAGCTCATCGGACGAACCGACATTCCCGTCGTACGCGGAGCTGAGTATCCGCTGGTCAGAACCAAAGAAGAGACGGAGCAGTGGGAGCAACGCTATGGCTCCGTGGCCTGGCTGGGGGCTTGGACTCCGCGCGTGTATCACGCGCCCCGCGAACTGGGAGCGATGCCGGAAGGGAAGCCGACCACCAAGGCCGCCGACGAAGACGCTGCCCACTTTCTGGTACGCATGGTCCGTAAGTATCCGCACGAAGTCACTATCTATGAGGGCGGGCCCATGACAAACCTGGCGCTCGCGATCTCCATCGACACGGAATTTGCCAGCTTGGCCAAAGAGTTGGTGTTCATGGGCGCCAGCCTGAATCCGCAGACCGCCGATCCCGAGTTCGCAAACACGCCCCGCCGCGAATTCAACCTCTGGTTCGATCCGGAAGCGGCTCACATTGTGCTGCGGGCGCCGTGGAAAAAGATTGTCTGCACCCCGGTGGATATTTCCGTGAAGACAAGAATGACAAACGAACTGATCGACAAGATCAAGGCCGGCCATTCGCCATCAGCGCAATACATCGGCAAGTATTCGCGCCTGCGTGGCTCCTATAACTATCTGTGGGACGAACTCGCGTCGGCGGCCTGGCTTGACCCAACCCTGATTACGAAGAAAGAAAACCGCTTCATGGACGTGAACCTGGATCGCGGCCCCGGCTACGGAGACACCCTCACCTGGTCAGATCGGGATAAGCCCAAGCGCGATGTCCAGTCCGTGGAAGTGCAGTTCGACTTGGATACCGATAAGTTCTATAAGTTGTTTGTGGACCTGTTGACGGCACCGACGCCGAAGCGTAGCAGGCCGGCAACGCCTTAGTAACTGCCTCTAGTACCGTGACCGCGTGATGAGTCATACAGTGGAGGAACGGGCGTCTCGCCNNCGGGCGGGGACGCCCGGCTCTCCACAAGCAAGCTTGGATCGACAGCAGTAACAATCACGCGGTCGCGGCACTAGCGTCCCAACTGCTCCATCATCTTCTGCGCCTGCTCATGCGCGGGATGCTGCTTAAGCAGTTCGCGTAGCACGGCCCGAGCTTTGTCCGGCGCGCCCTCCACGGCGTAGACTCGGGCCAGGTTCAGGTAAGACTGATCGAAAGCAGGGGCCACGCGGATGCACTCCTCGAAGCTTGCCACGGCCTCATCCCGCCGCTCGGTGCGCAGATATAGAATGCCCAGGTTGTTCAGCGCCTCAGGGTAAACCGGACGCAGTTTCAGCGCCCTCTGCAGAGAATGGAACGCTCGCGCGGTGTCGTCATTCTGCGCAAACACCATTCCCAGACCGTAGTTCGCCTCGGCATCGTTGGGGCTGACTTCCAGCGCTCGCTCATAGGTTTTGCGAGCATCATCCCAGCGCTTCTGCTGGCGATAGGCACTGCCCAGGTTATCCAGCGCAATCAGATGATCGGGACTTAGCTTGAGGGCCTCTTGAAAGAGGCCGATTGCTTCGCCCGTGCGCCCTTCGCGCGCGGCCAGCAAGCCCAGGTTGTTCCAGGAATTTGCCAAAGTGTCGGGATAGCTCGCACGAAGTTTGAGGGCGCGTTCAAAGCTCTCCCGGGCTTCGGCGGTCTTCTGCTGGTTCAGATACACGCTTCCAATGCCGTAGAGAGCCTCGGCGCTTGCAGGATCGTCGCGCAGGGCAATGCGGAATGAAGCCGCGGCCTGATGCATATAGCCGCGCTGAAAAAACACCGAACCGTAGGAGAGATAGTTGCGTCCAAACTCGATCGTGTCGGTCACGCCGGGAAAGGGAAGTGCTCTGGCCAATCGTTCTGCACTGGTTTGGGGGATATGCCGAAAGTCGTGTTCCACGTGCTCCGGGTCCACCGGCCCTTGATAAACCTTGACGATTTCTCCCTTGGCGTCGATCAGAAAAGATGCGGGGAGATCGAGATCGCGATGCCGGTCAAACAGGTAACGATAAATAATGTTGTAGATGCCGGCCACGTCCTCGGAGCCGCGCAGGATCGGAAACGAAAGACGATGCTCCCGCACCAGCGCCTGGACGCCTTC
Source organism: Acidobacteriaceae bacterium (assembly GCA_003131315.1). Lineage (GTDB taxonomy): Bacteria > Acidobacteriota > Terriglobia > Terriglobales > Acidobacteriaceae > Acidiflorens. The sequence continues at coordinate 105,190 of PKUV01000167.1, forward strand.
CGCATCGGCTGGGGTGTCGAGATTCACCGAAAGCAATTGAAGACTCTGAGCCGACCAAGCCGCGTGGCGCTGATTGAAAGCGATCCAATCTTCCTTGCATCGCTCTGCTCCGGCGGCCCAAAAGTTAAGCAGCACCGGTTTTCCGCGCAGCGAAGATAGCGTTCGCATCTGCCCAGCGAAATCGAGAAGAGAAAAATCGGGCGCTTCGACCGGCGCCAGCAACCAGGTCTCAGCCGTGGTGGGCAGTGTTTCAACTTCTTGTGGCTTAGCGTCAGCGAGATGGCCTCGCCCCGCCGGCGTTCTGAAGGCCTCCATTCGAGACGGTGCGGAGCCTTCTTCAACCCACACCCGGTGGTTGATTGGCAGACCGTGAAGTTCCTGCACCAGCCCGCTCGGCCAGCGAATCGACGCGCGCACCGGGTCTTTCGCCGCTCCCAGGCCAAAGAAGACATCCTTGCTGTGCTGCGAAAGAAATCCCGATCCAGCTTTCAGCGAGCGGGTCTGGCGGCCCAGTTCAGTTTCCACCGTGACGACCGCGCCAACGGCGTCACGATTGCTCTTCGTGCCGCGCAGGTGGAAGGCGATGGATGGAGGCAGGTTCTCCATGATGTTCTTCAAAAGCCGCAACTGTGGACCGTTGCGGTTCTTCAGAAACACTTCCTGACGGCCATCGTGATCGAAATCGGCGAGCGCAAACGCCCGTCCATCTTCCAGAAAGTCCAGCCCCACCGCGCCCGAAACATCGGAAAACGTTCCGTCGCCGTTGTTCGCGTAGAAAACATTTCGCTCATACCCGCTCCACGTGCCATCCGCCCGGATCAACTCGTTAATCGCGCTCCATCCCTGTTCGTAGTCGTGAGACGGCTTAGCCTCCTCAGGCGAATAGGCAACCACCTGCCGCCAGAAAAAGCTGTTCAGGTCTTCGCGCGAGGGGCCGGTGACCATGCCGTTGGCGATGTAGAGATCGGGAAAACCGTCATGATCAAAATCCCAGGCGTCGCTCGACCACGCCCAGCGCCCGATCCCGACTCCGGCAGCGCCGGTTGTATCTTCGAAAGCACCGCCGCCATTGCGAAATAGCGAGTTGCCCATGGCGTGTTTGTGATAGAGCGCTCGCGTTTCCTGGGGAGCGCCTTTCTTGAACATATCCTGCATCGAAATGCGTTCGCCCACCGCCGTCCACATGTCCGCCACGTAGAGGTCTTCCGCACCGTCATTGTCGTAGTCAAGCCAGCAGACGCTCATCCCCGCGCCGACATCTTCAACCCCAGCCTCCGAAGCAATGTCAGTAAACGTTCCGTTGCCATTATTGCGGTAAAGATTCTTCCGGCCAAAATCATTCACCACATAAAGATCGGGCCAGCCATCACGGTTGAAGTCGCTCCACCCACAACAAAAGCTGTAGCGCGTGTTGTTCTGGTTGAGACCGGTCTCAGCAGTTACGTCGCGAAACGTGCCATCGCGGTTGTTGCGCATCATGAAGTTAGGAGGCCCGTTTTCGGCGTCATAGTAAGGAGACGGATACTTGTACTGGTCCGTGCCCTGGTAATAGACGTAGAGGCAGAAGTAGATATCCAGCCAGCCGTCGCGGTCATAGTCTGCAACCGCCGCTCCCGTGAAGGTCCCCTGCGGTGGAGTGGCGAACTGAAACGCGTCCGCCTTCTGGCGAAACTTGCCGCCACCTTCGTTCAGGAACAACATCGGGCCGGTTGCCCGCACGACGATCAAATCCTGCCGGCCGTCATTGTCGACGTCGACAAAAAGCGCGCACGCCGTGTTTTCGATAACGCCGACGCCCGACGCTTCCGTAATGTCCTCGAATGTTCCGTCGCCTCGATTTCGATAAAGCCGGTTCGGAAGACCACCCGGTTGGCACACATAGAGGTCGTCAAATCCATCGCCGTCGATGTCCCCAATCGAAACGCCGTTGTGCCCGTAGATATCGATTCCGCAAGCGCCGTCGAGCACCGTCCGCCAGTAGTCGGTTCCGCGCAGAAGCTGCGAAGAGTAGGACGCATTGCCACCAAGGGCCGCGGCCGTGATGTCGACATAGGCTGGCCCGGATGAGCGGCTCTGTGTTTCATCCAGGGCCTGCCAATTCCGCACTCGGAACTCATCCGACGCAGACCGTTCCCAGGCAAGCTGCCAGTACCCGACACGTTGTTCACGGTAGAAGTCGTGGCCGGTGGCCACCAATTCATATCGGATGCGCGTCTGTAGCTGTCCGGGAGGTAGCGCCGCCGCTGGCATGGAACCAGCGTCAATATTCGTCACCTGAAATTCAGCCGTAAGAATCTTCGAAAAGCCACTCAGGGCAGATCGCAGTTCCAGTAGAAATGCGTCCCGCCCAACTGCAGTCTCCCGCTTGAATGTATTGTGACGGACCTCGATCGCCGGGCCCGGGCGCACCACTCGGGATTCAGCGGGCCGCGGAGAAGATCCCGAGAAATTCGGCGGAAGAACTTTCTCGAGCGCTCTTACATCTTGCGGAGACTGCAGCAGGCCAGAACTCCACTGCGCAAGGATGGCCGCGATCTGGTCAGCGTATGTTTCCGTGACAAAATCGTCGAGGCCGGCCTGTGTTTTAAGGAGTAAGGCATCGAGGGGCCTGGGCATCCGATAGTGAGGATGCAGGTGGAATTCACTATTCGATGAGGCTGCGTCTGCAGAGTCAAAACCGTAGAGGGAGGGCCAGCCGAGACCGCGCAGACTTGCGGGAATCAGCGCCGCCGAGGCTCCCTGGCAGCACCGAAGCAGAAAGTCGCGCCGACGAAGGTCCACGGAGCCCGGGGCGGATGAATTCCGCATCTTCTCTGGTCGACTCAGAACGGTGTCTCCCGGATTCCCACGTGTGGCCTGAAATTAACACCCGCACACACGACCGTCAAGATTGGACCGCTATAATAGTCGGTCATCCATGAACCAGTCATTGCCATTGACGTGGATTCTGAGTGTTCTGGTCGCATTGGCGCTCGTCACTTTGAGCGGCCCTAATGCGGCATCTCAAGCCGCGCCTGCCGCACAACCAACGCTCCCGGACTCGCCGGACGCTCACCTGGGCCGAGGCTACGACGCCCTAAGAGACGATAAATACGAAGTGGCCGCAGCTGAATTCCGAGCCGCTCTCAAGCTTGATTCCAAGCTAACCCTCAGGGCGCGATTCCCTCTGGCGGTCGCGCTCTTCGAGATGAAGAAGCCCGACGAAGCGCGCCAGGAATTTGAAACCGTCCGCCGCGAAACTGGAGATCATCCCAACATTTCGTATTATCTTGGCCGTCTTGATTTAGATGAGCTGCACTTTGAAAGCGCGATCCGGAATTTAAATCAGGCGATTGAGAAGCCGCCTTTTCCCGACACCGCCTATTATCTCGGCTTCGCATACTTCAAGCAGGGCGATCTGGCGGCCGCGGAAAAGTGGTTGAAGGAGGCGGCCCAGTCGATCCCGCACGACGCCCGCGTCCAATATCAGCTCGGCCTGGTGTATCGCAAGCAAGGGCGCGAGCAGGAGGCAAAACAAGCGGTTGCTCTGTCGGGAGAGCAACGCCAGCGCGATTCCAGCGAAAGTCAGATGCGGATCGAATGCGCGCAAAAGCTCGATCAGGCTCCGCGCGAGGATGCCCACGCAGTTTGCGAGCGGCTCTATGATGCGGACGACGCTGAAAAACTGACGGAACTCGGCACCATCTACGGGCAACACGGCGATGTCGAGGCCGCTCTGAAACCATTGCGCCGAGCCGCGGAACTCGCCCCGCAATCGCCCCAGATGCAATACAACCTCGCGCTCGCTTACTACCAGCTCAATCAATTTGAAGAGGCTCGCGCGCCTCTCAGCAAGGCGGTTACGCGCTGGTCCGACATATTTCGACTGGCAACGCTCTATGGAGCCGTCCTGTCAAAGCTGGGTGAAGATCTGGCTGCATATCAGGCACTCCAGCACGCACACGAACTCAATGCGCAGGATGCTGCGACCGCCGATCTACTCTACCTCGCGACTCTCTCGGTTGCCCGGAAAGCTCAGAGCGCTCGCCAATATCCCGATGCGCTTCGCTATTTCCATGAGGCGGCAAAACTGAAATCGCAGGAGCCCGGGCCTCACCGCGGCCTCGCGGACGTCTACAAGCTCACCGGTCGTTCGGCGCAGGCAACCACTGAGCAAAGGGAAGCCGACCGGCTGGCCAGCGGTTTCGAGAAAACTCAATAGGCATCAATCGGCTCATCAAACTCACCACAGGGAACCATGCGAACAAATCACGACGTGCGTTGGCCGAAATTGACAGGCAGTCCGGTGCTCGACAGTATTCATCCCGTTATCGAGCGCTCCCGCGACGTGCAAACGCACGTCGACAAAATCGTCGAAGTCGCCCGCTGGATGGCGTACGAAGAGCTACCCATTCCCGACTACGCTCTGCCCTTCGGGATCGCCGCGGGCGACGTCCACGAAACCATCGATTTCATCCTCACCGCCGCCTGCGTCGACACCGCCTTCACCGATTTTTCCAGCCACATAAAGTTCCAGGCGGATTACGCCGGCCGCAACTGGTCAGACTCCGATGCGCTGTTTGCCTGCATGAAGCGGGCCATCGACAAAGGCATCCCCATCCTCGACGGTGCGTTTCTCGCGAAAGTTACGCGCGTTGAAATGGAAACGCTGTTCGCCGGCAATATCGAACTGCCCATGCTTGACGAAAAGACGCAGATATTGCACCAGGTTGGAGCCGTGCTCGCCCGGCAGTACAACGGCCGTTTTCACAACTTCGTTGCGTCCTGCTCACCGAAGCTCTACGACCACGGCAAGGGCCTGGTAGATCGGCTCGTAAACGACTTTCCGCGCTTCCGCGATGTTAGCCTCTACGACGGCCACACCATCAAGTTCTACAAGCTGCCGCAACTGGCCATCTGGTTCCTGTACACGAGCCTCAGGAAGACTGAAAAGTTCCGTCTCCAAGATCTGGAAACAATGTCCGCTTTTGCCGACTATATCGTCCCGGTCGCGCTCAGGCTGCTTGGAATCAGCAGCTATTCCGCCGAGCTCGAAAACGCGATCAACACCTACCAGATGATTCCCCGTGACAGCCCATGGGAAGTCGAGATTCGCGCTCATTGCATCTATGCCAGCGCCTTATTAGCCGAGGAGATCAACCAACTCCGCCCGTCCGATCGGCAAATCATCATCCCGCAGATTGACGCACGCCTCTGGACCCACTATCACACCACCTGGTGGCCTCATCATCTTACGGAGACCATCATGTACTGACGCTTGCGACCGCGAAAATCTCTACTGTCCAAGCCGGTCAGGCGTTACAATGACCCACCATCGATTCTTCAGCGAAATTGGTTTGGGTATGCAAAGAACAAAAGTGCCAGTTGCCATGCGCGAACGCCTGCTCCGTTCGGCGCGCAAAGTAATGAAGAACGCGTACGCGCCCTTCTCCAACTTTAGAGTGGGCGCAGCCATCCTCACGTCGAAAGGCCAAGTCTTCGTGGGATGCAACGTCGAGAACTCTTCTTACGGAATGACCAACTGCGCCGAGCGTACGGCGATCTTTTCTGCGATTGCTAAGCATGGTCCAGAACTTGAGATTCACGCCGTCGCCGTCGCCAACGATCACGGAGTTCCATGCTCGCCCTGCGGCGCCTGCCGCCAGGTCATCTATGAATTCGGGCCGCGCGCTGTCATCTTCTACCAGGGCGAAAAAGGCCCGAAGCAAAGTCTCATCACCGATCTTCTGCCGGAGGGTTTCCGCCTCAAGTGAGCCAACCGAATATTTCCCAGACCCCGTTCCGCGTCATTGATCTCATTCGCAAAAAGCGCGATGGAGGCGCACTATCCACCGCTGAAATCGGATATCTCGTCGATGGCTGCACGCAAGGCAGCATTCCCGATTACCAGGTGGCCGCGTGGCTCATGGCAGTCGTGCTGCGCGGAATGACTCGCGAGGAAACCGCTGCCCTCACGCACGCCATGCTGCATTCGGGCGAAGTTCTCGATCTCAGCTTACTTCCCGCAAAAAAAGTGGACAAGCACTCCACCGGCGGCGTCGGCGACAAGACTTCGCTCGTCCTTGCCCCGCTGGTTGCTGCCGGCGGCCTCTTCGTCCCAATGATTAGCGGCCGCGGACTGGGCCACACCGGAGGCACACTCGACAAGCTCGAATCCATCCCCGGATTTCGCGTAGGCCTGCCGGTGCCCGAATTCCATCGTGTTCTCAAAGCCTGCGGATGTTCCATGATCGGCCAGACCGACAAAATCGCTCCCGCCGACCGCAAGTTATACGCGCTGCGCGACGTTACCGGCACCGTCGAGAGTCCGTATCTCATCTGCGCCTCCATCATGAGCAAGAAACTCGCCGAAGGCACCGACGCGCTCGTGCTCGACGTGAAGACCGGCTCAGGCGCGTTCATGAAGAAAGAGGAAGATGCCGTCTTCCTCGCCGAACTCATGGTCGAAACTGGCGAACGCATGGGCAAGCAGATGGTCGCGCTCATCACCAACATGGACCAGCCGCTCGGCCGCATGGTTGGCAACGCGCTCGAAGTGCAGGAGTGCATCGAGGTATTGCACGGCGGCGGACCCCAGGATTTGCGCGATCTCTGCCTCGAGTTGGCGGCTTGGATGTTCTATCTCGGCGGCGCGTGCAAGACGGTGGCGCAGGGCAAGCAACTCTCCGAGCAAATCATCGCCTCCGGCAAAGCCTTCGAGAGGTTCCGCCAGATGGTCGAGTTACAGGGAGGCGATATCAGCGTGATCGACGATCCGACCCGTCTCCCGGGCACCGATCACCGCGTCGAGGTGCCCAGTCCCCAAGCCGGATATGTGACGGCCATCCTGTGCGAACAGGTGGGTACTGCCTGCGTCATCCTCGGCGGAGGACGCGAACGCAAAGAAGATTCCGTCGATCCCGCCGTGGGCATCGTCGTTCACAAGAAGATCGGCGACAGAGTCTCCGTCGGCGAGTCGCTGTGCACGATTCACTGCCACTCCGACGCACAGGCCGTGCGCGCAAAAACGTTGCTGCAAGAGAGCTATCAAATCGGAGCCACCGCGCCGGCACACAAAACATCCTTGGTTCATCGCGCGATCTATAAAGGGGAACACTAGATGGGACGTTTCACTGGCATTCTCGGTCTGCTCACGATGTTGGGCCTCGCCTACGCCTTCTCCACCAACCGTCGCGCGATAAATAAAAAGACGGTTGTCTGGGGCTTGGGACTGCAAATTGTGTTCGCCATCTTCGTCCTGAAAATTCAGATTGGCCAAATACTCTTCCAGAAAGCAGGAGACGCCGTCAACCGCTTGCTTAGCTATTCATTTGAGGGATCGAAGTTTGTCTTCGGTGGGCTCGGTGCGCAGGGCTCGCCGATGGGATTCTTTTTCGCCTTCCAGGTGCTGCCGACCGTCATTTTTATCGCAGCGTTCTTCGCCGTGCTCTATCACTACGGGATCATGCAATTCGTCATCAAACTCGCCGCGAAGGTGATGACCCGTTTCATGGGCGCCAGCGGCGCCGAGTCTCTGAACGTGGCGGCGAGTATCTTCATGGGCCAGACCGAAGCTCCGCTCACCATCCGCCCGTTCCTTCCCGAACTCACTCGCTCCGAACTGATGACGGTGATGACCAGCGGCATGGCCCACGTCTCCGGTGGTATCATGGCCGCCTATATCGCCTTCGGCATAGAACCCAAACATCTCCTGAGCGCGGTCATCATGACCGCCCCCGGCACCATCCTGATGTCAAAAATGCTCGTGCCTGAGACGGAGGTTCCGAAGACCGCCGGCCGTGTCGTCATGAGCGAGGAAGAAGAGGGTGCCGAGAAGAGTGAAAACCTGCTGGGCGCGATTGCGCGCGGCACCACGGACGGTTTAGGCCTGGCGCTTAATATCGCCGCCATGCTGATTGCATTCCTCGCGCTGATCGCCCTTGCCAACGGCATCCTCGGCGGCGTTCACAACCGGCTTGGAATAATGTGGTTTCCCTCCAGCTTGCAGCAGATATTCGGCGTATTGTTTGCTCCCGTTGCCTGGGTCATCGGAATCCCCTGGCATGACTGCCGCGCCATCGGCAATCTTCTCGGCACGCGCATGGTGTTGAACGAACTCGTAGCATTTTCCATGCTTGGACCGCAGAGAGCCGTGCTTGACCCCCGTTCGTTTACAATCGCGACCTTCGCGCTCTGCGGTTTCGCCAATCTGAGCTCGATCGGAATTCAGTTGGGCGGCATCGGAGCGCTCGCTCCCAACAAGCGAGGCGAACTAGCCCGTCTCGGAATTCGCGCCATGCTGGCCGGCACCATGGCCAACCTGATGTCGGCTTCGATCGCCGGCATGTTGCTGTGACCGTGGCGATCAGGAGCGTGTTTGAGCTACTCTTGCGAGGATTTCGTCAGTTGTAACCAGCGTTGCTCCCAGACTCTGCAATTCAGTAAGTGTTTTGTTCCCAACTTCCGGGGCCAAAGTCTCAATCGCATCGCGGACCACCGCTACCCGCCGCTTTCGTTCCAGCAACCCCTTAACCGCGCAACTGACGCAGTATTCCGTCACGACTCCAAACACCACAAATTCGGCATCGTTTCCCAAACGTTCCACCAAACCGTCCGCATGGTGAGTCTCAAAAATATCCAGCGTCTGCTTCTCCAGGATGATCTGCTGATACTTGGAGAGATCCTCAGGCAGCTTCAGGGCCGGGTCATTCTCAATTCTGACGTAGTTGTCTGTCAGAGCTTGCGGCAGAAGTTCCGCTCCGGGCGACCCTTTCAAGCAATGTGGCGGAAACTGCTTGAACTCAGGATCGTTTGCCGGATGAAAGTCTCCATGCGAAACCAGGAAGACGTCGCCCAGCCGCGCCGCGTCCGTCAGCTTGCGGATGTTGGGCAGAAGCCTCTCGGCTCCGGGAACGTAGAGCTTGCCACCGGGCAGCATGAAATCAGCTTGCACATCCACTTCCCAAAAAATGAAGTCGCGAGATCGCATTCCACTCTCCGTTGTCTCGATGCTTGTAACACATTCCTTCCGCCGCTGGTAAAACTCAGCTCACAGTTGCTCTCGCCCCATTCATTTGTATACTAGCGGCCACTGAGTTCGCAGCAAATCCGCGCCCGGAAGGGAACCATGGCCTACGACGAACCATCGAAATCCGCACTTCAAGCCAAGCTGGTCATCCGCAACATCGGCCTCCTGCTCAGCGGAGACCTCAACAATCCCATCCTCGACGCCGACACCGTAGTCGCTATCGGCGATCGCATCGTTGCCGTGGGTAAAGAAAAAGATGTCGACACTTCGGGAGCTACCCTCACCATCGACGCCAAAGGCACGGCCCTCGCACCTGGTCTCATCGACAGCCACGTTCATCCCGTATGCGGCGACTGGACGCCCCGCCAGAACCAAGTGGGCTGGATCGATAGCTATCTGCACGGCGGCGTCACCACCATGGTCTCGGCCGGCGAAGTGCACACACCCGGCCGTCCCAAGGACATCGTCGGCCTGAAGGCGATGGCGATCTTCGCCCAGCGCGCCTTTCACGCCTTCCGTCCGGGTGGAGTGAAGATCTATGCCGGAGCTCCAGTCCTCGAGCATGGCATGGTAGAGGACGACTTCAAAGAGCTCGCCGCCGCCGGAGTCGGAATCCTTGGCGAAGTAGGCTTGGGCAGCGTGAAAGACGGCAAGACCGCGCGCCAGATGGTCGCATGGGCGCGCAAATACGGCATCCAGAGTACGATTCACACCGGAGGGCCGTCGATCCCCGGTTCCAGCCTGATCGACAAAGACATGGTGCTCGAAACCGACGCCGATGTCATTGGTCACGTCAACGGCGGCCACACCGCTCTCCCTGACGATCAGATTACGGCGCTGTGCGAACGTTCCACCCGTGCTCTCGAAATCGTGCATAACGGAAACGAACGCGCCGCACTGCTCACGCTCCGCACGGCAATGGAATTGAAACAGCTCGGCCGCGTGATTCTAGGCACCGACTCGCCCGCCGGATCGGGCGTCCAGCCGCTCGGCATCGTGCGCATGATTTCCATGCTGGCGTCTCTAGGCGAGATCCCTGCCGAAGTGGCCATCTGCCTCGCCACAGGAAACACCGCAAAAATACGCAACCTCGATTGCGGCCTGATCGCCCCCTGCCGCGAAGCCTCGTTCGTCCTGATGGACAAAGCCCAGCACTCAGCCGGCAAGAACCTGCTCGATAGCATTCAGAAAGGAGATCTGCCCGGAATCGGCATGGTCATCATCGACGGAGCGGTCAGCGCCCACCGTAGCCGCAACACGCCGCCAGCAACGGCGGTGCCTGAGGTGGTGAAGCGGTGAAAAAAGAGGGTGCCCCACGTCTCGCGCTTTTCGAGACGTGGGTGCTGACAGACAGAGTTTGCTTCACTGCATTCCCATCGACGCGGCAATTGTCTTCTTGTACTCACGCGCCTTGGCCATCGCTTCCTGCTCGTTGACGGTCAGCAACTTGCGGTCGCGCATGACGACTCGTCCACCGATCATGACGGTCTGCACATCGCTGGCCTTCAATGCATACGCAATCTGCGCATAAACGTCATACATCGGCACGGCGTTTGGCTCATCCAGGCCGATCACAATCAGGTCCGCCTTTTTCCCTTTTTCGAGCGATCCGATCTCTTGCTCCATGTGCAATGCCCTGGCGCCGTCGATGGTTGCCATTTCTACGACGGCGAGAGCATTCAGCGCCAGGGGGTTCATTTTTGTAATCTTAGCCAGCTTCGCGGCCAGATCGATCTCTTCCATCAGGTCCAGGTCGTTGTTGCTGCCTGCCGGTCCGTCGGTTCCCAGACCGACTGCGATTCCGGCAGCTCGCATCTCGGGCACGGGCGCAACGCCGCTCGCAATCATCATGTTGCTCGACGGGTTGTGCACGCAGCCCACGTTGTGCTGCGCGAGAATCTTGCGGTCTGCCTCGTCGACAAAGATACAGTGCGCGGCAACGACATCGGGGCCAAGCACTCCGATTCGCTCCAGATATTGCACCGGCGATGCCCCGTTCTGCTTCTCGCTGTCTTCCCACTCCTTTTTCATCTCGGCCGTGTGAATCAGGATCGGCGCATGATACTTCCGTGCCAGAGCGGAAGCATCCTGCAACGTCTTTTGTGAGCAGGTGTAAATCGAATGCGGCGCCGCTGCCGCGTGAATGAGCGGGTCGCCTTGCCACTTCTTCAAGAACTTCTCCGTGTACTCGAGCATCGCGGCTTTGTTTTTATTATCGGGCGCAGGAAAATCGATAAACGTTTCGCCCAGCACGCCGCGCATACCCGCTGCTTTGGTTTCTTCCGCCACCGCGTCTTCGAAGTAGTACATGTCCGCGAAGGTGGTCACCCCGGAGCGAATCTGTTCGGCCGCCGCGAGCCGTGTTCCCCATCGAACGAACGACTCCGTAACGTTCTTTGCTTCGGCGGGGAAAATGTATTTGTAAAGCCAGTCAGTCAGGGTCACATCGTCGTGCAGGCCGCGGAACAGGGTCATCGGGACGTGGGTATGACCGTTGATGAATCCCGGGAGCACCAGTTTGTTTTTCGCATCGATGGTCTGCCGGCTTTCGTACCTCGCATCGAGTTCGGCGCGTGGGCCGACTGCGACAATCGTGTCCCCTGTGACGACGACTCCTCCGTCGTCGTAGATGTGCCGCTGGCCGTCCATGGTGACAACCATGCCGGTGACGATCGTATCGGCACGCTCTTTTGTCGTTTGCCCGTAGAGAAGAATTGAGAAGCAAACGTGAAACGCGCAGAACAGCCAGTAACCGCTTCTATTTTTCATGCATGGTCCTTATATAAAGTTGCCGTACTTACGGTGCGCGCAGCCCAGCGGCGCCCCGTGCATTCCCCTGTGATCCTCTGTGACCTCTGTGGTTGCGGGTTTTTACCGCAGTCCATCTTCGTCCTTGATCTGCTCTTTGGTAAGCCCGCCGACGCGTGCCAAAGGCCGCCCGCTATCCGTGACCGCAACCGCAACCATGATCTCATTCGCGCGCGGAGCATCATTGATTCGAACTTCCATGCCGTCAAAATGGCTGCGAACAAATGCGGCATCCTTATGCCCCAACGGAATATCGAGCACCACTCCGAGGCCGCCGCGCTTCTTGGACGAAGGAATCAGCGCAGCACCCTTTCCCAGCACGCGCCGCACCGGTGTTCCAAGCTTCGGATGCAGAATCGCTGCGGCATGCTCGATCTCGCCGTTCTCTCCCACTGCAGCCGCCTTGCCATAGCTCTCCACCGCCGGTCCCGCAATTCCCAGCGCCGCAACCGCGCGCTGCGTCAGCAACTCGCCGAGCTCTTCGCCAATCGTCATCAACTCGGAGAGATCCTCAACATACTTTCCCGCATACGGATTCTCAATCACCGCAACCGCAGCCGCCCGCCGCGTCGGCGGATCGACCTTCCGTCCCATCTCCGTCGAAGTCTCCTCGACAAACGTCGCGATCTTCCGGATCTTTGCCTTCATCGCAGCCCGTCCTCTCCCTTGATCTCCGACGCTTTCAATCCGCCGACGCGGGCATGAATCCGCGCCCCGGTGGTCATCACGAGCGCCAGCAAAATCTCATCCGCGCGCGGAGCATCCGCAATGCCCACTTCCATCGCATCAAAATGACTGCGCACGTAGGAGGCGTTGATATGGGTGATGGGAATGTCGAGGCGGGTCCCCGGCCCACCCACTTTCTTGGTTGACGCCACAATCGCCTTTGCGTCCCCAAGCACTTCGCGCATCGCGTAGCCGCCAGGAACGTGCCACAGCGCGCCGTGTTCAAGCTCTCCGGCTGAGCCCACAATTGCCCCCTTGCCGTAGGCCTGCACCACTTTCTGATCGCCGCCCAACGCCGCCACCAGCGACCGCGCCATCTCCAACCCAAGGGGTTTCAGGTCATCCATAAAGTCTTCGATCTTTTCGACGTAGCCGCCGGCATAAGGGTTCCGGATCACCACCAGCGCCGCCGCCCGACGCAACGGCTTGTGTGCGACTGGGCCGCCTTCGTGGAAAATCTCCTCGACCAAGACAAGTCGCTTGCGAATCTGAACCTCAGGCATGAATCAGGCTCCTGTCAGGTACCGAAATGTCTACCAACTGCGTCCAATCTTGAGCGCCGATCACTCGCGTCTCTCCCTGTAAGTTGAGGGCGGCCGCGCGAATCAGCCCCGAGCCACAGAGCGGTTCGGCAACCCGGATTCCCGCTTCCAGCGCTTCGCGAATCTCGCCCGGTGCCAGTTCACCGACCGATTGCGTTACCAAGCGCTCGCCCAGGTCGCTATCCGGTGCAAGGTCGAATGCCCCCACGCGCCCAACTCTCGGATGTCCCGGCAGATCCACTGCATTTGCCACTACCGTCGCTGCAGCGTCGGCCATCGCAGCCGTATCGGCCAGTACTGTGACCGCATCCGCAATGCCCAGCGAAAAACTACGCCCGCGCCAGCCGCTCGTAGCGATGCCGCGAATCGGCTGTGCAAAATGAATTGTCGTCGTGCCAACGTTGTACCAAACAATGGGTGCCCCACGTTTCGCGGTTTTCGAAACGTGGGATTCGTCGGTCGATCTGGAAGCTCCACCATCCCAGCAACAAACTTCTCGCCTGCCGTCAGGTGCAAAGCGATGTCGCCCCCATCATTCACATATGCTCGCGCCAGTTCCGCAGCATCGGTCATCGCTTCGAGGATCTCCTCCGCCACCGCACCCGCTACCGCCGCCATGGGCGTAATGAAGGTCTGCGATGCATAGGGCCTCACCGCCGCCACCATCCGGCGCGCGATTGCACCCGATGGAAGATCTCCACCCTCTCGGGCAGACCGTCGCAGAAACTTAAGCTCACCGCACAACTCATCCAGAACCCCGACGAACCGTGCGGCCGCAGCGCGATAGGCAACTTCGATTTCGCGTACCTCACCGAAAGCTTCCACGATCACATCGATCGGTCCATCCTGCATGTGCAGGCGGCGCCCATCGGGAAGCATGCGGATTTGCGCGCGCTCGTTCATTTCCCGCTCTTCTCCGAATCCAGCGGCCAGGGATTGTCCGGATGTGCCGCCAGCCGCCGGAGGCTCTCCTCATCCCGGTCGATCGAACTGAGCGGCCGCACGTGATCCATATATCCGCCGAGCGTTTCGTAATCCGACAGTTTCAGCGAGAACTCGATCGGCGCCACCAGCGCCGGCGTCGGCACGTAGCCGAATGCGTTTCCCGGCATGCGGCTCACATCGACCATAATCGTAATTCCACCGCCCGGCCAAACATAAACTGGCGCGCCGCCGCAGGTCACGCGCGTGAGCGCGTCGCGCACCGAATGTGTCAGCTTCACCGGATTCTCCGTCACCCCCGCTCGCAACGATCCTCCCGCACCCGCCATGAACAGCACCGCGCAAAGCGCCGGCTCGCAGTTTTCCCGAATGCGCGCCACCGACTCCCGCAGAGTGGCCGGCAATTCTTTCTCCACCGGACGAAGCGCCTCGTCCAGTTCAAAATACGCGTGGTGCTCGCCCGTAGTGCTCACCATCAGCAAACGCAAGCCCGGCCTGGCAACTTTGGGATCAAACGGACCGAGAATCGAAAGCGGATCGGTAATATTGGTCCCTCCCCATGACGTGCCCGGCTCCGCGACGCGGAAGTACCGCCCCGGCGTGGACCGCCGCCCCTTCAGCGCGATGCCGGACTCCGGTACGCCGAGCAGCTTTCCCGCCTGGTGTTCTGACAACACGCCCGTGATGTGATCGTCCACCACCACGACCTCATCGACTTTCCCAAACCACTGTTTCGCAAACATTCCGATCGTGGCCGACCCGCATCCCACGCGCATGCGCTCTTCCTGCACGCCATCTACAATCGGTGCTTTGTCCGCCTGCACAATAATGGTGGCGCCGCCGTCAATCTTCAACTCCACCGCTTTACCATTACACAGATTCAGCAGCGTGTCGCAGGTGGCCGTGCCTTCGTGCCGGCTTCCGCCGGTAAGGTGCCGCACGCCGCCGAGCGATAGCATCTGCGATCCATATTCGTTCGTCGTGACGTGTCCCACGGCCTCGCCCTGCGCTCGCACCGTGCTGCACTCCGCTCCCAGGTATCGATCAGTGTCGATCTTCAGCTTCACGCCGCAATAACTGAAAATCCCTTCGGTCACCACCGTGACCATATCTACGCCCGCGACTTCCGACGAAATGATAAAAGGCGCAGGCTTGTAATCCGGATACGTCGTACCCGCGCCAATCGCGGTCACAAACGTTTCCTCGCCGCTCACGAGCGCGCCGTCCCACTCGCGGGACTTTTCAAGAAAGGGTACAA
The DNA here is from genome assembly GCA_003131315.1 of Acidobacteriaceae bacterium. Taxonomy (GTDB): domain Bacteria; phylum Acidobacteriota; class Terriglobia; order Terriglobales; family Acidobacteriaceae; genus Acidiflorens. Next base: position 120,473 of record PKUV01000167.1, read on the forward strand.
CCGTGTCGCCACGCGATACTGTGCGATCCAGCAGCACATGCGGATCAAGGCGCACCAGTTGCCCGCCGGCATTCGCATACCGGTCGCACGATCCCGTTCGTCCCGGCGTGATGTAGCACAGCACCGGACAGGCGTCGCAGCGAATCGCGTCGTCAGCCACGCGCATTCCCCTTCCGCGCCGCCAGAATCGCGGCCCGCACCCGGTCGGGAGTCGCCGGGATTTTCCGCAAACGAATCCCGATCGCATCGTGCAGCGCGTTCAAAATCGCCGGCGCCGTCGGAATTACCGCTTGCTCACCAATCCCTTTCGCTCCAAACGGGCCAATCGGCGAAGGATTCTCGATCAGAATCGATTCCACCGGAGGAACATCCCCGGCCGATGGGATCAAGTAATCGTGTAGATTCTCGCCCTTCCCCGGAAAGAATTCCTCCATCAAAACCATGCCAAGTCCCTGCGCGACGCCACCTTCAATCTGCCCCTCAATCAACGTCGGATTGATCGCGCGTCCCACATCATGCGCCGCCGTGACCTTCAACACCCGCACAGTGCCCAGTTCTGTGTCTACCTCGATCTCCGCCATGTGCGCGCCAAACCCGAACACTGCATACGGAACTCCCTGCCCATTCTCGTCGAGCGGACTCGTCGGCGGATCAAACGTCGCCTCGCTCGTGATGACGTAACCATGGTCATCAAGAGGCAAATCTGCGAGCGCGAGCACGAGCGACTTATCGCCGTCTCGCACCGTCAAGCCGCCATCGTCAAAATGAATACTCGCACAGTCACAGGCGCCCGCGAGCTTGAGAATTGCGCTCCGCAGCTTCTCTCCCGCCATCTGCGCAGCTTTTCCGGTCACCAGCGTCTGACGCGACGCCGAAGTCTTGCCGCAATCCGGCGTGATGGCAGTGTCGCCGGAAAGCAGGTCGAAGCGCTCAATCGGCGCGCCCAGCGCATCGGCGCAAATCTGGGTCACGATCGTGTTTGATCCCTGTCCAATATCCACCGCGCCCTGGTGCAGCGCAATTCGGCCGTCGCGCTTCAGTCCGATTCGCACCGTCGATGGATTGGGCAGGGAAGTGTTCCCACACCCATACCACATTCCCGCGACTCCCACGCCGCGCCGCATCGCGCCAGCCGCATTCAAGTTGAATTTCGCAGCCTCGCGCCGCGCCGTTTGCCATCTCGGACGCAACGCCTCCAAGCAAGCGCGAATGCCCACGCCCTCGCCAATAACTTGCCCAGTGACTGTGGGAGTGTGATCGTCAAGCGCGTTCAGGATGCGGAACTCCAATCGGTCCATCCCAACGCGATCTGCCAGTTCGTCATAGAGTTGTTCTTGCGCAATCGCAGCCTGAGGAACTCCGAAGCCACGAAACGCCCCCGCCGGCACCAGGTTGGTGTGCACCGCGCGCGTTAACGCCCGGTAATGTGGCACATAATAAGGACCGGACGCATGCACCGGCACCCGAGCCGACACCGTTGGCCCCCACGACGAATATGCCCCAGTATTAAAATCCGCCGCAAAGTCGAGCGCCAAGAGTTTGCCATCTTTGGTGCAGCCTCCGCGAAGCCGCATGCGCGCCGGATGCCTCTTCGTGGTCGACACAATCGACTCGGTCCGCGAATAAACCATGCGCACCGGTTTCCCCAGATGCCACGCCGCTACCGCCAGAAACGGCTGCACCGAAAGATCCAGCTTAGAGCCAAAGCCCCCGCCCACTGCCGTCGGAATGATGCGAACGCGCTCTGGCGCGATGCCCAGGATCGCGGCGATGTCGCTTCGATCCATATAAGGAGACTGCGTACACGCCTGAATCTCGATCTGGTCGCCGACGCGCCGTGCGAATCCTGCCTCGGGCTCGATGCAGGCGTGCTCAACAAATCCCGTGTCGTATTCGCCTTCCACCACCACCACGTCGGCGGCCTCCAATGCCTTGTCGACGTCGCCCCGCACCACCCGTCCCCGCACCAGAACATTCCCTGGGCGGTTCTCATGGACCAGCATTGCTCCCGTCGCAAGCGCAGCGTTGAGATCCGTGATTGGCGGCAGTTCTTCCCAACTCACCGGAAAGTCCGCAACGTCCAACGCCTCCACGATTGCCGGTTCGCCAACCACCGCCGCTACCGCTTCTCCACGATACCGAGCCTCATTCTCCGCAAACACCGGCTGATCCGCGAAGGCGCCAATCACACCGTAGCAATTCTTTCCAGGCACATCCTTCGCAATAAAGACGGCTTCAATCGCCGGATGATCTCGAACAAACGCTCGCAGATCGCCGAAGCGAAATCGCGCCCGGTGATAAGGGCTGCGAATCGCCCGCACCGCCAGCGCTCTAGCCGGACTCTCATCCGCGCCAAAAATCTCGCTGCCGTCGACCTTCCGCTTTCCATCCAGCCGGACCAACCTCTTTCCCACCGCAGCGCCCGCTTCGGGTGAAATCGCGGCCCCACTCGGGGAACCAGCATCCTTCACCGCAGCATCAAGAATTGCCGCGATGATCTTCCGATATCCCGTACACCGGCAAAGCACGCCGCCAATCGCATCCATCACCTCGTGCTCGTCCGGCGCAGGGTTTCTCTCCAGCAAAGCCGTCGCCGCCACTAGCATGCCCGGAGTGCAGGCTCCGCACTGGGCGGCGCCATGCGCAAGAAACGATTGCTGCAATCTCGCGCCCACCGACTCGCCCGAAGACGTCCGACTCGCCAGCCCTTCTACCGTCGTAACCTCGCATCCCTCTACCTGCCCCGTCGCCACTAGGCACGCGCAAACGGGATCTCCATCCAGCAGGACAGTGCAAGCCCCGCAATCTCCCGCGTCGCATCCCACCTTGGTCCCAGTCAGTCCAAGTTCCTCCCGCAACACGCGAGAAAGCCGTTGCAACGGCGAACTGGAAACGACCACAGCCCGCCCGTTCACACGGAACGCGATGGACTGCTCGCCCGCCTGTGCCCTCGGCTCTCGAGTCCCAGCCATCAGCCGTTCTCCAGGCACGAGTTCAGCGCCCGCTGCACTAGCCGCAGCGAAGCATCCATCCGATATTCCGCCGTAGCCCGCACATCGTCAATCGGCGACAGCGGAGCCAGATGCTCCCGCCTCACCATCCGGCCCAGCCCGTTGCCCACCGAGGCCCCCACTAACTCACCCTCAAGCGCACGCAAGCGCCGAGCCACCGCCGAGCAGGATCCCACTGCGATCCGCGCCTCCAGGACCTGCCGATCGAAGACTTGCCCATCGTCGGTCACCTGCACCACCACCGCTACCATCGCAATCGATATCACCAGGTAACGCCGCGCGCCCAACTTTACAAACGCCGACGCCGCATTCTCCAGTTCGCGCGGAACGAGCACTGCCGTTAGCAACTCATCCGCCTTTCGCTGCGTCTTCCGATTTCCCACGATAAAATCCGCCAGCGGCATCCTCCGCACGCCCAGCTGCGAAACCAACTCCACTTCCGCATCCAGCGCCAGCAGCGGAGGCACACCGTCGGCTGCCGGCGATGCATTACACAAATTCCCCGCGACCGTTCCGCGATTCTGTATCTGCACGGAACCAATCTCGCGCGCCGCGCTCTTCAACGCATCAAAGCAGCGGGGAAGTGGCGTTCGTATGATCTCGCTCCACGTCGTCAGCCCGCCAATGCGGAAGCGGTCCGCTTCACTTGAAACGCCCCGCAGTTCCCCCAGTCCTGAAACATCCACGACCGTTTCGCGCACCACCCGATCGCCGAGCGCAGGATAAAAATCTGTGCCTCCCGACAGAATCCGAGCTTCTCCCGCTGCCAGCAGGGCTACCGCTTCATCCAGTGTTCTGGGCTTGATGTAGGACGCTTTGATGGACAACGATTAAGTCCCCGGAGTGAGGTTCCTTGCGCCGTTAGAGTGCAGGACGTTCGCTATTTGTATAGCAATCACCCCGATTTGTACAGCACTTGCCGACCGCGCCGGCCGCGCTCAGAATCGCGTCCACGTACCAGTGGGCGTCGCACCACTCCCGACAATGATTCGCCTCACAATTGATTTGCTCCACAACTCGCAGTGTGTAATCCTGTTCAACGCAACCCGATCAAACAACACTGGGAGAGTGCCGATGCGAACGAAAGTGCTTCTTGCCCTGATCCTCTTTTCCTCGCTAACACTTTGGGCCGCCGACAAAATCACGCCCCTGAACATCAAGGAGGGTCTCTGGGAAATGACCATGACCCATTCCATGACTGGAATGCCAGCCGCTGCCATCCCTCCCGACACTCTCGCCAAGATGACTCCGGAGCAGCGCGCCCGCATGGAAGCCGCGATGAAGCAGAGCGGCATCGGTGGGACAGCCACCGACGTCCGCAAAGAATGCATCACCAAAGAGAAACTCGAAAAACACTCCGCTTTCAGTGACAACCGCAAGGAATGCACTCGCACAGTCCTGAATTCCACGGGCAGCAAGCTCGAAATGAAGATTCACTGCGAAGAAAAGCAGCAGGCGTCCACCGATGGAACTTTCCTACTGGAGGCCGTCAGTTCCGATAACGTGAAGGGCACGATGCAGTTTGTCACCAACACCAACGGTCGAACCATGAACATGAACTTCACCTTCAGCTCCAGATACCTCGGCCCCGCCTGCGGAGACGTCAGGTAGAGTCCGCGGCCATGCCTCGACCTCGTAGCGAACCGGTGGCACGTCGCGCGATTGAAATCATCCCCGCGATCCTCCTCGTCCTCCACTTATGGAAGGGAGAGCGAGCGTGAATTTGTAGTCCCGTGCGGCATGCCCGCCGTCACTGCAGCCACTCTAGGGAAAAGGCATAGAATATCTATATGAAGTTGGAAGCGCTGAGGTGGGCTTATGCCGAATACCCCGAACGCCACCCACGCCCTGTGCCACTCCTTGCTACAGGGTTTTCACCAAGAGCGTGAGTCGATTGACCGTGTTTCCGAGTTGGGATTTTCCATCCCACTATTGGCGATCGCTACCGCGCCAACGGATCGCAGAACGTTCTTGAAGGCAGCGACTCTCCCCTGCCTGGCAGCTTGCGCCGCAGCCTGCCTTCACAGCAGCCCGGCGGTTGCTCTCGGAGCGCCCTCCCTGGCAGAAGATGATGCACATTTTCGCGTGGAGGCCAGATTCTACGAAAAGCTGCCGGGAAAGAACGTCCGGTGCAAGCTGTGTCCCCGCGGCTGTGTGGTTGGAGATCGAGCGCGCGGGCATTGTCGTGTCCGCGAAAACCGGGGAGGGACGTACTATTCGCTGGTCCACTCGCGGGTGTGTGCGGCTCATATCGACCCGATCGAGAAGAAACCCTTCTTCCATTTCCATCCAGGCATTCTGGCGTTCTCCCTGGCCACGGCCGGATGCAACGTGAACTGCAAGTTTTGCCAGAACTGGGAAATCTCACAGGCCAATCCCGAAGATCTGCCGGCCCGGTATATGCCGCCCGCAGACGTGGCGGCGTTGGCCAAACAGAACCAGTGTCCGGCGGTGGCTTTCACGTACAGCGAACCGACCGTGTTCAACGAGTTTGTCACCGACGCCGCCGATGCGGCACGGGCGCAAGGAACGAAAGCCGTGGTGGTGTCGAACGGCTTTATTCAGCAAGAGCCGCTGAAGCGGCTCTGCCAGCACGTGGATGCCATCAAGATCGATCTGAAGGCGTTCTCCGCGAAGTACTACCGCGAGGTGGTGAATGCCGAGCTTCAGCCCGTGCTGGATACGCTGGTCACAACCCGGAAGGAAGCCAAGTGGATGGAGATCGTGCACCTTGTCGTTCCGACGCTGAATGACAGCGATACCGAATTTCGCGATCTCGTGCGGTGGATCAAAGCCAATCTGGGAACTGACGTTCCGATCCACTTCACGCGCTTTCAGCCCTTGTACTTGCTGAAAAACCTGCCTCCGACGCCGGTCGAAACCCTGGAACGAGCCAAGGCGATCGCCGACGCCGAAGGTTTGCAGTACGCGTATATCGGGAATGTCCCCGGGCATCCCGCCGAGAACACTCGCTGCCCGAAGTGCCGCCGTCTGCTCATCGAGCGCGCTGGGTTCACGGTCACGCAGAACCATATTCGCAAAGGAAAGTGTGAGTATTGCCAACATGTGATTCCGGGCGTTTGGAGTTGAGGCGGCGAGAGAATTGGAGTTCCTATGAGTGCCAGAATCAGAGTCACGCTGCCGATCGCAATTTTCCTAGTTGTGGCATGGTCAGTGATTGCGAGGAGCCCGTCCGCCGGACCGCGGGAGCAGGTCCGGCAAGCGGCCGTGGCGGGAGCTTTTTATCCTGGCGACCCCAAGGAACTGGCAGCGACCGTGGACGGGTTCCTTGCCCATGCCAGTGTGCCCGCGCAGAAAGGGCAGATCATTGCGCTGGTCGCGCCCCACGCGGGCTACCAATTTTCTGGGGCCGTAGCGGCGCATAGCTATGCATTATTGAAAGGGCGACCGACGCATCGGGTCGTCGTGATCGCGCCCTCCCACTATGAGTCATTTCCGTTTGCCTCGGTTTACGAGGGCGACGCCTATGCCACTCCTCTCGGGACGATCGCCGTCGACAAGGAGTTCGCCCGGAAACTGGCACGCTCGAGCCCAGAGATCAAACTCTCCAGCCGCGGCCATGTTCCTTCTCCAGATGGCGCGGAACACGCTCTCGAAGTGCAACTGCCGTTTCTGCAGCGGACGCTCTCGGATTTCGAACTGGTGCCCATCATTATGGGCGAGCAGAGCTATGAAGGGAGCCGCGCCCTGGGGGTCGCGCTCGCAGAGCTCATTCGAGGGACGGATACGCTGATTGTTGCCAGCTCCGATCTTTCGCATTACCACCCCTACGAACAGGCCGTCGCTCTGGATGGAAAAACCCTGAACGCGATTGAGGAATGGGATTACCTCACGCTCTCCGACAACTTCCAGAGCCGGACGTGGGAAGCTTGCGGGGGAGGCCCCATCGTGGCCGCGATGATTGCCGCCGAGCGGCTGGGGGCTACGCGCGCCAAGGTGATCAAGTATGCAAACTCGGGCGACGTGACGGGCGACCGGAGCCGCGTTGTCGGTTACGGTGCGGTGGCGTTGTTTCAGGACGAGGGTCGGAGTGCAGAAACTCCGAAGTTCTCCTTGACCTCGGCCGAGAAGCGGCAACTGTTGGAGATCGCCAGGAAATCCGTCGAGTATGCGGTGAAGAACGATAAACTCTATGAGCTTCCAGCGAACCTGCCTCCGAGCTTGATGCAAGACCGCGGGGCCTTCGTCACGATTAAGGAAAATGGCGAGCTTCGCGGTTGCATCGGGTACACAACAGCCATGCAGCCTCTGGCACTGACGGTTCGAGATGTTGCCGGGTTTGCCGCGTTACGGGACACGCGCTTCCGGCCGGTGACGGCCGGCGAACTGCCACAGCTGAAGTACGAGATCTCCGTCCTGTCGCCGCTGCGGCGAGTCATGGACCTGAATCAGGTCAAGGTAGGAGAGCACGGGCTCATGATCAAGAAGGGCCGCTACCGCGGGTTGTTGCTTCCTCAGGTCGCACCTGAGCAGCATTGGGATCGAAGCACATTTCTGGACGAGACAGCGATGAAGGCAGGGCTGCCTGCCAAAGCCTGGCGCGACAAAGACGCGGACCTTTTCATGTTTACGGCTGTGGTGTTCGGGGAATCCGAAACCTCGCGCGTTTTCACGCCTGACGTTCCAATTTGGACCGACTTACCCAGACGGCCAGGAGAGTGGGCACCAGGTTCACCACCGCAATGAACATAGCTGCCTTGAGAAAACCGAAGAGCGGGAGCAAGAACGCGCTCAACACCAGGGTGCCCAAGCACGCTCCCAGCAGATCGATCCCGTACAACATGCCCATACTCGCCTGTGGCACTTGTGAGCTAGCAAAAAAAACTTCTGTGGCAAGCGCAAACTCATATCCTCCGAGCACTCCCGCCAGCAAAGCCATTGCCGGAAAGACAATCTGACTCACGAAGACCAGAATGCCCGAGCTTCTGATTCCAGCGAGAGAACTGAAGAACAGATACAGCAGAACTGGAGACATAGCAGCCAGAACCTGGAGACCCGCCAACCGCATCAGACCTGCACGAGGAGTCAGCGCGTGCGCAGAGCGGGCGACCGACCGCAAACGCCACCAGCTGCCGAGGGCCATGCCCGTCATGAAGAGTGCAATCAGAATCGCGAGTTCATGGTAAACGTATCCGTAGATGGCTTGAAAGCCCAACAGGAGCAGTACTTCCAGGCTGATCATGGTCAGGCCTGCGAGAGCGATGCAGAGCCCCGCACTCCCGCGCACGCGGGCCGCAGGACGCGGCAAGCAGCGGATAATTGCGGCAATGCCGATGAGTAGAACAGCTGCCAGCGCCACCAGCCGTCCCAGCCGCATTTGTGAAATGGACTCGAAGACGTATTGATACTCGCGATTGAACTGCGTGCTCCAGAGGGCAACGTCGAAATAGTAGGCGATCGGAGTCAAGTCGCGGTTGACGGGCGTGTCGGGTCGAGGCTGGATTTTCTGCTCGAGATCAGAGACGCGGTCGGGCATCATGCGAAACGGGATGTAGTATTCGCGGACGTAGCTCGTTTGCAGGTGCCGGGATCGCAAGCGAGACAGTAATTCGATGGAATCGGCGGCCAGGACGCCCTCCCGCTTTGCTGCAAAGAAATGTACGGTGTCGCCGGGGATCGTTCGTACTACGGGAAATGCTTCCTGCAGCGATTTGACCACGCAGCGCAGAAAGGCGCTCAGGTCGGGACTCAGGTACTCTTCCGCAGCGTGCAACTGAAACGAGAAGACTCCCCCGTCCGCAAGCTTCTCCGCTGCCTCGCGAAAGAAATCCGAGGTATAAAAGCGGTTCAACTGCGCGGTCTGCGGAGCGGGCAGATTGACGATGATTACATCAAACACCTGGCCGGTGGTTTTCAGGAATAGCCGTCCGTCCGCATGGTGAACATGCACGCGCGGGTCGGCGTGCGCGGCGACCCACTGTTCCGGGAAATATTGCTGTGCAAGCTCGAGCACAGTGGGATCGAGCTCAACGTAATCCACCCGCTCAAGACTGGGATGCTGCAGAGCTTGCAGCAGGCTTCCTCCAGCACCGCCTCCGATGAGAAGAAGACTCCGGGGAGCGGGGTGCTCGAGCAGGGCAAAGTGCACGCTTTCCTCTGCGGTAGCGAGATCCGGTGCATTGAACATCAGCAGCCCGTTCTCAAAGAGACTGCGGATTCCGCCTGTTTCCAGGACCACCAAATTTCCGTACACGGAGTTGCGCGTGTCCACCAGGCGAAAGCCAGGCCACAGGCGAGCCAGAGAGGCGGATTCCAAGCGGCCGGCTTCCGGCAGACCGATAAGTACCCAAGCGACCAGTAAGGCTGAGATCGCGACGAACTGATGCGATCGTCTTCGCAGACTGAGAGTCGCGGCGGCCATAAAGTTCAGCGCGCTCACCAGAAATGCAATCTGAAGGGAGTTCAGGGAGCGAAGCAAGAGCAGGCTGGCTAGAATGCCCCCCAGCGCAGATCCTGCTGCCTCGAGCAGATACACCGAATTGACCGCGACCGGGGTCGAGGAGCCGGACTCGTGCGCATGGAACCGGCTTCCAGCGACAAACACCCAGCCTGAGACAGCACAGAAGCAAATCAACGTGACCAGGCAGGTCAGGAAGATCGGCGTGGGCCCGAGGAGTTCCCCGGGAAGCGCATGAAACAAGCCGCGGCTGGCACGCACCGCCAGGATTGTCGCGGGGAAGAGGAGGGCGAGCAGCGTCTGCAAGGTCGCCATCAGCTTCGCCGGATTCGATGCCCAAGTCGCGAACCGGCCGAGCAAGGTGCTGCCCAACGCAGTCCACAGAAGCCAACAGGCGAGCATCACCCCCAGCGAGATCTCGTTGCCATAAAAGACAATCATCAGCTCGCGCAGCAGAACAATTTGGGCGACTGTCGCCGTGAAACCGATGAGAACAAGAACGGCCCGAAGCTTTAGGGTTGGGAAGCTCGTCGAGAGTGTCCGCGCCGCGCTCACAGCATGATCATTAGAATTCAAGCCCGGCTAAAAACAAAGCCGGTAGCGCTTCGATCAGGCTTCTCTCCCACAATGTTGATTTCGAGATTGTTTGTACGAACTGCAAATCCGGGAACCCGCCAAAACTCGTACTAACAGAGCCAAGGCCGATTTGATAACCAGGAGCAAAAAAATGCGCGCAGCCGGCAGGCTGCGCGCAGGAAGAACGCTTTGCGGGTTATCGACCGGCAGCCATGGCCATCGCTTGGGGCTGTGTCTGTTCGGCTCGACCCACGTACATCTTGTACGACTGGTATACGGCGAACAGCACTGCCATCAGAGCTGCCAGTGTTACCAGTCCGCTGATGGTGCTGAAGGTGGAGGCGATGGCAGTCAATCCCGCACCGATTACATAGTTCGGGAACGACCACAGAAAGACCTTGTGCCAGAGGGCAAAAGAATTGCCGCCTTCTGTCAGACCGATGATGCCTGCTACCGGCACCGTGTTCGCCAGGAAGTATGCGGCTGCGGCCAGCACCACGGACATCGTGTGCGCGGTCGCGTGGGCCCCAAGGATCTGGCTATGGTAGGCCAGGTAGGCGAGTCCGGAGGCGTTCAGCAGTGTGCATGCGTTAAATACAAATTGGATTGGCTTCGTTTTATTCCCGCCGGATGTGTAGGATTGCGCGATCGCCGCCGTTGCTGCTACGAGCAGGCTAGCGAACAATCCCAATTGCGCGACTGCCAGAAGAATGACGGGCAGATTTCCCGACATCGAGCTCGTCATCCCAGGCAGCTTGACCTTGAAGCGCGAACTCAGTGCGGCTGCCGCTAACAGGAGCGGCAACTGTGGCCAGGCTTGCATTTGCCATCTGACTACGCCGAACGACAGAGCGCACAGACTGGCAACGGCCACCATTCCGATCATGACTTTGGCTTTGATTGGTAGAGTATTTGTCATGGCAGTCTCCGATAGGATTCAGTCGGTTGTCTAGTTTTCTCCATCGTCGCCGTCGCTGAATGCTCCCATCGGACTGACGGTCGTAGAAGTGGCGCCCCAGACTACACTGAAGCCAGAAACGGAGGTTGCACCCCAAACTACGCTGGTGCTGCCCCACACTACCGACGTTCCTGTAATCGTGCTCGCGCCCCAAACCACTGAATTTCCCCAGACGACCGAAGTGGCTCCCCAAACAACGCTGGTGCTACCCCAAACCACGGAGGTCGTATTCACCAGAGAAACAGTGCCGTTGGTCGAGTTATAGACTGCGGTCGGGGAAAGTGCTACTCCCGTGGCGAGGTCCGTATTGTTAAGAGCGGCGTCTATATCCAGATACCCCGCTCCATAGGTGAAGATGTCGTACTGATTGGAGTACGCGTTTCCGAGGTCATCAACTGACGACGCGTATTGATTGAAGCCTTTCCACGCTGTCTTCATCAAGCGAGCCTTCACTTGATCGGGAGTCAACGAGGGGTCCTGCTGCAACATCAGCGCCACCGCACCGCTCACCAGCGGCGTTGCCATGCTGGTTCCGCTCAAGCGAAAGTACTTTGCGGTTCCGCTGACCGGGGCAACTTCAAATTGGGAATAGTTTTTATCCAGTGTGCTGCCCGCAGCACGCAAGGAGACCAACCGGTTTCCCGGCGCGACCAGGTCGGGTTTTACGAGGTGATCGATCAAGGTCGGACCTTTGGAACTGTAGCTGGCAATCGCATCGTCGACCCGCGTCGCCGTATTCATGGTCCTTGTCGCTCCCACCGTAATGACGGCGGGATCGTTGGCCGGAGCGCCGATGGTGGCGAAGCCGTGCGTGCCCATCGAGTTGTCGCGCCCACGGTTGCCCGCAGCCACCACCACCACAATGCCGGCCTGCCAGGCGGATTCCACTGCCTGGCAAACCGGATCGAGCGTGTAGCTCTCGAACACCGGACGTCCCAGAGACATGTTGATTACGCGGATATTGTAGGTACTTTGCAGCGCGATCGCCTGCTGAATTGCAGCGATCACCTGGCTGTCCGTGCCCGATCCGTTCTGATCCAGCACGCGCAGGTTGATGATGTTGACATTAGGCGCCACGCCGGCATACCTGGCGTGATAGCCATTGCCTGTGCCGGAACTGGCCCCCGTGCCACCGATCAAGCCTGCCACGTGCGTTCCGTGTCCGTACTTGTCCGGTGTCGTGGTGTCGCCTGCGACAAAGCTCTGGCTATACACCACGCGGCTGGCACCGCTGGAATCGTGCAGATCGGCATGATCGGCGACTCCGCTGTCGATGATTGCCACCCCGACACCAGTGCCATCCTGCGCAAACTGCGCTGCCGCAACATCCGCCTCGACTGCTGTCGTATAGTCCTCGTTCGCGGAGGTCAGGCTTACCGGACGGTCCGGTGTGATGTAGGCGACGTTGGGATCCTTCGCCAATACCGCCAGCATGCTGACGGGCACACGCATCGTCACCGCACGGATCGTGTGCAGCCTCGACTTGATCGCTGCGCCACCCATCTGCATCGTCCTGAAAGACGAGCTGTTGGGCATCTGGCGGTACTGAACGATGACGGTCACCATGCCGTTCGCGCCTGCCGCCCGCTGCTGGAGATCTCGGGAAAATTTGGCTGTGCGTGTGTCGTGGTCCAGAACGGGCCTGGCGCCGGCATAGGACGGCATTGCCGAAAGCACCAGCAGTGCCAGTCCGAGAACCCGGCCCCAAGCAGCGCTGAATGCTGGGGAATTGAGCGGACGGTTTTTGCGTCCGCTTGTGATCTGCGATTTATCGTTGTTGTTCATAAGTATCTTGCTGGCGGTGTTTTCGAGGGACGTACAGCAACGTCCTTCGTGCCTGGCCTTTAATGGGCAATCGCGAGGCCGATTGCAATGTGGTGAAGCCTATTAGTTACAATGACTTGCATATGGGCGGCGCGGGGCGCGAAGGGACAACTTGGCCCAACGGCTGGGCTCGATGCCGCCGCCGAGTCCGTAACTCATTTGAAACAAAGGCCGGGCGGGCAGGGAAGCCTGCTTTGGGACAAAGTGGCCCGATCCAGCGCTGGCGGACTCCTTCAAACTACCGGTGCCGCCGCGATGAGTCCGGGTCACAATGACCCCAGTAGCCCGCAGCAACCTTAGTGTTATGCCTGCGCCGGGCCTGGGCCGCGACCGAGCACGGGACGTAAAGGGGCACTCAATCCGCGCATCACGCTCTCGAACTGTGGGATGTCGAGAGACTGAGGCCCGTCGGAGAGCGCGCGCTCCGGACAGGGATGCACCTCGACAATGATGCCGTCCGCTCCGACGGCAATCGCAGCGCGAGAAACCGCTCCGATCAGACTCTGCTTGCCGGTGCCATGCGACGGATCGGCGACCACTGGCAGGTGCGAGAGTTCTTTGGCGAGAGCGACGGCGGCAAGATCGAAAGTGTTGCGCATGCCGGTTTCAAAAGTCTTAATTCCGCGCTCACAAAGGGCGACCTGATCGTTTCCTCCAGAAAGCAGGTATTCCGCCGCCAGCAGCCACTCCTTCACCGTGGCCGAGGGGCCGCGCTTGAGCAGAATCGGCTTTTTGACGGTCGCGAGCCTGCGCAGCAACGCAAAGTTCTGCATGTTGCGCGCGCCGACCTGGAGCATATCGGCGTACTCACAGATCAGGTCCACGTCCTCCGTACTCATAACCTCGGTCACAACCGGGAGGCCAGTGAGTTCACGAGCTTCGCGCAAAATCCTTAGCGCTTCAATTCCCAGGCCTTGGAACTCATACGGGGAGGTACGCGGTTTGTAGGCTCCGCCGCGCAGCATGGTCGCGCCCGCGCGTTTCACCGCTTGCGCAGTCTCCAGCAATTGCTCGCGCGACTCCACCGAGCAGGGGCCGGCAATCACGACCACTTCGGGGCCGCCGATCCTTACGCCGCCAACGTCGACCACCGACCGCTCGGGGCGGGTTTGAAGACTGACAAGCTTGAAGGGTTGGGCGATCGCGACCACGTTGTCCACCCCAGGCGCGACCGAAAGAGCCTCGATCTCATGGCGGCGCCCGCCGCTGCCGACTGCCGCAACGATGGTGCGCTCGGTACCACGGGTGACGTGTGGCTGGAACCCGGCTTCGCGGATGCGTTGAATAATGTGGTCGATCTGTTGTTCGGTGGCGCTGTCGGACATATTCACAATCATGGCGATGACCTTTCTATTTGCCGCCAAAAACAAAAGCCGCGATTCTATCGCGGCTTTGGCGGAATCTTTGAGCTGTCTCTATTGCCCTGGTGACTGGCTCCGATCCTGCACCTCCGCCGCGAATGGAAACCAATAGCGGCTAAACAGGCGGAAGGTGCTAAATCGTGTCATAGAGATGTTGAACCGTAACCTTTGAAATACCGATTTCTTCGAAAACTGGTGGAACCGGGATTACTGCGTCGTCCCTAGAGAACTGGCAACACTGGAGAACGCGTTGTTGGCATTGCCCCCGATTAGTTTCACAGTCCCGATCACCAATACCAGGATGACGGCGAGCATGACGGCATATTCAGCAATATCTTGCCCTTGGTCGTCCTTGCAAATATTGCGGAAAAACTGAACCATAGATCCTCCGGCCCCAGGAATAAACTCCTCGGCAAACTTGTGTAGCTAATAATGCCGACTCGGACGGCGATTGTCAATCGGAGCAAGAGTTGGTCTTGTCCACCGGCCGCACTCACGGCTGAAGTCGAAACTAAGCCACGGACAAGGCTTCCGAGCCTGTCACAAATCATGGGGCTTGCGTTCTACAGGGCTTCCGTGCGGAACCGTGCCAGCCTCTTTCCGTTTCTTGGGCAAACAAGAACTACGGTTCTGTCGTGGGAGTACCTGACGATGCCCTCGGGGCCGCTGTATCGCTCACCAACTGGCGGGCGGATTGGGAAGCGTAGTCCAGCACGCGTCCCGGCAGCACTCCGAGGTAAAGCGTGAGCAGCACGCAAACTGCAATGGCGAGCGCTGCCGCGGTGGGCACAGGAGTAACGGGAACCTCGCCCCGTGGCTCACGCATGTACATCATGACGATTATTCGCAGGTAATAATAGGCGCCCACGGCACTATTCAGCACCAGAATGATCGCCAAGCCAACCAGATTCGAATGCAGCGCGGCAGTCAACACGTAGAACTTCGCGAAGAAGCCGCCAGTGATCGGAATACCGATCAAAGACATCAGGAAGAATGTGAAAGTCGCGGCCAGCACGGGGGACTTCCTGCCCAGGCCCGCGTAATCTTCGAGCGTGACGTACTTTTCGCCCGCGTTCGCGAAGTGGCTGACGACGGCAAACGCGCCTACGTTCATCGCAGCATAGGCGGCGGTGTAGAACATCGCCGCGGACGTGCCCAGCGCCGGCTGTGCCGCAAACGCAGCGAGCAGATATCCGGCGTGGGCGATCGAAGAATACGCGAGCAGGCGCTTGACGTTGTTCTGCACCAGCGCTCCCAGATTTCCCAGCGTCATGGAAAGCGCAGCCGAGACCCAGATCAGCCAGAAGCGTCCGGGTGCGTTCGCTTCGAACATGACGCGCAGCAATACCGCGAACGCCGCCGCCTTGGGGCCGGTCGACATCAGTCCGACGACCGGCGCCGGCGCCCCTTCGTAGACGTCAGGAGTCCATACGTGGAAAGGTGCCGAGGCGACCTTGAAGCCCAAGCCCACGAACATGAGCGCCGTCGCAACATACGCCAGAACCGGTACGTTGCCGGAGTGCAGCACATGGCTGATCGCGTCAATGTTGGTGGAACCGGTCGCGCCGAACATGAGTGCGACGCCATAGAGAAAGAACGCCGTGGCGAACGATCCCAGTAGAAAGTACTTCAGCGACGATTCGCTGCTCGATGCGTCGCGCCGCCGGAAGCCTGCCAGCACGTACGTCGAGATTGACGAGATTTCCAGGGCGATAAAAATAAGTACGAGTTCGATGGCGGACGACATCAGGCACATGCCGACCGTGCAGAACAGGATTAGCCCGTAGTACTCCCCGGCGCGGATGCGCTGCACCGCCAAATATTCGTAAGAAGTGAGGATGACTACGGCCGCAATCGCGATGACGAGGAAGTGAAAGAAGACGCTGAAGCCTTCCACCCGAACCATGTTCCAGAACGCGGTTCCGGGATACTGCGCCATCCAGAACGTCGACGCCAGCGCAACAAGAGTACCGATCAGTGCGATCGTGCCGAGCGACTGGTGGCTGCTTTCTTCGTCGAGCAGCGGGTCAACGACCATTACCAGCATGCCGAAGAGCGAGAGCACCAGCTCCGGCAGGATGCGCATGTAGTCGGCGCCTTGCGGCAGCATGGAAGTCTGCACCTGCGCCAGCAGAACCGGTAATGAGTGCGAGAACGCCGTCATCATCATCACTGGCCCACCACCTTGCTGGCCAATTGGGTGAAGGGGGCGAGAGCCGCTTGCACTGCCGGATCAATCGCGCTGAGCCACACCAGGGGCGCAACACCCATCACCAGAGCGGCAACAGCAATCGGCCAAAGTGCTGCCTTCTCACGGAGGTTGAGGTCGGGCAACGCCTTGTTGACTTCGTGCGTCACTTTGCCGAAAAAAATGCGCTGATACATCCACAGCAGGTAGCAGGCGCTCCAGATCACACCGGTCGCGGCGAGGATTCCATAGATCGGGCGCGCCTGGAACGCTCCGCTCAGCACCAGGAACTCGCCGATGAAACCGTTCAGCAGCGGCAGTCCGATTGAGGCGAGCACGGTGACCAGAAAGAAGGTGGCGTATTTTGGCATGGGTGTCGCCAGTCCGCCAAAATCGGCGATCTCGTAGGTGTGGCGGCGTTCGTAGAGGATGCCCGCCAGCATGAAGAGACCGCCGGTGGCGACACCGTGCGCCAGCATGACGAACACGGCTCCGTTCAGGCCGGCCGTGGTGAAGCTGAAGATTCCGAGGACGACGAATCCGAGGTGACTGACCGAGGAGTAGGCGATCAGCTTTTTCATATTCGGCTGCACCAGCGAGACCAGAGCGCCGTAGATGATGCCGATCAGCGCCAAAACCATGATCCATGGCGCGTTGCGGTGCGCCTGCTCGGGAAACAGGCCGACATCGAAACGCAGCAGGCCGTAGGTGCCCATTTTCAGCAGCACGCCGGCGAGCAGCACCGATCCAGCGGTGGGCGCCTCCACGTGCGCATCGGGTAGCCAAGTGTGAAGAGGGAAGAGGGGGACCTTTACCGCAAAGGCGATGAAGAAGCCGAGGAAGAGCCAAAGCGAGGCCGTTTCGAAACCTGGCACGCTTCCACTGCGAATCGCGTTCTGAATCACGACAAAATCGAAGCTGCCAGTCTTGGCGTAGAGCCACAGAATCGCCGCCAGCATGAACATCGAGCCGATGATCGTGAACAGGAAATACTTCACCGCGGCGTAAACCCGGCGACCGTGGCCGTACATGCCGATTAGCAGCGCCATCGGGATCAGCGTCGCTTCCCAGAAGAAGTAGAACAGGAACAAGTCGAGCGAGGTGAAAACGCCGATCAGAGCCGTCTCCAGGATCAACAGCAAGATGAAGAATTCCTTCACCCTCTCGTGAATCGAAGTCCACGAAATCAGCACGCACAGGGGCGTGAGGAACGTGGTCAGCACGACCAGCCAGACGGAAATTCCGTCAATGCCCATGTGGTAATGAATGTTGGGGGTTGTGATCCAGATTTTGTCGATCTCGAACTTGAAGGGGTTGGGATCGCGATGCAGGTGTACCGGCAAATGCAGCGAGGCTACAAATGCCAGCACGGAGATGACGAGGGCAAAGACCTTAATGTCACGATCGCGTCGGGGGATCAGCAGAATCAGCAGCCCGCCCGCTGCAGGAATGAAGGTCACCAGCGAAAGAATGATGGGACCGAGGCTTTCCATGTTCACCGAACCCATGTTCATCGCACTCCCATCCAGACCATGTAAGCGATCACAACTGCCCCGCCAGCGGCCACCCAGCCGGCATACGAGCGCAGATTGCCCGACTGCATGTGGCGCACGGTGTCAGACACGTGGCGCGCAGCGTCGGCTGAGTTGTTCACCGTGGCGTCGATCACTTCCTGGTCGACGCCATGCCAGAGAATCGTGGTCGAGCCGTCGACGAGCGGTTTGACGAACAGGACGGCGTAAAGCTCATCGATGTAGTACTTGTTGGCGACTGCCCGGTAGAGCCCGCCGAGGCTGGCGGCGATGCGCGCGGGCAGTTGCGGGCGGCGGCTGTAGAGCAGATAGGCCAGCAGCCATCCCAGTCCCGCCACGCTAATGGAAACACCCATTAACAGATGCTCGAGCGTGCTGTCACCAGCTTCGCGAGAAGTTTCTTGCGCAACTTCCGTCGCCCCCTGAAAAACGGGAGCCAGAAAATGTTCGAACCGATTTCCGTAGCCTACGAATCCCCCAACGACCGACAGTACGGCAAGGATCACCAGCGGGCCCAGCATCACCCAAGGGCTCTCATGCGGCTCTCCGTGTCCATGACCGTGATCGTCGTGGCCATGAGCATCGTGACCGTGCGCTTCTTGCACCACGGCGCCCCGGTAGTCGCCGCCGAATGTCATGTACATCAACCGGAACATGTAGAAGGAAGTGATGAAAGCGGTAACCACGCCGATCAGCCAATACACCCAGCTTGCGCCAAAGGCCTTCCAAAGAATTTCGTCTTTGGACCAGAAGCCGGCGAACGGCGGGATGCCCGCGATTGCGAGCGTGGCAATCCCCATCGTCAAAAACGTCCAGGGCATGTAGAGCCGCAGTCCGCCCATCTTTCGCATGTCCTGCTCGCCGCCGACGCCGTGAATTACCGAACCTGCCGCGAGGAACAAGAGTCCCTTAAAGAACGCGTGCGTCATCAGGTGGAAAATGCCCGCGGAGAACGCTCCCACGCCACACGCCATGAACATATAGCCGAGCTGCGAGATGGTGGAGTAGGCCAGCACTTTCTTGATGTCAGTCTGGGCAATGCCGATGGTCGCCGCAAACAGCGCCGTGAGCGTTCCAATGATCGCGACCACCATCAGCGCCATCGGCGCGCGGTCAAAGATCACGGACGAGCGCGCCACCATATAAACGCCCGCCGTTACCATGGTCGCCGCATGGATCAATGCTGACACCGGAGTGGGGCCTTCCATGGCGTCCGGCAACCAGACATAAAGAGGGATCTGCGCCGACTTGCCGGCCGCTCCGACCATCAACAGTAAACCGATTGCCGTGAGCAGCCCCGCGCCGGCAGTCTCCGTCGGCTGCTGCTGCACCGCAGCAAAAACGCGCGTGAAGTCGAGCGATCCGAAATGCTTGATCATGAGGAAGAGCGCAATCAGGAATCCAAAATCACCAATCCGGTTGACAATGAATGCTTTCTTGCCGGCCGCGGCCGCTGAGTCTTTTGTGAACCAGTAGCCGATCAGCAGGTACGACGACAGACCCACGCCCTCCCAGCCGATGAACATGACCAGGTAGTTCTTCGCCAGCACCAGCGTCAGCATGAAGAACATGAACAGGTTCATGTAGGACATGAAGCGGTAGTATCCGTCGTCGTCCCACATATAGCCGACCGAATAGATATGGATGAGGAACCCGACGCCAGTGACCACGAGCAGCATGACGAGCGATAACTGGTCCAGATAGAAACTGAAGTCGACTTGAAAGCTTCCGGAGCGGAGCCAGTGTGCGACGTCGCAGTAGTAGGGAGCCGACGCCGAAGAAAAGCCCGCAGCCAGGAACAACGCCATGGCAAAGGCAGCGCCACAGAAGACGAGCGCGACCGTCGTTATCGCTTTCTTCGACGACCGCCGGCCAAAGAAGCCGTTGATCGCCGCCCCGGCGAGCGGAAGCAGCGGGACGAGCCAGAGATAAGGATTCGGCGTCATAACTTGAGCAGGTTCACCTGGTCCACATTCAAAGTTTCACGCGTGCGATAGACGGCAATGATGATCGCCAGGCCCACCGCGGCCTCAGCGGCGGCCACCACCATCACGAAGAAGACGAAGACTTGCCCGCTGAGCGCGTGCCAGTGCGCGGCGAAGGCCACGAACGAAAGGTTCACGCCGTTCAGCATCAGCTCGATCGACATGAAAATCGTGATGATGTTGCGCTTGATCAGGAACCCGAGCACTCCACACACGAACAGGATTCCGCTCAACAGCAGATAGTAGGCAAGAGGGACCATCATGCGTCCTTTCTCGCGCCGCGGGCCACGGCTTTGGGCCGGCTGGCGAGCACCACCGCGCCCATGATGGCGATCAGGATCAGCACCGACGTGACTTCAAAGGGCAGCAGGAAATCGCGGAACAGAAGCCGGGCAATGCTCTTGGGATCACCCCATAACGCGCCGATCGACACCGACTGCGTTGTGGACGAGCGGCCGATAAGCGTCCAGGCGACGAGCACCGCCCCGATCACCACTCCCGGAATGCCGATAAGGATCGCGACCCGGCTGCCCTTGGTGCGCTCTTCTGCGCCGGCGTTCAGTAGCATGATGGTGATCACAAACAACACCATGATCGCGCCGGCGTAGACGATCACTTGCACGGCGGCCACAAATTCCGCGCCCAGCAGAAGATACTCGGCAGCGAGCGAGGCCATCACCACGATCAGCGATAGCGCGCTGTTGATGGGATGGCTCTGCACCAGCAGGTTGATCGCCCCCGCCACGCAGATCGCTCCGAAAAAGAGAAACAAAATTAGATGAAGCATTTTTGCATTACTTCTCAGTGAAGCTCAGAAGAATCTACCTGGGTACTGAGCTCTCAGCGCCACAACCAGCGCCGTATACACAATATTGGCAATCGCCAGGGGCAGCAGCACCTTCCACCCGAACGCCATGAGCTGGTCATAGCGGAAGCGGGGTAAGGTCCAACGCACCCAGACGTACAGAAACATGAAAAAGAAAACCTTCAGGCAGAACCAGAACACCGGCATCACAGCTTGCAGGATGGGTGGACCAAAGATTGGCCCGTGCCATCCGCCCAGGAACAGTAGCGTGGCCAGGCAAGCGACCGTCACCATGTTGGCGTACTCGGCCATGAAAAACATCGCGAATTTCATCGCGCTGTACTCGGTGTGATATCCGGCCACCAGTTCCGACTCGGCTTCCGGCAGATCAAAAGGCGTGCGATTGGTCTCCGCATACGCGGAAATCAGATAGATGAAAAACCCCAGCGTCTGCCCGTGAAAGATATTCCAGCGCGGAATGAAATGCCAAAATACTCCGCCCTGCGCATCCACTATTTCCCGCAGGCTGAGGCTTCCCGCCATGATCACCACTCCCACCAGCGAAAGGCCAAGCGAAACTTCATAGCTGACCATCTGGGCGCTGGCGCGCAGTCCACCGAGCAGCGAGTACTTGTTGTTCGAGGACCATCCGGCAAGCGCCACACCGTACACGCCCATCGACGTAATGCCGAGCACAACCAGCAGCCCGATGTTCAAGTCGGTAATCTGCAGGTACGTGCCCCAGGGACCGACGGTAACCCAGTTGCCGAACGGGATCACCGAAATGGATGTAATGGCAAACACCATCGCGATGATTGGCGCCGCGATGTAGAGCGGCTTGTAGACATGCGGCTGGGTCAAATCTTCTTTGAAGATGAATTTGACGCCGTCGGCGAGCGGCTGCAGCAGGCCGAAGGGTCCAACTCGCGTGGGGCCCCAGCGGTTCTGGATGTGCGCCGACACCTTGCGCTCCAGCCAGACGCTGTACGCCACCGCCGTCAGCAGAACACCGACAACGGCGAGGGACTTGATGATCGAAATGATGATGAACGTCGTTATGCTCAACGAAATGTCTTTCGTGTTCCCGTGTGGCGCGGGCACTCTTGCCCGCGCGATGTTGATCTACCTGACTGCTAGTTAGTCCCTAGAATGTCACTTCCCAAACTGGTCATCCGGCTTGTCTATAAGGATTCCTATGTCATGGAGAATGGCATCCAAGGCATTAACTTTGTCTTCCGCTTTAGAAATCCGCCCGGAAATTTTCAGATACCACTTCTCCCCGCGTTTGGCTTTCAGTTCCTCCGATTTGTCCCTCAGATCGTTGAGGTAGCTACGTATCGACTCCGACTTTTGCTCAGACTCCACTAGAAACTCCATCGGGCTCTTTTTCTTCATGCTCTTTGCTCTTTGTTGAGTTTCAAGCAAACCCAATCTGGCGCATATCTCAGTCCCGGTGCGCAGACCCTTAGTCCGCCGCAACTTCCGCGTCTGCGGATTTGTTTTCGAAAACCGAATTCAAAGTCTTTGAATACCGTCCGAGCGTGCCCGAGCTGAACAAATCATCGTTGGCCGGAACGATGAGCTCCGGGTTCTGAATCGCGCTCGCGCCGCTTTCGGCAATCTCGAGATGCTGATCGTTGCCCGCCAGCAGATTCACCCGCGAAACATGGTACCCGGCAACCACGCGCTGGATTTCGTCGAGAATCGCCATGGGATCGAACGGCGTCATTTTCGGTTCCAGGTTGTGCGCTTCGAGCCAGACCGCATGACTATCCGCCTCGCCCGATTGCGCGCCGCGGGTTTGGCCCATGTCGGAGTGCGTCCCGCTCCCAAAGGGCACCAAGCCGCTTACATCGCTGCCCATCGCGTCTGCAATGCGAACCATCATCTCGAAGTCCGGCTTTGTGTTCGTAACTTCGCCTGCCTTCTTCACCAGTTGCAGATCGCCGCAGGTGTTCGTATAAGTTCCCGTTTTCTCGTACGCGTTCGCTGCGGGCAAAACCACGTCGGCGATAGTCGCGGTCTCGGTCAGGAACATGTCCTGAACCACCACAAAACTTTTTGAGAAGACAAAGGGATCAATGCCCAAACGGCCAACCGGATTCGATCCCACCGCGTACAGCGCTTTCAGTTTGCCGGCCTTCGCCGCTTCCACCATTTCCGGCAGGCTCAAGCCTTTTTCGGCCGGCAGATTGCCCCATTCCTTTTGGAACTTGTCTGCGCTGGCGATGGGTTCGTATCCCGGCAGAAGATCGGGATAAAGCCCCATTTCGCTGGCTCCGCGCGAATTCGCGTAATCGCCCAAGCAGATCAGCTTTGCTCCGGTCAAGGTTGAAGCAAAACTCACCAACTTCTCGATGTCATGTCCGCGCAGTTCGGACCCGAAGGCGATGACCATGTTCTGCTCGGCGCGAATTTTATCCCGCAGCCCGATCCAGGCGTCGCGCGTCATGCTGTCGCTGGCCTTGGAATCGAGAAGCGAATCGAGTAGGGAATCGTCGCCGGCGAGAAATGCGACCGCCTTCGCTTCCGCCCCCGCCGGGACCATTCCGAATCCCGCCGCCTGCCGCCGCAACTTGATGGGCGCGGAGTTGATGACATAAAGCTTCGCGCGCCGCAGCCGCACGTTCGTCCGAATCTGCCACGCCAGCAGCGGATGCTGATTTGTAGGGTCGTTGCCAAGCAGCAGAATCGCCGGCGCGTTTAGCACTTCGCGCATGGAAGCCGTTTTTCCCGGCTTGCCGTGCAGCGCGGCCGCCAGGGCAGGGAAGTCTGCTGTGCGGTGATGATCGACGTTATTCGTCTTCAAGACGACGCGGGCAAATTTCGAAAGCAGATAATTCTCTTCGTTGGTTGTGCGATTGGACCCGATCACGCCAATCGCGCTTCCGCCGTCGTGATCGCGAACTTCGTCGCGAATTTCTCGAAACCGTTTGCCGATCAGTTCAAAAGCTTCTTCCCAGGTTGCAGGCGTCAGCTTGCCGTTCTTGCGAATCAGCGGCTGCGTCAGGCGCTCTTTGTGGTGCGCAAAGTCGAAAGCGTAGCGGCCCTTGATGCAGAGGAAATCATTGTTGATCCCGCTCTTGTCACGATTGTCGCCGCGGACGATCTCCATGCCGGTGTCGCAGCGGCGCACGCCCAGCGTGGTCTTGCACCCGTCCCCGCAATGCGTGCAGATCGTGCCCACATGGTTCATCTCCCAGGGACGCGTCTTGTAGCGGTAGGCGCCGGAGGTGAGCGCGCCGACCGGGCAGATGTCGATGCACATGCCGCACTCTTCGCACTCGAGATGATCCTTTTCGTTGGGCGCGATGATCGAACTCACGCCGCGGTTCTGCACGCCCAGCGCCCACACGTCCATGCCTTCGCCGCACACGCGCACGCAGCGGTAGCACAGGATGCAGCGTGGGCGGTCGAAATACACCACCGGAGACCACTGCTGTTCTTCCTTGTGGTTCTTGGCCTCGATGAACTTCGATTCGGATGCGCCGTAGGAAAACGCCATGTCCTGCAATTCGCATTCGCCGCCGGCGTCGCACACCGGGCAATCCAGCGGATGGTTGCCGAGCAGCATCTCGACCATCGCCTTGCGAGCCTGGCGCACCTCGTCGTTGTCGGTGGCAACAATCATGCCCTCGGTCACCACCGTGGTGCAGGCGGTTTGCAGCTTGGGCATTTTCTCGATTTTCACCACGCACATGCGGCAAGCGCCCTGCAGCGACAGGCCGGGGTAGTAACAAAACGAGGGAATTTCAATGCCCACGCTCTTGCAGGCCTCGATCAGCAGCGTCCCCGCGGGAGCCGTGATCTTCTTGTCGTCGACAGTGAGTGTTACGTCAGCCATGGTTTCTAATTTGTAATTGGTAATTTGTAATTTGCAATTGAAAACCCAACGCAATTACAAATTACAAATCGCAAATTTCTCTACGCCATTACCGGCTCTGCCGCCCCCGCCTTCTCGAACGGGCACGGCTTGCCTTCCAGGTGGTCCTCAAATTCTTTTCTGAACTTCTTCACAAACGCCATCGTGGGCATTGCCGCCGCATCTCCGAGCGGACAGAATGTCTTCCCCAACATGTTCTCCGCGAGGTAATAAATGTTGTCGATGTCCTTCTTCAGCCCCGCACCGGCATGAAAGCGCGTCAGCGTTTTCTTCAGCCAGTCCGTGCCTTCACGGCACGGGATGCACCAGCCGCAGCTTTCATGCTGATAGAACTTGATGGTGCGCAGCGCGAACTTCACGATGCAGATCGTATCGTCGAGCACAACCACCCCGCCCGACCCCAACATCGTTCCCGCTTTCGCCAATGAATCGAAGTCCATCGGCACGTCAATCTCTTCGGGAAGCAGCACCGGCGTTGACGATCCGCCCGGAACCACCGCTTTCAAACTGCGTCCGTTCGGAATTCCGCCGCCAACCTCATAGATCATCTTCTGGAGGTTATAGCCCATCGGCAGTTCGTAGACGCCCGGCTTGTTGAGATTTCCCGACAGGCAGAACAGTCGAGTTCCGCCATTCTTCGGCGTGCCAAGTTTCGCGTACCAATCCGCGCCGCCCAAAATGATGTGCGGCACAGCGGCCAGCGTCTCCGCATTATTAATGACCGTCGGGCCGCCCCACAGGCCGACAATGGCTGGGAACGGTGGACGGATGCGCGGAATGCCGCGCTTGCCTTCGAGCGACTCCATCAGCGCCGATTCTTCGCCAACTTCGTAAGCGCCTGCTCCACCGTGCCAATAAATATCCAGATCGTATCCGCTGCCGAAGATGTTCTTGCCGAGGAAGCCCTTGGCATAGGCATCTTTAATGGCCTTCTGCATGATCACCGACAGGTAGCGATACTCGCCGCGGATGTAGATGTACGCGGTGTGAGAGCCGACCGCGAGCGCGGCGATCATTGCACCTTCAATCACCGTGTGCGGATCGTGTTCGAAAATCAGGCGGTCCTTGCAGGTGCCGGGCTCGCTCTCGTCCCCGTTGCAGAGTACGTATTTCGGTTTCGCCGATTGCTTCGGGACAAACGACCACTTCATTCCGGTACTGAATCCGGCGCCGCCCCGTCCGCGCAAGCCCGAGTTCTTCACTTCATTGATGATGGCGTCCGGTTGCATGGCGAGCGCCTTCTGCACGGCCTTGTAGCCGTCCAGTTCGAGATAGCGGTCGATATTCGTAGCGCCCTGGCCAAAGCGCTTCGAGATAACGCGAACCTCGTCGGGATGGGAAACTAAAGAAGCCATTTGTTGATTTAGTCATTGAGGCATTGAGTCATTGCCGAATGATTCAATGCCTCAATGACTCAATGATTCAATTTCTTCTTATACTCGTCCAAAACCTGGTCCATCTTCTCTTTCGTCAGGTTCTCATGAAAATCGTAATTCACCTGCACTGCCGGAGCCCAACTGCACGCGCCAATGCATTCCACTTCTTCCAGCGAGAACAAGCCATCTTGCGTAGTGCCCTTGTGGCCGACGCCAAGCTTCTTCTTGCAGTGGTCGAGCAGTTCTTCGCCACCGCGGAGCATGCACGCAATGTTGGTGCACACCTGCACGTTGTACTTCCCGCGCGGCTTGGTGGTCAGCATCGAGTAGTAACTGATCACGTTGCGGACTTCCAGTTCAGTAAGATCGAGTCGCCGCGCCAGTTCCTCGATCACCTCATCGCTCAAGCTGCCGACCTCATCCTGCGCGTAGAGCAGCGTAGGCACAAGCGCCGAGCGCCTGGTGGGATAGTGCGTTAGCATCTCGGTGAAACGCGCTTCGAATTCGTCGGAAAACTTCATAAGTCAAAGAAATTTGGTAATTTTGTAATCGGGTAATTTGGTAATTTAAAACCCCAAACCCACGCGACTCTTAGATTACAAAATTATCCGATTACAAAATTGCAAAATCCCTACCGGTCTATATCTCCCAGTACCACATCAATGCTCCCGATGGCCGCGACCACGTCGGCAATAAGGCCCCCTTCGCACATCTTGGCCAGCGTCTGCAGATTCGCGAAGGACGGCCCGCGCATGTGCACTCGATACGGCTTGGCCGTTCCGTCACTGACGATGTAGTATCCCATCTCGCCGCGCGGCGATTCGATCGCCTGGTAAACCTCGCCCGCCGGAACCGTGAAGCCCTCGGTGATGATTTTGAAATGGTAGATGAGGGCTTCCATCTGGGTCTTCATTTTTTCGCGGTCGGGCAGCACGATCTTGGGCGCGTCGGCTTTTATGGGTCCTTCCGGCATTCCCGCCAGCGCCTGCTGCACCATGCCGATCGATTCCCGCAACTCCTGCACCCGGCAAAGGTATCGCGCGAACACGTCGCCTTCGGTTCGGACCGGCACGTTGAACTTAAAGTTTTCGTAGCCCGTGTAGGGAGCATCGCGGCGAAGGTCCATGTCGACACCGCTGCCGCGCAACGTTGGACCGCATGCGCCCAGAGCTATCGCGTCTTCCGCGCTCAAATAGGCGACGCCCTTGGTGCGCATCATGAAAATCGGATTTCCGGTCAGCAAGCCTTCATATTCATCGACGTTTCCGGGGAAGCGGTCGGCGAACTTCTTGACCTTCTCGAAGAATCCCAGCGGTGGCTCCAGCGCCAACCCGCCAATGCGGAAATAGGACGTCATCATCCGCTGCCCGCTGACCATCTCGAAGAAGCGCAGAACGTCTTCGCGCTCGCGGAAGCAATAGAGAAAGACCGTCATCGCGCCGAGGTCCATGGCATGGGTTCCGAGCCAGACCAGGTGCGAATTGATGCGGGTCAACTCATTCATCAGAACCCGCATCCACTGCGCTTTCGGCGGAATCTCCAGCCCCAGCAACTTCTCCACTGCCAGGCAGTAGGCGAGGTTGTTGGTCATGGGACAGAGGTAATCGATGCGATCCGTTAGCGGCACAACTTGCTGGTAGAACTTGGCTTCGCAGGTTTTCTCGATGCCCGTGTGCAGGAAGCCGACCTCCGGCTTAAGCCGCACCACAGTCTCCCCGTCAATCTCCAGCACTAACCGCAGAACCCCGTGCGTCGAGGGGTGTTGCGGCCCCATGTTCAGGACCAGGGTACGATCCTGACCGGGCTCAGCGACAGTAGCGGGAAATTGCGTCATGACCTACCGGTAACCTTCCACGGGGTAGTCCTTCCGCAGAGGGTGGCCTTCCCAGTTATCGGGCATCATGATGCGTTGCAGGTTGGGATGTCCGGTGAAGCGCACGCCAAACAGATCGAACACCTCACGCTCATAGTGGTTGGCCGAGGGCCAAACCGAAGTGACCGATTCGATGGCCGGACTGGAACCGTCCAGGCGGGCTTTCAAACGCACCCGCTCTTTCTTCGGAATCGAAAGAAGATGGTAAACCACCTCAAACCGCGGCTCCGAGGGATACCAGTCCACGCAGGTGAGGTCGCAGAGATAATTGAATGGGCAATCTGTAGAGTCGCGCAAAATGGCGCAAACTTCGCGGATTGCGCCCTTCTCGACCCAGATCGTAAGCTCGTCGCGATCGAATTTCACCGCCTGCACCACGGAGGCGTTCCACTCCACCAGGCGGGCCAAGGCGGGATGCGGCTTCAACTGCTCGATATCGGTGATGGGGGGAGCCAGCGGCACTTAGACATCTCCTCGCTTGGCGGCCGTTAGTCCCCAGTCGAGCACGCCTTTTTTCCACACATAGAAGAGGCCAACCAGCACGATCGCGATGTACACCATCATTTCCCAGAAACCAAACATCTTGAGTTCGCGCAGGATGACCGCCCAGGGGTAGAGGAAAACGGCTTCCACGTCGAACAAAATAAAGAGCATGGCCACCAGGTAGAACTTGACGGAGAATCGTCCCTGAGCATCGCCGATGGGCTGAACCCCGCACTCGTAAGGCGACATCTTCGCCCGATTCGGTTTATGCTGGCCAACGAGCTGGGAAAGGATCACAATCACGCTCGCCAGGGCCGTGGCGATGCCGAAATGCATCAGGAGGGGCAGGTAGCGAGCGAAATAATTGTCCGGCATAGGAAGAGCTATATATAATCTGCGCCAAGCGCAACGGGAAACAGTCTAGATTAGTTTTGGCTGGCAGAAGTGTCAAGCTAAGTACGCGTTTTAACAGTAGTTTCATCCGGCGGAACCTATCTTGACAGGACCGGGGAAGGCCTGAACCGCATGATCTTTGGCTTTAATACCGACATTCGGCACGAAGACACCGTCTACCACGTGCAGAGCGAAGCGCGCGAAGGCGAGCAGTTGCTGCAGACGCAAGTTTTCGTTCGGGGCCGCTGCATCGGGAAGCGCGCGGTTTCCTATGGCTCCAGCGCGGCGGAAGGCAAAACCAGCGCTCAGAACAGCTCTCCGAACAACGATCAGGATAAAGAAAAGTTGCTGCGCGAACTGCATCGCGAGGTGCTCGACGCCATCCGCGATGGCAAGCTCGATTCCATCTTCGACAAGCGGGATACACCGGAAACGCTGGCGGCGGTGAAAGAGCTTGACCTCGAGTGGATCAACGCCAGGTCTGTGCATTCGAGCGGCGCTTTGACGATGCGCATCCGAGTCACCGACGGAGGCGCCACGGTCGAAGGCGCTCGCCTCACACTCCGCTTCGCCCGGCCAGACGCCCCACACTATTACGCGCAGGTTCTCACCGACGCCAAGGGCAATGCCGAGATGAGCGTTCAGGTGGATGAAAAGTCACTCTCTGATTCCTCCGTGGTCGTGCAAGCGAGTTTCGCCGGACGAACTGCCACCCGCAAGTTCCAGTTGCGCGCCGCCATTTAGAAACCTATCGCAAATCGTTTTGGGAAGGGCACGGCTTCAGCCGTGCCACCCAGAGCCAATAAATACGAGGGCTTTAGCCCCTGAGGGCCCCGGCAGTTTACCCTTTGGTTCATAAGACATCGCTTCTATTTTCGGCTCTGAACGAGAAT
>PKUV01000113.1 GCA_003131315.1 Acidobacteriaceae bacterium
TCACCACATCGATGACCATCAATTCACCGGCCAGCGTGCTCTGGGCCATGTACCTGGTCGTCGCCGAAAAGCAAGGTGCCGACTGGAAGAAGATCTCCGGCACCCTCCAGAACGACATCCTCAAGGAGTACATCGCGCAGAAGGAGTACATCTATCCGCCCGCGCCCTCGATGCGCCTGGTGATTGACACCTTCGAGTTCGGATCGAAATTTACGCCGCGCTTCAACACCATCTCCATCTCCGGCTACCATATTCGCGAAGCCGGTTCGACCGCGTTGCAGGAACTCGCTTTCACCATCTACGACGGCGTCGAATACGTCGAGTGGGCGCGCCGCCGCGGACTTGACGTTGACGACTTCGGCCCGCGCCTCAGCTTTTTTTTCAACGCGCACAACGATTTCTTCGAAGAGATCGCCAAATACCGCGCCGCGCGCAAGATCTGGTATCGCCTGATGAAGGACCGTTTCGGTGCGAAAAACGACCGCACCCGCCTGATGCGCTTCCACAGCCAAACCGCCGGCGTCTCGCTGCCCGCGCAGCAACCGATGAACAACATCGCGCGCGTCGCACTGCAGGCACTGGCGGCTGTGCTCGGCGGCACGCAGTCGTTGCACACCGACGCCTACGACGAAGCCCTCGCCTTGCCCACTGAGGAAGCCGCGCGCATCGCACTGCGCACCCAGCAGATCATTGCCTTCGAGTCGGGCGTGGCCCAAACTGTCGATCCGCTCGGCGGCAGCTACTTCGTCGAAAAGCAAACCCTCGACATGGAAAACGGCGCGTTTGATTACTTCGAGAAACTCGACCAGATGGGCGGCATGGTCAAAGCCATCGAGCGCGGATATCCGCAGAAAGAAATTGCCGAGGCCAGTTACCAGTACCAGCGCGCCGTTGAAGCCAACGAGAAGATCACGGTCGGCGTGAACGATTTCGTCATCGAAGAAGGATCGCCCCACATTCTCCACATCGGCGAATCGGTAGCCCGTACTCAGGAAGCGAAGCTCAAAGCCCTGCGCGCCCGCCGCTCGAACGAAGAAGTCCAGCGCCGCCTCGATGCCCTGAAGCAAGCCGCCGCCAAGACTCCCACTGCGGGCACCAACGGCAATATTTCCGACGTCAACACCATGCCCTACATAGTCGACGCCGTCCGCGCCTACGCCACCGTGGGCGAAATCTGCGAAGCGTTGCGGCAGGTGTACGGGACGTATACGGAAGTGAGCATTACATAATTCGACATCATGGCTCCGACTGATTGACGCTGGTTCAACTGTGAACGGTTTGGTGGGCTGCACTTTCAAAAACTGAGGAGCTGGCATGAATCGTCCTATCGCGATTCTGGGAGGAACTGGTCCCCAGGGATTGGGTCTAGCGCTTCGTTGGGCTAAGGCGGGCGAAACGATCATCATCGGATCTCGGGATCCTAAGCGCGCGGAAGAAGCGGCAGCCATGCTTACACAGAAGATCGGGATCAACGCAAGAATCACCGGGATGGAAAACGTCGCCGCATGTGCCGGTGCCGATATTTGCGTGTTAACCGTCCCGTTTGATGCCCAGGCTGCGTTGCTGAAGCAGTTGAAGCCCATGTTCAAACCGGGGACGATCTTAATCGACACAACCGTCCCGTTGGCCACGACCGTTGGCGGACGCCCCACGCGCGTCCTCGGTGTGTGGCAAGGTTCAGCCGCCCAACAAACCGCCGAACTTGTACCAAAAGCCATTTCTGTGGTGGCAGCGTTTCACAACGTCTCCGCCGATTTACTGAATAGTGCTGACGCACTCGATTGCGACGTTATCGTTTGCAGCGATGACGACAATGCTCGCAACCTTACATTCGAACTCGTCTCGAAAATTTCCGGTCTCCGGGCTATCGATGGCGGCAAATTGGAAAACGCGCGAATCGTGGAGCAGATCACCGCACTGCTGATCACTCTCAACATCCGGTACAAAGTGCACAGTGCTGGAATTCGAATAACGGGCCTCCCGCACCCGGAACCGGCGCCCGAGCGAGCACTATAGGTCCGACTTGGTCGCGCAAGTTCGTAGAAACCATCTTCCAATGGAGGAGTGCTGTGCGCAGTAGTGGACTTGTACTCCGGCATCTTTGCACAAGAGCTCGTAGTGCGCTGCCTCATCCGGGTCGTGAAAACGTCTTCAGCAGCTCACGTCATACACGAGAACCGCTTTATACGGCATCGACAATATGCTTGATCAGTTCGCGGTGTTCACCCCATGGTGGCAGCGCCAAGGACCTCCGCCCTTTGCCTCACATTCGCCCAGCACTTCAATCGAGGGCCTTGGCGTTATGTTGTTCTCTTCCCGCTTTCGCTTCGGAAACACTCAAGCTGTGATGCTTATCCTTGACAACCTTCCAAACGTTTGGTTAACTCTTGTCCGCAGGCAGGATCACCTTGCGGGCGGTGATTGGTTCTGGTCAACTGTCCACCACCGATCGAGTCCGCACTATTCAACCACCAAGCCGCCTGCGCACGTCAAGTCTGGCGGTTGCCTGCTTGAATAGGGAGGAAGAGATGTCAACATGTGCCGAAAAGCCCACGCTCGCATCCGCGAGGATCGCATCCCCGTATCACTCTTCTCTGGTGCAGGCTCTCGCACACCGCCGTTTCCGGCGATTCGCTTTGGGGAGACGACTGAATTGCGGGGGCACAAAATACTCCTCCACCCATGACCCTGTTCCTTTGACGAAGCAGGAGCTTGCGCTGCTCTGCTGGGCCTCCGCAGGTCCTACAGGACTGCTGCTCTCGGACATCGATAGCCAGCTTGGCTGCAGTACTCAAATGCGTCATCCGGGTTGGACTTTCCCCAGCCCCTGCAACAACCACACCACCCGCCTGATGTTCATGAACCATGACGGAGTGTTTCTCTATCGTCCGCGGGAAGCCACTAAAGCGGTTCACATCGAAAACGAAGCCGATCTAGGAAAAGCTCATCTCCGGCGCGGTGAGAAGACACATGCAAGACTGGCACGGAGCCCACGATCGCTGAAGGAGTGGCGGATCACGATGGACTGGTGAGGATTTCAAACCGCAGCAAGAATTGGCGTGGCACGCACCGTTTGGAGTTTGCCGCGCAACTACACTGACTTGTTGTACGCAGTGTGAGACGAGGGAGAAGTTGAAACCCGAGGAGGAAATCATGCGTACTCGCAGGAGTCTTTGGATCGTTCTCGCGGTAGTCATCGCCATGGCGATGATGGCGCGGGCTCAAGAAACGAAGAAAGAAATCAAACATGTCCCGGTCAAACCTACTTCCTCAGCATCGGGGCAGGAGATGTACAAGAGCTATTGCGCGGTCTGCCACGGCGCGGACGGCAAAGGGAACGGCCCGGCCGTGGATGCTTTGAAGGTACCGCCGCCGGATCTGACCACATTGGCAGAGAAAAACGGGGGCAAGTACCCCGCATTGACAGTTTCTGCCGTCATTCGTGGAGAGGAAGTACTGGCAGCCCACGGTAGCAAGGACATGCCGATTTGGGGCAACCTGTTCTGGAGTATGAGTGGCGGACATGAAGCCGAGGTACAGCAGCGTGTCGCCAATCTGAACAAGTACATCGAGTCTCTGCAGAAGAAGTAACGTCCTCCGCGAGAGCCGGGAATGCGCGAGCTTGCAATCGCATTCCCGCATTCGATGTCCTGCGGTTGCCGCGCGTGACTGTGAGCCCGATTCGGCTGCTACAACTTTGAGCTCGCAATTATTCCCGGACGCGCTAAGCCGCGTCTCTACCTTGAAGATGCCCTTATGCCTGAAACTCTGCAGGTTTCCAATCCCGCACCGCTGACGACTCTTACGGAAGACGAGACTCTGTTTCGCGACAACGTCCGCCAATTCGCCGACGACAAAATTCGTCCGCTGGCGAAAGAGATGGACGAAAAGGGAGTGTTCGATCACGGATTGATCGAGCAGTTCTTTCAGTTGGGGCTGATGGGCATCGAAATCCCCGAGCAGTATGGCGGAGCCGGCGGCAAGTTTTTTGAGGCGATCCTCGCGGTCGAAGAACTTTCGCGGGCCGACGCTTCCGCCGGCGTGATCGTCGACGTGCAGAACACACTGGTCGCCAATGCGGTTTTGCGCTGGGCCAATGAAGATCAGAAGAAGCGCTATCTGCCGAAGATGACCGCGGACACCGTCGGCGCGTATGCGTTGAGCGAAGCCGGATCAGGGTCGGATGCTTTCGCGCTGTAGACGAAGGCCGAACTGAAAGGCAGTGATTTCGTTCTCAACGGACGCAAGCTGTGGATCACGAACGGCAAAGAAGCCGGCATCTTCATCGTGTTCGCGACCATCGATACTTCGAAGGGCTACAAGGGCATCACCGCATTTCTGATCGAAAAGAATTTCCCCGGATTCACGGTCGGTAAGAAAGAAGACAAGCTCGGGATCCGCGCTTCATCCACCTGCGAACTAATCCTGGAAGATTGCCGCGTCCCGAAAGAAAACGTCCTCGGCGAAGTCGGCAAGGGATACAAGATCGCAATCGAGACGCTGAACGAAGGCCGCATCGGGATCGGCGCGCAGATGCTCGGCGTGGCGCGCGGCGCATGGGAATGTGCCGCGAAATACGCGCAGGAACGCAAACAGTTTGGGAAGCCGATTTCCGAGTTCCAGGGAATCCAGTTCCAGATCGCGCAGATGGCCACCGAGATCGAAGCGGCGTGTTTGATGGTATATAATACAGCGCGCATGAAAGACGCAGGCGTCGACTTCGTGAAAGAAGCCGCCATGACCAAGCTCTTCACATCGCAGGTCGCCGAGCGCGTGACGTCGCTCGCCATCGAAGTTTACGGCGGATTCGGCTTCACCAAGGATTATCCAGTCGAAAAATACTGGCGCGATTCGAAAATCGGCAAGATTTACGAAGGCACGTCGAATATGCAACTGGCGACGATCGCGAAATTGGTAATGGGAAAGTAGATGGATTACAGAGATCAGACTGCAGAGGCGAAAACCACCGGGTTTTATGAGAGCCGCGCTCGAATCGTGACGGTGAGCCCGATCATGGGAGGGGCGGCCGTCTCCGGACCCGCCGGAGCACTGCTGGCGGCGCAGGGTTTCGCGGTATCGATTGCCGGCGTTGCCGACTTCTATCGCGACTTTCTGGATGTGCTGGTGGTGGATTTGCGCGACTCCCAGGCTGCGGAAGAATTGCGAAAAGCGGGTCTGCGCGTGCACTGCGCGTCGGCCATTATGCAGACGATGGAAGACCGGGTCGCATTACCCAAAGCCGTTCTGGCCGCGGCCATGCAACCTCCGGCCACCGTGGCTGCCGCGGAGCGCGCATGATCCTGGTTCCGGTAAAAAACCTTGCGAATGCCAAGCAGCGGCTGTCTACCGTTCTGAACCCCGAAGAGCGCCTGGCACTGGCGCACGCAATGTGCGAAGACGTGCTGCAGGAACTGGAGCGCTGGCGAGGACGTTTCCATGTGGCCGTGGTTACGGGGGATCCGTTTGCACGCGATCTGGCGGTACGTTTCGATTTCGAGGTAATCGCCGACGCGGCGAACCCTGGCGAAACAGGCGCGATTGAGATGGCCACCGCCGAGTGCCGGCGGCGCGGGGCGGACCGTACGCTGGTGGTTCCGGCAGATATTCCTTTGATCGACAGTTCGGAACTGCAGAAGATCGTGGATAGCGCTCCTCCCGGTGG
This sequence comes from Acidobacteriaceae bacterium, assembly GCA_003131315.1. Lineage (GTDB taxonomy): Bacteria > Acidobacteriota > Terriglobia > Terriglobales > Acidobacteriaceae > Acidiflorens. Next base: position 5,663 of record PKUV01000113.1, read on the forward strand.
AGCGGTGCTGGTGCCGGACGCTGCGGGGCGGGGCACGAACGCGGCTTTGCGCGCGCCGGCTGATTTGTTTCCACTGCGCTTTGGCAATGACAGTTTCCTGCCACATCTCGCCGCGGCAAAGGCCACCGGAAAGCCCTGCGTTGTGCTCGAGCTGCCGGGGATTGCGCTAGACGTCGATCGCCCGGAAGACTTGAAGGAACTGGCTGCTGCGAAGGGCGAGCGCCTTTCGCAGAGACTTGTGCGAAGCTGGAACCTCGACTGCCGGGAGCGGATCTGCCATGAGTAAGCGCGGCGGAACTGGGGAAGTTCGCATTCGTCCTCTTGCCGTGGATGGAGAGATTCGCCCCAAAGATTCGTTGAGCGGAAAATTGCTGGCGGCAGTGCGCGATTGTGGTTTCAGGATGGAGACATCCTGGTGGTGAAACACAAAATCGTTTCGAAGGCCGAGGGCGCGCTGGTGGCGCTGGATGAAGTTCATCCTTCGGCGGCGTCGCGAGCATGTCTACGAGAAAACAAAATACGGAACTTCGGAATTCAGGCTCAGTAACTGCGTGGCAATCCCATCCGTTCGCCGATGAAGTTCAAGACCATCTCATCGCTGACCGGCCCCACCTTGTGCAGGCGGGAATCGCGCCAGTAGCGCTGCATATCATACTCACGGCTGTAGCCGTAGCCTCCGAGGACCTGCATGCCGGCGTCGGTTACCTCACAGGCGAAGTTCGCCGCCACCAACTTCGCCATGTTAGCCTCGATAGCACAGTCGCGGCCGAGCGATTGCAGCCACGCCGCCTTATAGGTGATTAGCCGGGCCAATTCGACCTTCGTCCGCATCCAGGAAATCTTGTGCTGGATCGCCTGGAACTGCCCGATGGGCTTGCCGAACGCGCGCCGCTCTTTCGCATATTGCAGCGCATCTTCGAACGCTGCCTGAGCCTCTCCCAGGCACAGTGCAGCAGTCAGTATGCGCTCGTTGTTGAGCATCGCCAGCGTTTGATAGAACCCTTTGTCCTTCTCGCCGATCAGGTGATCTTTTGGCACCTTCACGTTGTCGTAGAAAACCTCGAACGACTGCGTGGCCCGAATACCGACCTTGTCGAGTTTGCGGAGGCGCACCCCGGGCGTGTCTGTCTTCACCAGGAACACCGAGATGCCGTCTGCTTTCTTGACCACGTTCTCATTGCTGCGCGCGACCACCACGAGGTAGTCGGCCACATTTGCGGAGGTGGTCCAAACCTTCTGCCCGTTGATCACCCAGTGATCGTCCTTCTCCACCGCGCGGGTCTTCATTGCCCCAAGCACGTCGGTGCCACCATCGGGCTCGGTCAGGGAGAAAGAAAACATGAGTTTCCCCTCTGCCAACAGCGGGAGGTACTTGCGCTTGAGCATCTCGCTGCCCGCAAATTGCAGCGTTTTCGCACCAAAACAACTCGACATGAAAAACGTCAGCCCGATCGAACCGCTGCGGTGCGCCAATTCCTCGGTGACGATGACCATATCCACGATGTCGCCGCCCACTCCGCCATATTCCTCAGCGATGGGAATTCCCAGATAGCCGCTTTCCGCCAGCGCCTTCCACACCTTGTGCGGAAACTCTTCCTTCTCGTCCAACTCGCGGGCGTATTCCCGCGGAACTTCGCGCTCCACCAGTGCCCGTACATTCTGACGGAGAAACTCTTTTTCTTTCCCCAGGTCGAAATTGAGTCCCCCGACCTCGTCCGCTACCTGCATCGCTTGATTGCTCATTATTCTCTCCCTGCTCACCTTTCCCGTTTCACAATTCCACCCATGATCAAGCCAACGAATGTCTTCTCCACCACTTCCAGCTTCGGCGAGTTTTTCTGATGGTACCAGCGATAAATCCAGTTACACATTCCCAGTATCGCGTTTACCAGGAGATCGGGGTCACCGCTTATGAAGACACCGGAAGCCTGACCGTCCTTGATGATCCCGGTAAAAATCTTTTGATATTTCTTTAGCGACTCCTGCACCCGCTGTCTGCGCCGTCCGGAGAGCGAGTTGAACTCATGCAGAAACAACCCGACACGCACCTGGTTGCGGATGATGTGTTCGACGTGCTGCTCAATTCCCTTCTCTAGGCGCTCCACCGGATCTTTCACGCCCTCAAGCGCCTTCTCGACTCCTCCCGTGCCTTGCTCCATCACGTCCAGAAGCAGGCCGTAAAGCAGGTCCTCCTTCGACTTGATGTAGTAATAGAGAGAACCCTTGAGCATGCCCACATCTCGTGCCACATCTTCGATGGAAGTTGCGTGGTACCCCTTGGTATAAAAAAACTTCGCCGCACTGTCCAAGATCTCGGCCATACGGACATTGGCTTTCGCAGACTCGTGGGCTTCGGGCAAATAACCCTCCTTATGGTTCCGCGACCTATTCTAGATGCGCGCGGCAATATTAGCCTCTGCGGTGATGGCATCCAAGATGGTTCCGGGCTCCTCGCAATCTCCTATGCGGTAACTGGGAATCTCCCAATTCTCGTCGCAAAATTCCAAGTCGTCATGTGGCCGGTAACCCAAGGCAATCACGACGTTGTCGCTGCTGCCGATGACCAGGTTTTTGCGTTCCGCAAGCATCAGTCGTGCCAAGATTCCTTGAACTCAGGAATTCTTTTTCCCAAGATCTGTTCTACGCACGTCAGTCCCGCCCGTGCCGCGCGGTCCACGCCAATCCCGCGCGACCGGAAGGTTTCGGAGGCAAACCACAATCCCTCCACCCCCGGGGCAGTGTAGTCCGGACGAAACACCCCGACCAACGCCGGCTTCTGAAACACTCCAAACGCCGGCTGCTGTACCACGTGCCGCCGCTTCCAGATAATGTTCTTCCCTGTCCAGCGCTCGGGATAAAACGCCGCCAGATCTTTCTCTATCAGGTTGAACTTTTGCTCGATCCATCCCTGGTCCCGCGCACCCTGGTAGGCAAACCCGCAGTTGTAGAGATGAACGCCAAGCGGAGCGACAGAGGGATCGTAGCCCGTCGCCAGGAACGCCCAGCCCGGCAGGCGGCTGTGCGGTGAATCAAACCAGATGGCCAGTTCGGTGGGATCCAGGCCGGTGAAGATGGGCTCATGGCTGGCGACATACATGCCGAGCCAACAGACTTTGTATTCGTCCGCCGCCAGGGTCTTGATCTTGGTCGCGTACCAGTCCGGAAGCGTTTTCTCCGGTACCACATTCAGCACATTCCATACCGGCAGGGTGCTGATCACCGCATCGGCTTCAATTACCTCCCAGTTGAAGCCTTCGGTCATCATCGCTTTCGGGCCTTTCTCAAACGCCAAACCTTTTACGCGGCCGTTCTCGATGATGACCTTCTGTGCGCTGGTTTCGGTCCACAGCTCGCCGCCGTTGGCCTTAAGTCCCGCCGCCAGCTTGTCAAAGATGCCGTGCCATCCCCCTTCGGGCCAGCAGGAGTACCCAGCGACGCGGCGCTCCATGTAGTGCATTTTGCGGGTATAGAGATTGTCGCTGGCGGAATGGTCCCACCACTTGTCGGTGAGGCATTCGGCGCAGGCGATATACTCGAAGAGCGCGATGACGCCTTCGCTCTTCGTGTACTGCAGCAGCCACTCGCGCATGGGCTTGTCGTCCCACTTGTCGAGTTCTTTCCAGTCGGTATCACAAAGAGTCTTGATGACCTTCTTGAGTTCATTCTTGTCTGTACTGTAGAGCGCCTGCACGCTCTGCCACTTGCCATCCACCCAGACCGGCATGCCCTTGCTGGTGAGCCCGTGCTTCAGTTCGCCACCAAGGTACGAAATGATTTTGGTGATCCCCGAGCCGCCATCCTCCAGCAGGTGCCCACCCAGGCTGAGCCGGTAGCCTTCAAAGGGCACAGCCATCGCCCGGCCGCCCAGATGCTTCTCGCGGTCCATGACCACAACTTTCTTGCCATGCTTGGCAAGCAACGCGCCCGCGGTCAGTCCCGCCGCTCCTGCCCCAATTACTACGACGTCATATTTTGCCATTCGTTCTCCGTCGCTAAACCTCAGCTCCTCGGCGCCAAGGTCCCACCCCGGCAGCAGATGCGACGAGCTGGAGTCAGCTCCCCCTTTTACCAACCAAACGTTTGATCTATAGCAGAGCGGAACCGGCCCCGTCAATCCCTTCCAGTCCCGGCTCTTCCAGTCCCGGCTCTTGACAACCTAACCCGAGACCCCTACTATCATACCGACCAAACAAACGTTTGGTCACTCAATCCACCGGGGACTCGTCCATGCACTTGGTCGTCTGCTTCAAGCAAATCCTCGATCCCGAGATTCCATCGAGCGATTTCAAATTGGACACTCAGGCACGCGGTCCAGCGGAAGGTATTGCTTCGCTCGTGCCCAGTATCTTCGACGAAGATGACAAAGCGCCGATCTTTCAGGTGGCAGGATTAGGGGTCATCGAGGACTATCGCGCATTCATTCCCAGGTTGATTGAAGCCGCCAAGAAACGTGAAACTTCCGCCGCCACCCTATGACGCCGACGCGCCAAGTCTATTTCGACATCACCCGGGTTTGGGTAACGTACGTGCTGTTCGCGATCACGTTGGCGGTGTTCTGCTACGGCATCTACCGCCATTGGCGTCGCTGGCAAATCGGAAGACCGGTTGACCGCTTCGATCAAGTCAGCACGAGCATGAACCAGAACCGCTTCCGCCAACGATTGGCAACCGGGGGCCGACAGTATCGCTGCCGGCTGTCCCTTCTGCATGATCATGCTGGAAGACGGCGTAAAGATCGCGGCGCCGGAGGAAGCTGTACGAGTACGCGATATCGCCGAAGTCTGGAAAGCAGCAACCGAATGAGCACACAGATAAAACCGACCTCGATGGAGGCGGATCTCTAACCCGGGCCCCATGTTCGCGACTGACCAAACCATCCGGCAAGCGCCGTCGCTTGAGGTCTTGAACGGCTATCTCCGCGACTATGGAGAGAGCGTGCGCCGCTTCTTTCGCGAGCAGCAGCGCTCGGCGATGATCTCGCCACTGTTTAATCTGCCGGGACGGCTCATCCTGGGAAGCTACTGCTATTACGAAAACCTGAGACCGCTTCTCCTCGAATTGCTGCAACACGTCACGCCGGAAGCAATCGGCCGCGATATGCGCAAGCTCTGTTCGCGCGCCAATTCCATCCATCTGAACTCGCTCATGCTTGGCTACTTCAACGGCCGCGAGCAGCTTCGGCTGCTGGGAAAGAAGCAGCAGGACGACGTCGATGAACTCGCCCTTGTCCTCGACTTCTGGGCTCGTGCTACAAAGTCCTATCGCAGCGATGGCCGCCACCTTCCTGACGACGCGGATTTCACGGTGCCTGTTCTTTCGAAGCAGGATGTGGAAGACCTCACTGCACAGCTGCGTGGAAGCTGGCCCGAAGATATCAAGAACAAGATCCGCCGCATGATTGCGACCCTCGAACTCTACACCTTCATCCTCAACGGAGAGGCACGCATTGGAGTCTTCCATCACGGACCTTACGCCCTCGCTAACGGGGACGTGCTGGTGGTCAAAGAACTGATTGGCCTGCGAGAGAACTTCTTCCCCTGGGCACATACCGACGCGCGCCCCGGCTGTGATGCTGTAGCCCGGGTCATGCGCCTTCGCGGGGTGCAAGCGAAGATCGTGCTGATGGGCAGTATGACCACGGTTCCTTCGTCCTACGAGGAAAACATCGTCGCGCAAGCAGTATTGCGGGTGGACGGCGGCGAAATCCGCCCCGTGTCGCCAGAAGAAATGGATGCGATCACCCAGGCAGCCGCCGAAGCTCAGCTCGAACTCTACCGCCGCATGATTGACTGGGACGACCGCTACCGCGTGGAGTATGGGGCAGAACTATACGCCTGCATCCTGAATACGTTCGCGCAAGAGTTGCCGTTGTCCGATTTCGCGGACCGGATCCGCCAGAATTTCCGCCGGTCAATTGACCGGCACCTCGACGACCTGTTGACCGGTCGCGAGGCGCCGGTGGTGTTGAGCCACATTGCCAAAACCGATGGGCCGATTTATTCGCCCATCGTAGCGAAATAGCGAAATGAGCGCCGTGCACAACCCGATTTCGCCCGAAGAGATCAACCGGTGCATCCGCCTCTTCGGAGATGCCCAAAAGTCCTTCATGCAAGCTGAAAAGCGTGCCGGGTTGCGCTCCGTGCTCTTCGACATCCCTCGCCGGTCCTCGATCGGCTGGCACTGCATTTATGAAAAGGGCGCCGAGTTCCTCCGCGAGTTGTCGAATTACGCTTCCCCGGAAGAGCTGGGGCGACGCATGCAGCGCCTGTGCTCGCGTCCTTACTACCTGACACTCTCGATCGTGATGTGCAGTTACCTGGGAGCGCGGCAGCAAATTATGCTTGACTGCGGCCTCTTGCCTGACAGTGGATTCTCGGAGGAGAAAATCGAAGAATTGGGTTTCATCATCGACTGGTGGAGCCGTGTTTGTCGCGCTTATCGTAGCGATGGACTGCTTCTCCCAGAACAAGCGAATAACACCCAGGAAATCCTCCCAGCCCCAACTGCGAGCGCAATCGATGGGCAGTTACTGCCGATGGAAACGGAAACCATCCACCAGCTTCGCCGCATGATGGCCACCCTCGAACTCTATTGCTTCATCCTGCACGGCGAGCAGCGAGATGGTATCTTCGGCCACGGTCCGTACCCCGCCCGCGATGGTTCTCAGCTCGTCATCCTGGAATTTACTGATCTCCAGAATGATTTTCTTCCGTGGGCGGAAACCAAAGTCAGGAATCCCTTTGCCAACCTCGCCGTCGCCCTGCGGATCAAAGGAGCGGCTGCCGAGTTCCGGCTCTTCGGCAGCATGCTGCTGAACCCGCCGGACATCGCGGAGTCCTTGCAAGCGGGGCGCCTCTTCACGCGCGCTGCCGACGACCAGATTCTGCCCATTCCTTTCTCCGAAATGTCGTTGATCCAGCGCTGTGCCGCCGAGGCGCAAAACGAACTTTATCTGAAAGCTGCGGAATGGTCGCCCCGCTTTCAGGCAGAATACGGCGTCCACTTGTTCGCCAATCACCTGCGCTCATTTTTCCATCTGGCAGGACTCGGCAGCAGCTACGACCAGCGGATTCGCCAGGAGTTCCAATCCGCGGCCGCCCCGCTGATCGAGACTTTACTTTCGCAAAAGGAACCGCCTTCCATGTGGAAGTTTATGGCCACCACGGAAGGCGATTTTTTCTGGCCTATAGTGATTAACCAAGAGGTGCCGGCACACAATGTCCACTCGCAAGGTTAAACCTGCCGCCAACGCGGCCACCAACAAAGCTAACGACAAGAACAAGTATTTCTGCGGCATCGACATCGGTGGCACGTTCACCGATTGCGTGGTGCGCGACCAGGCGGGACGTCTGACTATCGCCAAAGTGCTCTCTACGCCGGAAGAGTCTTCCAAAGGCTTTTTCGCGGCGCTCGAGGCCGCCGCCGCCAAACTCGGCCTGACTCTGCAGGACCTGATGTCGAACACGCAGCTTCTGCTGCACGGTACCACTCTCGGCACCAACGCATTGCTGGAGCGCAAGGGCGCCAAAACCGGTCTCCTCACCACCCGCGGTCACGCCGACGCCATCATCATGATGCGTTCTGTCGGCCGCTCCGCCGGACTCCCACTTGACAAACTCCACCACGTCTCGCGCCATCAGAAGCCGGTTCCCCTCGTCCCTCGCAGCCTGATCCGCGAAGTCAGCGAGCGCATCGACTTCAGCGGGGAAGTTCTCCTGCCGCTCAACGAAGGCGAAGCTCGCACCGCCATCCGCGAGTTGCTCGACCAGGGCGTACAGGCAATCGGCATCTGCTTTCTCTGGGGATTTGCCAATCCTGCCCACGAGATCCGCGTGCGCGAAATGATTGAAGAAATGGCGCCTGGCGTGTACGTTACCTGCGGGCATGAACTGATCTCCAAACCCGGCGAGTACGAGCGCGCCGCCGCTGTCGCCATCAACTGCTTCATCGGTCCCCTTATGTCGCGCTACGTCATTCGCATCGAGGAACAAGCCCGTGCCCTCGGATATCGCCGGCCGCTTGTCATCATGCAATCCTCCGGAGGCGTGGCCAGCGCTGCGGAAGTTGCCCGTAAGCCGGTTTTCACTATCGGCTCCGGGCCCGCTGGGGGCCTCACTGCCACCGGCTTTCTCGCCTCGCTGCTTAAGCAAAAAAATGTCATCGCCTCCGACGTCGGCGGTACCAGCTTCGATGTCGGATTGGTGAGCGACGGCGTGCCCCTCTCCGGGACGGAGACAACCGTAAATCAATACACATTTTCCGCCCCCCACCTCGATCTGATCTCGATCGGCAGCGGCGGCGGCTCCATCATCTGGGTGGATGAGAAAACCGAGAGCCTCAAAGTCGGGCCCGAGTCCGCCGGAGCCAATCCCGGCCCCGCGTGCTACGGTCGCGGTGGCACGCGCCCTGCGGTCACTGACGCCGACCTGATTCTCGGCTACTACAATCCCGATTACTTCCTCGGAGGGAAGTTGCAACTCGACAAGACCGCCGCCACCTCCGCCATGGACAGAGTGGGCCGCGTGCTCGGCATGTCCGCAGTGGAGACCGCTGCCGGAGCCGTCCAGATCGTTGAGTTCCAGATGGCAGAACTCATGCGCCAGATGACCGTCGAACGCGGCTTTGATCCCCGCGATTTCGTCGTCTACGGGTACGGAGGCGCAGCCGGCGCGCACGTCGCCGAGTACACCCGCGAATTAGGCTGCCATCAGGTCGTAGTTCCGCTCGGTGCCACCGCCTCCACCTGGTCGGCGCTGGGAGTCCAGGCGGCCGACCTTCTGCACGTTTACGAAACATCGCGCCTGTTCATGGCACCGTTCCCCAGCAAGGAGTTCAACCAGATTTTCGAAGAACTCGAACGGCCAGCCCGTCTGCAGCTCCACAAAGATGGGCTGAAAGACAGCGATATTGCCATCGAGCGCGCCGTGGAAATGAAGTTCAAACTCCAGATCCACACCGTCGAAATTCCGCTGCGCTACGGCAAGCTCAGCGACCAGCACATGAAGGAACTTGAGACTGCGTTCATCGAGAAATACGAACGCACTCACGGGCGCGGCTCGGCCTTCACTGCCGCCGGAATTGAAGTCGGCCTTTTCCGCGTGCGGGCCCGCGGCCGCATTCGCCGGCCGTCGCTCCAGAAAAGGACGTCCGTCAAATCTGCCGGCGCCATCGATCGCCGGGAGGTTTACTGGCGCCGTTTTAAGGCATTCCGCACCACGCCCATTTACGATGGGGCGCAACTTAAAACCAACGCGGTCGTGAAGGGCCCAGCCATTGTCCAGTTGCCCGAAACCACCATCGTCATTCCGCCGCGTGATGAAGGACATTTTGATGGTTACGGAAATTTTCTTTTGACGTTGTCCGACTGAGGAGACTCGCTCATGACTTCATCATCCGCACAATGGGATGGCCGCACCTATCCGTATGTGGCGCCGAAAAAACTCTCGATCGATCGCGGCCTCAAGCTGCACACCGCTGCCAAGGCAAGCATCGATCCGGTTACCTACGAAGTCGTGCGCCACGCCATGTGGAACGTGAATGTCGAGCACGGCAACACCATCATGAAGATTTCGGGCTCGCCCATCTGCGCCTACGGGCACGACTTCAATCCTTGCCTGCTCGATGAGAACGGAGACTTCGTTTTTTTCGGTCCCTTCCTGCAATACCTTGGCTCTGCCACTACCTCTGCCATCAAGTGGACGCTGGAAAATCGTTCCAGTAACCCCGGCATCGAGGATGGGGACATCTTTCTGACTAACGATCCGTGGATTGGAGCTACGCATCAGTCCGATGTCACCCTGATCGCTCCGCTGTTCTGGGAGGGCAAACTCTTTTGCTGGGTGGGCAACACGCTCCACCAGTGGGATCTCGGCGGTACTTCCCCCGGGGGCTTCAATCCCCAGGCGCCGGATATCTTCTGGGAAGCCGGCTGCATTCCGCCGGTGAAGATAGTTGAGAAAGGCCGCCTGCGCCGCGATATTGAAGAGGAATACATCCGCCGCTCCCGCATGCCGCAACTGGTGGCCCTCGATCTGCGCGCCGAAATCGCTGGCTGCAATGTGGCCCGCGAGCGCATGCTCAGTCTCATCAAGCGCTACGGCCCGGAAACCATCAAAGGCGTTATCCGCAAACTGCAGAACGATTCCGAAAAGGCTTTCCTGGCCCGCCTGAAAACCATTCCCGACGGCACCTGGCGCGAGGTCGGCTGGATCGAGATGGCGAACACGCAGGATCGCCATATCTACTGCAACGCTCTGACGCTCACCAAAAAAGGCAACAAGCTCATCTTCTCCAACGAAGGCACCGACCCGCAGTCCGGCACGCTGAACTGCACCATGGTCGCGTGGAAAGGCGCCATCGCCTCCATGATCTGCGCCCAGATGCTGTTCGACCAGATGTTCGTGGTCGAAGGCGCCTACCGTCACTGTGAATTCAACGCGACCCCGGGGACGCTAACCTGTGCCAGTTATCCCGCCGCGGTAAGCGCCGCACCCGCGCTGACGCTGCTGCAGACCATTGCGCTGGCCGGACTGGTTATCTCGAAAATGCTGGCCTGTTCTTCCGATCCCGAACTCCGCAAGGAGGTGCAAAGTTGCATGGGAGCGGCCATGTATCCGGTTGCCGCATTCAACGGAATTGATCAGCGCAAATCTCCATTCGCTTCCTTCCTGCTCGATCCGGTTGGCGCCGCACTGGCCGGCCTCTCGTGGCGCGACGGCGTGGACACCGGCGGTTGGCCCTGGGACCTGCAAAGCACCATGCCCAACGTTGAGGAACACGAACGGTTCTATCCCATCCTTTATCTATGGCGGCGTGAACTGAAAAATGCCGGTGGTGCCGGCAAGTTCCGGGGAGGCAACTCCGCCGAACTCGCCTTCATTCCGCACAAGACTGATCGGCTCACCTTCTTTACCGCAACCGGCCACGCTGCGGTTCCTCCGCCGGGATTGTTCGGCGGATCGCCTCCCTCGACTAACCGCTATACCATCAAGCGCGACGCCCGCGTCCGATCCTACATGAGCGAGACGGGCAAGATGCCTGACACGCTGGAAGATCTGCCCGGCAAGACTGAGTATCTCGCGCCGAAAAGTTTTGACATCCCCGCCCTTCCCGACGACGTGTTTGTGCTTGCCTGGGCAGGCGCCGGTGGCTACGGAGATCCGCTCGAGCGCGATCCGGAATCCGTGCGCCGCGACCTGGTGAATGGCAGCGTTACCGCGGACTGGGCCAAGCAGGCGTATGGTGTGGTATTCGATCGGACTGGCAAGCTGGATAAGGCCGCCACCGACCGCACCCGCGATCAACTTCGTGCCGGGCGCCTGGCCAACGCGCCGAAGAAGGAGCATTTCAAAGCCAATGTGGACGGCGCCCGCCAAGTGGCAGAAGGGTTGTTGCTGGTCGGCAGCGGCAGCGAGGACTTCCTCGCCTGCGCCAAGTGTCACACCCGCATCAGCAGTGCTCGCGACAATTACAAGCTGCACTGCGTAACCGAATCGCACCCGGTTACCGCAGCCAATCCGCACATATTGGATCCGAATAATTACATCGACGATTCTGTCGTTTTCCAGACTTACGTGTGTCCCGGATGTGGCCTGCTCATCCAGACGGAGATCCTGCGACCGGGCGGCGTTCCGCTCTGGGATCTGCAACTCGGCGAGGTGAAGCGCAAGTGAACATCGGCCTCATCGCATCGCGTAACGCACGCCGCTATGGCGATAAGATCGCGCTGGTTGACGCTAACGCCGGCCGCCAGGTGACTTGGCAAGAATTTAACGATCGAGTCAATCGCTTGTCGCATGCTCTGTTCGCCCGACAACTGACAAAGGGCGACCGCGTTGCTATCTACTCCAGAAATTCGCTTGAGTACCTCGAACTCTTCATGGCCTGTGCCAAAACTGGAATCGTGGTTGAACCGATGAACTGGCGGTTTACACCCGAAGAAGTCGCGGCCACGCTGCGTGACGGCACGCCTCGCGTCATCCTGGTCAGTAACGAATACGCGGACTGCTATCGCTCGATCAGCGCCGGTCTGCCGTTCATCGAACTGGTGGTCGGTATCGGCAATGGGCATGGTTTCGACACGGATTACGATGCGTGGATCGCTACGTGCGCAAATTCCGAACCCGAAACCGTCCACACCGTAGGCGATGACGATCTCTACTTCATCTGCTACACCGGCGGCACCACGGGCGTGGCGAAGGGCGCTATGATCACCCATAAAAACGCCTTCACGACGATGGTGAACATGACCGTTGCTGAGCACATTACCTCCAACGACGTCTACATCATCATGGGCCAGATGTTCCACATCGCAGTGCTGCTGCCGCACAGTTACATGTTCCATGGCGCCAAGGTCATCATTCTCAACTTTGAGCCGCGCCGCGTGCTGCAGATCGTCCAGGAGCATCGCGTCACGAGTCTTCTCGCCATCTCCACGATGATGAACTACATCATGGACGTGCCCGACTTCCGCGACTTCGACACCAACACGCTCCGCCTCATCTCCTACGGCGGCGGCCCCTTCGCGCCCGCCACCCTCGAACGCGCCATGCAAATGTTCCCGGACATAGGCTTCCTGCAATATATGGGACAAACCGAAGTCAGCATCATGTCGGCCTGGCTGGGTCCCGAAGATCACGTCCGCGGGTTGAAAGACAATCCCGGGCTGCTCCGCTCCTGCGGCCGCGAGGCCCTTCTTTGCGACGTCCGGGTCGTGGACGAAAACGACCAGGATGTCCCACGCGACGGGAAAACTCCCGGCGAGATGATTGTGCGCGGCGGAAACGTCATGCGCGGTTACTGGAACATGCCCGAACTCACGGCTGAGACCCTGCGCGGAGGCTGGTGCCACACCGGGGACATCGCCACCTGGGACGCCGACGGTTACATGTACGTGGTTGATCGCAAGAAGGACATGATCGTCTCCGGAGGCGAAAACATCTTCAGCGCCCGCGTGGAGGAGATCATCTACCGGCACCCAGCCGTAAAGGAATGTGCTGTGATCGGCGTCCCTCATCCCGTGTACGGGGAAACTGTGAAGGCCTGCGTCGTGCTGCGGAAAGGCTGCACCGCGACCGCCGAAGAAATCATCGAGAGCTGCCGCCCTCACCTCGCCAGCTATCAGAAGCCGACCTCGGTAGAATTCCTTGATGCCCTCCCCAAATCCCCAACCGGCAAGCTCCTCAAACGGGTATTGCGGGAAAAACATTGGGCGGACCAGTCCCGCCGGGTAGGAGGCGCCTGATGCCAAAAATTGGACAAGGCATGCTCACTTCCGGCCGCGAATGCCAGGGCACGCTGCGCGTCGTGGACACTATTCCGGATGTCCTCCGCCTCATGCGAGAGGACCTCTCGGACGTGATCCTCTTCATGCAATCGGCATCGGCCACCGCCGCTACCCCGCTTTTTGCCAAGATCAAGGGCATCGTCTGCACTGCCGGTGGGGCCACGTCTCACCTGGCGATCGTCGCGCGTGAATTTGATCTGCCTTGCGTGATGGCCAGTGCGATGCAACACACCAACGGTCTTGACGGCCGCAGAATCAGCTTGAACCAGAAAGGCGAGATTTTTCTCGACAACTGATGGATCGCCCCCCCACTCAAACCCGCGTCTACATCAATCTCGGCTTTCCCGAACTGGCGGCCAAGTATGCCAAGCTGCCCTGCGACGGCGTTGGCTTAATGCGCGCCGAGTTTTTTGCGCTCTCCATGGGAATCCATCCCAAGAAGCTGATCGCCGACGGGGGCGACATTGCGTTCATCGATTCCTTCGCCAATGGCCTGGCCACAGTCGCCCAGGAATTCGCACCCCGACCGGTGTTCTTTCGAACGCTGGACCTAAAATCCAATGAATACGCCGGCCTCGAAGGTGGAGACCAATACGAGCAGCGCGAAGAAAATCCCATGCTCGGCTTTCGCGGCGCCTCCCGCTACCTTGCTGATCCCGAAAGTTTTCGCCTCGAACTCCGGGCGGTGAAGCGCGTGCGCGACGGAGGCCTGCGAAACGTTCGCCTGCTGCTCCCCTTCGTCCGCTTCCCGTGGGAACTGAAAAGATGCCGCGAGATCATTGAACAGGAGGGCCTGTTTGCCGATCCGGAGTTCGAACTCTGGATGGTCGCCGAGGTCCCATCAAACGTCTTGCTTATTGACGAATTTCTGCCGCTGGTGTCCGGTATCTCGATCGGTTCTAATGACCTCACGCAGCTTATGCTCGGAATTGATCGCGACAGCGCTCGCTTGGCCAAGGAATTCGACGAACGCGACCCTGCGGTCCAGAATGCAATCGCAGCAATCGCGAAGGCCTGTCGAGCCGCGGGAAAACCTTGCTCCATTTGTGGAAATGCGCCATCTCGCTACCCGGAACTCGTTCCCAGGCTGATTTCCGCGGGCCTGACCAGCCTCTCCGTTTCACCGGAAGCGTTTGAAACCACGCGCCAGGCTGTGATCGAGGCCGAAGCGACCTTAGGATTTGCTGCAACACCACTCAAATAGAACGGTCGGCAGGTCATCGCCGTCCGAGAGGCTGAATGCCGGGTGCTAACTCCCATGTCTGAACTTCAACCGCAAGACGACTTCATCCATCCCACCGGCGAAGAGCCCAACTGGCGCGAAGCCTGCTACTTTGATTTCTTTGATCCCGCCAGCCGCCTCTCCAGCTTCGGCTACATCGGCGTGCATCCCAACCAGCAAGTTGGCGACGTCATCTTCGCCCTCTGGCGCGACGACGTCCTCCTCGGCAGCTTCACCCGCTGGGACTTTAACATCCCCCGCGACATCGGCGAGGAGCGCCTCGGTTTCGGGCATCTCTTCTTCCGGCCACTCGAACCTTTCAAAACCTGGGAACTTTATTTCGATGATGGCCGCGTCCGCGTGGACACGACCTTCCACGCCATCCATCCCGCCTACTTTTGGGGACAATCCCACGGCGCACTCGAGAAAACCAACAGCCATCACTACGAACAGCAGGGACACTACACCGGCGAAGTGCGGGTTGGAACTGAACGCTACAAAATCGATGGCGTCGGAGTCCGCGACCACGCCTGGGGCTGGGGTGCCCGCGCGGGCATCCGCCGCTGGATCTGGGCCTCCGCCCAGTTCTCCAGCAGGTTCGCCTTCAATACTTTTCTGATTACGCTGGCTGACGGCCGCGAAATTCTTTTCGGATACATCTGGCGAGGGAAACAAAACGAATTGATCCACTGTTCCATGCTGAAGGCTGAGTACGCGCCCAAAGGCCAGGCTCCCGCCGCGCTCGCACTCGCAATGGAAGGCCGCAATGGGGATCGTGTCAGCGCCAGTGCCAGAGTCCTCAATGCCTTCAATACCTCGTTCCAGGAGCGCAACAAGACTGGCTATCACTACTTCTGCGCGGCCGAATTCCATTGTGAAGGCCAGGTCGGCTACGGACAGGTCAACGTTCACTGGCAAAAACAAGAACACCGTCCGGAAAACTGGACGGTCTCACAGGAGTAAACCCACTTCGATTGTAGGACTCGACGATCCGTGCGACGCGTTGCCCGCCGCCAATGCAGCGTCGTCCGGTCACACTGCATGCCCAGCTCATCTTCGTGGCCCCGCAGGTAGGCCAATTTCTCTGAATCGGACTGGGTTGCTTCTTCGGCCATGGGGAGAATCATTTCGGCAGGTCGCCCACCATCCGCAGCACCTTGGCGCTGTCGTAGAAAATATTGAGCTTCTGGATGAGATTGTTCTTGATGGTAAACACGTCCACTGCGTCGAAGATCACGTCACGCCCGGTGGAGGTCCGGCCCTCAAAATGGATCTCTGCCGCCACGTCGCCCGCCTCGCTGACAAACCACCGCGTCACCTCGTCGTAGCGCTTGGGATAAAACTGCAGAACTCCCGCGTAGAAATCGCGGATCGCCTTCCGCCCCTCGATGGGTGGAAGCATGGGAAAAGATAGAACGCCATTCTCTGCAAACACTCCCGCCAGATCATCAAGCCGCGTTTCGTTCACCGCCGCGAAGTAGCTCCTGGCGACCGCAATGTTGTTTCCGCCGCTTCCAGACATTGTTCTCCTAACGTACTGCCCGCGCTCCTTGGTTATGGTGCATTATGAACAGCAATACTTCACTGCGCGCCGAATCCGCCATCCCCCGGCAACGCAACGCCTGTACACCAGCGCTCTTTTACCTTGTAATCGCATATTGGGCCTTATTCCTGGATCTGGTACCCACCGTCAACCATCAAGGCCGTGCCTGTGACAAAGCCTGCCTCATCGCTGGCCAGGAACAACACTGCGCTGGCAATCTCCGCCGGGGCTGCCGCGCGTTTTAGAAGCTGGCCATCGAAATAAGCCTGCTTGATCGCCTGCCAGTCCCCATTGGCCCCGGCTTGCGCCTTGCAGGCGTGCTCCAGCAAAGGCGTATCCACCACGCCGGGATTCACGGAATTGACGCGGATCTTGTGCTTGGCGAAGTCGCCCGCCATGTTGCGGGTAAGCTGGACAACCGCTCCCTTCGAAGCCCCATACGCCGCCAAACCCGAGTATCCGAGGAATGCGGCGATCGAACCAATATTGACCACCGCTCCGCCGCCAGCCTTGATCATCTCTGGCACAGCGTACTTGCTCATGCGATAGACACCACCCAGGTTGACGCCGATCTGCCGCTCCCAGTCTTCATCGCTGATATCCACCACGGTCCCCTTGATGTCGATCCCGGCGTTGTTGACCAGAATGTCCAACCCACCCAGGAACTCCACCGCCTCGCTCACCAGCCGCGACGCATCCGCCGACTTCGAAACATCGCCGATCAGCCCGCGCACCTTTTGCCCATCTTTGCGGAACTCTTTTTCTGCCCGCCTGCATCCTTCCGCGTTGATGTCTGCGAAAGCAGCGACCGCTCCTTCATGCAGAAAGCGCTCGACGATGGCATACCCGATACCCGAGGCCCCTCCAGTCACCAGAGTGCGTTTACCTTTCAGCCGCATGTGTCCCATTCTCTCTCCCACTTATTTCTTCTCACCGGCCAGGCTGTCCACGCGAAATACCTGGCAGGTGTTCTTCAGGTGAGGCCTCCAGCGCTCGCGGTGCTCTTCTTCCGACATGGCCACGTCATCCAACCCTTCCCCCCGTGCCCGCTTGCCGATGAGAATCGTGGCCGCAAAGCTCACTGCCGCCTGGAAAACCTCCACCAGGTGAACGCACCCGGTGTTGCGTCCCACCTTCTCGATAATCCGCTGGCTGATGCCCGGTCCAATCACGTCGCCCTTCAGTTGCTGCACGTTGTCGAGGGCGTAGGGACAATATGTCTTGTAAGGCCGCTGCGCCATGGCCGCCGCCACTTCCTCAATGCGGCCACTGTGGATGTCCACCACCATCTCCGCCTGGAAGCTGTGCTCCACATCCAACAGCGAAGCGTACACGCGGAGGTACGGCTTCCCCTCGTCAATCACTTTTACGTTCACGTTGCGCTCGTGAATCTTGGGCAACGACGAACGGTCGTTGTTGGCATCGGCCAGGATCAGTGGCATGGGCTGCGAAGGCCCGTCACTCATGGCAAATCTCCCTTCCGGCCTACCAAACGCTTGGTTCGTCTCAGATCGCCCGGTTTAGGTCAATACAACTCTAGCCGGAATCACGTCCGCCTGCCACCATCCACGCGGATTACCTGGCCGGTGATATATGCCGCATCCGGCGAAGCCAGGAACAACACCGCCGCCGCTACCTCTGCCGGCAATCCCGTACGTCCCAGGGCGGTCTCGCTCACCTTTTCCTGGATGTATTGCGGCGTCACGAACCGGCTCTGCATCTCGGTCGCGATCGAACCGGGCGACACGGCATTGACGGTCACTCCCCACTCCCCCGCCACCCGCGCCAAACCGCGCGTGAAAGTCTCGACCCCGCCCTTTGCCGCCGCATAAGGCAAAGTCCCCGGAGTTCCGCCCGCCGCCGCTCCGATCGAGGAAATATTGACGATCCTTCCCCAGCGCCGCTGCTTCATCACTGGAATCGCCGCCTGCGTACAAAGAAACACACTTCGCAGGTTTACTGCCAGGGCACGGTCCCAAAGCTCAGGCGTCCATTCTTCGATCGGCTGGCTGGCAACCGGGTCGGCCGCGTTGTTGACCAGGATGTCGACTCCGCCCACACGTTCGCTGATCTCGACAAACATGCAACCAACCGCTCCCGGATCGGAAACATCGGCGCAATACGTCCAGGCATGGCCCTTGGCGTCTTGGATCACCCGAAGAGTCTGTCCTGCTCCGTCTTCATTCTTGCGGAAGTTGATCGCCACCTGCGCGCCGCTCGCCGCGAGCGCAATCGCAATCGCCCGTCCGATCCCCGCGCTCGCCCCGGTCACAAGCGCGACTTTGCCGTCCAACTCCACCCGCATGGTGGCTCCCGTCCGTCAGCGGCCCGGTTCGCCTCCACGAAGTCTGCTTCCTTCAGCAAATGATCGACAAAGGCGCTCGTCTGATCGCGACCTAGAGGCGGCTGATCATAAGCCCCCCATGTGTATCCAACAGATATCCGATCTTCGTGCTTTCGCCTGTCAGGAAAAATAAGGAATCACTTTCTCGCCCCACATGCGAATGCACTTCATGGTGTGTTCGTGATCGGGTCCCGTAGGATGCCGGAAATAGCACACGATGTATTCACATCTCACGGTTTCCCGATAGCGCTCCACCTCTTCAATCACCTGCGCGGGAGTACCTACGATATCGCGATTCGGCGCAATCCGTTCGAAGGTCCACTCCTCGTCTTTGATGGTGCGTACCCACGGCTCCCATTCGGTATTGAATCGTCCCGACTCGAAGAACCCGAGATTCTTGTAGAACAGGTGCATCGCCCGCAGCCCCGGCCACCACACCTCCTCGACCTCTTTCCGCGTCTCGGCCACCCAGCAATCGCGGATCAGCACCGCTTCAGTCTTGTTGCCGTGCGTCGCCGCTTCCTTGCGGTAAATATCCGCCCAAGCCTTCATGACATTAATGTGATGCAGGGGATCGGAAATCCAGCCGTCACCCAGCCGAGCGGCCCGCTTCAAAGCCGGCTCCGACATGGCCCCGATCCAGATCGGCGGGTGCGGCTTTTGCACCGGACGCGGCGTGATGCTCACATTTTCGTAATGATGAAATTTGCCGGAATAGGAGAACTGGTTCTGCGACCAGGACTGGCGGATCACCTGTACCTGCTCGTTAAACAGCGGCGCCGCATCCTTGATGTTCTTGCCGAACAGCCTAAACTCCGGTTCCACCAGCCCGAGCCCAACCCCCAAAATCGCGCGGCCCTGAGAGATGTTGTCCAGCACCGCCCATTCTTCGGCGACGTGGATCGCGTCCCATTCCGGCAACTGAAGGATCGACGTCCCCAGCCGGATTTTCCTGGTGCGGCCGGCAATCGCGGCCAGCAGGACGGCCGGCGCCGGGAGATACCCGTCGGGCATCATGTGATGCTCGGGCACGAACACGGAGTCGAAGCCGACGGCTTCCGCCAGTTCGGCCTCGCGCAACACCTCTTCATACAAGCCGGCGATATTGCGCCCGTAGGGTGGGTCCTGCGTGTTCACCAACATGCCGAACTTCATGCGTCACGCTCCCGAGCGACCAAACAAACGTTTAGTAGAGTCCCGTAGATTCGTTATTTTCTGCCCAAAACCGCTGCAAGTCAAGCGCGGCGCGCCGTGCTGAGAGCTATTGGTCCGAGATGGATTGGGAGGCCCTGGAAACTCGAAATTCAGCATGCCACTGGGTGGGCAAACCGCGTAACCGGTCGCCAGTTCGATTGCCCGCTTCAGTTCGGCTTCGGCGTCCTGCCAGTCCCAGTCGTCGAGCGCTACATCGCGCGCTTCGCCGCGAAAGAGAGCCGACAACAGTGTGGAATTGAGTTAGGTTAGCGGATTCGGGAAGGTGCAATAGCGTTGCCAATCCTCCGCATCATGTGCGATCCAGGAGTCCGCACCGTTCTCCGCAATCAACTGCTTGAGCCGCTGCACACTGCGGACAGCTGCAACCGGATCGCAGTCAAAAAGGGTCGGCTTTTCGCGCTCGAGAGCTTCGCGCACGTGCACGGTATCGGCGGTCAGCATGAGATTGCGAGAAGCGAGCCTGACGAGGAGGCTCCCCTCGCCCGCACTGTGGCCAGGCAATTTGAAAAACCGTAGACTACCGTCTCCGAAGATATCTACGTCACTGCCATAGAGCTTCCATGCGCAGTTCTCGACGGGAGCCAGATCCTCCAGCTTGTAGACGGCATGAGGTGCGTGGCGCACTGCCCGGGCTTCGGTCAGTTCGTCGGCAAACGCGTGGAATGTTGCGTGGGGAAACAGGCACATTCCACCCGCATGATCAATGTGCAGATGGGACATGATCACATGGCGGACATCGGTTGGACGGTATCCGAGTTCAGCCAGTCGCGTGTCAATCCGTTGTTCCCGGGAGAAGCGGAGTTTCATGGATAGAGCGATCTCCTCCCCGTAGTAACCGACCGGGTCATCGATGGCACGAGGACTGAGGCCCGTATCGAAGAGAACGAGCGCGGCAGTGTGCTCGATGAGAAATGCGGGGCAAGGCACCACATAATTTCGCGAGGCTCCCCCTTCCACCAGGATGGAGTAGTCCACGGTGAAATCGCCGCCAGGCAAAACCCATAAGCGCGAGATCGTAACCTGCGATTGAACTTTATGCATCGTAGCTCCCGAAACAGCGTCGATCAGACCAACGGTTGGTACGCTAAATGAGACTTCCAGGGCAGTTAGTGCCGGATTGGTTCAGAGTCGAAGCGGCGAAAAGATCGGTCCAGCGGTGTTGGCGATGTGCTCCATAACCAACGGAATTCGGCGAGTAGACAACTCGGGAAAGTGCGCTTCCCCAGAGCGCTCGTATCCCGCAATTGTGCGACGGGCGAGTTCATGGGCGCTACTCCCAGGGATCATTTCCCAGAAACCGCGCAGAAAATTCGCGTGAAGAAGCGTGCCGTAGCGAAGTTTCCGGATTTCCTCCCAACTACAGAATTCTTCATAGAGGACTCTGTTGTTTTCCGACACAACATCCAGGATCTTCTTAGCGGCAGACTCATCGGTGGGAACCAGTTGGCCCTTGGATATTTCGAATAGCCCATCGAGAACGATCCTGTCCTCGAATACCTGCGGCTGCGTGGCAATACCGCCGAGCACATCGAAACGGCATTCTACGTCTTTCAGGATCATGGCCCGCACGAATCCCGCAGGAAGCGCACGAATCTGGGTGGACCATGGGAAATAGTCGTTGTGCAACTCCGTTAGCTCCTTGACCAGCAGACAGCGGCCACCTCCAAGATCGTAAGGCCCGTGATTGAAAATGCCGTCCCGCATCTCACCATGGAACAAGAAGTTAAACGCGGTGAGAGTTGCCCACGCACGGCGCCTCCAGGACAGATCCTGCGGCGAGGGTTCGCACAATTGCCTTATAAGTGCCTGCTGCGCGCCATCATCGAGAAGGGGCATGGAATCCTGGGCTTCGCCTGGAAAATGCACGCCATCGCTGCGCGCTACGCTCAAAATCGTCCGTCCGGCGCCGAAGAGCAGACACATCTCCTCCAGGTGCTTCTTATCACTGTACGGCAACCCTTCGACCTGCCGTAATAGAATCTCCTGCTGACGCGCGATCAGATAACTCACCAGCAGGCAGGTGATCTGAAAGATTCCAGGCCGCGCGGCTGTTTTCTTCATCCGGCGGCCGATTTGCTCTGCCGGAATAATTGCCAGAAGTTGCTCAAAGACCGCGCCCATGTTCTCGTAATCGGACCAGCAGCCCGCAACCAATCGTCCGGGAACATTAAAGAGGGCCGACTGTAGATTGGAGCGGTCCTCGCCCCGGAAAAATCGCCGAAAATACGTTTCGAAGACTGCAATCTCGCGATTTACGCTCTCCACTTGCCGACCTTTCCCCATCCAAATGCTCACCCCCTCCCCGATTGTGTTTCCCGCATCAGAGGTCATGTGATTCCCAAAGAGGGGTATTTGGCGGCGTTCAAAAAGCTGGACGGACCACCAGGGAATCTAACTACCCAACCGTAGAGCGCTCTTTCAGTTCCGCACTCCGTTCATATGCCGCAATCGCTAGGCGAACGCGGACCGGAAGCGCCTGCGCCCGCCTCGTTCCCGGATCCGCATTCACGTACACGACTTCCCCGGTCGTCAGCAGCCGACCTTCACGCCGGATTTCAATCGCAAACGTGACACTAGAATTTCCCAACCGGGCCGCTCGCACTCCGATCTCGATCACATCATCGTACCCAGCCGAACCGTGGTAGTTCACCATTGCCTTCGCCACATACAGATCGCTACCCGTTCCCGCCACGCCATCTGGATACGGAAGTCCGATCGCCCGCCAGTATTCCGTTATCCCCACATCGAAATAAGTCAAATAGTGTGCGTTGAACACGATTCCCTGCTGGTCCACCTCCGCCCAGCGCACCCGCAATGCCATCGTGAACGCAAATCCATTCATCGCCATGCTGCCCCTGGTGAACGCGATATCGCAACCGCGGGACCTCTTGCCTCGGACCAACCTCACTTACAGGGCTGCTGTGCACAGCCATCTATGTGGCTTCT
The DNA here is from genome assembly GCA_003131315.1 of Acidobacteriaceae bacterium. Lineage (GTDB taxonomy): Bacteria > Acidobacteriota > Terriglobia > Terriglobales > Acidobacteriaceae > Acidiflorens. Next base: position 28,218 of record PKUV01000113.1, read on the forward strand.
CCGCTTCGGTTCGATAGTAATACGCAAAATCTCCGAACCCCGTGCGTCCTCCGCAAGTGTACTTCGCTGTGCCAAACAACAAGTGCCCGATGCGGTGTGGCCAGTGACCCGAGGTGTCCACGATGTTGAGTGGTTGCACCTCCAGCGCCAGCCTTTCACCCGCCGTGCTCACCACCTCCACTTGGACCCCGGCTGGAACGCGCCCGCTCTCCGGCCACTGAACGGTGAAGTCCGCCGACTGAAGAAGATCGCGATTTCCGTTGCGCAGGATGTATCCGCAGAGTTGTTCGCATCCATCCGTAAACCCTTGCGGATAGACATTGACCGTAAACGACTCGTCAAACAGCGGCCACAGCATGATGTACTGTTTCCACTTGGAACGTCCGCCCCAGCCCCACATCCGGTCGCGGTAGCCCAAGCTGTCAATTGCAATCGTCGCATTGTGCAATCGGACCTCGCCGGTGAACCTGCCGACCTGGTCAAAGTGGTTGCTGGACGCTCCCGCCTTGTCGGATTCCATCCACAATTTCGATTCCGCCCAGGAGTAGGGGGAGTGGACGGCGTCGAACCGAAGGTCTAACTGTATCTCTGGACTTACGTAGTAAACCTGCCACTGTTTCATCGGCTCCACGTTCTTCATGAGAACCGGGCCGAAGCTCAAGCGATCTTCCTGAATGTCCGCGGGGATGTGGTAATCCATCTTCATGTGATGATGCAGAACCCGATTCCCCTGGAACACAGCAGCGATTACATCGGCGCGCTCCTGGTTGGGAAAAACGCCGAGGTAACATACGAACTGCAGATCATGCCGGCGATCGTAGAAGCCCCAGTACCAGGCTTCACGCCACCAAGGTTCCACCCCGGTCTGATGGATCAGATCATCATGCGGTTGCAACATAGTTTCTCCAGAGGGCGCTTGCGAGTGTTCCGCCGGGGCGGCATCGACTCCTTCCGCCGAAACCGGAAGCGCACAAGCCGGATCGAAGATGGTATCCCCGACTAGCAAACAAGCGTTTGGTTGTTACCCGGAAAAGACTATCACATGACCCTAGATCAGGCCAGTTTCCAGGCCGCGCGCCTGTGGGTCATTCCCTGGGTATAGCTTCTCGATACATGTATTGTGCGGCCTCAGCCCTGTATTGATCCTAAGTCTGGTCCGTCTGCCAATTCCGCCACTTTCGTACACTGACGAAAAAATTGTAGCCGAATTCAGGTCGTGAACCCGTATTCGATGATGCCCATAGTTTCGTGGCCGTGGGCGTCGCTAAAGGTGCCGTAGGACTCGCCGACGTGGCAGCGTCCGAAGAGGATGGGCGAGGTGAGGCGGATCGTGCCGGAGAAGTCGTGCGTGCCGCCTTCGTTGTCGAAGAGGCGGACGGTGAAGCGGGTGGGGTATTCGCGGCCGGGCGGGATTTCGCAGGAGATTTCGGCATCTCGGAGCGGGAGGTTACGTCCGTTGTGGTAGAGAAAACCGTGGCGCGTAAGGCCGCTGGATTCTTCATTGAACTGCTCAAGATGCAGATAGGAACCGTTGCCAAACGGCGCCATGAAGGCGACCCATCCGCGGAAACCCTCCCAGTGACGCCCCCCCAGGAGTGATCGCGATGGCCGAATCCATTGATGGCGAGGGAGTCGCCTTGGAATCCGAACGAGCCCGTGACAATGCCGGATTGTTCGTAGTGTTCGGCGGCGAGAGAAGGCGGGAGCGGGGAGACGCAGTCTTTGTAATCAAAGACGGGAGTGCGGGCACACCAGGTAATGTCGAAGTGCAAAGCGAAATCGCGGAATTGTAGGCGAAAATCCAGCCCCACTACTGTCCGGTTAAAAGT